>PMES01000066.1 GCA_003154775.1 Acidobacteriota bacterium | reverse complement strand
TTATTTATGCAGAGGTCTATAACGCGGTAACCGGAGAAGTGGATTTCACAAGGGCGGCGATGAAGGCAAGGGTGCTTGCACAGGTTAGCAGCGCAAAATGGTAAGTGAGAGCGCGCGCGGGAGCGAGTGTCAGCGGAGCACGGGGTTGGCGCGGCAGGCCGGGCAGATGTAGGTGGAGTTGTGGCTGACCTTGGCCCACTCGATGCGGCAGACGGCGCAAAGCTCGAGGGATTGGTATTCGCACTCGGCGCAGATCTCGTCGGAAGGCAAGGGCAACTCCTTGGCATATTCAGCGGGTGAGATATTGGCGCCGCAGCGGGCACAGTGAACTGCCGGGACCTCGGTGGAGGCAACGGAGGCGGAGGCAGCGGGCGAGGCGGCCAGTTTTTTATCGAGAAGATCCAGAACACGCTTGGCGAGATGTTCCGCAGTCAGACCAAAGTGTTGCACCAGTTCCCAGGGATTGCCGGAAATGCCGAAGCGATCGGCAATACCGACCATGGCGAGTTGCAACGGGAGTCGAAAATCCTTGCGCTGCTGGAGAATGGCTCCGGCCACGATATTGCCGAAGCCGCCGACCTGATGTTCTTCCGCGGTGACCACGACGCGGGTATCTTCCGCTGCGCGCACCAGGGTGGGGATATCCAGCGGCTTGACGGTATGAACGTTGACGACGCGCGTTTCGATGGCGTACTCCTCTTTCAGAAGCCAGGCGGCGCGCATCGCTTCGGGAACCATGGGGCCGCAGGCAATGATGGCGACATTTTCGTGTTCGTTCTTGTAGGCAGGACCCAGGAAGGTCTCAAAGGCATCGAGGAATTTAGGCTGTACGCCGCGGTAGCGAATCACGTTGGCAACGCCGAATTCATAGGGCGTATCCGGTTTGGTGACGATGGGCGTGGCTTCGCGGGCGAAGCGCAGGTAGCAGGGCCCTTGCAGCTTGAGAAGCGAATACTCGGTGGCCTTTTGCGTCTCCACGGAATCGCACGGCACGACCACGTGCATGTTCGGCAAAATACTGGTCAGCGCGATTTCTTCCAGAGCCTGGTGCGTTGCGCCATCAGCACCGACGGAAATGCCGCCGTGAGCGCCGGCGATTTTCACGTTCAGATTGGAGTAGCAAATGGTGGTGCGGATCTGATCCCAGGCGCGGCCGGAAGCGAAGACACCATAGGTGCCAGTGACGGGGATGAAGCCTTCGCGGGCCAGGCCGGCGGCGACGCTCATCATGTTCTGCTCCGCGATGCCGACGCTGAAGACGCGATTGTTGCGTTCCGGATGCTTGCTCTCAAAATCGGTGATGCGGATGGAACCGGATATGTCCGCGTGCAGGGTGACCACGCGGGGATCTTCGCCGGCGCGTTCCAGGCCGCGGCCGAAGCCCATGCGTGTGGGGTCCATCTCGACCTTCATGGAATCGCGGGCGTTCCACCAATATTCGAGCACGAACTTGGGAATGCCAGCTTTCGCCTTGCGTGCGACCTCGGCGGCGTTTGCGGCAGCGCGCTGGAGCAGGGCATCGACGCGGGCGCGCGGAAAATCAGGAGTGAGCAGTTCGGGCAGAGCCTTTTCAAATTGTTCTTTTTTCGGCGGTGTGCCGTGCCAACTGGCTTCATTCTCCATGAAGGAAACGCCTTTGCCCTTGATGGTGCGGGCGAGGATGACCGTCGGACGCCCGGTGGTTTGGCCGGCACGCGAGAAGGCATCGAGAATCTGCGCGAAGTCGTGGCCATCAATCGAAATGATGTTCCAGCCGAACGCGGCATATTTTTCCGCAAGCGGCTCAACATTCATCACATCCTTGACCCAACCATCAATCTGCAAGCGGTTGACATCAATAATGGCGCAGAGGTTATCGAGGTTGTGGTGCGCGGCGGCCATGGCGGCTTCCCAGACGCTGCCTTCCTGTTGTTCGCCGTCGCCCATGATCACGTAAACGCGGTGGGCGGCGCCGCGGAGTTTTGCGGCAAGGGCGCTGCCCACGGCGGCGCCGAGTCCTTGTCCCAGGGAGCCGCTGGAAATTTCGATGCCGGGAACTTTCAACCAATTGGGATGACCTTCGAATCCTGAGCCGAGCTGCCGCAGCAGAACCACATCGTCGAGCGGGAAATAACCCGCTCTGCCGAGCGCGACGTAGAGCGCAGGTGCTTTGTGGCCGGCGGACCAGAAAACGCGATCGCGCTCGGGCCATGCGGGATTCGCGGGATCATGATTGAGGACGTTCAGATAAAGAGCGGCGGCGATGTCCATTACGGAAAGAGTGCCGCCGGGATGACCGGAGCCTGCGGCGTAGATACTGACGATGTCCATGGCGCGCATTTCAGCGGCGGCGGCCTGCAATTCCGGGATGGTCAACTGGGGGCCGCGGCGGTTTGTGGTGGGATTCATGGGAGGAACTCCTTCGGCCAACACTGAGCGAGAAGACTCAGCGGTTGTGGGGATTCGCCCGGTCCGGCGTGGGAGGTGAACCCAAACCATTGGGGACGTGCCAGCCAGCACCGCCGGTGTGACCCGCGTAACGTTAGGCGAGTCAATACGTTAAGTGGATAAGCGGCAGCAGTTCTGGGGAACAGCCCCTTCCAGGACCGGGAATCGGCAAGCAACGGAAGGGGTGAGGAGCAAGAGCAAGGCCAGAGCGGCGGGTGCTTGCAGGGTGATGGCATACACTTGGCGGGATCGGGAGGACGGGTTTTTGTGGGAGGGGGCGATGTTGCCGCGATCCCTCCACTGCGCAACGGCAGAAAGCGCCGCTGCTCCGGTCGGGATGACAGAGGGAAGGAAAGGCAGGCGCGCGAAAGCTGCACCATGTGCGCTCATCAACTAACCAAGAGATGGGCAGGGGCCTGGCTGAGGGGCTGGTGCTTTTTGCGGGAATTACTTTTTGGAGAGAGAGCGGATGTAGTTCACCACGTCCCAGATCTGGCCGGCTTTCATGCGACCCGCTTCGCCGGTCATCTGGCCTTTGCCGTTGGCGATGATGGAATAGATTTCGCCGTCGGTCAGATCTTTTAGGGAAGCGGGGTCGCGGTAATCACGAACCTTCAGGTTCATGGTCACGGCCAGCTCGCCAGCGCCGGCGCCATCTTTGCCGTGACACATGGCGCAGTCCGAAGTATAGGCCTTTTTGCCTATGGCCAAGGAGTTGGGCGTAGGCTTGACCGGATTTACCAGCTTCGGGGCTGCCGAAGGAGCCTTGGAATCAGGCGCTGATTTTTTATCGACGGGGTTAATGGGTTCCTGAGCCGAGGCACACAGGGGCAGCAGCAGAAAAGCGCACGTTAGGATTCGATTCATGGCCTGATCTCCCTGTTCGACTGTTTGGATCAACGGCGCAACGGGCCCCGTGCAACTAAGTATAGTTCTCTGGAAGCAGCCAAGGGTGTTCACTATTGAACATGCGGCGAGCATCACTCACTCTAAGCGCTGAGACATTTGAGGTGCTTTCGCTCTTTGCTAAGGTTACCCGCCTCCTCTTGGAGGTCCAGAGTGAGAGAAAGACATGACTGCGATGCGGAGAGTCGCAGAGAGGAAGCAGAGGGGTTCCACATGAACATCGCGTGTCTGCGCGATGCAAAACGCAGCTAATTTCCTTCAGTGTGCGATGGGCTGCGAAGGCTGACCTTTGGGAGGCCGCTTTGTCAAGGCGATGAGCGGAATCAGAATGAGAACCAGGATTCCGAGATACTGGAAGACGCGCACCAGCGCCACCATGCTGGCTTCGCGCTGCACCAATCTAAAAAGGATGGCATATGCTTGATGGTCGGCCAAAACCGGGCCGGAACCCGCAAACAAACCCCTGAGACCGCTTAGGAGTCTCATCGCTGAGGGGGAGAACGGCGTTATCTTGGCGACCAACAGGTTGGTGTGTTGCTGCCCCAGGCGGGTCAGCATGGTGCCCACCAAGGAAATGCCAATTCCCCCGCCGATGTTCCGCATCATGTTGAACAAGCTTGTGGCGTTCCCCATCTTCTCCTTGGAAATGAAAGCCATGGTCAGAACCATGAGCGGCACAGCAACTAAGCCTATCGAAACACCTTGGATGAACTGCGGCCAAAAGATATCCCAGTAACCCACCTGCAGGTTGAACCTCATCAACTGATAGAACGAAAACGCGATCCCCAGCACTCCGCACGCAAAGACCTTGCGAGGATCAAACCTATGCATTAAGAGGGAGGCTATCGGCATAGCGAGAGCCGCTCCAATTCCCATGGCCATCATGGCAATACCCGCTTGCATTGAGGGATAACCTAGAAGCGTCTGCAGCCAGAGTGAAATGCTGATCTGGCCGCCGTACATCACGAAGCCGACGACTGCCATCGCAACAGTACCTGCAGCAAATGGCACATTTCGAAACATGCGAAGATCCGCTACTGGGTGCTGAGTATTCAACTCGCGCGCTATCCAGGCCAGGAGCCCCACCACAAACGCCACAGCCAGAGCCACGATGAATCTCGAATCAAACCAATCCTCTTCCTGCCCTTTGTCCAGCATGATCTGGAGCGCAGCCACCCAAACGACCAAGGTCGCCAACCCCCAGGAATCGACTGCCGCTGATGAACGTCGGATATATGGCGGGTCTTTTAGGAAGCCTTTGATCATGAAAATAGAAAGCAAGCCTACCGGCAGGTTGATGTAAAAGACCCAACGCCAGGAGAAGTTGTCGGTTAGCCAGCCGCCCAGAACGGGTCCCAGCACGGGCGCCACAATGGCCCCCATCGCCCAGATGGCCATCGCTTTTCCGTGTTCTTTGGGAGGGAAGGCTTCCAACATCACAGCTTGCGACATAGGTTGCAGTGAACCACCACAAGCACCTTGAATGGCGCGGAAGGTTACCAGCAGGCCCATGCTGGGTGCAATGCCACAGAGCAAGGAGGCGATTGTGAAACCGGCGGTGGAGAGCAGGAGCAGGTTCTTCCGTCCGATGCGATTTGCCAGCCATCCTGAAATCGGAATGACAATACCGTTGGCCACCAAGTAAGAGGTGAGCGCCCAAGTAGCTTCGTTAGGCGTCGCCGAGAGGCTTCCTGCGATGTGCGTCAAGGAGACGCTGACGACGGTGGTGTCCAGCACTTCCATGAAGGTAGCGAGCATTACAGCCGCGGTGATGAGCCACCGGCCCTCGGCAAGACTCACAGTGCCACTGGCTACCAGCGGCGCATTAGCCTGCTCAACTTGCGTCATTGTGCTCATTGGCTGCACCTTGGACTGGGTCGCATGAATCGGCGTCGAAGCAGTTTCGACAGGCAAAAGGCCTCTCCGGGACGCACCGCGACCTCACCCGGCCTGCAAGCGTAAGTCCGCAGCCGGAGCGGCGTAGGAACTCTGCCGCGCGCGTAGCCATCTCAGTGCGCGACAATAGGCGGCCTTCACAGTTGCACCCGGCACATGCAGCGTAACGACGCAGTCGTAAATTGTGGTGTTTCGAAGGGTGTGCAAAATCAGGACGGAACGAACCAGGGGATCGAGATCGGTGAAGATTACCCTCGGCTCGATCGTCCTCAGAACAAGAATTTCCGCTTCGGAGAGTCCCGCGTGTTCACCGTGTCCACAGGACTGGCCCTCGTACAACATGGTTGAGTTCGCAATACCCTCTTTAATCGCAGCAATCGCGCTGCGAACCACGGCGAATTGCACCCATTTGCCCAGCCAATCAAGAAATACGGATTCCCGGCGAGTGGTGTCCTCGCACGCCTCCGCGATGGAGGATTCGGCTGCTTCTTCCGTGCCGGTGATTACAAGAGCCATCCACAAGAGAAGCTCATGATGGTCACAGAAATAGGAGTTGATTTCCGATGGTGTGGCATACCTGCGTACTTCTCGATAGTTCCCCCAGCTATCTCTTTTGCGCAAACCGAGCATGATCGTGCACCTCACTGGAACGGCGGACACCCGGGCGAACCGTGGATTCGCCCGGGTCCGGCCGAGGCGGACAGTGCGAACCACTGTTTCCTACCGCGGGGCTACGGGGCACCACGATTTTTTGCTCTTGCGGTAAGACCAGGCGTTCACGGATATCACGGGAGTAGCAACTTTCTGCAGCGAACTCAGCGCCGATGGCAGCAAGCGACTTCAGGACTTCTTCTCCAGAAGCATCCACGTAGGAGACGTCCGTCAAGTCCACCAGCAGCCTCGTGGTAAACGGGCACGTCCTCGCCATAGCCAGGACACTGTTTGCCCACGACCCGACCAAGCGGCCTTCGAGGCGTAGCATGGTGGCGTTCGTGAAGTCCTGAAGTTCAGCCCTTTGCATCAATGACCTCCGGAGGCTCTTTGATCTGAGGCTCTGTGGCTATGCACTCACAAGTATGCATGTAAGGCGCCAGTGTCTCGGTGCTGCTAAAGCGATGAAAATGAATGAGAAGGTTTGAAGTGCCCGTGGGGCGGCGCTGCCCCAATCCGGGCAACGCCCTAATCCGGGCAGGCAGGTCTGCTTAGGGGAGTTGCTGGAAGTCTTTCTTGGTGATATTCAGGCGGCGCATCTTGTTCTGCAGCGTCGTACGCTTCAGCCCGAGACTTTCCGCTGCACCGCCGGGACCGGAGAGCCGGCCTCTCGACATCCTTAGCGCACTGATAATCACTTCGCGCTCTGCGGCCTGAAATGAGGAAACCTTAGCCGTCCTGCTCTGCGATCTTGCCTTTTGGAGCTCTGAAATAGGCACTTTTAGTTCTTCCCCGGGCGTGAGGATGACCGCGCGCTCCAGGAAATTCTGAAGTTCTCGTATATTGCCGGGCCAATCGCAATTCACCAGTGCGTCCATGGCCTGCTTCGGCACGGTTTTGATCTGCTTTCTCATGCGGCGAGATAGCCTGGAAACGAAGTAGTGAACAAGCAGAGGAATATCCTCCCGCCTCTCTCGAAGCGGCGGTATCTCCAACGGGAAGACACTCAAGCGGTAGAAGAGATCCTCTCGGAATTGGCCATTGCGGATCATTGTTGACAAGTCTCTATGGGTTGCGGCGATAAGGCGAACGTTGACCCGGATCGTCTTCGTGCTACCCAACCTCTCAAACTCCCGCTCCTGCAAAGCGCGCAGGAGCTTTGGTTGCAGTTCCAGGCTGATGTCGCCGATTTCGTCCAAGAACAGCGTGCCTCTGTCCGCCAGTTCAAATCGGCCGCGCTTCTGCATCAGCGCGCCCGTGAAGGCCCCCTTTTCATGTCCAAACAGCTCACTCTCGATAAGCCCCGATGGAATCGCTGCGCAATTCAGCCGCACGAACGTCCGTTCGCGCCGTGGACTGAGGTTGTGTATGGCTCGCGCAATCAATTCCTTTCCCGTGCCGGTCTCGCCGTAAAGCAAAACGGAGGATTCCGTGGTGGCGACGACTGAAACCTGGTCAAGCACCTTTTTGAGCGCGGGGCTGTTGCCCACGATGTCGTCAAAGTTGGATTCCGAGCGGATTTCAGATTCGAGATAGAGCCGCTCATCCTCCAGGCGGTCCTTCCATGCGGTCAACCGCCCATAGGCCACTGCGCTCTCCAACGCCAAGGAAATCTGATAGCCGATTTGGGTCAGGAGATCGGCATCCGTTTGCTTGAAATGGTTCAGCCGCCTGCTCCCAAGCGCCAACGCGCCAATGGGCCCTTGCGAAATGACAAGAGGCACGGCGGCCATAGACATGATCGACTCGGCCCTCAAGGGTTCGGTAACCACCTCCGGCAGGCGGTCGAGTTCAAGCCTTGACCAGATCTCGGTCGTTCGCGTTCTCATTTTCTCTATGTCTTCTTGCGTCATCTTCGTCACAGTGCTGTCCGTCATGAATCCCCAGCTTCCAGGGAAATCGAGGACCGCACACTCCATCTGTTTGGCCTGCCGGTCAAGCAGGAAAAAACTGGCGAAATCGTTGCCGAAGTACTTGCGAATCGAAACCGCCGCGGAGTGAAACAGTTCGTGGATATCCAGCTTCGCCACAATATGGTTATTGATCTCCAGCAGAAGCTTCAGCTGATCCCGCTCGCGTGCCAGTTCGCGTTGGTATTCCTCGGCCGCATCGAAGGCGAGCGCGCTCTCCAGGGCAACGGCCACATGCGATGATACGGAGCTCATCAACTCCAGGTCGTCGGAGCCGAATTCGCCTGCTTTCGAAATGGCAAACACCAATACGCCCAACGCCTTTCGCGACGTCAATACGGGAAAGACGTACGCGCTGTGCGGAATGTCCACCGGGATCCGCGCCACGACCTCGGGCATCTTCCGCAATTCCACTTGTATGTTCTGGATAAAGACGGGCTTTCGCTCACTCAGTGCCTGATCTATGGCGGTCCCCTTGACGTAAGGAACTTCGGTCCCGATGTCCACCGTTGGGCTGTCCGGACCGTGGCCGAGTGCAAGTAACCGCAGGGAATGTCCGCTGTCGTCCAACAACAGGAGTGCAACCGAATCAAACGCAACCACTTTTGACAGGAGGTTCCTCAAACTCTGAAGGGCAGCCTGCAAGTTCGGCTGGCTGGCGATGGCGCTTGAGATTTCCATGAGGGCGCGGTACCTGCCGTGCTCCGCCGCAATCGAGGTTCGACTGTCTTCTGCCATGCGCTTAGGTTAACACCCTCCCTGGCCCCGGTTCCAAACACGAGAACGGGAGGCGCCTTATTTGCATGATTTTTTTTCCGACACAGCGGCAGTTTATTTGTTAGAGTTTTCTTTCGCACAATTTCCGAGTCGGGGGCAGGGAATGAGAAAGCTGGTCATTTTTGCGGCGGCAGCGGTTCTTGGCGGCGTCCTGCTGGCGGCGAAATCGCACGCGCCGAAAATTGCGGCTGAGAAAATACGCCAACATGTGAAATATCTGGCGAGCGACGCGCTGGAAGGCCGCGGCACCGGCCAGAAGGGAGGCGATGCTGCCGCCGACTACATCGCGGCGCAATTCAAGAGCTATGGGTTGAAGCCTGGCGGGGAGAACGGCACGTACTTCCAGAGCGTGCCCATGGTTGGCGTTAAAACTTTGCCGGAGACGAGCTTTGCGCTGGTGCCGTCGAGCGGGGAGCCGCTGGTGCTTCGGAATCTTGACGACTTTGTGACCAGCAACGAAACGCAGACGGAGGTCGCGAATATCGATGCGCCGATTGTTTTTGTGGGTTACGGCATCACGGCGCCGGAAGAAAAATGGGACGACTACAAGGGCTACGACCTGAAAGGCAAGGTCGCGCTGCTCTTTGTGAACGAGCCCATTTCCGATGACCCCAGCTTTTTCAAGGGGAAGGCGCTAACGTACAACGGGCGCTGGACTTATAAATATGAGGAAACGGCGCGGCGCGGGGCTGTGGCTACACTGATCATTCACCGCACGGACCTGGCGAGTTACGGGTGGGACGTGGTGCGCAATTCGTGGGGCGGAGAGCGGTCCTACTTGAAGTTGGATGGCACGCCAAAGCTGGAGGCGGCTTCGTGGATTCAGGAAGAGGTGGCGCGGAAGCTTGTCAGCATGGCGGGACTCGACCTGGACAAGCTGTTCCAGCAGGCGCAATCGCGGGAGTTCAAGCCGATCGAGTTGCCGGTACACCTGAAGGCGCATGTGGTGAGCGCGCTGCGGCCGTTCAGTTCGCGGAACGTCCTGGGAATGGTTGAGGGAGCCGATTACGACAAAGGAGGAGAAGCGGTCCTCTACACGGCGCATTACGATCATTTCGGCATTGATAGGACGAAGAGCAGCGACAACGTCTATCACGGCGCGGTTGACAATGGCACCGGCTGCGGCATCTTGCTGGAAATTGCTCGCGCTTGGGGCGCCACGAAGCCCACACCGACACGCTCGATTCTCCTTGCTGCGGTCACGGCGGAGGAGCAGGGGCTGTTGGGCTCCGAGTATCTTGGCAAACATTCACTAGAATTGCCCGTAGATCCCGTCCTGGATCTGAATTACGACGCGCTTGAACCTATCGGGATTCCCGAGGAAGTGGAAGTCAGCGGCGCCGAGCGCACGACGTTCTACCCGACCGTCGAGAAAATCGCTGGGGAATTTGGGCTAGCCATTCGTCCGGACGCGCATCCGGAAGCGGGGCATTACTACCGCTCCGACCATTTCAGCCTTTCGCGCGTGGGCGTTCCGTCGTTTTCCATCGGACAAGGCCTGAAGTTCGCGGGCCACGATTTGGCGTGGGGCGAGGCGCAAGCCAAGGATTATGTGGACAACCATTATCATAAGCCCGCCGATGTGTTCCGCGAGGAATGGAACTTTGCGGGGCTGGCAAAGATGGCGAGTTTTGGGTACGCGTTGGGGCAGGCGGCGGCACAAGGCGAGGATATTCGTTGGTTGCCTGGGGATGAGTTTGACAAAGCATGGCAGAAGTACCGATCGGGTGCGGTTGATCTTGATGCGTTATTCGCGGGCCATCCAGATTTCAGGATTGTTCACTTTGAGGGCATCCTGTATCCGCCTCTTGCCCGGCAAACTCGAATCAGCGGAACTGTGATCGTCCACGTTTCCGTGGCCTCTGATGGCAGCGTTGGTGAGGCAAAGGCTACCAAGGGCCATCCGTTGCTGGTGGGGGCCGTGGAAGATTCAATCAAAAGGTGGACATTTGCGCCGGGAGTCGATCGCACATTTGATATCACATGCGATTTTGTTCTGGCTGACGAACCGCTCGCATCGCACTGGAGGGACACCTTCGTAGCGGGACCGCTTCACCTGCGCGTCGTCTCCAATTCGCCGACTCTCAACACCATCGTGAACTGATTACTGAAAACGGACTACTGACAACTTCAACGCGGCCAGACGCCGGCGGTGAAGGATTTGACGGTGGAGAAGCCAAGGCGTTCGTAAAGATGGACGGCGGTGCGATTTTCCGAGGTGACGGTGAGCGTGAGTTCCGTGAACTTCAGGGCGCGCAGGGCTTCCGCCGCTGTGAGCATAAGAAGCCGCCCCAGGCCGTGCCCCTGAAACCCCGGCATGACGCAAATCTGCGTGGTGTGGCCGACGCCGGGGGAGACTTCGCTGGTGAGGACAGCGCCGACCAGATCTTCGCTTCCGGGATGGCGCAGGACGAATGAGGCGTTGGGCACAAACTGACCGCAGCCGGGAAGCAGAATAATGTTCTTCAGGAATTTCAGCGCGCCGTGCCGCGAGCGGTACTGATCATTGATATCGCCATCAACGTGATTCGCATAGGCCAGGTAGATCAGCTTGGCGCACGACTCCATGTAGCGGTCATTCCAGCGATCCAGGCGCATGCCGGAGTTGATGCTGGGCGCACCTTCGGCCTTCTTCAGCAGGTCGAAGAGCATGAATTGCCGCGTGTGCAGCCGGAAACCCTGGTCGCGCAGCGCGTCTTCCACGGGTCCGCCGAAAGGCATGAGCTGGGCTTCGATGCGCTGCAATTGGGGCAGCGCGCGCATGGAGAATAGCATTTCATCCAGAAGGCGCCGGCCGATGGGTTCCTGGTCGTAACTCGGCGAGACAAACAAGTCGCCAATCAGCCCTTTGTGATCCTCCAGCACGTAAAAGGCATAGCCCACCGCGATGCCGTGGTCAAAAGCCACGCAGCCCGAAAGAGCGCGCGCCTCCAGGAAGCGCTTGATGAGGTCTGTCGCGCTGCGGTAGTCCCAGTGAAGTTCTTCGCGCCAATGGCGAGCTTCTTCGAGCAGCAGAGGCTCGATTTGGCGGACAGTCGTCTGGCGCAGGTCAACGATGTTCATGGATAGGGTGGCAGGGCGTCCCCCAGCCCAGTAGCCATAATATCCGATTCGGTGCGTGGACCGCCAAATGCGAAACTGCGGGGCGATACGAATCGGGCACAGGGGGGAGAGATGAAAAGGGAGGGGCGCGAAAACGCATGATAGGATGCGGCTGTAGCCTGAGCAACGGCTGAGAAAGAAAAGTGAGGCGGCCGTCCAGCGGACCGGCCCTGAAGCCCAAAGCCCATGTCGATCCTGTACGAATTGCGGTATCCAACACGTTGGTACATGAAACTTGTGACCGTGATTCTGGCACTGGTGTTTTTTGCCCTGGTCGCCACGGCGGTCATTTCCGGGGTGCTGATCTACTGGATTGTGAAGCCGCAGCGCACGAGTTCAGAGATCAATATGGAGACTTTCCCGGGCCGCCCCGATGAAGTGGACTTTACGGTGGCGGGCCTGGGCACCCGCAAAGGCTGGTTCTTCCCCGGGTTGCGGGGAGCGCCGACAATCATTCTTTGCCACGGTTATCAATCCAGCCGGGGCGAATTGCTCACGTTGGTTTCCTCGCTGCAGGACCATCAGTACAACTCGTTCGTGTTTGATTTTGCGGCTCACGGCGGGAATGACGGCTTGACCACATTCGGCTATCGCGAGTCGGACGAGGTGCGCGCCGCCATCGATACGCTGGCTACACGAAATGACGTGGATGCCGCGCGCTTTGGTTTGTGGGGCTACAATCTGGGCGCTTATGCCGCGCTGCGCGAGGCGGAGAGGGATCCTCGCGTGCGCGCGCTGGTGCTCGACTCCGTGTACGACAACCCGAAACAGATGGTGAAGATCGGCGTGGATAAGACCGGCGTGGGTGGATTCCCGATGATGGTGAAGTCCGCGCAGACGAGTTTTGAATGGCTGAACTACGCTTACAAGAATGATCCGCCACTCTCCGCGAAACTGAAGCGCCTGTCCGCGTCCGGCGTGCCGGTCTTGTTCATTGGCGCAGCGGATGATCCGGAACTCGCCGCGATCACGCGTGAGATGTTTTTGAAGGCGGGCGAGCCTCGGGAAATGGCCATCGTCGCGCACGGGAATTTCGTGAACCTGCCGGATGACGAGAAGCGTACGTACGAGAATCGGGTAGTGACGTTTTTCCTAGCGCGGCTGCCGATTACGAACTTCGAGCCCGTCCCAGTGAAGCCCGCTGCCCCCAAGGCCGCTCCCGCCAAGTCCACTGCCATCGTGCCGACTGCTCACTGAGTCGCTGCGCTGGACTTTGTAAACGAACCAGCCACTTGTCTGGAGCTCGACCGGGTCGGTTGCGCACACCCATGGCGGTTTCACAAAGTGTTGGCAATCCCTGGAATTCCGAAGCAGGTAGCCTTCTTTGGGCTGGTTTTGATCCCACGTCTGAATTTCCTGGTGCAGGTAAAAACTGAGGCTGAATTGCTGCCCGCGTCGCATGGCCGCTACGTAAGTCTGTTCAGGTGGAATGTTCGCGGCACGCAAGTTTTCGGCGAGTGTTTTCCCAGAGGGATCCCAAGGCAGAAACAGCGGCGCCATGTGGTTGAAGAACAGAAGAAGGGCGAGTATCGGTACTACGCAGAGCGAGGTTAGAGCGAATGCGCTTTGCTTTGCCCTTTTCCTGGCGGCCAAGAGCAAGTTTGCGAGACCCAAGAGCAGCAAAACCCAGCCCGCTCCCGTGGCCGCCTTCGCAGTGGGTCCAGAACGGCCGAAGTAGAAGGACCAGAGCACTGGCGTCACGAGGACCATCGGGATGGCGCCACCGAGTAAGAGCAAACGAAACGTCCACCCTTCTTGCGGAACGAGGCGCGCGTATGCTCTCGAAAGAAGCAGGCCGATGGGTGGGACGGCGGGGAGGATGTAGCCGGGCAGCTTCGATTTGGAGATGGAGAAAAATACGAGGCAGAAGAGGACCCAGCACAAGGCCAGGAGCGTGGCGTCGGAGGGGCGGCGTTGCGGCCAGGCGCGCAATGCTCCGAAGAGGGTGGACCAGAGAAGCGCCAGAGTCCATGGAGCAAAGGCGATGAGAAGTACAGGAACGTAATACCAGAAGGGCTGGATGTGCTGGAATTCGGGGGTGAGGTAGCGCTTGAAATTGTGCTCGATGATGAACACGCGGAAGAAGTCGGGATTGCGCCGGGAACAGATGATGTACCAGGGGAGGGCCGTGAGACAGAAGCTGGCGATGGCCAACGGATGAAGGCAGCGGAAGGCGTCACGCCAGCGTCTGGTGAATGCCGCCCACAACAATACGCCGCCGCCGGAAAGAACGATGGCGGCAGGTCCCTTTGCGAGCGTGGCGAGTCCGAGGAAAAAGCCAAAGAAGAGCAGACTGACTAGACGCCTGGGACGCGTGTTTGTGTACAAGCTCAGCTTCGGTGCATGAAGCGAGAGACCAGCGGGTGGAACGAGCCCAAGGATGCCGGCGGCAAAAACCATTGCGATTGTGAGCGTTCCGGCGAAGGGCATGTCTGTGGCCGCGGCGTGCGAAAAACCAATCATGCCCACGGTGGTGGGCAGAAGAAGCAGCAACCAGCGCGCGGTCCACGGACCATAGACCCGCCAGGCCAGCCAGGCCATGGCCAGGGTCGCCAGCAGCGCAGCTAAGGCGCTGGGGAAACGCGCCGCGGCCTCGCTCACACCGAAGAATTTGAAGCTGAGCGCCGCGCCCCAATAATAAAGGACCGGCTTTTCAAACCAGGGCTTGCCATAGAGGCGGGGCGTGATCCAGTCGCCGGATTCGTGCATTTCACGGGCAATCCAGGCGTAGCGCGGCTCGTCCGGCCCCACCAGGCCGATGGCGCCTAAATTGTGGAAATAGCAGAGATAGAGCGTGGCGATAATTAGGACAAGCCAGAGGAGGCGCGCGGCCATCGAGAGGGAATCGCCATCACGGCTGGAGTTGTCAGTTAGGTTCACGGATCGCCGGCTCTAAGATTCTAAGTGTATCTTGGAATGGCGGAAGTCCGTCATACTGACGCGAAAGGACGGGAAGACACTCAGCCCTGATGAAGGAATGGCTGCAATATGCGGTGGCATGGAGCGCGGTAAAGATGCTGGGCATCCTGCCGCGACCGATGGCGCGAAGCGTCGCGGCAGCGGGAACACGCCTGCTGTTTCTGTCGAGGTCCAAACTGCGCAAGACAGCGGAGTTTAACCTGAGGCTGGCGTTTCCCGATTGGACAGACGCGCAGCGCTGCGGCGTTATGCGCAAGATGACGCGCAATCTGGGGTGGATGGCCGCCGAGTTCGCGCGGTTTCCGAAGTACACGCGTGAAAATATCGAACAGATCGTAATTCTTGATGGGCACGAGAATTTTCTTGCGGGGCAGAGCCGCGGCAAGGGGGTGCTCTACCTCACCGGCCACATCGGCGCCTGGGAGCTTTCCTCGTTTGCGCATGGGCTGTACGGATTCCCGCTGCATTACATGGCGCGGCCACTGGACAACGAGCCGCTGGACCGCCTGGTGAATCAGTATCGCGGACTTTCGGGGAACCGGCCGATCTTCAAGAACGAATCGGCGCGCGTGATGCTAAGGGTGCTGAAAGAGGCGGGAACGATCGGAATCCTTGCGGACCAGAACACCATGCCGGAGGAAGGGGCGTACGTGGATTTTTTTGGCACGCCGGCATGCACGACGACCGGAATTGCGCGCGTGGCCCTGCATACGGATGCCGCGGTGGTGCCCGGCTACGCCTATTGGGATGAAAATCTTCGCAAGTACCGCTTGCGCTTCGAGCCGCCGGTGGAACTGGTGCGCACGGGAGATGCCGAGCGCGACGTCCTGGAAAACACCAGGCGCTTTACCAAAGTGATCGAGGAGATTATCCGCAAGCATCCCGAGCAGTGGGTGTGGGTCCACGCGAGGTGGAAAAACCGGCCGCAGGGTGAACCGCCTTTGTATGATTTTTTGTGAAGAGAAGAGAACCGCGAGGGTGAAGCAGAAGCAGAGGAGAAGCGGGCGATGAAAAGCACAGCGAAGGATGTGGCGCAAGCCGTTGGGGCGAAGGTGGAAGGTGACGGCCGGTTGGAATTGACCGGTGTGGCCGCGCCGGAGCGCGCGGGATCGCATGACTTGATTTACGTCGAGACGGCAAAGCATGCGGAGCGCGCGGTGGCTTCGGCAGCGGCTTGCGTGGTGGCGGGGGAAGGAATTGACCTGCCGGGGAAGACGGTCCTGCGCAGTGCGCAGCCCAAGGTGGCCTTTGCAAAGGCGGCGGCGATTCTTTTGGAGCGGCGACCGATTGCCAGCGGGATCCACCCGACGGCGATTGTAGCGCCGCTTGCTCGAGTCGCAGCGAACGTGAGCATCGGGCCGTATGCGGTGATCGGCGAGGACGTACGCGTGGGAGAGGGCACGCAAATCGGCGCGCACTGCGTGATTGGCGCAGGATGCTGGATTGGCGAGGATTGCCGCCTGCACCCGCATGTGACGCTGTATGCCGGAGTGCGCTTGGGAAGCCGCGCGGAGATTCACGCGGGGGCAGTCATCGGCGCCGATGGATTCGGGTATGCGTTTGATGGAGAGCGATACTGGAAATTTCCGCAGGCAGGGATCGTGGAGATTGGCGAGGATGTGGAGATTGGAGCGAATACGACGGTGGACCGCGGTTCGCTGGACGACACGCGGCTCGGCGCGGGCGTGAAGCTGGACAATCTGGTGCACGTGGGCCACAACGTCCAGATCGGCGAGCACACCGTAGTTGCGGCGCAGACGGGCATCTCAGGTTCCTGCAAGCTGGGGCATCACGTGGTCTGCGGAGGACAGGTAGGGATGGGGGAACATTGCACGCTGGAAGATCGAGCGACCGCAGGCGGGCAGTCGGGTATTCTCAATGGCAAGACTATTCGAAGTGGGGAGACGGTTTGGGGAACTCCAGCGCGACCGCTAGATAAATTCAAGGAGCAATATGGGTGGTTCGCGCGGCTGCCGGAGTTGGCGGAGCGTGTCAAAAAGTTAGAGGCGAAGCGGAGAGATTAGGAATTGAGTTAGAGAGAGAAGGATGCTGAAAATACCGGGAAGGCTTCCTTCTCCGGCACGGCTCTGGATGCGGCTGCCTGCCAAGTTGCTGCCGGAAAAGCCATCGGTGTCGCAAAGGCAGGGCGACAGTCTGGCGGAACCTTTAGAGGCGCTGGTACATCAAATTCTGGAAGGGACTCCCAGGGTGCAAATGTGACATTTTGCGACAACTCGGGGTCTTAGCGGCGGCATCTTATTCGTTGACCGATTTTCCGGGGACAGGGATAATGGGTACTGCACATACTCGAGTATTGATTTTCTATGGTGGTCTTTTGGAAGTGTAAGGCAATAGGGTAGTTAGCTGAGCTGTTGAAAGCAGCTTAGGATATTTGGGGGAGTACTGCATTTCGCCTGAGGGGGAGCCGAGATGGGCTCGTACATACGTATTGGGGAGGAGTTGCCGGTCGCGCCCGCGCCATCACCATGGCGTCAGGAGACTTGGGCGGAGCAGGTGGAAAAGGCCGTCGAGAACGGCACCGAGTATCTCCTATCCATTCAAGCTGAGGAAGGGTATTGGCACGGCGAACTCGAGGCCGATACCACCCTCGAATCCGATTACATCTACTACCTGCACGTACTTGACAAGGCCGATCCGGCGCGCATCGCCAAGCTGGCCAACTATGTCCGGCGGAAGCAGATGGGCGATGGCGGCTGGCCGATTTATCCTGGCGGCGCCTCGGAACTCAATGCCACCTCGAAGGCCTATTTCGCGCTAAAGCTGGCGGGGGATTCTCCTGACGCGCCGCATATGATCAAGGCGCGCGAGGCCGTTCACCGCCTGGGCGGACTGGAACACACGAATTCCTACGTGCGTTTTTATCTGGCGCTGGTGGGAGCCGTGGGCTGGGAGTTGGTGCCGGCGATTCCGCCGGAATTGGTGCTGCTGCCGAACTGGTTCTATTTCAATATTTACGAGATGTCTTCTTGGACGCGCGGGATCGTGATTCCGATGGCGATATTGTCGTCGGTGCGGCCGGAGTTTCGCCTGCCGGAACACGCGCGGGTGGACGAACTGTTCAAGGATCCCACGCAGAAAACGGCGGCATTCAACTGGAGCAAGCAGATCCTCTCCTGGAAAAACCTGTTTCTCGCGGTGGACCGCGGGTTGAAGCTGTACGAGAAGCTGCCGTGGAAACCGTTGCGGCAAAAGGCCATCAAGGAAGCCAAGGAATGGATGCTGCAGCACATGGAGCGGACCGAGGGGCTCGCGGCCATCTATCCTTCGATGATGAACTCGATTTTTGCGCTGATGGCGCTGGGGCATGGGCCGGAAGATCCGATTACGTGGCGGGAGATCAAGGAGTTTTCGCGGTTTGAGATTGAGGAAGGCGACACTATTCGCCTGCAGCCTTGCGTTTCCCCCGTATGGGATACGTGTATCGCCATGGTAGCTCTTGAGGAAGCGGGATTGCCTGCGGATCATCCGGCGTTGGTGAAGGCGGCGGAGTGGATTCTGACGAAGCAGGTCCTGGGCAAGGGCGATTGGCAGATCAAGAACAAGGACGCCGAGCCGGGCGGCTGGGCGTTTGAGTTCCGCAATGACTTTTATCCCGACGTGGATGACACCGCGTTCGTCTTGATGGCGTTGCAGCGGGTGAAATTCCCGGACGAGAAGCGCATGGAATCAGCAATGCGCCGGGGAATTCAGTGGTTGCTCAGCATGCAGAACCGCGATGGCGGATGGGGCGCTTTTGACCGCGACAACAACCGGCAGATCCTTTGCAATATACCCTTCGCGGACCATAACGCGATGATCGATCCTTCTACGGCAGACGTCACCGCGCGGGTAGTGGAATGCCTGGGGCGGTTCGGGTGGCCCGGCGATCACCCGGTGGTTCAGAAGGCCGTGCAGTTCCTGATGAAAGATCAGAGCAAGGATGGATCGTGGTTTGGGCGCTGGGGCGTGAATTACGTGTACGGCACAAGCGGCGTTTTGCGAGCGCTGGAGACCGTGTCGCTGACGGCGCAGAATTATTGCGTGCGCGCCGTCGCCTGGCTGCGGCAGGTGCAGAAAGCCGATGGGAGCTTTGGCGAGTCGCTGCGCAGCTATGAGGCGGTCTCCACCAAGGCGCAGGGCAATAGCACGCCATCGCAGACCGCCTGGGGATTGATTGGATTGCTCGCGGGCGCGGATCCCGACGATCCGGCGATCGCGCGCGCCGCCGCGTACCTGGTGCAGCAACAGAATGCCAATGGTTCCTGGAGCGAAGAGGATTTCACCGGCACGGGCTTCCCCGGCGTTTTTTATTTGAAGTATCACCTCTACAAGAATTCGTTCCCGGTGTATGCGCTGGCGCGTTATCGCAATCAAGCCAGCCGGGCGCAGGAATATTGCGCCGTTAAGTTCCGGCCGGGCGAATTCCGTGTGCGCCGCGGCCTGTATACGGCACGCGAGCGCAGCGCTTCCGAAGCAAAACAATGCGGTATCCCCTCCGGCTGATTTTCGATTCCGCCAAGCATCTCGCGACGCAGAAACTGCGCGGCGAGCCGAAATTCGCGGTCATGCTCACGCTGGACCCTCTGGGCGGCCGTGCGGGCGCGTGCGGCGGATCGAATGGCGGTAATGGGCAAGCGCCATCGCAGCGCCGGACGCCGCTCAGCGTGGAGCAATGCCTGGCGGCGATGGAGGAGTGCGACGTGCCCGTGGTGGCTATCTGCGGCGGCGAACCGCTGGAGTATGAGGGAATCGCGGAGTTGACGCGCGCGATCCTGGACCGCGGCAAGCATCTTTTCCTATGTACGAATGGCACGCTGATTCGGCAGTGTTTGCACATGATCCCGCCGGAGACCAATTTGTTTTGGAACGTGAAGCTTGACGGCACGGAAGCCGTCCACGACTCCCGCGCGGGCAAGCCGGGACAATTTGCGGAGGCGCTGGATGGCGTGAAGGCCGCGAAGAATGCGGGCTTTTTTGTGGTGGTGACATCGACGGTATATCCGGACAGCGATGTGCGGGATCTGGAGGCGCTGTATGCGAAACTCCATGGGATGCACGTGGATGGCTACATGCTTGCGCCGGTGTACCTGCCCGGAAAAGTCTGCCGGGACGCTAGCGCCAAATTCCACGCTGAGATGCACCACCGGTTCGCGGAAATCAGCGATTCCCTGAGTGATTATAATTTGCTGGTGTCGCCGGTTTACCTGGAATATTTGCGCGGCGAACGCGAACTCGATTGCAGCGTGGGGGGGAGCCCAGTGTACGGGCCGGGTGGCTGGTCGGGTCCCTGCTATCTGCTGAATTATAGCCTGGAGAAAAGCTATAAAGCGCTGCTGGAGGATACGCTCTGGGAGAATTTTGGGCGGGGAATGAACCCGCGGTGCGAGACGTGCTCGTGTCACTCCGGCTTTGAGACGGCGGCCCTGCTGGGAGTGAATCGCAAAGCGGGCGACGCCTGGAAGATGCTGGCGTGGCAATTCGGCGGCGGGCTGGGCGAGAAGCGGGAAAGCGTGCGGAAGCCATGACGACACTCGTGACGGGCGCGGCGGGATTTCTGGGCAGCCATGTGGCGCGGCAATTGGTGGCGCGCGGCGATGATGTGCGCGTGCTAGTGCGTGCTTCGAGCAGCAATCGCGCGATCAGCGATTTGCCGCTGGAGTACGTGACGGGGGATCTGCGCGACGCGGCCTCGCTGGAACGCGCGATGAACGGCGTGCAGCGCGTGTTTCACGTGGCGGCGGATTATCGGCTGTGGGCGAAGCATCCGCAGGACATTTACGATTCGAACGTGGGCGGGACGAAGAATTTGTTGGCAGCCGCGAAGCACGCCGGCGTCGGCCAATTGATTTACACCAGCACCGTGGCGACGATCGCGGTGGACCGGCCCGAACTCCCCAACGAATTCACGGAGGCAAATCTCGAGGAGATGATCGGGCACTACAAGCGCTCGAAATGGATGGCCGAACAGGAAGTGTTGAACGCGGCGAAGGAAGGGTTGCCGGTGATGGTGGCGATGCCCACCACGCCGGTGGGGCCCTGGGATTGGAAGCCCACGCCAACGGGAAAGATTATTTTGGATTTTCTGAATGGGAAGATGCCGGGTTACGTCGAGACGGGATTGAACTTCGTGGGCGTGGAGGAGTGCGCGGCGGGGCATTTGCTGGTTTCGGAGAAGGGCAAGATTGGCGAGCGGTATTTGCTGGGTGCGGAGAATCTGACGCTGAAGGAATTGCTGGACACGCTGGCGAAGATCACGGGTTTGCCGGCGCCGGGGATGAAAATCCCGCACGGGGTGGCGTTGGGTGTAGCCTACGTGGAAAGTGCGTTTTCGCGATTGATTGGGAAAGAGCCGGGGATTCCCGTGGAAGGCGTGAAGATTGCGCGGCACAAGATGTTTGTGGATGCTTCGCGCGCGCGGCGGGAATTGGGATTTCAGCCGGGGCCGGTGGCGGCGGCGCTGGAACGCGCGGTGCGGTGGTATCAGGCGAATGGATATGTGAGGGCGGGGCGGGCGAAGAAGATGAAGTTGGCGGAGGGGTGAGGGAGGAAGCAAAGAAGCAAAGAAGCAAGGAAGTTCAGATGAGGGTGCTGGTTACATTTGCGGTGGAAGCGGAGTTTGCGCCGTGGCGCAAGTTGCGGAATCTGTCGTCACGGGAGATCAACGGAATCACCGTTCATGAAGCAATGATCGGACGAGCGGCAGTAGATTTTGTAGTGAGCGGAATGGGGCTTGAGAATGCTCAAAGCGCGACCACGGCGGTTCTGACAAAATCGCATGATTTTTGTATTGCGGCAGGATTTGCAGGAGCTTTGCGACCGCAACTAAAGCCCGGAACAGTAATGGTTTCGGAAGCGGTTCAACTATTGGGCAAATCCGAGACATTGACCTGTGGCCGAGGATTGACGCTGAACGCGTGGGAACAAAAGGCAGTTCGAGCCAGGTTGCTGCTTACTTCCGATCACATTGTCAGAACGGTCGAAGAAAAGGCGCAATTGGCTCCTTTTGCCGAGTTCGTGGACATGGAAAGCTTTGGTGTATTGAGCGCAGCACAGAAATGTGGCCGACCGGCTGTGGCGATCCGGGTCATTTCTGACAGCGATGACAAAGAGCTTCCTATGGATCTGGATATGACTGTTAATGAGAAGGGGAAGATACGTCTCGGCGGAGTTCTGCTTTATTTGGGAAGGCATCCGATGCAGCTACCAGCGCTGTTTCGCTTGGGGCGAGACAGCCGCATTGCGGCGTTGTCACTAGCGAACTTTTTGGAAGCCTACATCAAAAAACTATCTCTCTTTACCCACGGATGGTTTCCGGATGGTGAGGGCTTAGAAGAGGTGGCGGCGCGATGAGCGGGGCGGCGACGGTGGTGGAACAGGTGAGGACGCTGGGGCCGATACCGAGGACGATGCGGGCGGGGGTGTTCCGGGAGAAGGGCGTGGTGCGCGTCGAGGAAGTGCCTGTGCCGGAGGTGCGGGACGGCGAAGTGCTTATTAAGGTGGCGGCCTGCGGCATCTGCGGCACGGACATCAAGAAGATATTTCAGCGCTATGTGGAACCGCCGCAGATCCTGGGCCATGAGCTGGCCGGAACCGTCGTTGCGCTGGGGCGTGGCGTGACCAAATGGAAATTAGGCGACCGCGTGATGAGTTTCCACCACGTTCCCTGCGGCGCGTGCTTTTACTGCAAGAACCGGCTCTTTTCGCAGTGCAAGCAGTACAAAACGACCGGGTTGACCGGGGGGTTCACGCCGAATGGCGGGGGCTTTGGGGAATACGTGAAAGCGATGCCCTGGGTGGCGGCGCGCGGGATCGTGGCGCTGCCGGCCAATGTGACGTTTGAGGAGGCCACGTTCATCGAGCCCATCAATACCATCGTGAAGGCCGTGCAGAAGGCGCGCATCACGGCTGGCGAGACGGTGCTCATCGCCGGGTGCGGCCCCATCGGGCTGCAACTTCTGATGGTTGCCAAATATGAGGGCGCGCGCATCTATACGAGTGACCCCATGGCCACGCGGCGCGAGAAAAGCTTGAGGTTGGGAGCGGTGGAGTCTTTTGACCCCATAAATGATAAGCTTGTGGAAGAGTTGCACGCCCGTACCGAAGGACGGGGGGCAGACGCGGTCCTGGTGGCTGTAGCGCACCCGGCCGTGGTCGTAGATGCTTTGGCAGCGGCGCGGCCAGGTGGCAGGGTGCTTCTGTTTGCCGCAAACGACCCTGTCACGAAAATTGAGTTTCCTGCCGCGGCGATAGGGATTGACGAGAAAGAAATTTTGGGCAGCTACAGCGCGGCCGTGGACATCCAAGAGAGTGCGGCGGCGCTGGTGTTGGAGAAGAAACTGCCGGTGATGGAGATTGTGACGCACCGGTTTCCGCTAGGTAGAATCCAAGAGGGCCTGGAACTGGCGGCAAGGCCCACGGAAACATCGCTTAAGGTCCTGATCACGCACCAATGAGAGCAGCATTTACAAAAAGGACTGAGATGGGGGTGGAAGAAGTGCTGGCCCCGACGAAGATCCTTGTGCCGTCAAGAATGACGGCGGCGGTGCTCTACGGCAGCGAAGATCTGCGCATCGAGCAAATCGATGTGCCCGCATTGTCGGCCGAAGAGGTGCTTCTGCGCGTGCGCCTGGCGCTGACCGATGGCACCGACCTGAAGGTCTGGAAACGCGGCTACCACGCGAAAATGATCCGGCCTCCGGCTGTGTTTGGCCACGAAGTTGTCGGCGAGATTGTGGCCATGGGGAAGCGCGTGGACGCGAAATGGCGGCTGGGCGTTCGTGTGATTGCCGCCAACTCCGCCCCGTGCTTCCGTTGCTACCAATGCCGCCGCGGCCAGGAAAATCTTTGCGAGGATCTGCTTTTTAACAACGGGGCGTACGCGGAATACATGCGCATTCCTGGACGCATCGTCCGGGAGAACATGCTGGAAGTGCCGCACTCAATAGACGACCACAGCGCCGCGCTGGTGGAACCCCTGGCATGCGTGCTGCGCGGGATTCATGAGATGGAAGTGCGCACGGGCGACACGGCCGCGGTGATTGGTTGCGGTCCCATCGGCCTGAAATTTGTGCGCATGTTGTCGCGCCGCGGCGTGCGCGTGATTGCGCTGGCCCGGCGGGAAGCTCCGTTGGAGGTTGCACGCAAGTTGGGTGCCGTGGCGACCATCAATGTCACCGAGGTTGCCGACGTTGCCGCTGCCGTGAAGGCGCTGACCGACGAGCAGCGCGGGCCGGACTGCGTTGTGGAAGCCGCCGGCAATCCCGCAACCTGGCAGCAGGCGCTGGCGATGGTGCGGCGCGGCGGGGTGGTGAATTTCTTCAGCGGACTCCCCAAAGACACGCGGGTGGAAATCGCGCCGGCAGCCATCCATTATTCGGAAATCAAGATCATTTCACCGTTCCATCACACACCGCGCTTTATCCGTGAAGCGATGGAAGCAATCCGCCGTGGCGATATATCGGCGCAGGATTTTGTCACCGAAGAGATTGGCCTGGTAGATCTGCCACAGGCGTTTGAGCGCATGAAGGCGCGCAGCGGCGAAATCAAGCTGGCCGTGAGGCCGTAAACCGCGCTGGTGACGGGTGACGGGTGAGAAGCAGATCCACGAGTGTTCCAGCCCAATTCAGAAAGTGCCTTGAGCCGATGGATTCCTGATGCTGCGTCCCGGCGAACTTGAGATCGCTGCCAAACTGCCCGCCAACGGGTGCGCGGTGGATGTAGCGCAGGCCTACACGCGGTGGCTGGCAACGCACCACTACGAAAATTTCAATGTAGTCTCCTGGCTGCTGCCGAAAGAACTGCACCAGCATTTCTATAACGTGTACGCGTATTGCCGGTGGGCGGATGATCTCGGAGACGAGATCCCATCGAAAGAGCGAGCGCTGGAGTTGCTGGACTGGTGGGAGCGGGAGTTAGACGCTTGCTACGAGGGGAGACCTGCGCATCCGGTATTTGTGGCGCTGCGCGAGACGGTGGTGGCCAAGGATATTCCGAAGCAGCCGTTTGCGGATTTACTGAAGGCGTTTCGTCAGGACCAGGTCGTCAAGCGCTATGGGACCTGGGAAGCCGTCCTTGATTATTGTGTGTACTCGGCAAATCCCGTTGGGCGGCTGGTGCTGTACCTATGCGGTTACCGGGATGACCACCGGCAACGGCTTTCCGATGCGACTTGCACGGCGCTGCAGCTTGCCAATTTCTGGCAGGATGTTTCGCGGGATCTGGAAAAGGGACGAATTTATATACCGCTGGAGCGGGCCGCGGCGCATGGCATCAGCGAAGAAGACATTGTAGGAAAAAGGTTCAGCGAGCGGTATGTTGCGCTGATGAAAGAGTTGATTGTCCGGACGAGGGAATTGTTTGAAGAAGGGCGGCCGCTATCGAGAAAGGTGCGCGGCAAATTGAGCGTGGACCTGGAAATGTTCAGCCGGGGCGGGCTGGCGGTGCTGCATGCGATTGAAGCGATGGGGTATGACACGCTGAACCGGCGGCCAAAGGTGAGCAAGGGAAAGCAGGTGCGGCTGCTGGGGCGCGCGATTGTGGCGCAAGTGTTCGACCGCGGCGACGAGCATCGCAATGGAGGGTTTCCACGCGAAGGCTCACGATTTTCGGTTGCGGATGGAACTTCGCGGGAAATTGCGGCGTCGTATGCGGAATGCCACCGCGTGGCCCGGGCGGCCCACAGCAACTTTTATCCGGCGTTTTTCCTGCTGCCGAAAGCGAAGCGCGACGGGATTGTGGCCCTCTATGCGTTCATGCGCTTGATTGACGATGTTTCCGATGAAGGCGCCAACCTGGCGGAAAAGCAGCGCGGGCTGGCGAGGTGGCGGGCCGCTCTGGATCAGGCGATTACCGGGCAGTTGCAGGTGTTCGACGGAAACGCCGCGATGGAGTCACCCGTGGCCACGCTGCCGGGCGCAGAAGAGGTGTTGCCGGCCCTGGTGGACACGATCGGCCGCTTCAACATGCCGGCGCGTTATCTGCATGACCTGATTTCCGGCGCGGAAATGGATTTAACGATCCAGGCGTATCCCTCATTCGAGCGACTGGAGGAGTATTGCTACCGTGTGGCAGGGACCGTTGGCCTGACTTGCACGCACATTTTTGGATTTCGCGATGCGAAGGCGCTGGATCTTGCGGAAAAACTTGGGCTGGCGTTTCAACTGACGAATATCATCCGGGATGTTCGGGAAGATTGCGCGATTGGCCGTGTGTACCTGCCGGAGGAGGATTTGGCACGCTACGGCGTGGCGAATGCGGATTTTGGCAGAAGCGAAGCCACGCTAGGCGTGCATGAATTGCTGCGGTTTGAGGCGGAACGCGCCTGGAAGCTGTACGAGGAAGGCGCAAAGCTGCTCAGCTTGATTGACGCGGACAGCCGGGGCACGTTGTGGCTACTGGTGCGTACCTACAGCGCGCTGCTGGCGCGGATTGAATCGAAGGATTTTGCCGTTTTCGGGGAGCGCGTGCGGCTCTCCAAAGCGGAAAAGCTGAAGTTGGTTGCCAAGGCGCGTTTCGGGCGCCACACGGAAGAGAACATACTTGCAAAGCGTGATCGTGATCGGCGGGGGACTGGCGGGGCTGTCGGCGGGCGTCGCGCTGGCTGAAGCGGGCTGGCGCGTGAGACTGTTCGAGCAGCGGCCATTTCTGGGCGGCCGGGCAACGTCCTACGTGTTGCCCGACGGCGAGCATGTGGACAATTGCCAGCACGTGACGCTGGGGTGCTGCACGAATCTGGAAGATTTCTTTCGGCGCGTGGGTTCCGCGGACAAGATCAAATTCTTCGATCGACTGTTGTTCCAGGATCCTCAAGGGCGCACCGGTGAAATGCAGGCCGGGTTGCTTCCCGCACCGTTCCACATGCTCGGGTCGTTTGCGACTTTCGCGCCGCTGACGTTGGCGGACAAATATTCCATCGGCCGCGCGATGATGGATATTCTGCGCAGCAAAGGGAAGCCAAAGGATCTTGAGGAAGCGGGCGGCATTTCGATGCTGGAATGGCTGCGGCGGCGCAAACAGACGCCCGGCGCAATGGAGCGCTTCTGGAGAGTGGTGTTGGTGAGCGCGCTGGACGAGGAGCTTGACCGCAC
Organism: Acidobacteriota bacterium; assembly: GCA_003154775.1. Lineage (GTDB taxonomy): Bacteria > Acidobacteriota > Terriglobia > Acidiferrales > UBA7541 > Acidiferrum. The sequence goes on along the minus strand of PMES01000066.1, from coordinate 5,466 downwards.
TGATGCGCGCTATGGCGTGGACGTATTCTGGAAGGGATTCCTCTCTAACCGCACCGGCTATCGGATGGGAGTTCCCGGGGTTCCGCTGGCGCAACTATATGACGGCTGCAAAGCGGAAATCGAGCGGCGGGGCGGGGAAGTGAATCTGCGCGCTCCGCTGCGCGCGATCCATCTGGCTGGCGGGGCTGTGAACAATGTGGAATTTGATGGCGGGCGCCGGGAAAGCGCCGATGGCTATGTATTTGCGCTGCCGCATGAAGCGCTTGCCGATCTTTTGACTGAGGAAATCAAGCGGCTCGAGCCATCGCTTGCCAATCTGGGCAACATCCGCGTTGCGCCCATCACCGGGGTCCATTTCTGGTTCGATCGCGAAGTCATGCGAGAGCCGTTCGTGACCCTTCTGGAAACCACGACGCAATGGATCTTCAACAAAACCGCGCTGCATGGAACCGCAAACGGGGCTGCTGGAGAAAAAGGGCAGTATCTACAGTTGGTCATCAGCGCGTCCTACGATCTACTGCAGAAGCCCCGGCAGGAAATCATTGATCTGTGTCTGGCGGAGGTGCGACATGCGCTGCCCGCCGCGCGCAAGGCCGTCCTGACCAAAGCGACGGTGATCAAGGAAGCCGCGGCCACATTTTCGCCGCAACCTGGCGTGGACCGCTGGCGTCCAATGCAAGAGACCTCGATTTGCGGAATGTTTCTGGCGGGGGATTGGACCGCGACCGGTTGGCCCGCAACGATGGAAGGCGCGGTGCGCAGCGGGTATCTGGCTGCGGAAGCGGTTCTGCGTGTTGCAGGTAAGCCGAGGAAGTTCCTCCAGCCAGACTTGCCGCCCGATGGATTGGTGAGGATGTTCTGCTAGGGCGAAGGAGTTGCAGGTTCGCTCTGCAGGAACGAGCCTAGGTGGCGCTCGCGGAGGGTGAGGCCCTGTGTTGCTTGATCGAGTGCCTTGTAGGTCTCGTGCTGAGCGCTCTTGAATTTTTTGTAGGCCACCGCGGAGTCCCAGAAATCCATGGTGCAGTAAATTCCCGGGCGGGAGGTATCCCGTAGGAGGTGAGTCATCCGGTAGTGAGGGTCGCTGCGAAAGAGACGGACCCAGTCACCCTGGGGGCCATAGACTCTTTCAAACGCAAACTCGCTTCCCGGCTTGACTTCAAACTCCCATAGGATTACAAACATAGAGGTCCCATCTTCTGCCCTCGCTTTGTGGCATCCCAGGATAACTTCAACGGGGAAGACTGGTGTGCAGGGCTAGGTAGCAATCCGATTGGATACATGTCGGTATCAGCACCGTTTTAGTCTAGTGGTGTAAAAAATGGAAGTGGCAGTCCGTTGAGGCTGACGGACGGAGGTGTTTGTGGATCGCAAGTATGGCCATCGCGGATATCACGAAGCGGAAAAGCAGGAGAAGCACGAGAAGAAGGACCGGCATGACCGCAAGCCGCCGCAGGGCGGCCCACGCGGCGCTACCGATCATCTGGGCCCCCGGACGCCCCGGATGGTGGGGACGGTTACGCGGGCGCGCTGTTCCAATTGCGGCGCTGTGTTGGTCGCTGGCTTCGACGCCAAGGGCCAATGCCCCAAATGCAATTCCGAGCTGCATTGTTGCAAGCAGTGCCGCTTCTTCGATTCGGGCGCGCAGTTTGAATGCACACAGATCATTCCGGCCCGCATTTCCCCTAAGGATGCCAAGAACGAGTGCGCGCTCTACGAATTCCGCATGACCGTGGAGAAGGACACTGCGCCCACGTCTTACGCGCAACCTGCTCAAGTGCCCACCGAAGCTTCTTCCCCCGGACGTCCGCTCGATGCACGGCAGGCGTTCGAGAACCTCTTCAAGAAATAGAGCGTTTCGCTTTCTTTGCTGCTGGCGCGCCCAGAGAAAATAGTGTCGGCTCAGCGGGCATCTCGCTGGCAATTTTTTCCAGCTCCGGATAGTGCTGCCGCAACGGCTCCGGCACCTTCACCTTGCTGCCTTTCAAAATACTGATGAGCTGTAGGGCGTTCACCACGGCTTTGCCCTGGTAGTGATTGTTGGTGACCACGAAGGTATTGCGGGTGTGTTGATTCACGGTGCGGATGCGCGCGACCCAAGGATCAAGCTCTTCCTCGGAATAGAGGTAGTTGTAGCGTTCGTGAGCCGGCGTGGCGGGATTGTCGTTGAACCAGGTGTCGTAACGCCGCCCGTGCAGGCGGACGTAGCCGATGGGCGAAGTGCTGGAGGCGGAAGGCTCCAGGGACCGGCCGATAATGGGCTGGTCGATATTGCAGAAGCCGGCGTTGAGTTCTCGCAGGAGCGCGAGAGTTTCCTCGGTCTGCCAGGAGGCATGGCGCAATTCCACGACCAGAGGGTAATCGGCAAACCTCTTTAGCACGGCGGTTAGATAGCCGACGGTTTCCTTTGTACGGTGAAAGGAAAAAGGGAACTGAAGCAGCACCGCGCCCAACTTTTCCGCTTGGCGCAGAACGTCGAAACCCGCGCGTACCGCACGTTCGTCTTCGAGTGTTGCGGAAGGATCGTGGGTGAATTTCTGCCACAATTTCGCGGTGAACAGAAACGCCGGATTCGCGGCGACGCGCTCGACCCAGAGCGCGGCGTGATCCGGGCGCAAGGGCTGGTAGAACGAAGTATTGATCTCGATGGTGTCGAAATATTCGGAAAGATACGCGGCCTCATGAAAACCTTTGGTGCGCCGCGCGGGATACACGTAGCCCGACCAGTCGGCATAGGACCAGCCTGCCGGTCCGACGCGGATTTGCCTTGGTACTTGTGCCTCAGGTTTATCTGTCTCTTTCATGAGCCTTGTCCGCATCCTAATGAATGGAACTCTTGGTGCAGGCTTCGTTAGCCTAGAAATTCCCGGGGTAACTGTCAACGCGCATGTTTCACGGCAGGATTGCGCGGTACGAGACCGCCTGCTATGCTCAAGCCATCATGCGGTGCAGAATCTTGACTGCGTCGCTAGCCTGCCAGATTCCGCGTTGTTTCTTACGGGTGCAACCATGAACGTTTCGATAAGCTACAAGCACGTCGATGCGCAGCAAGCTGTTGCGACTGAACTTATGCGCCGTCTGGACAAGTTGGGAAGGCTCCTGAAAAGCTACGAGCCGGATCTCATCCAATTGCACGGGGTATTCACCAGGAATCAGAGAACGGAAGAGCAGTCCTGTTCCCTGACGCTTTCGCTTCCATCAGGCACGCTACACGCCACCGGCAGTGGCAAAAATGTGCTGGCGGGCTGCAAGAATGCCTTCAGCGACATTGAATCGCAGATCAAGAGACACCAGGCGCTGCTGCGGCGCGAGCATGAATGGAAGCGCAAGCGCCGCAAACGCACCTAGCAATTCCGAACAATTTCCGGGAATAGATCGATTGGGAGATAGTGCGCTAAGTCCCGCCAGTTTTTGCGAGGTGGCCTGTGCCTTCTGCCGGGCCATGCGGAAGGGGGCTGCTGGCGCTCGTCTCGTGGGATGGTCATGGTAAACTGAATGGAGCGCATCATACGAAACGCACGTGCCATTACCCGCCGTCAATGGGCCGCGTGCAGAGACGCTGAACTTTGCCAACGTTTGAAATTGCGCGAATTTAGGGGCGTAGCTCAGTGGTAGAACAGCGGCCTTTTAATCTAAAACCAAAGAACCCGTAAGTCTACTCAAATCAGCAAGCGCCTTATTTTTCAATCAGTTTGCGTTTATCTCCGTTCGCTTCCGTGAGCCTCTTTCAGCCTGCTTTCGTTTCGTTCGGGGACAATTCGGGGACAATCTGCACTGTTTCGGGGCAGGGCTATCGCGCGCGTTGCCGCCGCGCAGAGAGCGCGTCTGCTGCAGGGTTTACGGCGCTATGTTTTCCTGATTACTTTCCCTCGAAGCCAATTCAGTAGCAGAAAACAGGCGAGGAGGAGAAACGAGAGCGCGGAGAGGAGGAAGAAGCGCCACGCTCTCGACACCAAGAAATCCTCGTACTCCGCTTGGACTTTTGCGGCTTGCACGAATTCGGTGAGCTTCTGCGTGCGGGCTTCCAACAGCTCGGTCACATCCTGCGTTGAGGAAACAAGCTGCGACGTTGTGTAGATAGTGTTGCTAAGGCGGTTTTGAAGTTCCAAGAGTTTTTCCTTCGCAATCTTCGGATTCTTTCGAGCCGCTTCGAGAACTTCATTAAAGATTCGCCAGAAATCGAGTTCCGATTGCGAGGACGCGCGCAAGCTATCGTGAAAGCCAGAGGGCAGGCCTGTCGCCTCTGGCATGTATCCAGACAAGAGACCGGCGTCCCGGGCGGCTTCGTCGGAATTTTTGTGCGCCAGTTCACTCAGTTCCTCAAGGTTAGGGCGGCTTTTGTGTGACTCGAAATACTAATTGATTCGCGCGGACCGTTCCAATTTCCGTTGCGTAGTCTCCTTGACGGAGATCGACAGTTCTCGTAACCGCTTAGCCTGTGCGCTTTCCTGATTGATGGTGACTGTCCACCTTGTAACCATTTCCTGTTCCCTTGGCACCTCGTTGAGTAGAAACCTAGCGCTAAGGAACATAAGCGAGCCGAGGCCGGTCAATGCCATGGTGACCAACGTCTTTCCGACGTAGCTTTTCCAGTCGGGCGGAATCAATCCTGCGTCGTTGTGCTTTTTATTTCTCTCGGCGGTGGAGGCTGTCATAGCCGGAGCATACCACTTCTACACGTGCCGGTGATGGAGCAACGGCAGTTCACTTCAAAACCAGTGAGAACACGGAAGGAGAGGCTAGGTCTTCTTTTTCCTGTGATGGCGAACGAAGCCATACTTGTTTTCCGCTTCTCTCCTCGTCAAGTCAAAGATACCAGAGATATGTAAAACAGGAATTTTCGCTGGCAGAAAGTACTCCTCGTCGTCCGTGTCTAGCTTGCGAATTAAGTTCGCTTCAACGAACGGAAAGGTAATTTCCAGCCTCTTTTCCATTGCGAGAACAGAGATATAGTCGCCGTCCTCGGAACCAATCAAGAGAATGTCCTTGATGTCGCCGATCATGTCCAGCCACTTCTTCTCGATATAGATGACGTTCATGGCGAGAGCATAGGTTTACGGCCACTTCTTGTCAATGCGTTCGAGGACGAACTCCGCCTCCTGAATCGCCCCGTCCACAAAATACTGCTTCGCCAGATTCGGCTTGTCGGACTCTATCGTCTCGGTCAGTTTCCGCGCGCACAAGAGCGTGGCGGCAAAGAGAATCTCACCTCTCAACAGAGGCTCCGTCTGCCAGATCTGCTCCGCTACAACCTCCGGACCGTCCGTGCCGATCTCCGCAAAGAAGATTTTCAGCAGTTCTGGGAATACAACTCGCCCACCTGGGCCGGCATGTTCCTGGATTTCCGGTGCCAGCAAACGATGCGCTCCCGCAGCGAGCCGATGAAGAAAATCGCCCGGACGTTGCGCGCTCACCGCGCGCTGCTGCTCAACTATGGCAAGGCCAGAAAGCAGTTTTCCAGCGGTGTGG
>PMES01000112.1 GCA_003154775.1 Acidobacteriota bacterium | reverse complement strand
GCATCGACCGTCTGAGCCCACACAGCTAGCCAGCCACTCGCACAGAGTAGCGAAGACTATTCGGGGAGCATCTCTGACATCTTCCGAATCACTGCACAGTTCCATCGCGGCACTGTTCAAGCCATGCCAAACGGAACTCTGAGTTATTGGCATCTATGTAATGCTGAACAGTGTTGCCCTTAGGGTGGTGGAGATGGCCGAGACCGTGCAGCGCGCAGCGTTGAGTTTCAGGGTGCGGCAGATCGAGAATGCGCGTCAGAGTCTCAAACATTACATCCAGCAAAATACGTGACTCTGAATCCAGTTTCGATGCATCGCCCCGATAAGTACCAGCAACGAATGGCTTAGGTGGCGTCCAGAAGCCGTCCAATACCAGGTCCCACCACATCCAGAAACCGCTCAAGTCTGGGTCTGGGTCCGCTTCCGACTTGGCAACAAAGTCAGAATAGACGCAGTACATGGAGCGAACGCATTCCAAACGGTTTGGCAGAGGAACTGAGGCATCAAACAAAAACTCATACAATCGCAGATTCGCACCAAGAATGCCCCAAACCCCTTGGTCAACCTGAGCTAATGAATACTTGATTGCAATTCGACCAAATTCCGAGAACAACTTGGTCATATGTTTGACCAAGATTGTGGGTGACGAGGGAACAGCTTCGTCATACTGCTCACCCGCTATGTCGGTCAGGAAATAATCAAACTGTTCTTTATCCGGTACAACTTCTCGAGCGAAAAAGAACTCTACGAATTGGTCAAAGGATTTGCAGGACAAATCTTGGTTTTTCAACTCGTCAGTCAACGATCCACCCCGCCGACGGAGCATACCGAGCACCTGCAACTAAGAGTAACTGAATTTGATATATGGCGAACAGGCTTCGTTCAAACCCGCCTATCGGAAGCTGCCCTACTACCGAATCACGCATGGACATGGTGTTTCCGGAAATGGCGGGACATCACGTAAACTAGAAAGCTGTCCGCTCAGCAAAGAACTTCTTGGGAGTTCCCATGGCTACGGTTTATCCGTTTCGCGCGTACCGCTATAACCCGAGTGTCGCCGCCTTCGACCGCGTGCTGACGCAGCCCTACGACAAGATCACCCCCGCGATGCAGGAGAAGTATTACGCCGCCGATCCGCACAATCTGATCAGCATCGAAAAAGGCCGCACCCTTGAAGGCGACACACGGGAACACAATGTCTACACGCGTGCGGCGGTCACGCTAAAGAAGTGGATCGCCGAGAAGGCCGTGGTGCAGGACGACGCCCCCTCGTTTTATGCGTATACGCAGGAGTACGGCGTGCCGGGGACTTCCCTGCGGCGGACGCGGCGAGGTTTCATCGGCCTGGGGAAGTTGGAAGACTATTCCGCCGGGGTGATCTTCCGGCACGAGCACACACTTTCTGGGCCGAAGGCGGACCGGCTGGAGCTGCTGCGCCACACGCGCACGCACACGGGGCAGTTGTTCATGCTCTACGCCGATCCACGCAGGCAAGTGGATACGATTCTGGGCGCGGTCGAAAGCGAGCAACCCCCGGTCACGCAACTGACCGATGAGTACGGCGTGATTCACCGCTTGTGGCCGATTGCCGAGCCGGAGCGGATCGCCGCGATTCAGCAAGCCATGGCGGATCAGAAGCTCGTCATTGCCGATGGCCATCACCGCTATGAAACCTCTCTGAATTTCCGCAACGAGTCGCGGACGCGCGCCGGCAAGATGATCTCCAATGCGCCCTACGAATCCACGCTGATGACATTCATCAACACGCTCAGCGAGGGGTTGACGATTCTGCCGACGCACCGTGTAGTTTCCCGGCTGCCGGACTTTTCCTGGAGCGCGGTGCGCCGCTTCCTGGAGCCCTGGTTGGCCACGGAAGTGTTTTCGTTCGCGACGGACGCGCAGCGCCATGAAACGGAGCAGAAGTTCCTGGCGTGCCTGGCGGCCGGCAAACCCCAACATGCGATTGGCGTTTACCCGGCGGCCGATGCGGCAAGCCGCGCCTTCTATGTGCTGACGCTCCGGCCGGAAGCGGATATCACGCAAGTGCTGCCGGGAATGTCGGCGTTGCAGCGGCAGCTGGATGTAGTGTTGTTGCACCAGGGCATTCTGGAGCCGGCGCTGGGGATCACGGCGCACGCCGTGGCGTCGGAAGCCAACTTGACCTACGAGCGCGAAGCCGCGATGGCATTGGCGGCGGTCGATCGCGGGGAGGCGCAAGCGGCTTTTCTGCTGAATCCCGTGGAAGTGGATCTGGTGATGCGGGTGGCGACCGCCGGCGAAGTGATGCCGCAGAAGTCCACGGACTTCTATCCCAAGCTGCTGAGCGGAATCACGATGTACCGCGTCGCGGATTAGAAAACAAAAAGGACAGGCGTGAGCCTGCCCTTTTGAGAATTCCCGGCAAGTCGAGAAGTCTATGGGAGCTTACTTGGAGAAGCTGGCGACTGCTTCGGCTTCGGTGTTGGAGACATCGAAGATAGTCATCAGCTTCGTGATTTGCAGGACTTCCGTAAATTTGGCGCCCAGGTGGCAAAGACGGAGCGATGCGCCCTGGTTTTTTGCGCTGTGATGCGAGGCCACGAGTGTTCCAAGGCCGGCGCTGTCGATGAACGTGATATTGTCCATGTTCAGCACGATTTTCTTTTTCCCCTCGGCCACCAGAGATTTCACCTTTTCGCGCAGGGCGCTACTCTCTTCGCCCAGAACGATTCGGCCATCCAACGCCACAACTGTTACGCCGTCCACTTCGCGAGTCGTCAGCTTTAAGGCCACTTTACTTTCCTCCTCATCCATCAACTGATCCGGCGGCAACCCGGGCCGCAACCGCAAAGCATATCCGCTTTCGAGTAATTCGCAAAGCGGTCTTTTACCGGCTAAACCGCGTTGCGATCAATAGTAGTCCGCGCAGGACATATAGTAACCGCACACGTTGCAGATAAGCTTGCAACGCCGCGACTCCAGCCGCTGCGAGCAAATCGGGCAAAACCGTGAGGCATCTTCCCGGGAGCTTCCGGACGTTTTGGCCGCGGGATCGCCACTGCTCGCGGACGCCACAACCGCTTCGCCCCGCACATCCGCCGGAGCTGGTTCCTGCTTCCCGGTATCCTTCACGGCCTTTTGGTTATAGCACAACCCCAGTGCGGGGGAAAGCGCAGACGGCCCCGGGGATCAGTGCCGCCAAACTCCGGTAACATTGTAAGGCGCGCGTGCGTCTAATATGGTGTAGGGTAAGGCAGCGGGAATTCAGGGTAACCCCATGCGTAAATCACTTCCCTTGGTACTGGTTCTTCTCTTCACTCCGTTTGCGGCAGATGCACAACGCGCGGCAGGGCCGGCAGTGGCCCCGGCGGCGCCGGCCATGCGTCCCATGATGATTGCTCCGGCAGCTCACGCCTTGCCTATGGCGCCAGCGCCGGGCGTAGCGCCCGCGCATCTCAACTCGCGCCCCGTGACGCGCGTTCACTCGGGATCCTCTGCTCGCGGCACGATGCGCCCGGTGTCTTCGCCAAAGCCTCCTGTCAAGCCTCGGAATGTCCCGTCAAACCCAATTTTTGTGGGTGCACCCGTTGCTGAGAATGACCTCGGCGTGCCTGGACTGGGGTTTGACTACGTGGATTATTTCGCCACCCACCCGAATGCCGGACGGCATCACTTCGAGGGAGGCGTGGTGCCCTTCGTGGGCGGCGGCATTTATGTTCCTTACCCCGTTTACATGGAGGGTGGGGCGCCTACGGAACCCGCCGTGGAAAGCAGCCCGGCGGAAACCGAGCAACCGGTACAGGAAGCCGCGGCAAACCCAGTGGAGACTCCCGTCCGGCCGTATGCGAATTCACGCGCGCCGGCGGAGCCGGATTCTCAATATGTGTTCGTGCGGCAGGACGGCACGGTTTTCTTTGCCGTGGCGTTCACTTTCGATAGCGCGAATCTTCGCTACATAACCCGGGATGGCTTTCGCAAGACCGCGCCCCTGGCGAGCCTTGACCTTGCGGCCACGCAACAGTTCAACGAACAGCGCGGGTTGTCTCCGCGCCTTCCTTCCTGACGGTTATTTTCGGAAAATCCCAGCTCTGGCCGGGCTTGCGTCAACCCCTGCGCAGGGGTTGCGGCATAACGTAGCCCGAAACGGCCGGTAATCCCGCGCGTTCGAGCTGAACGGTGGTGTGCTCGATCCCGAACTCTTCCGCGACCTTTTTCTGGATCGCGGCAAGTATTTTCTCGCATTCGTCCATGTGCATGTCCGGAATGCGCGCATGGCAGCTCATGGCGTTATGGCCGCCGCCGAGGGACCAGATATGCACGTCGTGGACTTCCTGCACAAATTCGACGGCGAGGATGGCGCGAGCGACCTCTTCGATCCGCGTTTCACGCGGCCGGCCTTCCAACAGGATGTGCGTGGACTCGCGTAAAATACCGGACGAGGAATAGAGGACGAGCAAACCGATGGCGAGCCCAAGCAGGGGATCGATCCAGTGCGCGTTGGTGTAACTCATGATGACCGCGCCGGCGATGATGGCAATGTTGGAGAGGGCATCGCCAAAGTTATGCACAAGGATGCTGCGAAGATTCAGGTCGGCGTGCCCGCGAACCAGGGCCAGCGTGATGCCGCCGTTGACAAGCAGGCCTGCGAGCGAGGTCCAGATCATCCAGCTCTCGACGACTTCCACCGGGGCGCGCAAACGCTGGATGGCTTCGTAGCCGAGCCACAAGGAAAGCAGGACAAGAAGGACCGCATTGGTGAACGCCGCAAGCGTGCCTGCGCGGTGATACCCGTAGGTTCTCTCCGAATCGGCCGGGCGCTGCGCCCAGCGCATGGCCAGCCAGGAAATCCCCAGCGCGGGAACATCGGAGAGGTTGTGGACCGCATCGTTCAGCAGCGCCACGGAATGTCCCAGGATGCCGCCGAAGACCTCCGCGACAACCAGGCCCAGAGTGGCCACCATGGCCCAGGCCAAGACGGATGGCCGCATAGGCGGGTGCGCATGGCCATGGCTGTGCGCATGGCCGTGTTCGTGGCCATGTTCCTGCCCGTGATGCGGTTCGTGGACGTGCATCTTTTTCATTCTACGAGCTTCGAGAGCGAAACGCAGCCCTTGGGAACAGCCGCGTTATTGGAAAGTATGACAACACAGGCCCGCGATTTCGTTGACGCCCCTAGCCATGACTGCCACTATCAGAAATGGCAAGAAACCATCGGCAACAAGCAGTTCACGGCAGGGGTACCGGGTCGCAGCACCGGCGGAGATGACCAGTCCTATCGCCAAACTGAGTTTCTGGGGCGTGCGCGGTTCCACGCCCACCGTCGATCCCGCGACGTGGCGCTACGGCGGAAATACGCCATGCCTGGAACTGGTTTCGCCGGATGGTACGCAATTTATTCTAGATTGCGGTACCGGACTGCGCATGCTGGGAAACCGCTGGGCGGAAGGAAAAAACGGAGCGCCGGCGGAAACACACATTCTGGTCACCCACTACCACTGGGACCACATTCAGGGCTTGCCCTTTTTTGCGCCGTTCTACGTGGAGAAGAATCACTTCCAATTCTACAGTTTCCGCTCGAAATTTCTTGGCCGCGATTCCCTTCGGCAGGTTTTTGAAGCGCAGATGGCTTTGCCGTATTTCCCCGTGGATTTTTCGGCCATGAGCGCGCGCAGGAAATTCCGCGAAGTGGACGGCGGAGAGAGCTTCCAGATTGGCAAAAACAAGGTGATCGCGCGCTGGCTGCACCACCCCCAGGGCTGCCTGGGATTTCGCATTGAAACTCCCGCCGGAATCGTGGCGTATGCCACGGACAACGAACCCGGCGACCAGGCGTTGGAGAAAAGCCTGCGTGACCTAGCCACTGATGCGGACATCTTCATTAATGATGCGCAATTCACTCCTGCGCAGTTGGACAGCAGGCGTAAAGGCTGGGGACATTCTTCGTGGCGCGAGGGTGTGAACGTGGCGCGCCAGGTGAATGCCAAGACGCTGGTGCTGTTTCACCACGACCCGGATTCCACCGACCGCATCGTCGACGAGATTCTCCGCGATGCGCGCGAGGAGTTCGACTCCGTGTTCGCTGCAAGCGAGGGCATGGTGATTACGCTGGGTGCTGCCGGCGAGCCGGTGCAGGCGCACATGCCCGGTTCACGCACGGCGTTGCGGCGGGAAGCGCAATTCCGCGCTTGCGTGAGCGGCGTCACCGCGGATGGCCAGAAATTCGAGGAAGAAACGGTCGTACGCGACCTCTCTCTGCAGGGCGCGCTGATCTCCCTGAAGCACAGCCCGCGCATCCAGTCCGAACTTCAAGTCACCATGGAAACGCCAGGGGCCGAGGGGGTACAGGAGATGCGGCTGCGAGGCTACGTGGTGCGTCTGGAAGAGGGCGCGGAACGAGGTACGACGGCTGTCGGGGTCGTCTTTACAGATTGAGGTTTCCCGCAGCGTGAGGCGCGCGAATGTGTGCGACTTTCCAAGAAGAATTTAGCTGAATTCGGCGATCTTCTTGTCGAGGTGCGCGAGAGCGGCTTCCAGAGACTTGCGGTGATTCGCGTTTGTAGCGTTCTGGAGATCGTTCAAGATGCGGGTACGAGAGAGCTGCAAGCCGCGGCGTTCCTGTTCCCGTAGGACTTGCTCAGCGGTCTTAGGGCCTTTTCCTTCGGATTCGGTCACTGATGTTTTCGCTTCCACCTGGGATTCCACATCTTTGCTTTCCCAACCACGTGCCATACCCCTATTTTGACACACATTTCGAGGCATTACGGAGATTGCTGGAAGAAATTTCCTGGATTCATCCGGCGCTGACCGCGCGGCGCTTCGGGGTAGCAGGCAACACCTGCGGCAAGGCGGCGCGGATGGATTCTTCGGCGAGACGCGCGAAACGTTCGGCGAAGAAACCGGCAAATGCGAATTCCGCCTTGTGATCGGCCCAGCCGATTTGCAGGAGCCAGCGCTGCTCTTTCTCTTCCACGCGAAGACTGGAGATTTCCGGCGCGGACATCACCAGGCGCGGGTCGAAATGAGCGTCCAGGGCCCAGATATGCGCGGGGGAGATGAACAGGTGCACCTCCGCGGCCGGTGCGTTTCCGGGTTGGTATTCGCCGCCACTGACGACGGTCTGAGCGCCGAGTTCATGCGCCTTGCGGTCGGTGCCTGATTCGAGTTCGGCGGGCGGAAGCAATATGGCCACGACAAAGAGGAGCAAACCGAAACTAGCGGTGATCCAGCCGTTCCACAAGCTTAACGGAAGAACGACAATCGCGGCCCCAAGACAGGCCAGGGCCACGCGAAACAGCGTCCAGGACTTTTCGTTGCGGTGCAGTTGCAGCAGCCTGGGGAAGCGGTGAATGATCAGAAAGATCGCTGCACCCAAGAACGCCTTTGCCTTTTGAAAAAGGTTCTCGTGGCTGGTAGGAGCGATGGCCGTAGGGGTCGTGCTCATAGGCTGGTCAGGTGACCATTCTACCTCACGCGGTGCGCTTCGCACGTATGTTTCCATGAGTCGCTTCGCCCGCATTCCTCACCACGCTGCGCCAAGAGAAAGGGCTGCCGGCGCGGCCTTAGTGCGCGAAGGTAACTTCGGGTGGCCTTCGCTCTTATCGAAGGCCACCCACTTCTCTGCCTTTCATCACTCCCCAGTTATTTTCTAAAGTGGTATCCTGCCCGTGTGCAACCCGAATTCAAGCCAAAGGCTGCGCCACCCGCGAGGTTATATTCATGCATCGAATCTATAGAGTTCTTGTTTTCTTTTGTTTGTTAGCCATTTGGTTTTCCCACATGACCCTCTGCGCTGATTTGGGGACCAAGAAGATGAGAACGACCGTACTGTCCGAGGGTTCTGTTCCGCCAGGTCGAATGCTCTTGGCATGCATCCACGAACTGGACAACAAACCTTTTTCCGACCCGCAAATCAAAGATTGTGTTGGGAAACTTCGTGCCAATTATTTTATTCGAGATGTGGAGGTGCACATTCAGGAAGAGAAAGTTGAGGGTAGATGGGTAGACATTGAGTTCGTCTTGAGTGGAGAACCGTTGACAGTCGATGAGTTTACAATTGAGACCTTCGACAAACAGGAGGCCGATATATGGAAATTCCTCTCTCTGGGCGATGGCAACCTACATGTGGGAGGGATGTATAGCTGGGAAGCCGAGTTGGTGACCTATGAAAGTATTAAGCAGTTCTATCGAGCCCAAGGACGATTGGTGGCAATGGTCACCAAAGTGAACTTGGACTACAAACAACGAAGAGCCTGGGTTTATTTCAAGGTGGTACAAGGGCCAACGACTCTACCACACCCGTTAGTTCCGCCGTACGGTAAGGCTTGTAGTGATCATACTAGTCACATCAGTTGGTACGAGACCGATGATGGGGTTCCTGTCGAACTGATTGAGTCCGGCCTCGCTTTGGCGACCCCCTTTACGTGTTTTTCTGATGAACTTGCTGGGCGAGATAAAACCTATCTCTCCAAATTATCGATCCTGTCCAAAGCTGTCGTGGACTACTCGGGCCCTTTCGGGGATCGAAGAATCGAATATAAACTCAAAGCGAAACCACTAAAGGTTGAGCAAATCAATCTCCGCGGCTTTGGAGACGTTCCATCTCATCTTGAAGACAGCGACCCGAGCCTCCTTAAGAATCTCAGTCTGAAAACTGGCGACTTTTTTTCACATTCTGCCGCAACTGACTGTGCCAATTACCTGAGAAAAGCATTTGTAAAGAACGACCATTTGGCCGAAGTTGCAGTGCAAGAGGAACTGTCAGGCACAGATGCACTACACGTAACGTTTTCCGTATTGGTATTTCCGCTTCAAACAATCATCGTTGATGGTCAGGTAATCAAATAACTGGGCGGCGTCAAAAACTCAGAAAGTCGGTGGCGTATTCACCCACAAAACCCAGGTTTCGGAGCGCCCCGAGTTCTTCCAACGATGGGGCGTGGAACTCTGGAAATAGAGGCTGTCGCCGGGTTTGAGAACGTAGTGTTCCTGCTTGCTCAGCCAGATCTCAAACTCGCCGCGCAGGACGTGGAGAAATTCCTCGCCCTCGTGAACGTAAGATTCGCCGCTGCCCCCGCCGGGTTTGATGCGGAAGAGGTGCGGCTCCATGGCGGTATTGCCCCAGGCGAGGAGTTCCATGCGGACGCCGGGAGAGGTTTCGAGGATTTTACGGTGCTCGGGGCGAACGAGGTGCTGGGTCTCGCCGTTGGTATCAACTAGCGACATGATGCTGGTTTTATAGTAGCGCGCGATGCGCCGCAGCGTGGCGACCGAGGAGTGCATTTGGCCTCGTTCCAGCGCGCTTAGGAAGCCAACGGAGACGCCCGTGGCGCGGGCCACTTGCGCGAGCGAAAGCCCGCGGCGCACGCGCAAACGGCGGAATCGCTGGCCGGGGAGTTGCGGCGCGTCCACGGGGCTGTTGACCCGGCCTTGTTTTTTGAGGATGTGGACGATGGCGGGAGGATTGAGGCCGCGGGCCCGGCGCAGGAAGATGGCGCGCTGCAACAGGCGCACATCGGATTCCGTATACATGCGGTACCGGCTTTTGGTACGCTGCGGGGCAATCAGCCCCAGTGCTTCCCAGGAGCGCAACGCCGAGGAAGAAATCTTCAAATGGCGCGCGACCTCCGAGATGCGCAGGAGGCTTGGTCCGGCCAAAGATTCCGATGGCTTGGAGAAATTCTTTCTGTTTGACACGGCTCCCGGCTTTCTCTAAGTTTGCTGGATTATAGTAAGGTTCCCGGGCCGCTAGCAACCACGAAGAATCGCAGAAAACGGATTGCCGTTATCGTGAAATTAGGAGTGATTTTAGATGAATCAAGCATCGCGCCTTGCGCAAGTGAAGTCCGTCTGTTGCCGGAGTGTTTTTCTCGCGTTCCTCTTTTCGGTGATGTTTCTGCTGGCAGCACCGTATGCGAGCGCGCAGAGCACGGGCGGGCGCATCCGCGGGACAGTCACGGATGAAAGCGGCGGCGCAATTGTCGGCGCCAAAGTGACCTTGATCAATGAGGGCACGAATGTCTCGCGTGAAGTGCAGACTTCGGCCACAGGTGAGTATTTTTTCCTCGAAGTGCCGGTTGGCAGTTACGAGGTGGATGTAAATCAACAAGGATTCAAGAAGTCTGCCCGCAAGGGAATCGTTCTCGTTTTGAACGAGATTGCCACGGTCGACATTACGCTCCAGGTCGGTTCGAATGTTGACACGGTCGAGGTAACCGGAGCGCCGCCGGTAATTGACACCACGACAACGCAACTCGGGGCGGTGATGACCGACCAGTCCGTGCGCGAACTCCCTCTCAATTCACGCAATACCTATCAGTTGCTGCAATTGCAGCCGGGAGTGCAGTCGCAGTTGGGCGCGGATTTGTTCTACGGCAGCAGCAACCCCGGGGTTGTTTCTGTGAACGGCGGCCGCGGCCGGTCGAACAACTACATGGTGAACGGCGGAGACGGCAACGACATTTTTGTGAACGGACCAGCCATTCAGCCGTCTCCTGACGCGATCGAAGAGTTTCGCGTACTGACGAACACCTTCGACGCGGAGTATGGGCGCAACTCGGGTTCGGTGGTTAATGTGGTCACGAAATCCGGAACCAACTCCGTACACGGTGATTTCTACGAATTTTTCCGGAACAAGGTATTGAACACCAAGGGCTTTTTTGACTCCACGGTACCCGACTACAAGCAAAATCAGTTTGGCGCGACGCTGGGTGGCCCGATCAAGAAAGACAAGACATTCATCTTTGGCTCTTACGAGGGCGACCGCCTGCGTCAGGGCATCTCTTCCGGACAGGTTGTCTTGCCAACAGCAGCAGAAGCCAATGGGGACTTTTCGGCGGGTGGGTCGCAGACGCTGGGGGGAGCCGTAACGACCCCCACATTTGCGCAGCAGTTGGAGGGCCGCACTGGCTGTTCGACTGCTATCGCTGCTTCGCCCGGAGCAGCGGCACTCGCGACACTAGCGAGTTTGCCGAGCGGGTCGCCGGCGGCACAGCCAGTCAGTTATGACTCGATTTTCCAGCACGGCATTATCCCGACGGCGTGTTTTGATCCCACGGCCATGGCGCTCTACCAGAATTATGTGGCGCCGGTCGGGACGGGGACGGTGTCGTATGCGCCGGACAAGAAAGATCGCGAAGATCAGTTCACGCTGCGGTTCGATCACAACTTCACGACCACACAGCACTTCACCGCCTACTATTATTTCGATGACGATGACCACACGGATCCCTTTTCCGACTTCCAGGCGTCCGGAGCGGACGTTCCGGGATTTGGGGCGCTGTTCAAGACGCGGGTACAGCAGTTGAACGTGAGCGAGACCTCCACGATTGGCTCGACGGCCGTGAATGAGATGCGGTTCAATTATTTCCGTGAGGGGCAGGGGAGCCTGAATCACCCCGTGAACATTCTTTCGAGCCTGCATGATGCCTGCGGATCGCTTGTAGCGGCGGCGAATTGTTTTGCTGATCCCACCAATCCCACGTCAGGGATCACCACGAACATTCTGGGGCGAGAGGGTGTGCCGTTCGTGCAAGTGCTCGGCGGATTTGCAATCGGGAACAACTACGAGGGGGAACTGCCGCAGACGGGGAATACCTACCAGTTTTCAGACAATTACAGCAAGGTGCTGGGGACACATAGCCTGAAATTCGGCGGAGACTTTCGCGATCAGAAGTTCGACCAGTTCCTGTACTACGACATCAACGGGTACTTCACCATCCAGGGCAGCGGAGCGTTGAACTCGGTTTCTTCCAGCGACGCCTATCCCAACTATTTCCTGGGTGTGCCGTATTCCTATTCGCAAGGCGCGGCGCAAGCGGAGGACTTGACGAACTACGGCCTCTATTTGTTCGCGCAGGATAGCTGGAAGATCAAGCCTAACCTTACGTTGAATTACGGCTTTCGGTGGGAGCTGAACACACCTTACGTGGACAGCGGGAACCGCCTGCAAACGTTCCGGCCGGGACAGGATACAACCCAGTATCCGTGCTGGCTGTCCGCATCGAGCGCCCAATCACTAGGCACCACACCAGGGGACTGCGGCCCGACGTCAGCCAACTATGCCTACTTCCCGACGGGACTGGTGTTCCCGGGCGATAAGGGTGTTCCGGGGGGGTTGACTTCGACTTATTACAAGGCCTTTGCGCCAAGATTTGGCTTGGCCTACAGCCCCAGTTGGAGCGAGGGCCCCTTGGCGAAGATTACCAGCGGCCCGGGAAAATCCACGATCCGCGGCGGTTATGGAATTTTCTATAACCCCATAGAGCAATTGGTGATGGAACAGTTCAGCGCCGAGCCACCGTTCGGTGTTAGCTCATTTCTTTCGAGCCCGCTCTTCAACACCCCGTTTTTGGGGCAGGACGGAGTGCTATCGCCAAACAACGGGGGAGCGATTATCAACCAGACGCCAACCACTCCGTGCCCCTATTCCGGTGGGCCTGCTGGCTGTGTGGACTGGTCACTGTTCCGGCCGCTGCTCCTCTACGGAGAATTCCAGCCGCATCTGCGGACGCAATATGCCGAACAGTACAATTTCACGATCGAGCGGCAATTGACTTCCGATATGCTATTGCGCGTCGCCTATGTGGGCACGCAGGCGCACCATCTGCTCGCTATTCACGACTTGAACTACGGGAATTCGCAGACGTGTTTGGACCTAAATACGTATATGGGTGCGGGAACCTGTGGCGCTGCTAGCGCGGATTACGAGTATACCTTGACAGTGCCGGCTGGGATGCAATTTCACATGCCATACATTCCTGGCTCCAATCCGACAGGACCAAACATTCCCTGTCCGTACAGCAATCCCAGTAATCCGAGTGGCTGCATCATCACGGGGGCTGCGGGAGGTACGCCGATCACTCTGGTCGGTATCCGTCCGTATTCCTCGCCCAATTGCAACCCGCTCTCAGGATCGGGATGCCCAGCCGACGGTGTGCCGGTATTCAGCAATATCTTCGCGGAAGACACGGTGGCTAACTCCAACTACAACGGCCTGCAGGTCTCGCTGGAAAAGAGTTTTTCGCACGGACTGTTGTTTCAGGCCTCGTACACGTTCAGCAAGGCGATTGACCAAGGCGCGTCGTTCGAAAACGAACTCAACCCGATCAATCCCGAAGCGACGCGCGGGTTATCGCTGCTGGATGCAAAGAACCGCTTCGTGTTCAGCCCGGTTTGGGAACTGCCCATTCCGAAGAAGGAAGGGATGGCCGGAAAGATCGCCAACGGCTGGCAAGTCTCCGCCATCATCACCTACCAGAGCGGCTTCCCGATTCGCGTGCAGAACCAGAACGACGCGGAGTTGCAGAGCAGCTTCTTTTATGAAGACGCGAACACGCCCTACTCGGCTGGCCCGGTTCAGTTCGTGAACCCGAAGAATGTATTGACGATTGGAGGAGTTCCCCAGAAGGGTAATTTCTGGTTCGACCCGTCGACCTTCTGCGACCCAATTGCCGGCTTCCCTGCTACGGGAGCCCCACCTTCATCGTGCCCCCAGCCATTGGGCAGCTTTGGAAACACGCCGCATGCGATGTGCTGCGGCCCTGCACTGAGCAACACGGACCTGGTGATCGCCAAGAAAACTCCGATAAACGAACGATGGACTACTGAATTCCGCGCGGAGTTCTACAACGCCTGGAATCATGCGGAGTTTGAGAATCCTGACGGGAATTTCAGCGACTCGACGTTCGGGCAGGTCCTGAAGGCGCGCGATCCCCGCGTCATGCAGTTTGCATTGAAGGTGATGTTCTAAGGGCACCTGGTTCGATTTGAACCAGCAGCAGGCGCCCCGGGCGTGGCTGGGGCGCTCTGGCGTGCAAACGAAACTGCGAAGCCGCACGGAACCGCTCCTGCGCGTGGCTTCCAACACAGAGGATGGCGTAAAATGGGTTCGCAACACGTCCCACGAACCTCGTAGTTTACCTCGCTGAAACTGACCGCAGGGAACAGACCTGCCACAGGTGACCGCTTAGGAAGGCCAGCCTGGATGGAGTACGCAAATGCAAGAAGCACTTCAGAAGGAACTCGCTCTTTACGAGAAGCGCACGCCGAAATCCGCGGAAGCTCACAGGAAGGCGCAGAAGCGCATTCCCCTGGGCGTGGCGAGCAACTACCGCGCCTATGATCCCTACCCGATCTTCGTGGCCGAAGGTCACGGCAGCAAGATCGTGGATATGGATGGGAACGAATATCTCGACCACAACCTATGCTTTGGCACGCTGATGGCCGGGCACGGGCATCCGGCGGTGGTGAAGGCTATCCAGTGGGCGCTGCAGAATGGCACCACCTTCGGCATGCCCCATGGCATGGAAGCCGAATTGGCCGAGGAGATTTGCGCTCGCTATCCCGTCGAGATGGTGCGCTTCGGCTCCAGCGGCACGGAAGCAACCATGCACGCCTGCCGCATCGCCCGCGCCGCCACGGGTCGCGACAAAATCCTGCGGTTTGAGGGCGGCTACCACGGCCTGCACGACACCGCACTCGTTAGCGTGAAGCCGAAGGAAGAGGACTACGGCGACATCAATGCGCCAAACTCCGTGCCCGGCGGGTTGGGCGTGATCCAGGCGGTCCTCGACAACGTTACTGTGGCCACGTTCAACAATCTGCCCAGCGTGGAAAATCGCTTCAAGCAGTTTCCCGGCCAGATCGCGGCCATCATTCTGGAACCGATCATGATGAATATCGGCATATGCATGCCGCAACCTGGCTTCCTGGAAGGACTGCGCGAAATCTGCAACAAAAATGGCGCGCTGCTGATCTTCGATGAAGTGAAGACCGGCGCGAAGCTCTGTTGGGGCGGCGCCAGCGAGTACTTTGGGGTGAAGCCCGACATCATCACGCTGGCGAAATCGATTGGTGGCGGGGTGCCGCTGGCGGCGTTTGGCGCGGGCCGCCAAGTGATGGACCTTATCGTCCAGCACAAGGTTTTCCACGGCGGCACGTACAACACGAATCGCTTCGCGATGGCCGCGGGTCTGGCGACCTTCCGCGAAGTTCTCACCCGCGAAAACTATGCCCACGTGAATAAACTCAGCAAGAAACTTGCGGAGGGCTACCGCGCGATCCTCAAGAAGACCGGCCTGAAGGCGTATGTGGCCCAGGCAGGGGTCAACGGCGCGCTGATGCTTTATTTGCAGGAAATCCGGAATTATCGCGACTGGATGAAGATTGACGTGGACCTGTGGAGGCAATTCTGGTTTGGCATGGTCAATCGCGGCGTCCTGGCGATGCCGTACTGGTGGGACGAACAGTGGACCGTCTCCGTGCAGCATACCGAAGCGGACATCGACAAGCACCTCGCGGTGTTTGAGGAGGTCGCGCCCGGGATGGCCAAGACGCAGCAGGAACGTGGCGCCCAATCTGTCGGTGCGGCGGGAAACTAGGGAGCAACAGGATTGAGCGACGAGGTCACGACAACGCCAGCCGCTTCGCCGGCTTCGGAACCCGAGCGGCCGCATTTAAAGCGGGTGCTTGGGCGGCGCGACCTCGTGCTGCTTTTTGTTGTTGCCGTTTTTAACCTCAACGTATTGCCTTCGATTACCGCCAATGGCGGTGTGACAGTCTGGCTCTGGCTGATCTCGCTTCTGTTGTTTTTCTGGCCGCAAGGAATTGCCGTAATCGAACTGGCCCACCGTTATCCTGGCGAGGGCGGCGTCTATCTGTGGGCCAAGGAAGTGTTTGGCGATTTCCATGGTTTTCTGTCTGGCTGGTGCTACTGGACGAACAACATGATGTACGTGCCGACGGTGATGTTGTATTTCGTCGGCGTTTCCGTGTTTGTGCTGGGCCCGAGCCACGCGGGTCTTGCCGACAACAAGAATTTTGCTTTGGCGGCTTCGGTAGTGCTGCTGGCCCTGCTGGTGATCCTCAACATCATGGGACTTGGCGTGGGCAAGTGGGTCAACAATCTTGGCGGAATCGGCACATTCATCGCGGCCTTTTTACTTATGGGTCTCGGCATCATCGTCTGCCTGAAATTTGGCACCAACATCCACTGGGCGGATTTTCAAATCCCCGCCAATCCGAGATTCGTTTTGAATTCGTTCGGGGTCATTTGCTTTGGTTTGGTGGGTTTGGAACTCGCTTCCGTCATGGGCGATGAAATCGAAAATCCGCGTAAAACATTGCCCGGCGCGGTTGCGTGGGGCGGCGTGCTGTCCGGCTTCCTTTATATCGGCGCAACCCTGACGCTGCTGGTGGCTGTGGACAAGAACAGCATCAGCGTGCTTCAGGGCATCGTTCAGGCCGTCAGCCACATGGCTTCGCGCGTCGGCGTCGCCTGGATCGTGGCGCCGTTCGCTTTTCTGCTCAGTTTGTCCATCGCGGGGATAGGCTCGGCGTGGTTAGGCGGGTCCGCGCGAATCCCGTTTGTGGCGGGCCTGGACTCCTACATGCCCTCGTGGCTCGGAAAGATTCACCCAAGATACGCCACGCCTTACGCCGCGTTGATTGTGCATGCGAGCGTTTCGCTGATCCTGGTGATTGCCAACTTCCTGGCAACGGGCGGCGTGCAGGAATCATTCCAGCGCCTGCTGTCGCTCGCCGTAGTCCTGCAGTTGATCCCATTTCTCTATATATTTGGCGCGCTGCTGAAAATCGCCGTGGATGCAAAATTTGTCCGCGGCCACTACGGCAAAGGAACGCTCATTTTCGCGGGCGTCAGCGGGTTCATCACAACCATTCTCGGCATTGCCCTGGCCTATTTCCCGGCGCAGCAGATCACTTCGCTGCTCTCGTATGAAATCTGGATGATTGGCGGAACCCTGCTATTCATCGGGCTGGCGGCATTTTTCTTTTATGTGTATGGAAGCCGCAAAGCGGCGCGCAAGTTGGCAACGAATTCTGCGGTAGTCTAAGGAAAAGAATTTGGGAGGTGGTTTATGTCCACTACGGCAAAACCAACGGTGAAATCCTACCAGAACTATATCAATGGGCAGTGGGTAGCCAGCTCGTCCGGCGAGACGTTTCCGGTCTATGATCCTTCGACCGAAGAGGTGATTGCCCACGTGGCCTCGGCAACCGCCGCGGATGTGGACATAGCTGTGAAAGCGGCCCGCGCCGCGTTTGACTCCGGGCCATGGGCGCAAACCACGGCGCAGGATCGCGGGCGCATCCTCTTCAAGATCGCCGACAAGATCCGGCAAAACACCGCGATGCTAGCGGAGCTCGAAGCGCGCAACTGTGGCAAGCCCATCGTGGAAGCCGAATATGACCTGGCCGATGTGGCGACCTGCTTTGAATATTACGGCGGCCTTGCGAATAAGGTGACGGGCCACGTCAATCCGGTGCCCGCGAACGCGCTGAGCTTCACGCTGCGCGAGCCGATGGGGGTTGCAGCCCAGATTATTCCGTGGAATTTCCCGCTGCTGATGGCGGCGTGGAAACTTGCGCCGGCGATCGCAGCGGGTTGTACCTGCGTGCTCAAGCCCGCCGAGCAAACGCCGCTGACGGCCATGGAACTGGCGAACTGGTTCGAGGAAGTAGGGTTGCCGCCGGGCGTGGTCAACGTCGTGAACGGCGTTGGTGAAGTTACGGGTGCGGCACTGGTCGCGCATCCGGGCGTGGACAAAGTGGCGTTCACGGGGAGTGCGGCGGTCGGAAAAATCATTGTGAAGAGCGCCGCCGATACGCTGAAACGCGTGACGCTGGAATTGGGCGGCAAATCGCCAAACGTCTTTTTTGCCGACGCGGATTGGGAAGCGGCGGTGGATGGCGCGCTTTTTGGCGTGTTCATCAATCAAGGCGAAGTTTGCTCCGCGGGCAGCCGCGTTTTGGTTGAGAAGAAGATCTACACGAAATTTGTGGAGGCCATGACGGAAAAGGCTAAGCGCATCAAGCTGGGGCCGCCGCTGGACCGCGACACGAAAATGGGGCCGCTGGTCAGCAAGGAGCAGTACGACCGGGTCACCTCGTATCTCGAAATCGGCAAGAAAGAGGCCAAGACCGCGATTGGCGGGGGAAGGGCGAAGGCGTTCGCCAAGGGCTACTACGTCGAGCCGACTATTTTTTATGACGTGCAAAACTCCGCGCGCATCGCCCGCGAAGAGATTTTCGGGCCGGTGGCCAGCGTGATTCCTTTCGAGAACGAAGCGGAGGCCATCCGCATCTCCAACGACACACCGTATGGATTGGCGGCGGCTGTATGGACGCGCGATATTTACAAAGCGTTTCGCGTGGTGAAGTCCATTCGCGCCGGAATCGTGTGGGTCAATCACATGCAACCCACCTACGTGGAAGCGCCGTGGGGCGGATACAAGCAATCCGGGTTCGGAAGAGAACTCGGACCGTGGGGTCTCGAGGAATATCTGGAGACCAAGCAAGTTTTCGTCAATCTCGATGAAACACCGATTGGCTGGTACTGAGAAGTTTGAAGAGATCGGCTGAATTTCGGACAAAGGAACAAGGAACCATGAAAACGATTCAGATTCGCACAGAAATCCCCGGCCCCAAGTCCAGAGCGCTGCTGGCCCGGCGGGAAGCCGCCATTCCGCGGGGGCCGTCCCTGGTGACGCCCATCTTCGCGGCGAAGGCGGAAGGCGCGTGGATCGAGGACGTTGATGGGAATCGCTACATTGATTTTGCCGGCGGCATCGGCTGCCTGAATGTGGGGCACCGCGCTCCCAAGGTGGAAGCGGCAGTGCGCGATCAGGCCGGAAAGTTTCTGCATCTCTGTTTTGGCGTGACTCCCTACGAGTCTTATATTGCTCTCGCGGAAAAACTGAACTCGCTGGCGCCGGGCAAGTTTGCAAAGAAGACGTTCTTTGTGAATACGGGTGCCGAAGCGGTGGAGAACGCGGTCAAGATTGCGCGCTCGTACACCAAGCGGCCCGCGGTGATTTGTTTCGAGGATGCGTTTCACGGCCGCACGCTGCTGACGTTGTCTTTGACCAGCAAGACCAATCCGTACAAGGCGGGGTTTGCTCCGTTTGCGAGCGACATTTACCGCATTCCCTATGCCTATTGCTACCGCTGCTCGTATGGCTTGACCTACCCGTCCTGCAGCACAGCTTGCGCGCATCATCTCGAAGACACATTCAAGCGCGTGGTGTCGCCGGACTCAGTGGCCGCTGTGATTGCGGAACCCGTCCTGGGCGAAGGCGGATTCATCGCCCCGCCGAAGGAGTTCTTCCCCATCCTCAAGGATATCTGCAAGAAGTACGGCATCGTGTTCATCGCGGACGAGGTGCAATCCGGCATCGGCCGCACTGGTAAGTATTTTGCGATCGAGCATTATGGTGTCGAGCCGGACCTGATCACTTCGGCGAAATCTCTTGGCGGAGGTTTGCCCATCGCTGCCGTGACAGGGCGAGCGGAAATCATGGACGCACCGCAACCCGGCGGCCTGGGCAGCACGTTCGCCGGCAATCCGGCATCCTGCGCTGCGGCGCTGGCGGCACTGGAAACCATCGAAACGGAAGGATTGCTTCTGCGATCCACGTTCATCGGCAAACGCTTTGAAGACCGAGCCAACGGCTGGCAGAAAAAATGGCAACTGATTGGCGACGTGCGCGGCCTTGGCGGTATGTGCGCGATCGAATTGGTGCGCAACCGCGACACGCGGGAACCTGCCGGTACCGAAACGAAGGAACTCGCACGCTACTGCTATGAGCACGGCCTCCTCACGATTACCGCTGGAACTCTGAATAACATCATGCGCATCCTCATGCCGCTGGTGATCAGCGACGCCCAGCTCGATGAAGGGCTGGATGTGCTGGAAGCGGGACTGGCGCACGTGGTAGAGAAAAAAGAGGCGGTGACTTCCCACGCCTGACACCGGCAATTTCCAAATCGAGGCGGCCGTTCGGGGCCGCCTTTTTTTGTCCCGGCAAAGATCGCAGAAGAGGTAAGGCAAGCGGGGTTCCGGCCAACTGACAGCGGAGGAGAATTCCCGCGCCAAGCGAGGGAAGGTAACCGGCAAGAAGAGTAGCAGGCAAAAGAGAACCAGGAAGGGGAAGAAGAATGAGATTTTCATGGATGGAATGCGTCTTCGTGAATAGAATGACGATGCTGCATGCCTTCTGCCACCAACCGTCGGAGTGCACGAAGAATGGCGTTAGGATTTGATATGGTCGAAGGGCGTGTGAAGATGGGCACGACAAGTGCCGCGAAGAAGCGGGGAAATGGAACGCTACGAAAATGGCAATGGTAAACACCAGCAGTTCGCAAGGAACAGCCGCGGCAGGCGGAAGCGAAAAGTATCCCGCCGCGCTGGCGATGGTAACAGTGCTTTTCTTTTTCTGGGGCTTTGTGACGGTGTTGAACGACATTCTGGTGCCCCACCTAAAGTCCATATTTGAGTTGACTTACACGAAGGTGATGCTGATTCAGTTCGCGTTTTTCGCTGCCTATTTCATATTCTCCATCCCCGCAGCGAAGGTCATCGACGCGATCGGCTATAAGAGAACGATGGTTGTGGGACTAGTGACTATGGCGCTTGGGGCGTTCCTGTTCGTGCCGGCGGCGAGCGCGGTGTCCTATCCATTGTTTCTTGCGGCGCTGATGGTCCTGGCCGCGGGCATCACCGCGCTGCAGGTTGCGGCGAATCCCTATGTAGCCGTACTTGGACCGCCGGAGACGGCTT
Source organism: Acidobacteriota bacterium (assembly GCA_003154775.1). Taxonomy (GTDB): domain Bacteria; phylum Acidobacteriota; class Terriglobia; order Acidiferrales; family UBA7541; genus Acidiferrum. The sequence goes on along the minus strand of PMES01000112.1, from coordinate 36,835 downwards.
CCAGCCGCTTGAATCTGACGCAAGCCTTTAATTCGCTGGGTACGACGATAGGGCCCTACCTCGGCGGCCTGCTCATACTGGGTGCTGTGGCCGAAAACAAGGACGTGCTCGCCAAGATGTCCACGCAAGCTTTGCATGCCTTCCGTGTGCAACAAGCTGCCACCGTGAAAATGCCGTATGTGGTGATCGGGTTGGCCCTGCTCGCATTTGCCGTGCTGATTGGACTGTTCAAGCTTCCGGCGATTCCGGAAGTGGAGAGACATTCCGACGGACGGCATGACGGAAGCTTGTGGAAGTACCGGCATCTGATCCTGGGTTGTGTCGCGATCTTCGTGTACGTTGGCGCGGAGGTTTCCATTGGAAGCTTCTTGATCAACTATTTCAAGGAGCGGGAAATCGGGAACCTGCCGGAGGTTGCGGGTGCGAGGTTCGTGGCCTATTACTGGGGCGGGGCGATGGTGGGGCGTTTTATCGGCTCGGCTATTCTCCAGAAAGCGAAAACTGGAATCGTCCTGGGAATTGCGGCGTTCTGCGCTTGCGCACTGGTGTTGACTTCCATGCTGACGACAGGCCATGTGGCCATGTGGAGCATCATCCTGGTGGGTTTCTTCAACTCGATCATGTTCCCGAGCATCTTTACGCTGGGGATCGCCAAGTTGGGGCCGCGCACCGGCGATGGTTCGGGTTTGCTGATCATGGCGATCGTGGGCGGAGCCATCATCCCGGTAGCGCAAGGCGCCATCGCGGACCGCATCGGCGTGCATCACGCGTTTGTGCTGCCGGTGATTTGCTACCTCTATATTGCCTACTATGCATTGCGAGGATCGCGTCCGGTGGGAGTCGAGTAGCCACACTTAAACACCTATGCGGAGCACTTCGGAAAAGCCAGTGCGCGGCTGACGTTACGCGCGCGGCGGCCCGCTGGAGGCGCGGACGACCAACTCCGGTTCAACGGCAATCTCCGGGAGGAACGGGGCACGGTCCTCGATGCGGTCGACCAACGTCTGCGCGGCAATGCGTCCCATTTTCAGAAGCGGCTGCCGCACCGTGGTAATCGGCGGAATGGAATACGCCGCCAGAGTGATGTCATCGAATCCGACGACCGAGACATCTTGCGGAACACGCAGCCCGGCTTGCTGAAAATCCCGCATAGCCCCGATCGCGGAAATATCGTTGTAGGCGAAAAGCGCGGTGAAGGGGACATTCCGCGCGAGAAGCACCTTGCCTGACGGATAGCCCAGCTTCGCAGCTGATTCCATGCCCTCCAACTGGACGATAAGTTCGGGCCGGATCCGAATGCCAAATTCGCGCGTAACTTCCTGAATGGCATCCCAGCGCGACACGGCGTCCGAGCTCTCCGGATTGCCGCGCATAAAGGCAATGTTCTGATGGCCCAGTTGTTTCAAATGGCCAAGGGCCAGCTCGGCAGCGCGGCGGTGATCCAGAATTATGTTGGTGACGTTTTCCACTTTTTGATGGCCGGCAACAGCGACGGTGGGCAGCAGCGGCTGTTCGTCAATCGACGTATCAATGGTGATGATTCCCTCGACGCCGCGAGACTGCAACATCTGCGAGTACGTCCGCAAGAGCTTCGGGTCGTGGCGATGGGCGACGGTCAGGAAGAAGTAATTGTGCTCCCGGAGACAGGCTTCGATACCACTGCAGACCAGGCTGCCGTAAGCGTCCCCAATCTCCTCGGCGATGACACCCACGGTAAGGCTGCGCTTTACACGCAGCGACCGTGCGAAGAAATTGGGGCGGTAGTTTAGCTCACGTGCGGCCTCGAGGACGCGCTCCCGGGTACGTGCCGGAATGGAACGCGCCGCCGGTGAATCGTTCAATACCGCGGAGACCGTGCCGGCTGTCAGGCCCAGATGTTCCGCAACAGCTCGGAGTGTAACGGCACCAGATTTTCGGATGCGGGATGATTTCGTCGCTTTCATTATTTGGTTCAGACCCTCACTTGAGGGGTCTCCTCGAAGAACCGGGCCAACTAGCAAACCGCACAGACTCGCCGCCCCAACGAGCCGACACCCTCAATGTCCCTGTATTGTAGTCCAATCCTGATAAATAAGGATGTGATGGGAGGCACGCGCGAGAAGGCTGCGGGTGGTTGTTCTAACGGACCTGATCTGCTGAACGGAACGCCACATCGACTCCGGTGCGAAGTTGCGAACTTCCCCGCAAAGTGACAGAACTTGACACCGCGTCGCCGGGCGTCTCTTGCGGCTGGCCAGACCCGCCCGAACGACAAACGATATTTTAGATGAATCGCAGCAAGTGTGGAATATAATCGCCCCCGGGTAGCCATGACCCGTCGAAACCTCCAGAAAAATATGGACTTGGTGCGTGCCACCGGCACTGCCGGAGCACGCCCGATGGCCGGAAATAGGGGAGAGGAAGCGCATGAAACTCAAGATGGAGCGATTTGCCGCGGTGGCATTGCTGTTGGCAATTGAGCTCTGCAGCCATCCTGGTTTCGTCACCGCGGCCCCAGCCGTTCAACGGGATTTTGATGTGAAGGGTTTTGGTGCGACCGGAGATGGGAAAACGCTGGACACGGAAGCTATCACTAAGACAATCCGCGCGGCCAATGCGGCAGGCGGTGGCCGCGTAGTCTTCCCGTAAGCAAAGGGACTCTGACCTGCGTGGCCTCGACAATTTCTCTGCAGTGTCCAGAGCTGATAGACGGCAAACCCATCACCCCTGTGAAAGGAGAGATGTGGAGCGCGGGGTTACCCGATGGGTGGGCTTTCCTGAGCGCTACGGAGCGATCGCGGAAGCTGGACGAAACGAAGGTGCAATGAGATCGTGAAGTGGAGGCTAAAATGTCGCGACTATTTTTGTTGATGGCGAGCGTGCTGCTCCTCTTGGGCGTGAGGGCGGAACTCGACGCAAGACCGGGAGCTGAGTCCATTGGAATATTCGAAGGGCAAGGAGACGTAGGCACGGTTCTCCATGCGGGCTCGGCGGATTACGACGCCGGAAAGCAAAGCTTTACCATTGCCGGCAGCGGCGAAAATATGTGGTTTGCCGCTGATGCTTTCCATTTCGTGTGGAAGAAAGTCTCTGGGGATGTTTCGCTGGCGGCGGACGTGAACTTCCTGGGCCAAGGCAAGAATCCCCATCGAAAGGCCGTGCTGATGATCCGGCAAACGCTCGACGCCGATTCGGCGTATGCCGACGTGGCCTTGCACGGAGAAGGTCTAACGTCATTGCAGTATCGGGATGAGAAAGGAGCCACTACGCACGAAATCCAGGCGAATCTTTCCGCGCCGCCGCAGCTGCAACTGGAAAAACACGGCGACTACGTTTACATGCTGCTCGGAAAAGGCAGCGAAACTGTGCAGGTTGCAGGTGGATCGATCCGCGTTCCGATCCACGGCACCTACTACGTGGGCATCGGCGTGTGCTCGCACGAAAAGGACCTCGTGGAAAAGGCTGTCTTTACGAATGTTGCGTTGCAGACGCCGGCAGCGATGTCCGGCCAGCCCGTTCTTTACAGTTCGCTGGAGACCATCGCGATTGATTCGACGGATCGCCGCGTCGTTTACGTTGCCCCGGGGCGTTTTGAGGCGCCGAACTGGTCGCGCGACGCCGCTTCTTTGTTCTTCAACCGCAATGGGCATATCGAAAGAATTGCCGTCGCCGGCGGCACGCCCGAAACGATCGACACGGGCTTTGCCAACCGCTGCAATAACGACCACGGCATTTCGCCGGACGGCCGTTTGTTGGCTGTCAGCGATCAATCCCAGGAAGGGCACCGCTCGCTGGTCTATGTCCTCCCGATCGGCGGTGGCGCGCCGAAGCGGCTGACGCAAAATTCTCCCTCCTACTGGCACGGATGGTCGCCCGATGGCCAGACTCTCGCGTTTGTCGGCGAGCGCAACGGTAATTTCGACATTTATACGATTCCCGTAACCGGCGGCGAGGAAAAGCGGCTGACCACGGCACCAGGTCTCGACGACGGGCCGGATTACTCCCCCGACGGAAAGTACATCTACTTCAATTCCGAGCGGACAGGCAGGATGCAGATCTGGCGGATGCACGCCGACGGCGCCGAGCAGGAGCAAATTACGTCCGATGAATACAATAATTGGTTTCCGCACATCTCGCCGGACGGAAAATGGATGGTGTTTCTCTCCTATGACGCCAGCGTGAAGGGCCACCCGGAAGACAAGGACGTGATGTTGCGGCTGATGTCCCTGCCGGACAGAAAGATCAGCGTGCTGGCGAAACTTTTTGGAGGGCAGGGAACGATCAATGTGCCTTCGTGGTCGCCAGACAGCAAAAAGCTGGCCTTTGTGAGTTACCAGTGGCTGGCGCATTGAAAGATCGCATCCACGCGAGGCGGCGGAGAGGTATTCCGAAAGCTCTCCGGACCTGAGACTCGAGCTCAGTCATTTGCGGGATGATCGCGAAGGTTGCCGATGCTCCGGCATATGGACACAAGCACGCGCCACACTTATCATTGACACACGCTCCCGGGTCTCTTGTTTCCACGCACTGCGCGGCCCGAATGGGGAGGAGAGACAGAGTTCTCTTCCACCGCACATCAACAACAGCCCAAGTCTGTGTCGAACCCGTCTGGAATTTGCCACGCCCCGCGGCTCATTCCCGGACGACGCGAGGTCTTCATGCAGGATCAACTCTTCCAGGAAATGAAGCAGGCCATCATCGATGGCGATCCTGACCACGCCAGGGAACTCAGTTTCAAGGCAATCGCCCAAGGCATCCCTCCGCTCGATGCCATTCATCATGGCTTCGTTCCCGGATTGAACGCCGTAGGGCAGCAGTTCGAAGCAGGCGAGATGTTTCTTCCTGACCTGGTGCTCGCCGGAGAAGCCATGAAAGCGGCGACCTCCGCCCTGGAGCCGGAGATTCAGAAGGCGGGCGCGGCGCGCGAATCGCTTGGGAAAGTTGTGCTGGGAACGGTGAAGGGGGATATTCACGAAATTGGGAAAACCCTCGTCGGAACGATGCTTTCGGCGAATGGATTTGAAGTGTTCGATCTTGGCGTCGACGTTCCCTTTGAGTCGTTTGCCCTCAAAGCCAAGGAACTGAACGCCGACCTCATCGGCGTCTCTGCTCTGTTGACCACGACGATGACGGGGCAGAAGGATGTTGTCGAAGCATTGGAGCGGCACGGTCTTCGTCCACGCGTAAAGATCATTGTGGGCGGCGCTCCAGTCACTCAGAGTTGGGCCGACGAGATCGGCGCGGATGGTTATGGAAAAGATGCGTTCGCGTCCGTGGCGCTGGCCAAGAGCCTGCTCAAAAAGCAGCGGGAGATGCCTGTCAGATAAGAATCAACCGGGCCGATTGCAAATGCAGCCGAACCTACGATTACTGGATGCGGAACTTCTCGAGCGAATCCTGTCAGAAGCCTTCGCTCTCATCTTTCAACGCGGCGTGACCGTGCAGGGCCCCGAGGCGAGCGATCTGCTCGCCTCCGCGGGAGCGCGGGTGGAAAACGGGGTAGCCCACATTCCGGAATCGTTGGCCCGCAGGACCATCGAGAGCGTCCCGCGAGAATTCCAACTGCACAATCGCGCGGGCGAACCCGTCGTGAAATACGGTGGCGATAATGTGCAATTCGACCCGGGCTCCTCTTGCGTGCACATCCTGGACCCGGAAACTCTCGAACACCGCCTGACCCAGTCCGCCGATTTAGTGCGCTTGGTGCAGGTTGCGGAGATGTTGCCGCAGTACGCCGCGCAATCCACCGCCGTGGTTTGCAACGATGCCGCCAAAGAGATCGGCGACTTGTACCGGTTGTTCCTGGTGCTCTGGTATTCGAACAAGCCCATCGTGACCGGAGCATTTTCTCCGCATAGCGCGCCCGCCATGATCGACCTGCTTGTGGCGGACAGCGGCAGCCCCGCCGCTCTCCGGGAGAAGCCCCGCGCGATTTTTGATGTGTGTCCTTCGCCGCCGCTGCATATGTCGGAATTCGCTGCCCAGAATCTGATTGATCTCGCGCGTGCCTGGGTTCCCGCGGAGATCGTCGCGATGCCGCTGTCTGGCGCGGCTGCCCCCGCAACCCTCGCTGGTACCGTCGTCCAACATGCCGCCGAATGTATCAGCGGCATCACCATTCATCAGTTGGCCCAACCCGGCGCGCCCGTGGTTTGGGGTGGTGCACCCGCCATCTTTGACATGCGCAGTGGCATCACCCCGATGGGCGCTGTCGAAACCGCGATGTTAAATATCGCTTCCGCGCAAGTGGCGAAGTCGTTTGGACTGCCCACGCACGGCTACTTGATTGGCAGCGACGCAAAATGGCTGGATGCGCAAGCGGGCCAGGAGAGTGGCGTTGCCGCGATCCTGGGCGCCCTCGGCGGGATTAACATGATCTCTGGGGCAGGCATGCTGGATTCGCTGGCATGCCACAGTGCGGAGAAACTTGTGCTGGATGCGGAGTCCATTGCCATGGCGCAGCGCCTTCTGCAAGGCGTCCAGCCACGAACAGAATCGCTGGCCCTCGAAATGTTCGCAAAGGCCGGCGCGCAAGGCGATTTCCTGAAAATCCCGGAAACGCGGAAGTATTTTCGGATGGAGCAGCATCTCCCCTCAAAAGTGATTGACCGCGGCTCGCTTCATTCCTGGGAACAATCGGGAAAACGGGATGCCTTTGCGCGTGCCCGCGACCGGGTGAAAGAACTCCTGGCGGCCTACAAACGCCCTGCAATCTCGCCCCACGTGGAAAACAATTTACGCGCCATCGTTACCGAACACGCAAAACGCACCGGCATGGCGCATCTGCCAGGAATCTGATGACGAAGAGATGAATCGAGCGCTTGTCGCATGACACAGAATCTCATCTCGAGCGAACCCACGCAGACCCGCAGCGATTGGCAACTTGCCATCACGGTGGACATGGTATTGCGAGGCCAGGGGGCGGAGCCGCAGAAAATCCGCGCCCGCCAGCCTCAACTCATTGTCCTGGCAGAACGAGCCATTGCCGAAGGCAATCGTTTGATTCATCCACAGGTGGCTTTTCGTCGCCTGGACATTTGTGGAGTCTCTCTGTCTTGCGTGACGCTGAAAGGTGGCAGCGAGTTGAATGGGTTTGGAATTGCGCGGAAGCTCGCCGGATGTCAGGGAGTTTTTCTCGCCGTGGCTACTCTGGGGAAAAAGCTGGAAGAGGAAATGGACAAGGCGTCGCGCGTGGATTTGCCCTGGCAGTTTGCTCTGGACGGTTTTGGCACCGCCGCGATTGGCGCTCTCTCCAACGCCGCTTGCCGTTTTTTTGCTGAACTGGCTGCGAGGGAGGGTTTGCGCGCCACAAGTCAGTTCTATCCCGGCATGCGCGGATGGCCTCTCGCCGAGGGCCAGACGCAGATCTTCTCTCTTGTGGATGCGCATTCGATCGGTGTTGCTCTCAATCCCTCATTCCTGATGGTGCCGCGCAAATCGCTTTCCCTGGCCGCGGGGTTCGGCACCCACGCGCAGCCCGCTGGCCATCTTTGCGACGAATGCAGTGTCTCCGCGAAATGCCGCCACAAACCGATTGACCGCTGAATTGCTCCATGGCCTACCACAGACAAAGCTTTGTCGTCGAACTGCAACCCATTGGACGACGCGCGGAAATTTCGCCGGGAGAGACTCTGCTGTCGGCTGCGCAATCCGTCGGGGTGGAATTGCAGGCGGTTTGCGGAGGCGTTGGGACCTGTGGCCAATGCAAGGTACGCCTCACCGCAGGGTCGCTCTCCGCGCCCACTTTGCAAGAGAGAGAAAAACTCGGGCAGGAACTCCTCGAAAGGAGTTGCCGGCTTGCATGCCAGGCCCTGCCGACGAGCCACGTTACTCTGGAGATTCCGCTGGAGTCTCTCACTTCCTCTCAGCGCGTTCAACTCGATGGCCTTGACCTCGGCGTTTTGCTGGACCCGCTGGTCGTGCCTTTTGATATTGCAGTAGACGCGTCGCTCCCCGGCAAACTCCGGGAAACAATCAATGAAGCCGCGGGCCAGGATGTACTACCGGCCGCGGGAAGTTTTGAACAGTTGTCGGAAACCGCGCAGCGCTTTGCAGGACACTTGCGACTTGCAGTTAATAAGGAATCTTCACCCTTCACGATTGTCAGCATTCTCCCGGAGCAGACCCGCATCTTCGGCCTTGCGGTTGATCTTGGAACAACAAAACTCGCATCGTATCTCGTGGATTTGGAGACAGGCAAAACGCTCGCCCAACGCGGATTGATGAATCCTCAAATTGCCCACGGCGAGGACGTCATCAGTCGCATTTCTTTTGCGAGTCATTCTGGCGGGGCCGCGCAGCAGTTGCAACGCAGAGTCATCGAGACGCTCAACGAGATGGTGCGGAACCTTTGCATAGATCTCGCCATCTCACCCGTGCAAATCGTGGAGATGGTCGTCGCCGGAAACACCGCGATGCACCATTTCTTTGCGGGTCTGCCTGTTCAGCAGTTGGGCATGGCACCCTATCTGCCTGCGACGACTGAGCCACTTCACCTGGCCGCGCGCGATCTCGGCGTGGAGATTGCCCCCGGTGCCGCTATTTACACTCCGCCTAACATCGCCGGTTATGTGGGCGGAGATCACGTGGCCATGCTTATTGGCATTGGCGCCGGCTCTCGCAAATCGGGCCCTCCGTTTCTGGCGATCGACATCGGCACCAACACCGAAATCACTCTGTGTGTCCACGGCCGCTTGTTGACTTGCTCGTGTGCGTCGGGACCTGCTTTTGAAGGGGCGCATATAGGGCACGGCATGCGCGCCGCCCCGGGCGCCATTGAACGCGTGCTCTTCGAGCGCGGCGCTATCCAGATCTACACGATTGAACGGCGCCTTCCCATCGGCATCTGTGGCTCCGGAATCCTCGACGCGATTGCAGCCCTGCTCGATGCCGGTGTTCTGGAGTCGCGCGGGAATCTTCGCAAAGGGGCGGAACGTGTGCGGCAAAACAGCGGCGGCGGCGAGTATCTTCTGGTCAGCGCAGAGAACTCCGGCAGCGGCGGCGAAATCGTCTTAACGCGGCAGGATATCAGCGAGATTCAGTTTGCCAAGGCCGCGATTCGCGCTGGCATTGAGATTCTTCTCGAAGTTGGTGGAGTGGACGCATCGGCTCTGGAAGAATTTATCATTGCCGGAGCGTTTGGCAGCTATCTGGATGTGCAGAGCGCGTTGCGCATCGGGCTATTTCCCAAAATTCCTCTTGCTAAATTCCGCCAGGTTGGCAATGCCGCGGGAATTGGCGCGAGGCAAATGCTTATTTCCGGCTCTCAGCGTCGCCTGGGCGAGTCGCTTGCCAAACAGATCGAATATGTCGAACTGGCCACCCATCCGCATTTTCAGGACAAGTTTGCGCAGAGTCTATTCTTCTGAGGCCTTTGCCAAGCCGCTTCCCGCTCGAAACGCCGGATCCCGGGCCAGCACACGGACAAAGTCCGGGCTTGTTCCGCAGCAACCTCCAACGAAGGTCGCCCCTGCGTTCGCAAGTTCCTTTGCCGCCTCGGCGAATTCCTCCGGCGTCGTCTTGTATTTCGCCACGCCACCAATAATTTCAGGCAACCCCGCATTCGGCTTCATCCATATCGGCAGGCGGCACACCGCCACCAGGCGCTTGCAGATCGCCACGTACTCCCGTGCCCCGACCCCGCAATTAGCTCCGATGCCGTGCACGCCTTCGCTCACAAGAGCGGTGGCCACTTGCTCAGGCGTCGCGCCCATGATCGTCCGGTCACGATTCTTGCCGGAATCGTAGACGAACGAAACAATCACGGGCAAGCCTGTCTCCAGAGCCGCCGCCGCTGCAATCCGGGCTTCCGTCACATCAATCATCGTTTCGATCAGAAGCGCGTCGGGACTTTCCTCTGCCAGCGCGCGGGCCTGCGCGGAAAATGCCGCATGGAGCCGCTCGGGCGTGACCTCTTTCGTTACAAGCATCTTTCCACTCGGGCCAATCGAGGCAAATACCAGCGCCTCGCGTCCCGCTGCCTCTCGCGAGAGCCTCACGCCAGCGCGGTTGATTGCTGCGACCTGTCCGTCCAGCCCATGCGGTGCAAGACTAATCGGATTCGCGCGAAAGGTGTTGGTCAGAATCACCTTGCTTCCGGCCTGAATATAGCTTTCCGCCACCTGACGCACTAACTCAGGTTTTATGAGATTCCATTCGTCCAGGCAGGCGCCCAGGGGTGCGCCGAGTTTCTGCAATTCGGTGCCCCAGGCCCCATCAACCAAGGTCAGCGATCCGCGAACGCAATCCGTGAAGTTCATGGAGTTTCTTCGACGTAGAATTCAAACTCTCAGTATACTCCCGCGGACAGCAAGAATTTCCTCCTGAGCTCAGAGGAAACGCATCGCAGAAAGCGCCTGCAAAATCCTTTTTGTAAAGGTTGTCTGCGCTTCGTCAGGGTCATAAGATGATAGCCACGTGGACATGACCATCCTCGCGAAAACAATCCAAACCGAATGGCAGGCGCAAAGGAAATGAAACTTCTAGGGATCGACGTCGGAACAGGCGGGACTCGTGCGGTATTGATCGATCAATCGGGGCGCGTCGTCTGCAGCGCAACTGCAGCGCACGCTCCCATGAGCTCTCCGCAAATTGGCTGGGCGGAGCAAGACCCGCAGGACTGGTGGAGGGCGGCATGCCGCGCCATCGCCGAATGCCTGGCAAAAGGCGGTGTGCAGCCCGGCGAGATTGACTCGATCGGCCTGACAGGGCAGATGCATGGCCTCGTACTTCTGGATGAACACGACAACGTGCTGCGCCCATCGATTATCTGGTGCGATCAACGCACCGGCGAAGAATGCCGCGAAATCACAGAGCAGGTCGGCACCCGCCGGCTGATTGAGCTTACCGCCAACCCGGCGCTGACGGGTTTCACTCTTCCGAAGATCTGGTGGGTGCGCCGGCATGAACCGCAAATCTGGGCACGCGTTCGCTCGATCCTTCTGCCCAAGGACTACGTGCGGTTTCGCCTGACCGGTGCGCGCGCGATCGATGTCGCCGATGCTTCCGGGACGCTGATGCTCGATGTCGTCAACCGCCGCTGGTCCCAGCCGATCCTCAAGATTTCTCGGTTGGACGAGCAACTGCTTCCGAAAGTTTACGAATCGCCAGAAATCACTGGGCGGACTTCCGAAGAGGGTGCTCGCGCCACCGGACTTCGCGCTGGCATTCCCGTCGTTGCGGGCGCCGGCGATCAGGCGGCTGGTGCGGTCGGCATGGGCATCGTCAAGGCCGGCGCGGTAAGTGCGACCATCGGCACGTCCGGCGTGGTATTCGCGGCAACGAGCAAGCCGGTGCTGGAGCCAGGGGGGCGCATTCACACATTTTGCCACGCCATTCCCGGTCGCTGGCATGTGATGGGAGTGACGCAGGGCGCCGGGCTCTCTCTGCGATGGTTCCGCGATCAATTTGGCGCTGGCAAAGACGATGGCCGCGATCCCTACGACCGCCTCATGGATGAAGCGGCGAAAACTTCGCCAGGCGCGGAAGGCCTCCTCTGGGCGCCTTATTTAATGGGTGAACGCACTCCACATCTCGATCCTGATGCGCGCGGCGCGCTCGTCGGAATCACTGCGCAACACTCGCGCGCGCACGTGATTCGCGCCATTCTGGAAGGTGTGGCTTTCAGCCTTCGCGATTCCTTGACGCTCTTCAAGGAGATTGGCGTGCCTATCGAATCCATCCGCTTGGGTGGCGGAGGCGCGCGATCCGCTCTGTGGCAAAAGATCCAATCCGATATTTACGGCATGCCCGTGGAATTGATTGAAGCGGAAGAAGGCGGCGCCTACGGAGCCGCCCTGCTTGCGGGTGTTGGAGTTGGCGCATGGCCCACGGTCGAATCAGCGTGCGAGACCGTCGTCCGCGTTGCCAAGACCGTTCGGCCAGACCCGAAAACTGTTTCGCTGATGAACCTGCAATACGCGGAGTACCGCAAGCTGTATCCAGCACTCAAGGGAATTCGATACAAATTCTAGCCAGAGGTCCGACGGGCGCCAAGTTCCCACGCTAACTTCTCTTTGGCGAACGAGTGCCCGCGAAATTCTTGCAGACCGCACGACTCGCAGAGCACGTCAGTATCCACCGTCGTCCCAACCTGGGATTGCCTTGTAAGCGGCTGCGCGCCCTTGACTGACACTCCTGCCTCGGCGAGCAGGGCTGCCTGCGCATGCCAGAACGGGTAGCGCGATGCGCCCGCTGTTTAATTCGATCACAAGCGCGTATATATTTATAGATACTTATACTATAAGGGTAATACTATTCTATCGCTTCGCTCTTGACAGTCGAGACTTGGCGGCTCTACGTTTGTGTTAAGAGGTGGCCGACACGAGTTGCCGCAGATGTAAGGCATAAGCATTCACGCCGGTCCTGATTCTTCCCGCCGCGATTTGCCCGCTCCATGCCGAACAGAAAGTCCACCCTGACGCCATCTGGTACATGCGGGCGTGCACCGGAATGGTTTCCCATTCACCCGATGTGCAAGCGATGCGGAATCAGATGATGATCTGGCAGAGCGAGCGCAAGGAGCAGGCAGGTAATTAATTCGGTGAGAACCCCGAATTTGTGTGTAACTCGAGAAGGAGTCCTTTATGACTCTGGTCATCAGAAAGCTCACGGCATCCGCAATCCTGCTACTCATGTGCGTGCTGATTCTTCCGTGCTTGGCAAGCGCCCAGCGCCTGGTGAAAAAGCGCGAGCCGGCTGCGGCTCCGGAAGCTTCTTCGGATGCGGCTGCAAGTCCGATGACTCTCTGGCGGGCACGCAAGGCGGTAGCGGCCGGGTTTCAGAGCTGCCCGATGGCAACTGTGGATAATCCCAGCAGTTTCAAGTTCGACTTTGACAGCTTTCAATTCAGTGCCAAGATTATCGTGCCCTTCGGGCACAAAGACTACAGGGATCAGAAGGTGGAGCTGAAAGACCTGCCGCAGTTCTTCCCCCAAAAGGGTTTTGGCGGACTGTACCGAGTGAAGGACGAAGCTGGCAAGGATCTTCCCGAGCCCTTCAACCATCTGTTGTGGTATGACCTGGAAACCGCCGAATTGTTTGCCAACGCCCTAAACCATTTGCGCGACATGACTGGCGAGCAGGGCATGGCCCTACGCAATCTCCCGCAGGCCGCGGAGGCTTGGCGAGCGCTCTCCCAGAAACCTCCGGTTCCGGAAGAGGTGCGCGGGCAACGCTTGCTCGCCGAGACTGCTTTCAAGGAAAGGAAACTTGATAAAGCGTTGTATCACTACGAACGAGGCCTGGAGCTTTATCCCGTGTGGCCCGAGGGCCGCTTCAACGCCGCTCTGGTCGCTGCGGAGTTGCACTCCTACGGCGTGGCGGTCGAGCACATGCGCGCCTATCTTGAGTTGGTACCTGATGCCCCCGATGCACAATCCGCTCGCGACCAGGTCGTGATCTGGCAAGACAAGGCCACCGAGGCCGCCGCACAGACCAAAAATGCTGAACAAACACAAAGCGGCGGGAAAAAGCGGCGGTAACAGGTCGGGTTTTCGCAAGATTTGCTGCCCGCAGGCAGCATCAGGTACAACCTTCTCCAGTCGGGCTGCCTGCTCGGACCCTTGACCTTTCGAAGGAAAGATGGTTGTAGCTTTTTGTCCGCGTGGCGTGGGGGGCAGCTCCGATCAACAACACAATAAGCAGCCCACACCACATCTTCTTGATGTTCATCAATTTTCCGCCGTCAGCCTTACTGTGCTGCGTCCTTGCAGATGAGCTGAAAAACGAATTGGTATTGTTTGTCGAGCTTGCCGCTGCCATCGGCTTGCGCCTTTGCCAGAGTTGATTCTTCGTTGGCGGAGGCGCGGTCCCAGGCCGCCTGCACAATCTGGCGGCGTTCCGGATGCAGGCGGTACTGATCCTCAAGCGAAACGCGCTCGTCCAGTTTCCCGGCGGCCGCCAGCTTGTCCAGTTCCACGTGAAAAGCCAGGATGGTGGCCTTGTGTACATCCGCCAGCCCCTGGTAGTAGTCGAGTGCGACGTCTTCCGTGGCGTGTCGCAATCTCACGTCTACGCTCTGCCTGAATGTGCTATCGGTGCTATACCGCCCAAGCAACTCAGGGGCGAACTGCTTGACCGAAATGACGTTGAGTGTCGCCAGTTCCGTGGCTAGTGGATACAACATCCCGTCATCGTCTGGCCTGTCGTAAATATGCGTGGCGTGCTCGAGGGCCCAGTCGTCCCACGCTTTAAGCTCGGCCTGCAGCCTTTCCTCTTCCCGCAGCGGATTCGTCAACTGTGGGTTGGGATTCTTTGGAAACACGTGCGATGCAGAGTCGTTCCCCGGGAAGAGAAACTCGCGAATCAGGTCCTCGACTTGGCGGTTTGCCGGCTGCGCCATACTCAACGGCGGAGAGCTTGCGGCATTTCGTGGTGCCGGCTGGCCAGCAGTGGCCGGCACTGAGGCCATCGGCGTCGCCGCCGGAATCGTCATCCGTGGGTTTACAGTAGCAGCCGGTGCTGCAACCTGCGGCGCACCGTACGCCGGCTGGCCGGAACTGGTAGGTAGGGCCCGTGGCGTCGCTTCAGTCCCCAGCGCCGTGTCAAAGCCGCCTCGCGCTTTGGAAGACGCATCTTCCGGCACCGTCGCCGCTGCGGCAGCCTGCGAAGCATTCGATTGCTGCTGCAACGATGCCACGGGTTGCGCGGCCGTTTGCGTCGTCAGCATCGGCGAAAATCCCGGCGCTGATGCGGGGCTCGCCTGTGCCCCTGCCCCTGGTGCAGTTTCCGCCACAGGCAACATGGGCGCTTGCTGAGGCGGTACTCCGCCATTCTGCGCGGCAGCCATCAGGCGCTGTTGCTCCTCCGGAGGCAGCTTGCTGACATACTCCGCCATGTCTGCTGCCTGCTTCGGAGTCATATTGTTGACGTCAACTGTGCGCGGATCGAAAGCCTCGCCAGCGGGAGCCGGCGGTGCGGCGTTGCTGTCGCCCATCTTCATCTGCAATCCCGGCCCAGCGGGTGGCGTCATCCCTGATCCGGAACCCGGACCGCCCGTGTAAATCCCCGGAAGCCCCGGAATTCCATAGCCTTGCTGGCCATCATTCAGCGCCAAGCCGGGGAGGTTCGGATTGCCCACGTGGCCCGCGCCACCTGCATCGTCTCCCATTTTCAATTGCAGTTTCGATTCCGTGACCGGCGTCATGCCAGACCCCTGTCCCGGCCCACCGGTATAGATGCCGGGCAAGCCGGGTATCCCGTAGCCTTGCGTGTTGTCGCCGAGTTTCATTTGCAGGCCGCCAGCCGAGGTGCCCGAATTCTTCAATTGCAGATTGGGCAATCCATTCAGCTTCAGACTTACCGACAAGCGGTTGTACATTTCCGCCAAGCGGCGTGCCTCTTCCTCTCGGTGCAGCCGTGCGGCTTCGGCCTGGCGGCGTTGCAACTCCGCCATCATCTGCTGTCTCTGCGCCGCAGCAGCCTGCGCATTCGCCCCCGCATTGAACAGCCAGTTGAGAAAGTTTGTCGTCGCTTGCTGCACCGCCTGCTGCAGTTGGGCATTCCCCGCCGAATAATTGCCCCCGGAACCGCTCCCGCCGCCAGTTCCAGGACAGTTGTATCCAGGGGGAAAACCACCGACCAATTTGCCGTTTATCCAGCACTGCGTTCCTGCAACTTGTTGCGCCATGACAAGAACTGGACTCGCGGCGATCAGCAACAGCGCCAAACAAATTGCCCTTCTCATGGCCTCTCCTCCAGAACTCTTCGGCGACGGGGGCGCCTCTTGCCCTGGCCGGGATGACTCCTGCTTCCTATTTCGTACGCAGATCGGCATATCAACGTACTTAGCCTTCATGACTCGCGTGACCTGCATGCGAGGCATAAAATGCGCACCTCCACTTGGCGTCTACTCACGCAGTCTGGCTCCGCTCTTGGGTGATGGCAATGGAACTACCGGTGCAATAACGCGAATCGGTAACTTTGGAACATCCAGTAATTGACTCGGTTAGAGATCTGAAGAGTATCCCGTTCGAGCATTCAGAAAGAGCGCTTCGCCGGATTCATCCGAGGGGCAGCTGCGCGTTTGGCTTCTCGCCCGCATTGACTTACTGTGCAGCGAACGTGCATTCACCATTTCCCGCGCGACCCCTTTCTCTCTTTTGACCACTTTTCGCGACCATCTCCACTTAGAAGACCGCGCCGTCCGTGGCGGCCGCTCAGAGTTCTCGCATCGAACCCCGGTGCCCCATCGCAGAAATTCCCTCCCGCATCCCACCTGCGGGAAAGGTAGGAGGGTTTCAATCGGTTTTCAGGCTAACCTGCGATCGACTTCGACATAGCGGCCCTAGACAAAGTGTGGTGTATCAGTTTGGACCCGCTGGCGCTTTACTTCTCCAAATCCTGGAAATGCCCCAAGAATCGTGCTGCCGTCCGCCCAAAGTGAGTACCAGTAGTTCTGGACCTTCTGCACCCCACCTCCCAACTGCTCTTCCCGTCCCGGTCCTTCCGTAATGGACCCATTTAGTCTATTTATTTTCTTGACTTGTACAACCGCACAAGCCAGAATCACGCCTGTTTTACCCGGTTCGGTTTCGTGCCCCTGTCCCCAAACCCTGTGTCATCACATTACTGCGGTGAACGGTCGGCCATTCTTTGATGAGAACTGTCTATCTGGAGAGGATCTAATGAAAAAGTTTTACACCCCAGCTCGGGTTTTCGCTCTTGCTCTGCTAGTTGCAGGCCTTGCTCCTCAGAACTCTTCGGCACAGTCCACTCCTCCCACTCTGTCGGTTTCGCCGGGCGACCTTTCCTTCGGCGTGCCTACGGGAACCAGCCCTGCGGTCAGTGCGCCCGATACTGTTACCGTCACCCTCAGCGGATCCGGTTCGGTCAGTTTTACAAACGTGACCGTTGCCGCCACAGGCACGCCCGACTATTCGGCCGACTTCATCGTGGACGGAAATTCCTGCACTGGAATGATCGCCGCTCCCAATACCTGTCAGGTGACTCTGCACTTCATCGCCAAGATAGCCCCTTTAGGAACGATGGAAACGGCCACGCTTACAATCGCTTACAGTGCAGGGACTCTCACCGTCCCGCTGAATGGGGCGTATGGCGCCATCAAGCTCTTTAGCCCACTTAATATAAATCTTTCCCTCTTTAGTTACGTGACGTGGACGCAGTCTCCGCCCACGGGAGGGCAAACACTCCAGAGCACGACGGTTAATCTTTCGTGCCCGGCCGGCGCGACCGCATTCCTATCTTCCACACCGGACGGATCCGGCAACGTTTTCCAGGACAACACTATTCAGGTGGCAAACACCTATGGCACGACGCCGACCTCGGTAACGACATCAAACGTGTGCTACGGCGGCGACACCAATTTTCAAGGGTTCACTGGTTTTCCGACGGGGTCGACAAACTGCTTCCGATCTTCGTATGAATCAGCAGTCGTTGCATACCTCGCCCCTGCAGGAATCGGACAGAACCCCGACATCACTGGATATCCCCTCGGCACCGGTGGGCCAGGCAGCTTCGTTGCACAGTATGGAGTCGCGCCGTTCAGCGTTGCCAGCCTCCTTTCGACTGGAACTCAGTCGCTGACCGTACAGATGCAGGACGCTGGCGGCGACCTGGGCTCCGCGACGCTGCACTTGGTGACCAGCTGCAGCCTGGCGGGAGTCACACCCGGCGGGAGCATCACCGGCAATCCCATCAATTCGAATAATCCTGCTTCGCTGACGCAAACCTCCTCGTTTGACACCGGCGGCGGTCAGAACATCTCGTTCACAAACAGCGTCGCGAATGCGGTACAGAGCGACAGCGTAACCATCCCATCCGGCACGATACCGGTCGTTACCGACATTGGCATACCCCAACAACTGTTCTATCAGTTAGTCGCGAATACCTCCGCAGCCCCAGCAGTCTGCGTGAGAATTACGGGCGAGGTCGATCCCTTCAACCCTACCAATTACCTGTGCAAAGCTTTCCTGCTCCAGTGCCAGGCTCCCGGTGGATCAACTGTGAGCGGGAGCAATTGCGTACCGACGCCCAGCACCCTCAGAAATATTTTGGAAAGTACGCAGTATTCTTCCCCAGATGAGCCCGCGGACACCAACACCAACTTCCTCTCTAGTTCCTGCACCTTCTATTTGAATAACAACGGAACTTGCGCACCATCCATGGCTCAAACGCTCATTGGCCCGGGCTTACTTATGGGCGGCGACGGCTGGACCTGCGCGCCATCTGCGAATTTGACAACCTGCACTCCAGTGGCGATAAGCGGCACCGTGAACAGCACTACCTCCTCCTCGACAGTCTATAGCCAAGCAAATTGCGCCCTGTCGGGTGGATTGACCAACAACCTATGCCCAATTGACGTACTCACTCAGTTCCTCGGTGCTGCGGATGCAAGGGGCGGTGGCACAACTCCTATTACGAATTCCATTTTTGTGCCTGTCGTGAACATGCCGAAACCGTTCACACAGACGACCATCGCGGGCCAGAACTCCAACGGCTGGGTCAGCACGTCGTCCCTCAATGCCAAATTCGTTGCCAATCAGGCGACCTATCCGAGCACGGGGAACATACCCCTACCCAACGGTTTCCTACCCGCTGCGCCTTACAGCGTGACCTATGGCATCGCACCGCTGAGTACACCTCTTCCGGACACGACCTTCCCGGTGGCGACTGACGCACTACAGTACGCTGATAATTCGACGGTGTACCACAACACCGACCCCATTCAGCTGCCTACGTCCATTGCCAACTGCACTTCGGGGTCGCCTTTGCCATCGTTCACTGCCAACGACAGCTTCGCGCCGACTCAGGGCAATGGCATTTATAACCTGCATTACTTCACCACGGACTGCGCCCTCACCGAAGGACTGGTCTTCAACCCGACGCCCTCGCAACTCACGAACCCGGCAGCCAACTGGGCTTCCTTCCAGGTGACTTCAGTGGGCTGGGACAACGTGCCGCCATCCCTGGCGTGCACGGTATCGCCGCCTGCTTCCAATGGCACTAATGGGTGGTACACGACGGCGAATGTCAGCGCCAGTTGCTCGGCGACGGACCCTGTCCCCGGCTCCGGCTTCGGGATTGGAACGGCGGCGTCTTCCGTAACCACGGTGACCGGTACCAACCCGGCCGTGCTTCAGGGCAGTTCCACCACTTCAATTGGTCCCGTATCCACTGTCGTCGGCCTGAACCCCGCGGCTGCGGCGATTCCAGCGCAAGTAATCCAGGACCTGGCTGGAAATTCCTCCAACACTCAGGGGCCGTACGCGACCCCGATCGACACGACGCCTCCGAGTATAGGCGTATCGTACCCTAACGGCCAATCGTTCACCGTCGGCCAGAGCCCCGCCTCGATCACCTACACCTGTGCGGACACCGGCTCTGGTATCGCGACTTGCCCAGCGTCCCCTGCTCCACCCGCTGCACCCGTTCCGCCCGCTTGCCTAGCGGCTCCTGCAGCCGGACCGCTTACGTTCAGTTCCTCTTATCCGATTAATACTTCCACCCCCGGGACTTACACGTTCTCTGTGAACTCGACGGACTGTGCGGGGAATATCTCCGCATCGGTGCGGGTGTCCTACAAGGTCTTCTACCCCTCGGCAGATCTGGTCCTTCTCGCGGGCAGCCTTCCTGGGGCTTCCGTAAAGATCGGCGCAAAAATCACCTATGGCTTCATCGCGTCCAACCTTGGCCCCAGTACGGGGTACGGCGTCACGATTACCGACGCCTTACCTTCGGGTCTCTCGTTCGTCGGTGCATCGCTTACAAATGGAATTACCTCTGAGACCTGCACGTACGTGTCCGGCGCGGTGACCTGCAATATCGGAAATCTCCCGGTGGTGCCCCATACCGGAAGCATCTACATCGGTCAGATCACAGCGAAGGTGACTGCTGCAGCCTCCAGCACCGTCACGAACACCATTCAAATCAACGGACTCAACCCGGACCCGAATACCAAAAACAATTCGGTGTCGGTCAGCATCAAAGTAACGCGCAGCTAAAGTCGAGATTGGGCTCGAGACCATAACATGAATACAATCAACCCCCGGTGATGCTCTTCCGAAAGGAGAGTGTCACCGGGGTTCTCTTTCCATAAGGGCGGAACCCCGGCTCACCGGAGAGAGCCGGGCCTGCGTCCTACTATGGAGGCTTGGGCACTGTCAACCGGTGGAGGCTTGATCCAGTGGTGCCAGCACTTTGTTCGATCATGGCAGGGAGTTGGCCCTTGTCAGGACGCGGGAAGCGCGTTCGATTCGCAGGTCTGGGCTTGCCAAAAGCCCTTTTGCCGCAGCGGTCCCGCTGAATGTGATTGGCGGTAGCGGGAACTCCAGAGAGTGATGGAAGGGTTCCGAGTCTAACTTTTCGGTTGCTGAGTTCCTTGCGTGGCTTCGTCGTACATCGCCTTCAGGTCAGGGCGCTGCAGTAGTTTTTCTGCCCCGCCTTCTTTCATGATTTCAGCGAGGATGTTCTTTGCTTGTTGATACTGGCTGGTGGCTTCGCCAGCCTTGCCCGTGAGAGCGAGCAGTTTGCCGGTCAAATAGTGGATCTGCGCCGTTTCCAGCCGCAGCCCCATCTTCTCGCTGCGGCTCATGGCGTGGTCCAGCTCCCCGCGCGCATGAGTGTAGTCCTTGGCGGCGATGAGGGCTGCACCCAAATCCACAGAGCCGTGAACCGAATAATATTTCGAGTGCAGAAGTTCGGCCTGCTGCACGGCCGCGCGCAATTCGGTGATCGCCGATTGTGTTCTTCCCTCGGACAGCGCCACTCGCGCTAGGTTCATTTTTGCAATCAGCGCGCCTTCTTTGTCCTTGGACTTGGCTGCCAGTGCTGCAGATTGTTCATATGCCGCTTTGGCACCCTTCAAATCTCCCTGATAGAAAGCAACATCGCCCTTGGTAAGCAGGAGCTTGGCTTGGAGACCCTCGTCCTTTAATGCCTTGGCCACATTCTGGGCTTCCACAAGCTGGGCACCGGCTTCGTCAGCCCGGCCCGCGTGGGCCAGGGTAAAGGCAAACCCATTGAGTGAATCAGCCATCTCGCCGCTGTAATTATTGGCCGCGCGGTAGCCCTTTACCGCATCTTGCATGGAAGAGACGGCAGCTCCCAGGCGCCCCTGATAAAAGAAAACCATGCCAAGCGACTCCGAAGCACTTGCCACCTCCGTGGCGATGTTGGCTTTGCGCGAAATTTCGAGAGCCTTCAGCAGGGATTCGAGAGCTTTATCGAAGTCGCCCATTGCCACATAGACATCACCCAAGCTGTCGAGAGTTCGCGCCAGATATTCGGGATTGTTCAGTTTCTCGCGCAGCGGCAGGGCTTGACCCAGATAGGTCAGCGCGTTATCCGTGTCTCCCTTCTGTAAGTACACTCCGCCAATGTTGCTGAGGCAAAGAGCCTGAAGGTTCTGGTCGTCGGCGTCTCTCTGGATTTGCAACGAATCTTTATAATCCTGCAAGGCCTTATCGTACTCACCGCGCGATTCATGCAGCACGCCGCGGTTCAGCAGGACAGAACCGTACTCCTTTTTCATGCCGATGTCCTGCAAGAGCTGGAGCGCTTGTGTGTAGCTGCTCATCGCCGCATCGGGTTTGCCCAGCGAACTCTGCAACGTGGCCATCTCCGACAGGCTGGCGGCTTGTAATCGCTTCAGCCCAAGCCGCTTCGCAACTTCGACCGACTCCTGGTAATTTCGCATGGCCTCATCGGGCTTGTTCAAAAGCCGGTAACAAACTCCGATGGATTGCTGGATCAGGGCGCGTTGCTCCTGGTTGTCCACCTGGATCGCCAGAGTCAGGCCTTTGTTCAACGGATCCAGAGCTCCTTGCGGATTGCTGTTTGTGATCTCGACCACGCCCATCTGCCAGAGCGCCTGCATGTTCTTGGGATCCGACCGCAGTATCTTCGCAAATTGCGCTCGGGCCTTATCGTAGTCGCCACTCTCGGAGTACAAGCTGCCGAGCGCTGATTCCACATCGGAGTTATCGGGCATGATTTTTGCCAGGTTTTCGTACGCCTCGATGGCCTTTTTGTTGTTCTTCACAGTGCGGGCATAAATTGCCTGAACCAGGTACTTCTCGGCGGGAGGCAATGAATCACTGAGTTCTTGAGCCTTGCGAGAGTTCGACTCTGCTTCAGCCATGTAACCGAGCGCCGAATCTGCCTCCGCCAGCCGCGAATAGGCCAGCGCAAACTGCGGATCGGCCTGCACTGCGCTTTGCAAAGATTGCACGGCTTCCAGATTCTTACCGTCTCGGAACAACTCCATTCCCTGGTTGTAAGCCTTAATCGCTGGCAGGGACTTTGACGAGGGCTGGAACGAGCTGGCTTTCAACTCGTTCAGCACATCGGCGGAAACCGAGAGGTTCTTGCGAATGAGTTCGGCCAGCTTGTCCACGGTACCCGGAATTTCTTTCTCATTGGCCGCATCAATTTTCAATGAGGAAATCCGATTCTGCTTCAGGTCCCGGAGCGTCGCGTCGATTCGAATCTGGTCGCCAAATCTGGCGTAGCGTCCCCAGACCACGGTGTCGGCATTCCCAAATTCAGCGATGCGGCGAAGCGTGTCCGGATCCAGGTCCGTATTCTGGGGTAGACGAAGGTCAGCAAAAATCTGGTGGATACGATCCGGAGAAACAGTCCGCATATGCGCCGATTGACCCACATCGGTGCTGAGCATTTCTGCGAGACTTGTGCCCAGCCAATCCAGGCTCGCATCCCCAGAGCCGTTCTGGAAAGGCAAAATTGCGAGTGAGATTTCTGGCCCCGCCGCCGTAGCAGGTCTTCCTTGCGCACTCGGCTGCAGCTTCCCTCGGTAAACCCAGCCTCCCACTGCCAGCGCCACCGCCACCACTCCCGCTGCCGCCCATTTCCACGCCGCCACGCCCCGAATGCCCCTGGCCGTTGCCGCCGCCGGCGCGATCTGAATCATCGAAGCCGACACTGGCCTTTTCCCCTGCCACGCGTCCAGATCGGCCAGAATTTGCCAAGCGCTCTGGTAGCGCAGATTCACGTCGCGCTCCAGGCACTTGCTCACGATGTCGCTCAACCCCGGCGGTATCGATTGGTCCAACTCCCGCACCGGCACCGCTCGTTCCTGGTTCCGCAGCAGCAGGCTGGCCATCGCGGTTTCTGCTTTGAACGGCGTCTTCCCGCTCAGCAACTCATAAAAAATCAATCCCACCGCAAACAGGTCGGACCGCTGATCCAGGGTCTTACCCATCGACTGCTCGGGAGACATGTATTCGATCGTGCCCAGCAACGCCCCCGTCTGGGTCATTCCTCCCGACTCCACCGAACGCGCCAAGCCGAAATCCATCACCAGGATTCGACCATTCTTGTCCTTCATGATGTTTTGCGGCTTCAAGTCGCGGTGAATGATTCCCGCCGAATGGGCGGCGTCCAGCGCCAGGCATACCTGCCGGATGATCTCCACGGCCTCCTCGGGCGGCAACTTCCCGCAGTCCAGAAGCACACGTCGCAGGTCGTTGCCCTCGACGAACTCCATGGTGATGAATTTCACGCCTTCCGCTTCCGCCATGTCGTAGATGCGGATGACGTTCTTGTGTGTAACTTGATGAGCCGTCAGGAGTTCTTGCTTGAACCGCGCGAGGATGGCCGGGTTACTCGCCAGGTCTGGCCGGATTAGCTTCAAGGCCACCGTCCGCTCGACTTCGCGGTCGGCGGCCTTGTACACCGAACCCATGCCTCCCTCACCCAGCAGTTGCAGGATTTCATAGCGGCCACCGAAGAGGTCGCCCGGTTGCAGAACCACACCTCGGTATGCGCCACCGTAGGTTTGCGGCCCTGTCGAAAGCTGGGGGGAGATACTGCCATCCAAAGAGCGGCTCACGACGGCCGTCGCTTCCGGATCCACGGCCGGTTTCTTAGGCTGCTCTATGAAGGTGGCACCGGCCAGCGGCACCTCGCTCGGAGCGCTGTCGCCCTTAGCGGGCGCGCGAAGCCCTCCAGGTCCTCCTGGACCCGAGTCCTGGCTACGACCCGGCTTGGGTTTCTGCTCGTCCATCGGATACAGTGGGTCCAGTCACTCCAGTAGCCTGACGCTCTCTCACTGGGCGAGACCCTCTGGCCGCCAGTATATAACGCCCTTGCTTCTTCTGCAGCAAGCGCATTCTACAATTGGTTTTTCTGATAAACCTTTGCTGACTGGTCACTTGGCCCCCGGTGCCGTCCCCGGGGCGTCCCGCCCAGTACTCGGTTTCACAGGCAAATGACCTCGACTGGTCCCCTTTACGCAATGCCCAATTTTCTCTGCATCTCCTCCAGAGAGACGCCCTTCGTTTCCGGGAAGAACAGCAGCACCACCACAAACTGCAGTGCCATCATCGCCGCAAAAAACACGAAGGGATACCCACCCGACCTGGCCGCCATGGGCGGGAACGTGCCACTGATGACCGCATTCATGGCCCAATGCGAAAAACTCCCCAGGCTCTGTCCGTTTGCCCTTACCCGGTTCGGAAACACTTCACTGATATACACCCAGATCACCGCTCCCTGCGAAAAGGCAAAAAACGCGATGTAGCCGATCAGCAGCCAAAGCAGCAGGTGTTCATGGCGCTTCGTCAGGAAAATGCCGGCCACTCCCGCCAGGCACAGCATCGTGCCGATCGACCCAATGAGCAGGAGTTTCTTGCGTCCCACGCGGTCGATCAGGCTCATCGCCAGCATCGTTGACAGAAGATTCGTGGCTCCCACGGCCACCGCCTGCAAGTCCGCGGAAACCTTGCTATAACCCGCAAATCCGAAAATATCGTTCAGGTAATACAGAATCGCGTTGATTCCGGAAAGCTGATTGAACATCCCGATCGTCACAGCCAGAAAAATTGGCAGCCGGTACTTCCACGTGAATAGGCTGTCGTGCTGCACGTGTTCCGCGTCAATCGAGGCCACAATCTCCTGCAATACTTCTTCGTAGTTCGTCGCTCCCGTCTGTTGCAGCACTTCGCGCGCTTCTGCAATCTTCCCCTTCTTTACCAGCCAGCGCGGGCTTCGCGGAATAGAGAACAGCAAACCCAGAAACGCCGCCGCCGGAAACGCCGCGATTGCCAGCTTCCAGCGCCATTCGTGATCACCCAGACCAAACATCCCGATGACGTAATTCGAGAAATAAGCCAGCAGAATCCCGAACACAACGTTGAACTGGAAAAAGCCTACCAGCCGCCCGCGCCATTTCGCCGGCGCAATCTCCGCGATGTACATCGGCCCCAGGACCGAAGAGCCGCCAATTCCCAGGCCACCGATGAACCGGAAAAAAACAAGCGCGCCCCAACTCCAGGCAAATCCGCAACCTACCGCGGAAACAACGTAGAGAATCGCCATCAGCCGCAGACTATCCCGCCGGCCGTACTTGTCTCCGGGAATTCCGGCGGTCATTGCGCCTATGATTGTTCCCCAGAGCGCCGCCGATACCGTGAATCCCAGCATCCCCGGAGACAACCTGTAGAGCGCGCTCAAGGCGTGCGTCGTCCCAGCGATCACCGCAGTGTCAAAACCAAACAACAAACCGCCCAAAGCCGCCACAATCGTGCTTCGCAAAATATACGAGTTTAGTTTCACGTGGATTTCCTGAAAGTTGTTTTGAATGCCGCGGAACCGCGCTCCGCGTTCACCAGCCTCGCCATCCTAAATAACACCTGACGATGGCCGTATACGCCCCTGATTGTATGGGATTCCCTCCCGGTTCTCGCGCAATTTCTTCTGCTCCTGCGGAGCGCGGCACAGCCGGTCCTCAGTTGCATATCATTTGCATATACGTACCTACCCAGCCCCCCCTCCTCCGCGTCCGCCACAAATCTCCTTGGAGGTCACTTTTCCACACCGTTACTCCTGGTGAAGATGCTCTAACTATTACTAAGTACCCTTACGTTACACCACCTGTTTCAGTCCATGACACCTCTGTCCCAGTACCGGACACTTTTAGAAAGGGCATTCCAGTTTTGAACATACGCCCCGGCGGAGGTTTGCCAATTTTCCATGCTTCCCGATAACGTCCGTTTCATCCGCAATCGCGAGGTGGTTTCGCGTCAGATCGAAGGCGAGCTCATCATCGTGCCCATACGCCACGGCGTCGGCGATCTGAATTCCCTCTATACCCTGAATCAGGTTGGCTTGGTTCTCTGGGATTTCATGCAGGAAGAACACACCGTCCCGGAGATGATGAATCGCGTCTGCGAAGAATTTGAGGTCACCGCGGCGCAGGCACAAAACGACATTCGCGAGTTTCTTGATTCGTTGCTGGAGGGAAAACTAGTTCAGCTCGTTGCCTAAGGCTGCGCGGGCATTCCGCCAAGGACTGTCCGCCATGCCAAATGCACAGTCCGTTTTAGCTTTGATCGAAAAGGTAGATACGTGCTACAGACAGCCACTTACGGAGAGTTTTCCACCCTGATCCACCAGCGCCAGCAAGGGCGCCGCGTCCCTGCCGACGTGTCGATCGAGGTGACTCACCGCTGCCCGCTCGAGTGCCAGCACTGTTACAACAATCTCCCCATGAACGACTCCCCTGCCCGCCGGCAGGAAATGACCTTCGCGGAACACGTCCGCCTGCTCGACGAACTCGCCGGTCTCGGTTGCCTCTGGATTTTGTATACCGGCGGCGAAATTTTCGCCCGAAAAGATTTCCTCGATATTTATACCGAAGCCAAAAAGCGCGGCTTTCTCATCACCCTCTTCACCAATGGGACCCTGATCACTCCGCGGATTGCCGATCACCTCGCGGAATACCGCCCCTTCTCCATCGAAATCACCTTGTACGGCGCCACTCGAGAAACCTACGAAACCCTCACGCGCATCCCGGGCTCCTTTGACCGCTGCATGAGGGCAGTTCGTCTGCTCAAAGAGCGCGGTCTGCCTCTCAAACTAAAGACTGTTCCAACCACCATCAACGTCCACGAAGTTTACGAAATGAAACGTTTCGCGGAGGAAGAAATCGGCGTTGAATTCAAGTTCGACCCGCTCGTCAATCCGCGCATCGATTGCTCCCAAGGTCCTCTTGCCGTGCGTCTCTCTCCCGAACAAGCCGTGGATCTCGAATTTCGGGATCCCGTCCGAAAAGCCGAATACCTCAAGCTTGCCCAAGACGAACTTGCTTCCCAACACGGTCCCCTGGGTCCCAGGAAATACACCTGCGGCGGCGGGCAGAACGGCTGTGCCATCGACCCCGGCGGCCGCATGACCATTTGCGTGATCTCCCATCATGACGACTACAACCTGCGCGACACCAGTTTCGCGGAGGGATGGAACGGGCGTNNATATTCGCGAGACGCCACGCACGCGCCAAACCATTTGTTCGCGCTGTCAGATCCAAACTCTCTGCGGCATGTGCCCCGCCAACGGTGAACTCGAAAGCGGTGACGCCGAAGCCCCCGTGGATTTTCTCTGCCAGGTTGCTCATCTGCGCGCCTACACCCTCGGGGTCTCCGTGCCCGAGCATGGCGATTGTCCCTGCTGTTCTTCAGGCGTCCATTTTTCTCATCTTCAGGAATCGGCGAAGCGCCTGCAAGAAAGCTCCTCCAATATTGAAAAGATTATTCCGCTGCCACATCCAAATTCTCCACTTCCTGTTCTTCAGTCCGGTGGCGGATGTAGTGCCGGAGGCTGCTCCTCCTGTGGGGCGCACCTTCGCTAAGGCCAAAGAAAAGGCAAAGCTCGAACATGAACAACTCGCTCAAGTCCGATAAGCCCACCAAGGCGCCCTATCAGCCGCCGGTGGTGGTCCGCGTCAGCTTGCGCCCGGAAGAAGCGGTTCTCGGTCATTGCAAGATCTCGGGCTCGGCGGGGCCTGCGAGCCCTTCCTGCCGCACTCTTTTTTGCCGTACGCAGGGATCTTAAGACCCCGCTCATTTGGAGAAACTTACGTGCCCAAGCCTCTCACAGACTCCAAGCTCCCCACCCGCAGCGCCACCCGTCTGGCGGTGGTGATCGGCGGCCTCTCCTTCGGCATGTGGTGCGAACGCGGCATGCCGGTCTCTCTCGATCCGGAACACGAACCCTTCGCCATTCCCCACGCCAGTTCGCACCCTTGCGAAATTGAATTGGACATTTCCTGGGCCTCGCAGCTCGACGCGCCTGATGCTTCACCGGCATTTGTTTCCGGCGGGCTCTGGTCCGCCTTCACGCACTCCACGGGAACGCAGTTCTATTTCACCACCCCAACTTTGGGCCCTGCTCCGTACAAGGCTGCCTGGTTTGATCCGACCTTTTCGCGCGGCCACATTGTTCTGAATCGTGCCAGCTTTCTCGCGGGCCAGCCGGTGTACCCGCTCGAATACCCCATCGATGAGCTTGTCATGATGCATCGCTTGTCCTTGGGAGAAGGTTTGGAAGTTCATGCGTTGGGTTTGCTCGACGAAGACGGCAGCGGTTACCTCTTCCTCGGCCACTCGGGCGCTGGCAAGAGCACTACCGCGCGCCTCTGGATGTCCAATCCCTGTGTGCAGTTCCTCAGCGACGATCGCATCATTCTTCGCAAGCTCGACGGCCAATTTTGGATGTACGGCACGCCCTGGCATGGCGACGCCGGCGTGGCCTCTCCTGCGCGTGCGCCCCTCACTTCCATCTTTCTTCTCGAACAGGCTCCCTCGATCAAGTTCTCGCCGCTCCCCGCACCCCAGGCCGCCGCCGAACTCTTTGCCCGTGCTTTTGTTCCCCACTACTTAAAGCACGGCATTCATTTCGCCTTGAGTTTTCTCGATGATCTCACTCGCTCCATCCCATCTTCGATTTTCCATTTTATTCCGACCCAGGACGCTGTGGAGGCCATCCGCCATGCCCACGCGTGAGATTCAGCACCGCAAGGATTCGCAACTCTTCGCGCAACTTTGCTTGGCGCTTCTCCGTGAAGGCCACAGTGTTCAGTTTCGGGTGCAAGGAGAAAGCATGCGCCCCAACATTCTCGATGGTGACGCGGTCCTCGTCGCCCCTGCGGCTGGTCGCGAGCTGCGTCACGGTGATATCGCGCTGATTCAAAATCAGGATGGCTTGCGGGTCCACCGCGTGGCCTCTTGCGACACTTCCTCGGGCGCCGTTGTCACGCGCAGCGATACAGGCCTCGCTTCCGACCCATCCGCTTCGCGCATGTTCGGAAAGGTTGTTGTTCTGCGGCGAAACTCCCGTGAAGAATCGCTCACTCCCCTGCAAACTCGCTTCGTTCATCCCTTGCGCGTGATCTTTCACCGGATACGCGCCGCAGCCATGCTACGCCTTCGCCGTTTTGCCCTGCTTCTCTCCGGAATTGTCGCCCTGTCTCTCTTGTGCGCCGCGTTCCTCGCCCCCGCTGTTCACGCGCAGACCGCTGACCTTCAACTCACGCAGACCGCTTCAGCCTCCGCCATTGCAGCGGGTTCCACTTATACCTACACCGAGGTCGTCAAGAACAACACTTCGAGCGCTACGGTTACAGCCGGAACGATCACCGTCTATATGCAAACCCCGCCCAACACGACCTATCAAAGCTATTACAGCTACCAAACCAACAGTGGCACCAACGATTGGACTTGCACGAATCCCGGTGCCAACAACGTCGGCCCCGTTGTTTGCAGCTATGGTCTTGCGCTGGCCAGTGGCGCAACCGCCACTCAGCTCACCGTCACCTTCCTAGTCAACACTGGCACCGCATCTGGCACCACCATCCTTAGTTCCGCCACTGTCACGAATTCCACCTACGTGGACAACATTCCGGCGAATAACACCAGCATCACCTCCATCGTTGTCGAACCCACCACCTCCGCTGATCTCGGCGTCTCCATGTCCGTCTCCCCCACTCCCGTTTTTGTCTCCTCCAGCATGACTTACGCCATTAAAGTCCAGAATCTCGGCCAGGCTGCGGCCTCTTCCGCCGCAACTACTCTAACCATCACCTTGCCCTCTGGGCTCACCTCCATTTCCCTCTCGGCTCCTGCCGACTGGAGTTGCGCGATCACCATACCCATTAACTGTACCCTCCCTGGCTCCCTGGCTTGGGGCTCCACCGACACGATTACAATCTCTGCCACTGCACCTTCCACGCCTTCCACTCTCACCGCTAGTGCCGCGCTTACCCTCACCGGCGATCCCAATAACACCAACGACAACGCTACCGCCTACACGGTTGTTCAGCCCCTCGTCTGCGCTACCCCCGGCCGCGACGGTGCGGGGGGCAATCTCACCGGCATTGTCAACGCCTACTTCCCGCCTTCTACTACCGGCACCCTCGCCTCCGGTTCCACTTCCGTTGCGCTGGGTGCCGCCGCCCCGCTGGGCGCTCAGAAAGCTATCGCCGTCGGTGATCTCTTGCTCATCATCCAGATGCAGGACGCTACCATCAACAGTACGCAATCGAGTTCTTATGGTGATGGCCTCGCCGGTGATCCGGGCTCCGGTTCCACCAGCCTGGGCAGCTCCGGCCTCTTTGAATTCGTGACTGCCACCAGTGCGGTCCCCGTCACCGGTGGCCCTCTCACATTCACCGGCACGGGCTCCGGCGGCTTGCTCAACAGCTATTCTTACGTCGTTGCCACCACCACGCAGCCTCAGCAAACCTATCAGGTCATTCGCGTTCCCCAGTACACCTCCGCGACTCTCGGCACCGGCCTCGTTCCGCTGGCTTGGAACGGTTCCGTCGGCGGCGTCCTCGCAATCGACGCCTCTTCCCAACTCACTCTCGGCGGCACAGTGGCTCTCGATGCTCTCGGCTTTCGTGGTGGCGGGGGCAGTATCCTTACCGGGGGCACCGGCGCGCTCACGGATTACATCACCCTCGCCACGGATGCCACCAATGGCTCCAAGGGCGAGGGCATCGCGGGTACTCCCCGCTATGTGGCCCCGGCCACCATCACAGACACCACCACGGCCACGGACACCACCGGCGGCACTCCTGCGGATACTCTCCCAGGCGGCAGCTATGCGCGTGGTGCTCCGGGTAACGCCGGTGGCGGCGGTACCGATGGCAATCCTGCCGCCAATAATGAGAATTCCGGCGGCGGCGCGGGCGGCAATGGTGGGACCGGGGGACAGGGTGGTTATGGCTGGGACAGCATGACCGCCACTAACTCCACGGACGGCGGATTCGGCGGCGTGGCATTCCCCGCTTCCACGAGTGCTCTTGTGATGGGTGGTGGCGGCGGCGCTGGCACCACCAACGACGGCTCGTACTACATCCTCCCCAGCGGCCCCGGCGGTGCCGATTGCGGCGCAGACTGCACCGGTATCTACAGCAGCGGCGGTGCGGGTGGCGCCATAGCCATCATCCATGCCGGCAGCGTCACGGGCACTGGAACCATTACTTCCAACGGCCAATCCACTCTGAGCACCGAGAACGACAGCACGGGTGGCGGCGGGGCTGGCGGCTCCATTCTATTTTTCGCCAACACTGGCGGCTTGGGTGGCCTCACCGTCAATGCCAATGGCGGCACAGGCGGCAACGCCTGGCCCGCCGAGGCCCCTGGTGGTTTTCCTGGTCAGCGCCACGGCCCCGGTGGCGGCGGCGGTGGCGGCGTCATCTTCCTCTCTGCTGCGCCTCTCAGTTCCAGCGTCACCGGTGGTTCCAACGGTAATACGGACACGGTGCAGGATTCTTACGGTGCCACTCCCGGTCAGGCCGGCCTTGTCGTTACCACCGACGTCATCACTGAAACTCCCGGCACGCAATCCGGCGCCTACTGCGCTTCCGCCGATCTTTCCGTCACCGATTTTTCCGCCACTCCTCTCGTGGTCTTACCCGGTGGCGCAATCATCTACACCCAGATCGTCGCCAACAACGGCCCTCTCGATGCCGTCAATGCCGTTTTCACCGAAAGCACCCCGGCCAACACCACCTTCTCCTCCATCACCATTCCTACTGGCTGGACCTGCCCCACTCAACCAGCCGTTGGCGCCACAGGCCCCATCTCCTGCAATACAACCAGTGGCCTTTTCACCGCCAACACCTCCGGCACCTTCACCGTCGTCGTCACAGTTGCTGCCGGGACCTCCAGCGGCACGCAGATTGTGGATGTCGCCAACATCACCTCCGGCACCACCGACCCCAATCTCGCCAACAACACTGCCATTGCCATCACCACCGTCGGCATCGTGGGAACTGCCGATCTTGCCATTACCAATACCCCTTCCTCCCTTACCGTCGTTGCTGGCTCCAACGTCACGCTCACCGGTGTCATCACCAATCAAGGACCCTCCGCTGCCGCCGGCCCCGTTTTCACCGAGGCCATTCCCGCTAACACTACCTTCCAGTCCCTCTCCGCTCCGGCGGGCTGGAGCTGCTATTACCCAGCCGTCAACGGCACGGGCACCGTCGAGTGCGTTGACAATTCTCCCCTCGGGGTCAATTCCCCCGCCACTTTCTCCGTCGTCGTCCAAGCCACCACGGCCGGCACAGTGATCACCGCCACCGATAACGTTAATTCCGCCACTCCCGATTCCAACTACTCAAACAACTCCGCCTCAACCACCTTCACCGTTGCCACTGCTGGTCAGGCCGATCTGGCCGTCACGGCCTCCGCCTCGCCCAATCCGGTCACTCAGGGCAACAACATCACTTTCACCGAAGCCGTCACTAACAACGGTCCCGCCGCCGAAACCAACGCCACTCTCAGCGTTCCCATACCCGTCAACACCACCTTCTACTCCCTCGCTCCTGTCCCCTCCGGCTGGTCCTGCACCACTCCTGCCGTCGGCGTTACGGGTACTGTCACATGCACTCTCACTGGCAGTCTTGCCGCAGGCGCCAACGTCAGTTTCCCCCTTGTTGTCAAAGTTAATTCCGGAGTTGCTGCCGGCACTACCATCTCCGCTACAGCCACTGTCTCTAGCACCGTCGGCGATCCCAATCTCGGCAACAACTCCGTCACCGTTTCAACCATCGTCGCTTCGCCCACCCAGTCCAGTGTCACTGCAACCAAAACCGCCGCTCCTGAGCCCGTCAATCTGGGCTCCACCCTCACCTACATCTTGACCGTCATCAACTCCGGCCCCGCCGTCGCTCAGAATGTCACTGTCACGGACCCGCTCCCTGCCGAGGTCACCTATATCCCCAACTCTTATTCCACAACCATAGGCCTTTGCTCTGGTACCACCACCGTGACTTGCACCCTTGGCAACCTTCCCGTCGGCAGCACCGCCGTCATCACCATCAACGTCACCGCCACCACGTTTAGCGCCGCTAGCCTCTCCACCAACACCGCCACCATCACAAGCTCGACTGCCGCTTCCACTTCCAACATCCCCTCTTACCCATTCACCGTAAGTTCCATCTCCACCATTCAGGCCTCCACCGCCGTGGACCTCTCCTCCTTCCAGGCCTTCTCTCAGTCCGATGGCTCCGTCATCCTCGAATGGCGCACCCATGAGGAATCCCGCAACCTCGGCTTCCATGTCTATCGCGAGGATGCTTCCGGCCGCACTCGCATCGATCCTTCTCTCATCGCCGGCTCTGCTCTGCTTCTGCGTGGTTCCCGGCCACAGCATGCCGCCAAGATTTATCGCTGGATTGATCCGCATCCCGTCCGCGATGCCGCGTACTGGATTGAAGACCTGGATATCAATGGCACGCGCGGCACTCATGGCCCCGCTTACGTCGAGTCGCCTTCCGCCGAAGTCGCCGCCACGCTGGCCTCTGCGCGTTCCTCGGCCCTGCTCAGCAGCCAGCGCGCCTCGACCGTCTCGCCCACCGCCGCTAATCCTTCCCCTGCTCTGGCGGTTCCGCGACCCGGTCTCCCTATCCCACCGCCAGGCCTTCCGCCGCTCAGCGTTGCCGATCATCAGGCCGTCAAGATTTCGGTCGCTCAGGAAGGTTGGTATCACGTCTCCTTCGCTCAGCTTTTTGCCGCGGGTCTCGATCGCAACACCGACTCACGCGCGCTGCATCTTTACGCCGAAGGAGTCGAACAGCCGCTTCTCCTGACAGGTCGCGCTAGCGGTCCTCCATCTCCTTCCGACGCCATCGAATTCTACGGCACGGGCATCGATACGCCCTTCTCCGCGGACCGCGTCTATTGGTTGATCAGCGATTACCAATCGCCCAAGCGCATCCTCACGGTTCCGGCGCCTGTTTCCGGCAGCACCGCCCCGGCGAGTTTCCCCTTTACCGTTCTTCGCGAGGATCGCACCACTTACTTCGCCGCCCTGCTGAATGGCGAAAACAACGACAACTTCTTTGGCGCCATCATCACCTCGGAACCGACCGATCAGGATCTCGTCGTTGCGCACATCGATTCTTCGTCAGCGCTGCCGATTTCCTTGGACGTCGCTCTCCAGGGTGTCACCGATGCGCAGGAACATGGCGTTACCGTTCAGTTCAATGGCGCCACTCTCGGCGAAATGGATTTCCTGGGTATGGCGCTCGCGCAGCAATCTTTCCCGGTCGAGTCCTCGTTGCTCCAGAACGGCAGCAACACCGTCACCCTCACGGCCTTGAATGGCGACAACGACGTCAGCCTCGTGCAATCCATCGCGCTTCATTACGCGCACACCTATGCCGCCGACGCGGACTGGCTCCGCGCCACTGCCTCCGCCGGCTCGGAACTCCGCCTCACCGGCTTCACCAACCCGCAGATCCGCGTGTTTGACATAACCGATCCGCTCAACATCTCGGAACTCACGGCCAAGATCTCACCCGAATCGGGCGCTTACGGCGCTGCTTTGGCGCTCTCCACCAGGGGACCCGCTGTTCGCACCATCCTCGCTTTCGCCAACGACGCCATCTCCACGCCCCTTTCTCTCGCGCCGCATGTTCCCACCTTCCTTGACGACCAGCGCGTTGGCGCGGACGTTGTCATCGTCACTCATCCCGATTTTGTCACCAACCTTGCGCCGCTTGTGCGCCTGCGCGAATCCCAGGGCCATCACATCTCTCTCGTTACCACCGACCAGATCTTCGACGAGTACAACTACGGCGAGCGCAGCCCCTTCGCGATCCGCAGCTTCCTCCAGGAAGCCGCCTCTGTTTGGCAGAGCAAGCCCCAGTCCATCCTGTTCGTTGGCGATGCCTCCTTCGATCCGCGCGACTATCTGGGTCTCGGCGATTTCGATTTTGTGCCCACGCGCATCATCGAAACCGCGGCCTTCAAGACCGCATCCGACGACTGGTTCACCGACTTTGCTCAGAATGGTTTCGCCACAATTCCTACCGGCCGATTGCCCGTGCGCACGTCCGCCGACGCCGATCTCGTCGTTTCCAAAATCATCGGCTACGAGCACGGCAGTTCGGCGGGCTCCTGGAATTCGCAGGCTTTGCTGATCGCCGATCAGAATGTCGATTCCAACTTCACTGCTGCTGCAAATTCTGCCGCGGCCACCCTTCCGTCTACGCTGCAAGTCTCGGAGATTCTTGCCGATTCGCTCGATTCCGCTACCGCCCGCTCCCAGATTCTCGCCGCTCTCAATAACGGTGCACTCTTGGTCGATTACAACGGCCACGGCGCCGAGCAGCAGTGGTCTTTCGCCGACCTCTTCGACACCACCGTCGCCGCCGCGCTCTCCAACGGAGGACGCCTCCCCGTTTATCTCTTGATGGATTGCCTCAATGGGTTCTTCCAGGACGTTTATGCCGAGAGCCTTGCCGAGTCTCTTCTGCTTGCTCCCAACGGTGGTGCAGTCGCCGTCTGGGCCTCATCCGGTTTCACCCAGCAATCGCCGCAGTCCACGCTGAATCAGGCATTTCTGCACTTTTTCGCCAGCAATCCAAATCAATCCCTCGGCCGCCTTGTGCTCCAGGCAAAGGCCGGTACCACCGACAACGATGTCCGTCGTACCTGGATCCTTTTTGGTGATCCCGCGATGAAAATCCAGTTCGCGCCCACAGTCACCCCTACAAAAACTCCTGCGCCTGCCTCTCAACCCGTCATTGCTCCCGTGAGCAATCGCCCCTGTCTTCCTAAATCTGCCTGTTCGAAGGAGAAACAACGCCAATGAGAATCGCTCGCTTTTTATCCGTGGCCGGATTTTTCGTTTTTTCTTGCGTCTCTGTGCCGGCGCTGGCTCAAACCCCACCCGCGAATCCTGCTCTCGGCCTTGTCGCCAAATCCGTCTCAGGCCACATCGGCGATGCCGCTGCCTCCGAAGGCGCCACCGTCTATTCCGGTGATTATCTTTCGACGGAGGACGCTGGCTCCTTGCTCGTTCGCGTCGGCCCACTTTCCCTCGAACTTCAGGGTTCCTCGGCCGTGCACATCTACCGCGCGCCCTACGGCGCAATCGTTGAGCTGAATCGTGGCACCGTGGTTTACACCACGCCCGGCACCCAGGAAAATATTGTCATCGTTGCTTCCGACGTGCGGGTCACGCCCGTGCTAGCGCTCGCCGATCTGGGCCGCGTTTCGATGGACGATCCCTGCGATATCACGGTCTACAGCCAGCGCGGCCGGGTCAATGTGCAGGTTGGTTCGGAGTCCCATCTCATCGAAGAAGCCAAGGCTTACCGTGTCCATGCGGAAAACGAAATTAGCTACCGTGAATACGTTTCTCCCGATGCCAGCGATTATCACCACTACCACGAGCACCGTCCTTGCGCCCCAGTCGAGATGGTGAAAGGGAAACTTCCCATCGCTCCGGGTCAGAGCCGTTTCTTGTATGTCGCCGTCGGCGTTGTCGGAATAGCTACCGTGTGGGGTGTCGACAGGGCACTCGAAAGCCCCAATCGCCCGTAGGCCCCAGTTCCCCGCATTTCTCGAATTTGTCTTTGTAGGGGTCGAGCACTGCTCGACCCCATCTCGGCAAGCTCTCTAATCCCCAGTCATTCTGCTTGCCCCGAGCTTCGAGGGGAACGAAGTCTGCGAACTGAGATACTCTTTTCCATCGCACGTTTCTTGTGCGATGAATCCCGCTGATTGTCACCAGGCCACACGGTTTTCCCAAGGCGCGCTGTTCTTGCCGGTAACCCTCCCTATCCGTATTCGTCCGGTGAACC
>PMES01000017.1 GCA_003154775.1 Acidobacteriota bacterium | reverse complement strand
TCCCGCCGTGCAGCCTTGGTGGAGTGACGCTCACGATCCGCAAGTTCAATACCCGCCACTTTGAAATGGAGGATCTGATCCGCGCTGGCACTCTCGACCGCACCCTTGCGAACCACCTTGAAGACTACGTGCTCGCACGCAGGAACATCCTCATCAGCGGCGGCACGGGTACAGGAAAAACGACACTTTTATCGATCCTCGGAAAATTCATTCCGCAGGATGAACGGGTCCTCGTCATCGAGGACACAGCAGAGATTCACTTGGCCCAGGAGAACCTCGTCCGGTTTGAAGCCCGCCGCGAGCAGAATGGCCTTCCGGCAGTGGCCATTCGGGATCTTCTGAAGGCAGCTCTCCGCCACCGCCCGGACCGCATCGTTCTCGGGGAGATTCGCGGTGGCGAAGCCTTCGAGCTCCTGCAACTTCTAAACACGGGGCACTCGGGCACGCTGTCCACCATCCATGCGAACTCCGCGCAACAAGGCCTCGCGCGGTTTACCAGTTGCGTTTTGCAAAGCGGCGTGGACCTCCCCTATCGCGCCATCAAGACCAACATCGCTGATTCGCTCAACGTCGTCGTCCAAGTCGAGCGCCGGCCTGGACGGAGATACATTTCCGAAGTCCTCCTAATCAACAGATACGACCCGGATGCGGATCTATTCGACTACGGCGCAGTGTTCCGGGCCAAGCAGGATCACCCATGAGCACCGACACCACATTCACACCACGATCTCTCACCGCTTCGGAGTATGTCCGGGAGCTGTTCGGACCCGCGGATAACGCCGCGATCCTCGTGCGCAATCGCTCCACAGGACACACGGTTCAAGCAATCACCAAGGCTGAGACCATAGCGAGCGCCGGCTTTCAAACTTGGTTAGCCAATCAGAGTGCCAGCGGCTATGACGTGTTCATGGGAATGAATCCCATTAAGGACCGCGCCTACAGCCGGACCAGGCAAAACATAAAAGATATCCGCCACGTCTATCTCGACCTCGACAGAAAGGGCGACGAATCCATCGAAGCGATTCGAAATTCAACCGAAGTCCCAGCGCCAAACTTCGTCCTCGATACCTCTCCCGGCAAGCACCAAGTCGTGTGGAAAGTGAGCGGATTCAGCCAGGATGAGGCGGAGTCTCTCCTTCACAACCTGGCAAATCAATACGGCGGCGATCTGGCGGCAACTGACTCGACGCGCGTCCTGCGCTTACCCGGATTCGCCAACCGCAAACTTTCCGAGGAATTCATCGTCCAGGCGCGCCAGGAAAGCGACGCCGTCTACACGCTCCGCGACTTCACGATAGACGAAGACTCCCCCGAAACGCCCCGGCATTTTGGCGACTACCGACAACGCGAGCGCACGATGCCCAGCAACCACAAAAGTCAATCCGAGCACGATTGGGCTTACGCCAAGCGCGCCCTCGCCCGCGGCGACAACCCCGAAGTGGTCATCCAGCGCATCGCCGACTACCGCGCAGACGACAAAGACGATCCGAACTACTACGCACGGCACACTGTCACCAAGGCTCAAACTGAACTCGCAAGAAGTTCCACGATGCGAGGAGGCGCCGACTCCGATATTGCGCAGGAAGGTGATTTGACCCGCGACTTAGGGAGATCCCATGAATAAGGATTTCCTCGCAGAGAGTGAGCCCTCTGTCTCCCTCTCTCTCGAAGAATATCCGTTGACAGTTCGTGAGGCCGCCAAGTTCCTTGGCGTGAGCCCACAAACTGTGTATCTTTGGGTCGAGCGAAAGCAGATTCCCCATCTCCGCGTGATGGGTCGAAATATCCGGTTTCTCAAATCGGACCTCGAACCGTTCCGCGCTTCGTTCAAACAGGAGATGGAGAATGGCTAGACCAATTGAGAAAGACGGCGTCGTGTTTCGGCGAGATGGAAGCAAATTCCTGTGGATGCGATATCGAGATAAAGATGGCATCTTCAGGAGAGAATCCACCTTCACCGAAGACAGGCAGGAAGCTGTTAGGAAGCTCAGGGTAAGGCTCGACGCCCGCGACCAAAATGTTTTGGAGACTGTCCGTCGGGGCGAAAACCTTCCCTTCGGAGAGTGGGTGGAAACCTTTATGGAGAACTATTCCAAGCCGCCCTACCGCACACAAAAAACCCACATCGCGAACCTTCGCGCAGTTAAGCATTTGAAAGCCGCGTTCGCGACCCGCAAACTCCTCGACATCAGCCCCGACGATGTCGAGTCTTATCTTAGGAGACGCATGCGCCAGCGTGCCCTCGTCAAAACCAGTCTCGGGTACCGAGAAGGAAGACCCTTAAAACCAGCGACCGTCCATCAAGAACTGCGGGTGCTTCGGCGGATCTTGAATGTTGCGGTTCGCAAGCGATTGATTCCGTCTAATCCCTGTTCCGGCGTGGAGTTCCCCGTCGCCATTCGGGGCCTGTTCCGGCCACACTACGTCACATGGTCAGAACAGCAGCGCATCGAACGCCACTCTCCCGCGCACTTGCGCAATGTCGTCCGCATCATCACCGAAACCGGGCTCCGCGTTTACAAGGAGTTGATGCCCATGACAAAGGAACAAGTGGACCTGGCTAACTCAGTCCTCTGGATACCGGACTCGAAAACACCCTCCGGTGTTGCCGAGCTCCCCCTCACGCCCATGGCCCTTCAGGCGCTGCAGGATCAGATGGCGATCGCGGGAAGCAATCACTATCTTTTTCCCAGTGAGAAAAGCGCGACCGGCTCTCAACGCTCCCTACGAACAGCTTGGCGACTCACGTTGAGAAGAGCGAAGATTCCTTATTTTCGAATCTACGATCTTCGTTCCACGTATGCCACACGGTTGAGTGCCGGAGGCGTCGCGGACGAGTGGGTCACCCAACTACTTCGTCAGAGCGACTCGAAAGTCTTCAAAAAGTATTCGCAGATGAAGTTGCGAATGCAGAGGGAGGCACTCGAAAAAATGAACCGCCAAGAAAATGAAATGACCTCGGAGGTTACAACCGCTGTGCACGAACCCAAGAGTTTGTGCACAGTTCCTGCACAGTTTTGACACTTTTTGTTACAAAATGACAGTAAAACGAGACATCAGGATGGTCGTTGGAACCGGAAATCGTTTAGAATCAATGTAGGCGCCCGTAGCTCAGTTGGATAGAGCGTCTGCCTTCTAAGCAGAGGGTCGGGAGTTCGAATCTCCCCGGGCGCGCCATATTCCCTTTAAAAACGCAGTTTTCTGTCGCTCTGCTCGCTCATGTACTGTCAAGTTTTACTCTGGTGGTTCTACTCTTCAGGGTGGCGGTTTCGGGGCTCGCGCTCTGTTCACGAAGCAGTGAGCGGTGAGCATCGATCGCGTTACCGCCGCTCTCTGAGCGCGTCTGTTCGAGCGTTCGTAGCTCTGGCGAGGGTCTGAGTCGCGGCATTCTGCAAAACGAATAGTGTGCTGGCTCAACCTGAAATGGAGAAGAGGCGCTTCCCGTTAGTGAAGATTCCGCCCCTGCGGGGCGGGGATTTTCAAGGCATGGGAGTCTATCATCCGATGCTTGTGTCTGGTTATGAATGCCCAGCGCGAGAGGATCAGCTCCCGCGCTGTTTAGCATCGGCGCGATGAGTTCCACCAGGTTATCCCTCAGCATGGTTGCATCCCTGCAGAGCCTGCTTCCGTTTCACCTGGCGAGGTCATTGTAATCGTGTTCGAAGAATCTGCAAGCAGCGATTTTGCTGCCCGCCGGAGCTGCCGCTGATGACGCGCTTCTTCGAGCTTGCGATCGCGTGCCGCATGAATTTCGGCTTGCCGGCCGGCGAGCATATCTTGCGGCGTCACATAGCCGATGGCGCTGTGCAAGCGCACGGTGTTGTAGTGCTCCACGTAGGTTTGCAT
>PMES01000111.1 GCA_003154775.1 Acidobacteriota bacterium | reverse complement strand
GGGAACCGACCTGTCCTGCTTTGCGCAATCGGAACTGGACAAAGTGGCACTGCGCTTAAATCAACGCCCGAGAAAAACCTTAGGTTTTCAGACTCCTGCGAGTAGACTTCAAGCAAGTGTCGCGTCGACCTGTTGAGACCGCCAACCTTTG
Source organism: Acidobacteriota bacterium (assembly GCA_003154775.1). Taxonomy (GTDB): domain Bacteria; phylum Acidobacteriota; class Terriglobia; order Acidiferrales; family UBA7541; genus Acidiferrum. The sequence goes on along the minus strand of PMES01000111.1, from coordinate 44,227 downwards.
AAGACGTTCAGAGGGGTAGCTATGTGCGCATGAACCAGATTCAGAGGCTCTTAAAGTCTAGCCAACTGGACGCATCACTATAGTGGAAATAAGGAGGGATGGAAATAGTTTTCCCTCAGTGTCCCGTCTGGCCACCATTCTTGGAACAACTGCTGCCTTTCCTTTTTTTTGCTGCGCCCGATTCATTTCGCTAAGATATTCATTTATAAAGAGTTACAGTACCATCAAAGGCTCTGGCCCCGCGAGAATATAACAGCTTTGGCGGCTTGATTGCTTTATACTACCAATAGATCATGCCAGGTTTGGGACTTTCATGGCGGTAGCTTATCTGCGATCAGGTACCTTGCAGGTTAATCTTCTCCCCCGCCGGATTGTTCTCAGCTGTTCACCCCCACTTGTTACGAGACTCCGAATCACCTTAGTCTTCGTTTGCGTCAAGGAAGATTGAAAATCAACAAAATCCTTCGGGTGCTACCCTTAGGCATTCCCTGCTTTCCGTGAATCAAAGGGAACTCAATGGCCACTATGACGTTGACTGCTGAAACTCCACAACAGACCACTCTGAAACCTTAGAGTATGAAGATCTGCACCCCCTGTGCAGCCGGGGAGGTTCGCCATAGTGAAAAGGGTAAGCTTAGCCGATGACGGCGTGTGTTGGTCGAAGTGAAGATGCACCGAACCCCAATCAAAACTAGTCCAAGCCCGGACCTTTCGCTGGTCACAAAAAATCTTGCGACCAAGCCTATGGCCCTATCCGATTCATTCGGAACATCGTCTCCGGGTCAGTTGCTAATCGAAGCCGGGAGCACCGAGAGGCAGTATTGGCGGGATCTTTGGCGCTATCGGGAATTGTTTTACTTCCTCGCTTGGCGCGATCTGCTGGTGCGCTACAAGCAAACCGTCGTGGGAGTGAGCTGGTCGTTCATCCGGCCACTCCTGACAATGATCGTGCTCACGGTTGTATTTGGAAAGCTTGGCAAAATGCCTTCTGGCGGGGTGCCGTATCCGCTGCTGGTTTTTTGCGGCATGCTGCCCTGGCAGTTCTTTTCTACCGCGGTGACCGAAAGCGGGAACAGCCTCGTATCGAATTCCAACTTGATTTCCAAGGTGTATTTCCCGCGGCTCGTCATTATTGGCAGCAGCGTCATCACCAGTTTTGTGGATTTCCTGATCTCCGCAGCCTTTCTTGTCGTCCTGATGGTCTGGTACCACTACGCACCTCCTGTCGCTGTGTTATTTCTGCCGTTGTTTGTGATGCTGGTGTTCGGTGCCTCACTCGGAGTTGGCTTGTGGATTGCCGCGCTCATGGTCGAGTATCGTGATTTTCGTTTCATTGTGCCGTTCATCGTCCAGTTTGGCCTTTATATCTCGCCAGTCGGTTTTCAGAGCGGCGTTGTCCCAGAGCGCTTTCGCTTGCTATACGCGCTTAATCCGATGGTGGGGATCATAGATGGTTTCCGTTGGTGTCTGCTGGGGGCGCGAAACGGCATTTACCGGCCTGGGATTTTGATCGCGGTGATTGACGTGATCGTCCTCGTTGCGTCGGGTATCTGGTATTTCAGAAAGACCGAGCAGACCTTTGCCGACGTGATATGAGCGACGCTGAGGCACCGTCCACGACCCCTGCCATGCCCGATCCTGCCATCACCATCGAGAATCTTGGCAAACGGTACACCATCGGCCATCAACGGGCCAACGTTGACGGCCTGCGCCATGCCATCGAGGGCGCGATCCGCAATCCGCTTGCCTGGCTTCGGTCTAGCCGGCAAAAAAAGCTGCAACATGTGGATTTCTGGGCGTTGAAGGATGTTTCTCTTCAGATCCAGCAGGGTGAAGTGGTCGGCATCATCGGCCGCAACGGTGCGGGGAAGAGCACCCTGTTGAAAATCCTGAGCCGGATTACCATTCCCACCGAGGGACGATTCCGCATCAACGGCCGGACCGCCAGTCTCCTCGAGGTCGGTACTGGATTTCATCAGGAACTGACCGGACGGGAGAACATCTTCCTTAACGGGGCCATCCTGGGCATGACCCGCGCCGAGATCATCCGCAAATTTGACGAGATCGTCGAGTTTTCGGGGGTGGAGGAGTTTCTCGATACGCCCGTCAAGCGCTACTCCTCAGGCATGTATGTCCGCTTGGCTTTTGCGGTGGCAGCTCACCTTGAACCCGAAATTCTGATCGTCGACGAGGTGCTCGCAGTCGGCGACGCCGCCTTCCAAAAGAAGTGCCTCGGAAAGATGGGGAGCTTTGCCCAGAGTGGGAGGACGGTCCTGTTCGTCAGCCACAATATGGAAGCCATCCGCACCTTATGCCAAAGGTGTGTCTGGATGAAGGATGGGCGGCTGCACAAAGACGGAAAGGCGGATGAAATTGTCGAGGCCTATTTCAACAGCATTTCCAGTGAACAATCTTTTTCCTGCTCGAATCCGGATTATGGACTGACCATTCAGAAGGTCGTGTTAAGAAACGACCGAGGGGAGGAAAGCGGTCAGTTTCGCCCAGGCGAGGATTTAATCGTGGAAATATCTTATGACGCACATAAGTGCATCGAGAAACCAATTATCGCGCTGGGGGTGTTGGGAGTTAACGGATCCTGTTTCACTTCCAATATGTTACTCGATGGACACAGGCCGGACTTTTTGAACGGGGTTGGAAAGATAACATGTACCTTCAGGTCGATTCCTCTGCTGCCACAAAATTACACAGTCAAAATGATCATCCGTTCGGCGAATGTAAAGGACCTCATCGTTAACTATCAGGAGGTAGCCGGGTTCAGCGTGGTCGGAGATCTTGCCGAGTACGGTTATAAGGGAGAATTTCTGACGTTTGCGCGCCACTCGACGCCCGTTGTTGTGCCTTATGAATGGCGGTTCCCCGACGGTACCACTGCGGCGGTGGCATTGAATCGGCCGACCGCGCTTGTAGCCGATCCGCGAACCTAAGTTTCGGGGACCGACCGCAATGGTTATTTATCATGTCCTCGGGTCGGGCGTTGCTACATAATCCTGGAAACATGCGAAAGGCAGCCAGCACCGCCGGCGAAGCGCGGTCTTCATTTGCAACATTGCCGACCCCTGCCCGCTTAAAGGTATTCCTCGTCGGTGACAATCGATCCACCGTCGGCTGGGGCCGCGGCGCCAGTCTTGCGCTGGGTCAGTTATTGTCAGCTTCATTCGAGATCACCGGCCGCGTTACTGGCGACTTCTTCGACTTGTCTACGGCCGAGGCCGGCTACGTGGGTACCTTCATGCCGGCAAGATACTACCGGCACTTTCGGTACCTGCTGCTTCGACGTTGGCGGCGGTCGATTGCTTGGTATATCAACCTGGAACGATTGTTTGGTGCCCAGGATTTCATTGCTGAGGATCCCGCTGTAAGCATCGACAACCTGCTGGCCCACAAGCACCGGCATCCAGCGCTCAGCCGGATCTACGATCAAGCCGCAGAAGCCGACCTACTGGTGCTAGATGGAGATGGGGACATCATTTTTACGACCCCGCCTCGCCGCGTAACTCTCTTCCTGCTTGCTATGATCGAACTGGGTATTCGGCTGAAAAAGCCGGTCTTTCTTGTGAATGCGATGATTTCGGATTGTCCCTTGACTGGAAGAAATGAGACAACACTCGCGGCGGCTAAGCGGTTGCTTGCGCAATGCCGGGCCGTAGCGTTGCGCGACCCTGAATCCCTGGAGTATGTGCAAAAGGAAATTCCGGAGGCTAAGTCCTGCTTAATTCCCGATTCGCTGTTTGCCTGGTTTTCACTCTACGCAAACGGCAGCTCCTACCCACCATTGAACGGCGACTTTTTGCTGCCTCATCCCGAGAAAGATGAATATTGGGGCAAGCTTGATTTTTCTCAGCCGTACATATGCATCGGAGGAGGAGCTTTGGTTGGCAGCCAGCCTGATAGAGCGGTGCGATGTTATGCGCGGCTGGTTGATGAGGTAAGTCAGCTCGGATATCGCGTCTATCTGACGGAGAATGATTTGCCGGATTCATTTCTGCAGCGAGTTGCGAGGGAGAAGGATCTCGGCATAGTTCCAGTGGATGCACCCATTCTCATGTGCGGGTCCGTTTTGGCCCATGCCCGGCTGTTCATCTCCGGACGATATCACCCTTCGATCTTTGCCTCGCTCGGCGGCACTCCCTGCATCTTTCTGGCGTCGCATGCTCACAAGATGGGGAGCTTGTCCCGGGTGCTGGAATATGACGTCCACCGGCAATTCAATGCATTTCCGGACGATTCGGAAATAGCCGAAATTGTGTCAACAGCGAGGCAGTACCTTGAGCAGGGCGAATCTCTGCGAGCCCGAATCAGTCACGTTGCAAAATTGCGTTCCGATGAGGCAACCGAGCTGCCAGCCCTTCTGAAACGGCACGTGAATGGCTGACCAGCCCCAACCACGGACTCTTCTGCACAGCGCGAAAAGCCTAGATGAGATTGTTGTAATCGGTGGCGGCGGCCACGCGAAAGTCGTGATCAGCATTCTTCGGAAGCTGAACCGCCACCGCATTCTCGGTTATACGGATCTGGAGGATCAAGGCGCTGTGCTGGGAGTTCCCTATCTCGGATCCGACCGCGCATTGGCTGTAAAGGCGGTCGGGCCAAAGAAACTTAATGCCGTGCTTGCCGTGGGCCAGGTTGGTTTGGGGAAGCCGCGGCACGAACTCTGGGCGCGATTGCATTCGCTCGCCCTGTCCTTTCCCCTGATCGTCTCGCCGGACGCAATCGTCAACGAGGAAGTATCGGGTGGCGAGGGCGCCGTGGTGATGGACGGGGCGGTCATTAACAGTGGGGCGACCATCGGCCGCGGTGGGATCGTGAATACGAACAGCACCATTGAACATGATGTCCTGCTGGAGGATTGGGTACATGTCGCTCCGGGAGCTACGATTTCCGGACACGTCACGGTCGGGCGGTTCTCGATGATCGGTGCCGGGGCAACTGTCATTGAAGGAATCAAGATCGCGGCTGGCTGCATGGTCGGAGCGGGAGCGACCGTTGTGCACGATCTGACGGAACCGGGTGTTTATGTCGGTAGCCCGGCTCGTCGTATAAAATAGAAATCTTATGCCGCACGTATTCATCATTGCCGAGGCGGGGGTGAACCACAACGGATCGCTTGATCTGGCCCTGCGGCTGGTCGACGCGGCCAAGGCCAGCGGCGCCGATGCAGTCAAGTTTCAGACATTCCGGGCTGATCTGCTCGTCACTCGTTCTGCACACAAGGCGCCTTATCAGGAGCGAACGACGGCAAATGGGGAATCGCAGTTCGAGATGTTGCAACGGCTGGAACTGGACGCCGCAGCCCACGAGCGCTTGATCGACTATTGCCGGCAGATCGGAATCCAGTTCCTGTCCAGTCCCTTCGATGCGGAAAGCGCGGACTTGCTCGCCGCGATGGACGTGCCGATGTACAAGGTGCCTTCGGGTGAGATCACCAACCTACCTTTCCTTCAGCACCTGGCCCGTAAGGGCCGGCCATTGATTCTGTCGACCGGCATGTCGACGTTGGGCGAGGTGGAAGAGGCCGTGCATGTCCTGCAGTCCGCGGGCGCCTCACAGTTGACACTGTTACATTGCGTGACTGAGTACCCCGCGCCGTATGCCGAGGTCAACCTCCGTGCCATGCAGACGCTTAAGTCCGCCTTTGGCCTGCCCGTGGGTTACTCGGACCACACTCCAGGCATCGATATTGCCATCGCGGCGGTGGCCCTAGGCGCCGAGGTCATTGAAAAGCATTTTACGCTGGATCGCTCGCTCGCGGGCCCGGACCATGCTGCTTCCCTCGAACCGGTCGAGCTTCAGCAGATGGTGGCGGCCATCCGCCATGTTGAGGCGGCGCTGGGCACGGGCATCAAATCTCCAGCCCCGTGTGAACTGCTCAACATTTCGGTTGCCCGCAAGAGCGTAGTGGCTGCCCGCGCGCTGCCCGCGGGACACCAGCTCGCGATCGGGGACTTGGACATTAAGCGCCCGGGTAATGGGCTCGCTCCAAAGCTCCTGCCGGCGTTGATCGGGCGGACTCTCCGTGCTGGCCTCGTCAAAGACGAAATCATCACCTGGGATCATCTGGCGTGAAACGACGTAAGATCTGCGCGGTGACAACCAGCCGGGCTGACTTCGGACTCCTCCGCGGGCTATTAAAGGCCATTCAGGCTGATTCCGCTCTTCGGCTGCAAGTGATCGCTTCAGGCATGCATCTGGCCCCGAAGTTCGGCCGGACTTGGCGCGATATCGAGGCTGAGGGCATCCAGATTGACCGGAAAATCAGCTTGCGGCTGACCGGGGAGTCGTGCTTAGACAATCTAAAATCGATTGGCCTGGGCTTGAACGGCTTCGCCGAGGCCTTCGCGGAGTTAAAACCTGGAATTGTGGTCCTGCTCGGAGACCGGTTCGAGTTGCTCGCCCCCGCGATCTCAGCATTGATGCTCCAGATTCCGATCGCCCACATTCATGGTGGAGAGTTAAGTGAAGGCGCCATCGATGATTCAGTGCGTCACGCCATCACCAAGTTGGCCTCCCTTCATTTTGCTGCGACTAAGGCCTATCGCCGAAGGATTATCCAGATGGGAGAATCACCCGATCGCGTGTTTAACTTCGGGGCTCCGGGACTTGACCAGCTTTATGGTCCAACCTTGCTGACCCGGCAAGAACTTGAGAAGGAACTTGGGTTCAGCCTTGAAGATCCTATTGCTCTTGTCACTTACCATCCTGTGACCCGGGACGGGGGCACCGCCGACGCCCAAGTCAGCCGCCTAGTGGCCGCAATCAAAGCGAGCGGGCTCAAGGCTGTATTCACGATGGCGAATGCAGACGCCCAAGGCGCCCTGATCAACGACCGCTTGCAGGCCGCATGTACACGGAATCCTGGGCGGTTCAAATGGATTCCCCACCTTGGGCATCGCCGCTACCTCAGCTGCCTGAAATACTTTGCGGTGATGGTGGGAAACTCCTCGAGTGGATTGACCGAAGCGCCTTCCTTTCGATTGCCCGTGGTGAATATTGGTGATCGACAGCGGGGCCGGGTCCGGGCGGCAAACGTTATCGATGTTTCATGCTCCCGGGCTGCGATTTTAAGGGGAATCATGAAGGCAATCTCCCCGCGTTTTCGGGCTTCGCTGCGTGGCATGCGCAATCCGTATGATCGCTTTCACGACGGGCGAGCGAGTGAACGAATCAAGGATGCGCTCAAACACATACCTCTCTCCGATGATTTGGTAAAGAAGAACTTTCACGATCTGCTGTAAAACTCAACCCAGAGAAGTTTCCCTTGACCAACAGGACAAATCTGCCAAGATCATGCGAGACGATACCCATGAATGACAACGTTGCGCCGTTTCTCATACCCCAGACGCATACCATCCGGCAGGCGATGGAGCAGTTGGAGAAAACAGAGGAAAAAATTGTCTTCGTGGTTGACGAGGAGTCACGGCTGATCGGTTCCCTTACGGATGGCGACATACGACGTTGGATCTTGTCCGACGGGGACCTCAAGGCGCAGGTGCTTCACATCTGTAATCGCAAATCCTATGTCGTTGAAGAGGGGTTTAGGACCGAACAGGTCCGTGCCAACATGCTGAACGGCAATTTCGGCTGCGTTCCCGTCATCAATCCGTCCCGAGAAATAGTGCAACTACTGTTCTGGAAGGAGATGTTCCAAGGCGGGGACGCAATCAAAGCGAAGCGTCGCCTCAATCTGCCGGTCGTCATCATGGCCGGGGGCCAAGGGACTCGGCTTGCGCCTTTCACCAGTGTTCTTCCCAAGCCACTTATTCCGGTGGGTGACAGGACGGTCATCGAAATTATTATCGACCAATTTCTGCCCTACGGTCTCGATCGTTTTTACCTCTCGATCAACTACAAATCCAAGATCCTCAAATCCTTTTTTGAAGAGCTTGCCCCAAGCTACTCCGTGACGTACTTGGAGGAGAAAGAGCCGCGCGGCACGGCCGGCAGTCTGCGGGCGCTGTATTCGTCTACGCCGGAGAATTTGATCGTCACCAATTGTGATATCGTGATCCAGTCCGACTACGCCGAGCTCGTATCATTCCATACGGACAACAATTACGACCTCACCCTAGTCGCGTCGCTCAAGGACTATCACATTCCATACGGAGTGTGTGAACTCGAAAAGGGTGGCAGCCTTGCCCGCATCACGGAAAAGCCGCAATACAGCTTTCTCGTGAATACTGGGATGTATGTCGTGCGCCGGGATCGGCTTGGATTGATTCCGGAGCAAACACGGTGCGACATGACCGAATTCATCGAGCAGATCAAAAGGGTCGGAGGGCGCATCGGCGTCTTCCCGATTGGCGAGAATGCCTGGATCGACACCGGGGAATGGACCGAATACCGCAAGGCGCTCAACAGCCTGGGCCGGTTGGGCACGCGGGGCATTATTGAATAATGAAGCCGACGCGCCGCATCCCATGCTGAACGGAAAACGAGTCATCGCGGTGATTCCTGCACGGGGCGGCAGCAAATCGGTGCCCGGGAAAAATGTCCGGCCGCTGAGAGGAAAACCGCTGCTTGTCTGGTCGATTGAAGTGGCGCAGCAGGTGAGCGAGATCGACCGCATCATTGTTTCGACCGACGACACCCAGATTGCATCGGTCGGCCAGGCTCATGGTGCAGAAGTGTACGCGCGCCCGCCGCATCTTGCGACCGACGAGGCTCTGGTGATTGATGCCCTCAAGGATCTTCTCCAGACGCTCCGGTCGGAGGGTGAGACGCCGGAATGGGTCATCCTGCTTGAACCGACTTGTCCTCTGCGCGCGGCGGACGATGTGCGCGACTGCCTGAAGCTTGTCGGCCAAGGCGGTTACGATTCGGTCGCTACTTTCAAGGACGCCGACTTGAATCCGCACCGGGCCTGGCGGCTCGTCGATGGCGTTCCAGAAGTGTTCATTGAGGGCTCCATTCCCTGGCTGCCCCGGCAGAAGCTGCCGAAGGCTTACCAGCTGAACGGTGCGGTCTATGTATTCCGTGCAAATTTACTTGCACAGGAAGCTAAGTCCTTATTAGTGGGAAAGCTCGGCGCCGTATTGATGCCGCGAGACCGGTCCCAAGACATTGATGATAGCGTCGACTTCATTATCGCTGAGGCGTTACTGAAAGAATCGAACTTATGAATAAATCCCTGAGAGAGTTGCTCTCGTTGAAAGATAAAACCGCGGTCGTCACGGGCGGCGCTGGCTATCTAGGTACCGCCATTAGCGAGACGTTCGCCGAGCTTGGTGCCAATTTGGTCATCGCCAGCCGAGACCGAGCGAAATGCGAGAAAAAATGTGAGGAAATCGTCCGGCTGACGGGAGGTTCAGTTAAGGCAATTGCATTGGAACTTGACTTGTTAAAGAAGGATTCCGCAACGGAGTTCTTTGCTCAGGTGCACGAGCACTTCAAGGCCATCGACATACTCGTTAACAACGCGTGGTCAGGCAATAAGAACTCTTGGGAGTCGATCACGGATAAAGATTGGGAGTATGACGTCAACATAAGTCTGAACTCGGTCTTTCGTATGACCAAGGCGGCTTTCCCTGATCTGAAAACCACCCGGGGGGTAATCCTCAACATCGGTTCGCTGTACAGCCACCTTGGACCCGACTACCGGATGTATGATGGAAAAGAGTTTGCGAATCCACCGAGTTACGGTGCAGCCAAGGCAGGAGTTATTCAATTCACCAAATACCTTGCCAGCTTCCTATCGCCGTATGGCATTCGCGTGAACGCTCTTAGCCCCGGTGCTTTTCCGCATCCGCCGACCCAGAAGCATAAGGAATTTATGGAACGGTTGGCCGCCAAGAATCCAATGAACCGCATTGGGCAACCCGATGACCTCAAGGGTGCCGTTGCGTTGCTTTGCTCCGATGCCGGGAGTTATATCACCGGACAAGATCTCCATGTCGACGGCGGATGGGGAGTCTGGTGAAGTCGTTCGGGATCATCGGACTGAGCGAAGGGAACGGGCATCCGTTTTCTTACGGCTCCATCATCAACGGGTACTCGCCCGAAGGACTGGCGGCTTCCGGGTGGCCGGGTATTTACGAATATGTCAGGCGGCGGCATGCATCGGAATTCGGACTGGATGGCTGGACGATAACGCACGCATGGACTCAGGATCCTGAATCCACGAAGAAATTGTGCGCGGCCTGCCGCATTCCCCACAGTGTAGGCGATTACCTTGAATTTCTGGGCACGGTGGATGCGGTAATCATCGCCCGCGATGATTACGAAACTCATTTTCAGATTGCCCGTCCTTTTCTTGAGGCGGGTCTGCCGGTGTTCATCGACAAGCCGCTAAGCGTGGACGTTTCCGAATTGCGTGCCTTCAAGCCGTATCTGGAGAAAGGCCAGCTGATGTCCTGTTCCGGCATGCGCTACTCCCGTGAATTGGATGAACCGCGGGCTTATCTGGCCGCTTATGGCCGGCTGAAGTTGATTCGCGGCGCGATTGTCTTATCGTGGGAGAAATATGGTGTCCATTTGCTCGAGGCGATTCTGGCAATCGTCCCTGCGCGTCCTGTCTCTGTGCGGATGCCGCTGGCCGAGCATGCCTCGGCGCTTGTGCGCCTGGATGACGGGTTGCTAATTCAGATCGACGCCTTGGGGGAATGCGCGCGGACGTTTCACGTTGAGCTCTTCGGCACGCAGCGCACGGGAGCGTTCGACATTACGGACAATTTCTCGATGTTCCGCCGCATGCTCTGGGAGTTTGCCCAGTCCATTCGGACTGGCCAGCTGGCCATTCCGCCTGAACGGACCCTCGAAATCATGCGGGTGCTGATCGCTGGTCGCATGGCTCGCAATGAAAACCGGGAAGTGCTTCTCAATGAAATCCAACTATAAAACTCTTTTCGAACTAACGGGGAAAACCGCCGTTGTCACCGGCGCTGTGGGCATCCTTGGGCAGCGATTTTGCCGGGGCCTTGCCGAATTTGGGGCGCAGGTAGCCGTAGTGGACTTGGACCCAGAGCGCTGCACCGTCTTCGCCGGGGAACTCGAGCACGACTACGGCGCGCGGGCCCTCGGGGTCGCCTGCGATGTATCCGATCCCGCCTCAGTTGCGAGCATGGTGGATCAGGTGGTCAAATATTTTGGTGCCATCCATGTCCTGCACAACAACGCCGCTTCAAAGTCGGCCGACCTGAATGCGTTTTTTGCCAGCACGGAAGAGTATTCACTGGCTGAATGGCGGAAGATCATGTCCGTCAATGTCGACGGCATGTTCCTGGTTGCGCAAGCGGTAGGCGGCCAGATGCAAAAGCAGGGAACGGGCGGCAGCATCATCCAGACGGCCTCCATTTACGGGCTCTTATCATCGGACAAGCGAATCTACGAGGGATCGTTCTATCTTGGTCGCCAGATCAGTAACCCGGCGGTGTATTCGACTTCCAAGGCCGCCGTCGTCGGGTTGACTCGATACCTCGCGGCGAATTGGGGTGATGCGCGGATTCGGGTTAACGCCTTGGTGCCGGCTGGCGTGGAGAGCGGGCAAAACGACACTTTCAAGTCGCGTTATTCAGCCCGCGTCCCACTGGGCCGCATGGCCCAACCGGATGAAATGGTCGGCGCGCTGGTTTATCTCGCCTCCGATGCCTCTAGTTATGTCACCGGTCATTGTCTGGTAGTCGATGGCGGCCTCAGCGCGTGGTAGCGAGTGTTTCTTATTTTTTATTGCTGTGCGTGAGCCGTTTGGTGTGTTTCCCGCGAAGCCCTTCGCTCGTAGAACTACTTGGGGATGGGCTTCCACAGCTCGGTGCGCCTCAAATGAGAATCTTTTCACATTGTGCACTTGGGGAAACAGGTACGATTCACGCTCTTTTTGAAGTCAGGAAGGATATTCCAGCTTATTAGTGGGGGCACTGTGCTCAAGTACTCGATTGTAATTCCTTTCCACAACGAACAGGAGAACGTTAGCAACCTGTGCGCGCGGCTGAAGTCTGTGATGGAGGCCAGCGGCGAAAGTTTCGAGATGGTGCTCGTTGATGATGGCTCGGTCGATGGCACGTTTAGTTTGCTGCGCGAGATTGCTGCGGTCGATAGCCGCGTCATCGTCGTCAAGTTGCGCCGCAATTTTGGCCAGACCGCCGGGCTCGCCGCTGGCTTTGACCATGCCCGCGGCGAATACATCATCGCCATGGACGGCGACCTGCAGCACGATCCTGCCGACATCCCGCTCTTCCTCGAAAAGATTGCCGAGGGCTACGACATCGTCAGTGGCTGGCGCAAGAATCGCGTGGACAACTTCTGGCTCCGGCGCATCCCGTCGCGCTGTGCCAACTGGATGATGGCCAAACTGAGCGGCGTCGATATTCACGACTTCGGCACGACGTTTAAAGCCTATCGGCGCGAAATCCTAGGCCAAGTTCCACTATACGGAGAGCTGCACCGTTTCATTCCGGCGCTGGCGTCCTGGTATGGCGCTTCAATTATTGAAGTGCCCATCAAAAATGTGAACCGCGAGCGCGGCATTTCGCATTACGGAATTTCGCGCACCTTGCGGGTCTTTTTCGATCTGATCACCATACGCTTCTTGCTCAAGTACCTCTCGCGGCCCTTGCACTTTTTTGGTACCGTAGGCATGTTCAGCATCATGGGCGGCGTCGCCGTGGCCGTGTGGCTCGGCCTGCAAAAGCTCCTGCATCAGACCAACGTGATGTTGGAGCACGGCCCACTCATGATTTTCGCCGCAGTGCTGCTGCTGGCCGGGCTGAACATGCTGGCCATCGGGCTGCTGGGAGATATGCAGGTCCGCTACTACCACGAACCAGCGCCGCGCGCGCCATACTCAGTAGAGCGTGTGCTCCGTGCGCAAAGCAAAGAGAGCACGATCTCGGGGTAATTGCAGAAGGCAGAAGTTATATTTCAAGAGTTTGAATCACTCGGGCGAGGCACGGACAGGATTTATATGTATCTCTTGCGGCGTGTTGATGGCCACTCATGAGGTTCGCGCGCGTCAACTTGCAAGCCGCGTGCCCGCATTAGCTGTTGCCCTGATTGCGCTGACGTTGTTCCTGCATCCGGTAGACTCGAACAGTTGGCGAGGCGCTCTCTATGAGAGTCTGCTGGTGCCGCCGGCAATTAGTCTTGTATTGCTGTTCAGCCTGGAGCGCGGGCCATGGCTTCGAGCCGTTCTTTGTAGCAAGCCCTTCCAGGCAGTGGGCGTAACGTCTTACGGCATTTACTTATGGCAGCAGTTTTTCACTGTGCGGGAAAGATGCTTCCTATTCGGCAGTCACGTTGCGCCGCTGCTTCTGCCGCTTCTGTTCTTTGTTGTGCCTCTGTCGTCTTTCTTGATTGAGAAGCCTGCAATGCGTTATGGCAGGTCTCTCTCGCAACGGGCAAGAGAGGCTTCGACTGGTGCAAGAGCAACTGAAGAGCGCCTCTTGCTTTCGTAAGCGGCGTGTGACGGCAGATGCCGATTAAGTGCATTCCAGCGCGAGCTTAGCCGACATGATGGCCACCAATGCCAACCTTAGCGTTTCTTTGCACTCCGAACACCGGATAACCGTCGTTATGGCCCTGGTTTTCCTACCGTGGATAGTGTCCGTGTTCTTTACCGCGGGGGGCTGGGCGGCGCTTAACTTTCTCGGCTATGCGATTCTGGTCTTTGCGGCCGGCTACAGCATCGTCAGAATGGCGTTGCCTGCCTCCGCCCGAACCCAAACCATGGTTTTCGCTCCCGCAGTTGGCACTCTGGCGATCTCGGCTCTGACCGCATTCTGGCTCAGGCTTGGACTTCCGCTTATTTGGGTCCCGGCCCTTTGGCTCGGACTGGTGGCGGCCGGAGCATTGTGCCTCTGGAGCGATCGCGCCCTCTGGCCGAAAAGCACAGTCGCCTATGGCGGGACGCTTGCTCTTCTTTCAGTGTTGATTTGCGCGGTGTACTTCCTTCCAGGGGCTCGCAACGACGCCGTCCTGAGGCGCGACGGCAGCTTCAATTGGATCTACGTGGATACGCAATGCCACTACGCGATCGCTGCGGGTATCAAGAGAGGCGAAAGCCCGCCAAAAGTACCGGGAGCGGCGACCGAGGAACTTCTCTACCACTTTGGACCCTATGCACCGGCTGCGGCCATTTCCCGCGTTACCGGACTTGACTTGGGCGACGCCTTCGCCCGCGTGACGCGTGGCGCATCGCTCTGGGCGCTGGTGCTCTCGTGCTTTGGACTGGGCACGCTCTTGTCACTCAAGGCCACAGGCGGAAAATTCGGTGGAATCATGTCCGTTGCCGGCCTTTTCTTCTACGGGTCGCTGTTGTCCCTCTTCTCCGAGGAGTTGAATACTTCCAGCCGTGTGACCGGAGCCATTCTCTTCAAGATACCTAGGGTGGAGGTGCTCGCCGATGGGGGCCCTTTCAGTCATCTCATCCTAGGCCATTCGATGCTTTTCGGTCTGGGTGCCATTATTGCGATCATGGGCCTTTGCCTGGTTCAAAGAGAGCTGCAAGCGGTCCTGACATGGCGCGGGATCATTTTGCTGGCGCTGCCGGCCCTTGCGGTCCCAGTCCACTCGGCGGCTGCCTTGTACTGCATCGGCGTAGCGGGCATGCTCTTATTTTGGGGGCGTCTCGGGGCGGCCCGTTCGTGGCTGCTGATCGTGCTGATGTTCTGCCTGTTTCTCGTAGCATGGAAGATCATGGGTTATGACCATGCCCCGGACGCAGGGGCGGCGACGGTCAAGAAGGACATAGCTTCGCAGTGGTGGACGCTTGCGGTCTGGTTCACTGTTGGCCTGGGATTTCGGATCGTGGGCTTTCGTTGGATTTCTTGGCCCTTGAGCAATCCTCTATCCGCCTTGGTCCTGGCAAGTGTCTTGGGCCTGCTGTCGTTTTCCTTCCTACTCCAACTCGGAGATAACAACGAGCATTACGGCATATATTTTCTGCAATGCATGTTCAGCATATTTGCTTTCTCCCGCCTGACGCCCCGTTGTTGGCGCAGCGCCGAACGCTCCCAGTGGGTCGCAGAGTGGCTCACGTTGGCGAAAAACGGCATGATCGTGCTTGTCGCCAGTGTTTTCTTGATGCGCATCGCCGTCTATGTGACTCATAGCGAAGTGTGGATAGCGTCCTTTCGCCTCCAGATCCTCCCATGCTTAGTGTTGGTCTTACTTCTGGCTGGCATGTCGGCACTGATGAAGCGTAGCCGCCGCTTTTCGACGGTCGGTTCCGCAGTTCTCATGAGTGTGCTGGTGATCGGCTTTCTGGCCTGGATTACGCCTTGGCTCAATTTCGGCCAGGGGCGGATGAAGATGGACGTGACTCTTACGCCCGGCGAAGTTCGAGGCCTGCAGCGTCTCGGTGAACTCGCTAAGCCGGCCGAGCGGTTTGCGACGAACAAACACGCCGTGGATAGTTTCGCGGCCCGCGGCGAGCGTTCTTACGCTTATACTGCGATCTCCGAACGTCCCGCTCTTCTCGAGGGATACTTGTATCGGGGTGTGACGGCCCTCCCGTGGTTTAATACCCTGCTTCGCGACAATGACCTCATGTTCAGTACCATCAACCCGGAAACGCTGCACGACATCGCCAAGACCTGGCATGTCCGATGGCTTGTCGCTCGTCCCGGTACTGACATCGCCCTGCCCAGGCCTTTGCCCACATGGCTGGTTGAGCAGCAAAACTGCGGCGACCTTAGAATTTACCGGATCGATTAACCCGCCATTGTCCCGATGAACCAACCTATAGGCCAAGAACCTGTGGGCCTTCCGAAGCTACCTGGTTCGGACCTACAGACCGAAGAGTCAGCAGTGAATTGGGTCGACCAGGTCAGATTCTTTGAAAAGGCGACACCGAAGAGCTCACAGGGGTAATGCCAAATAATAGCGTTGCCGCCCCCACCCGGACGATGACGAAATCACTCTCCCATGATCCGGAACTCAAGCTACAAAGGGCCGGCTCCTGAAGGGGGCGAGGTCGCACTTGTGCAAGAGACCGGGGACAAGTTTAAGTTCCGGACCGAGATTCCAACGCTGCGAGCACAAAAATGAAACTAGCTACGGAACCGACCTTGAAGTTTCTAGAGGTCCTTGCCTGGGCTCTGCTGGTGTTTCTGGGAGCTAGTTCAATGCGTGCTTTCCGGCCATTGCCGCTCGATAATGATAGTTATCAATATCTAAATGTAGCGGAAAATCTTAACCATGGTCGTGGGCTGACTACGTCGCTCATTTACTTCGATACGGAACGATCTCATGGTCGCATCCCTGGGCCGCTTACGTCGTTGCCGCCTGGGTACCCGGTCGTGATTGCGATTACAAGTCGTCTCGGGGTTAGTCCCGAAGGTGCGGGCAGGGGTGTGTCGTGTGTTTGCTATGCCGGTACTGCAGCTCTCCTAGCCTGGGCGTTGATTCTGATTGGTGTGCCGACGTTTTGGCGGCAGCTGGTGTTGTTACTCTTCGCTACAAATGCCGCCGCCCTCGAGTTTGCAACCTGGGTCATGACCGAGCCGTTGTACATGTTGCTTTCTACCGGTGCCGTTGTGGGGCTGATCTAGTCTGAGAAAGGTGCGCTGCCGAAGCACAGGGTGATCGCTCGCGCCGTCATAGCATACTCGGTAGCTGGTCTAGCCTGTTGGATTCGGTACGCCGGCTTGTTCTTAATTGCAGCGGTAGTCGGCTACGCATTGCTCCTGTGGATCCTGCAGAGGAATCGCCTTCGGACAATTTTCTTGTTGACCGCCCTGATCCCCGTCGCGCTAGCCGGGGGCGTGATGCTGCGCAATCTGGTCATCGTCGGCACTTGGAGGGGCGGCAACGACATGACAGTCCACCATCCGCTGAAGCGGGTGATGGCTGAGTATGCTCGGGCGCAACTGCATCTGTTTTTTGGGGAACACCCTATCACCTTCGGCGTCTGGCAGATCTTGGTGCTAGCGGGTGGCTTAGGTGCCGCCGTGGTTTTGATTGCTGGGGTTCGGAAGGGAGGCCTGCCAAGCACCAGCTGGCTGTGGACGGGCTGGTGGCGGAAACCGGACGCTGCGGAGCTGCTCGTGGGCCTCTGTGTCTTGGTCTATTCCGTTTCGATGTTTTATGCGGGTTTGCGCACCGTAATCACATTCGGAGTCCGGATGTTCCTGCCTATACTGCCACTCTACCTGCTCCTGCTGGGCATGGGCATTAATCGGTTAACGGCTTGCTGGCCGGCCAGTGCCCAGAGCGCGTGGCTGAAGGCAGGGCTTTTGTTGGTCATAGTGGGGTACGTCGGACTCAATGCGCATGACCTGCATCGACCTTTCGCACCCCCGCGGCACGAAATCCTCGCACCGCTTTACGCCAAGTCGGCCGCCGACGGTCAGCCTCTACTAAAGTGGGTCGAGTCAAATATCAACGCAGGCGATACGATCATGGCCGCCGATGGGCAAGGGACCGGCTATCTGCTCAATCGTCGAACTATAGGTATGGTTACCGCTTCCTACAGTCCCGTGCGTTGGGAATGTGATGAGGTAAAGAACCAGATGAAACGCTTCGGAGCGAGTTACCTAATTCTTTATAAGCTGTCACCCATGGACGAAGACCCTGAGGTCTCCAGGGCTTCGCGGATCAGCAACGAGAGTTGGCTTTTGACAGAATCTCATTTTGTCGCCACCGCTGTTTCCCAGCGGCCGCCTTGCGGGTTTGTCATCGCCGCAGAGAACTCCAGTGTCCGCATTCTGAAAATCGGCGGCGCGGAATCAGCCTCGCGGAACTAGTATGAACCGACGGGTAACCATCGTCATGTATCACTATGTGCGCGACCTCGAAGGGTCCCGATTTCCTGCGATTAAGGGTCTTTCGGTCAAGCGCTTTTGTCGGCAACTTGATTACATCCAAGCCCGTTACACACCCATTTCGGTCGAGAAACTACTGGAAGCCTTGGGTGCCGCGAGAGAGAACCTGCCGCCGAACCCCATTTTGTTGACTTTTGACGATGGCTACGTCGATCACTTTACAAACGTGTTCCCCCTCCTGGAAGCGAGAGGCATCCAAGGCTGTTTCTTTCCTCCCGCTCAAGCGGTCCTCGAGCACACAGTATTGGACGTAAACAAAATTCACTTTATCCTCGCGGTTGTCCCCGACACCGGGACCCTCCTCGACCAGCTGTTCGTCTCCTTGGAGGAGTTTCGTTCGGAACATACGCTCAAGACAAGGGAAGACTATCTCCGGGCGGTTACGGAGAAGCATCGCTACGATACCCGCAAAGTAACCGTGCTCAAGCGACTCCTCCAACGCGAGTTGCCCGAACCGGTACGGGCAGAGATTGTGCGGCGGCTGTTTGCCGAGCACGTGACCGCCGACGAGGCGGCTTTCGCATGTGAATTGTACATGTCGATGGACCAGATCGCTTGCCTGCGGCACCATGGAATGCACATTGGCAGTCATGGATACACCCATGCCTGGTTGAATCATCTTTCGTCCAAAACGCAGGCTATCGAAATCGATCGTGCTCTTGATTTCCTCCAGAAGCTGAGCATAGGGAAGGACGAGTGGACCATGTGCTATCCCTACGGTGGCTTTAATGACTCGCTCCTTCAAATCCTGCGGGCTCGTCAGTGTCGGCTGGGATTTACCGTGGAACCCCGTGTTGCGGATCTGGACATTGATGATCGGTTGACTCTGCCGCGTGTGGACACCAACGATTTGCCGAGCTAGCCCATTAGATGAAAACCATGATGCAAATCTTGCGGGACCTCACGCCGCTCAATCGGGCTGTTTGTTCGCTCGGTTACGATCAGGCTGTGGATTATCTGCGCGAGGTGCTGCCGTTTCGCGTGATCTCCGTGCCGAGTTCCCGCGAGCACAACGGATGGGTGATTCCTCCCTCGTGGGACGTCGAGGAGGCCAGAATCGTCAAAGACGGCCGCACCGTTTACGATGGCACCGCCCATCCGCTTGGGGTGATCGGACTCTCGAAGAGCTTTTCCGGAACGGTAAGTCTGGAGGAACTCCGACGCCACCTCCATTACGACCACCGCCATGACGACTCGATTCCTTGCCACTATCGGCAGCAATTCCGGAGCTGGAGTCGCGATTGGGGATTCTGCATGCCGAAGCGAATCTTCGACCAGCTCGCCCCGGGTTATTATGAAGTCGTAATCCGCACGGAGGAAGCTCCTGGTGCGTTAAAGATTCTCGAATACAAACACCCGGGCTCGCTCGACTTCACCATCGTCCTCGGTGGCAACCTGGATCATGCGGGTGCGGCCAACGACGGATTGGCGGGTTGCGTGGTGGGCCTGGAGGTTCTGCGCCGCCTGCTAGACCGAAAGACCAAATTCACGTATTCCCTTGTCCTTTCACCAGGCATCATCGGTTCGGAGCTATATCTTGCCGGGCTGAACCAGTCGGAGCGTAGCCGGATTCTGGAAGGTATCTTTCTGGAAATGCTTGGATCCGCCACACCTCTTGCGGTTCAGGAATCCCGGCGCTGCTTGGTCAGCGCGCTGCATGCCCTTAAGGCCAGCCTCGACCAGCTTGGCCTCTCTTACCGAACCGGCCCGTTCGAAAGCATTATTGTCAACGACGAGTACGTCTGGGAGAATTACGGTATTCCGATGCTTTCCTTTTCAAGGTTTCCCTATCCTGAATATCATTCCAGCCGGGACAGTATGGAGATTATCGAGGAAACTTCGCTCAATGAAGCTGTTGACGCCCTAATCGGAGCCGTGGATTGGCTAGAAGCGTCGCCCCTGGTCATAAAGAAATTCGAGGGCAACGTCTGCCTGTCCAATCCGCAATATGACCTCTACGTCGACTATGGCCAGATCGCCCTGGGCGACACCCTCTCCGCCCAAGGAAGGCAGATGCGATGCCTGATGGACTTCGTGCCGGCCTTGGATCGCCCGGTCAGCGTTAAAGCAGTTGCCGACCACGTTGGGCTGCCCGAAAAAGAGACTCTTGAGTACCTTCAGCGATGGGCCGTTAAGAGGCTGATTGACCTGCTTTGACCAGTATACCGGATTATTTCTGAGCTAACCGCCACGTCGCTTTGGGCGCAAGGTTGAGCCCGCCCAAGATCCCGCGCGTCCAAATTCCTCGGCTCAACTTCGAGAGAACACTTACTCGTTCAAAGTTTTCCTGGAAGCTATTGCACAACCCTCCGTAAGACGATCATGAAGCAGGCGATATGAAAGAACGCGCCATAGATTTTGAGCGAGCGGTCGTAGCGCACCACCAAGCGGCGGAAGTTCCCCAGCCAGCCGATGGTGCGTTCCACGATCCACCGTTTTCGATAGCGGCGCAGTGCGCGGCCATCTTGTGTTGCGGGGCGAACACGATTGCTCTTGTGCGGGCGGATCAGTTCGATCCCGCGCCCTCGCAAACGATCCCGCAACGGATCGCTGTCGTACGCTTTGTCGGTAATCACGCGCACCGGCTTCTGGCGCGGCCGGCCCGCGCGATGTCGGCGGCCTACGCGGATCGCCGCGAGCGTCGTTTCCGCGAGCCGGACTTCCGCCGGGGATGCAGAGTGAAGCTGGTCTCCCAGAGGAACACCCTGGCCGTCGACCACCACCATCCACTTCGTCCCCTTGCCCCGCTTGGTTTTCCCGACTCCTGCGCCCCTTTTTTCGCCGGAGCGAAACTGCCGTCCAGAAACGATCCGCTCCAGTCCAGTTCTTCGCGCTCGTTCAACTCGCTCAAAAAGACGCGCCAGATGTTCAGCCAGACGCCTTGCTCCTCCCAGTCGCGCAGCCGCCGCCAGCACGTCGAGGGATGTGGATATTTCTCTGGCAGATCCTGCCAGCGAGCGCCGCTGCGCAGAATCCACAAAATCCCTTCCAGCACACGACGGTCGTCGATCCACGGACGACCGCCCTTGCGGTGTTTGGGTGGCTTGGGAAGCAAGGGCGCGATTTTCTTCCACTGCGCTTCGGTCGGCAACGGTCGCGACCGTGCCATCGGCCCTCCCTCGGCGCTGCTGACTTTGCTTATCGCTCATTTCAAAAACCCCAACTACCCTTATCTCAATGGCTTGTACCCGGTTGTGCAACAGCTTCTAAAGGATCCGTCATGGACGCAAGCACAGGCCTGCCCCCGGTAAATGAGATCAGGCTGAGGGCTTGGAGGCAATCATTTGGTGGCGACTTCTATGGGGCGCTTCAGGTGGCTGCAGATTACTGCGGACTGCAAAAGGTCCCGCCCCGTTTCCCTGGCAACTGGCAGCACGGCGTATGGCCTCCATGGCAGCAGATCCAGCCCGAGATCATCGTATATGATGCCCCAAAGTCAACCACGTGTTTCGTCGCTCGACAAGACGAGGTCACCTTTTTGAAGCCTGCTGGCTACCGCAGGGTGCGAGCCATCGGACTACCGATCATTTACACCCAACCTTCAGGTTTGCAGAGGATACCCAAAAGTCTGCTGGTCATGCCTACCCACTCGCTCGCGTCTGACGTTCTGATGCCTTCAACCGAACAATACGTCCTTGAAATTGCCTCTATAAAAGACAGATTTGGCCTTGTGGCCGCCTGTGTCTCGCCTTACTGCATTGCGAAAGGCCTATGGAGTTCTCAATTTACAGAAAAAGGTATCGAGGCAATACGCGGTGCCGGAATAGCCGACACTAATGCACTGAATCGCATGCGCGCGCTCTTCGAAAGATTCGAATACGTGACAACCGACGGTTATGGCAGCCATGTTTTCTACGCTCTCTACTTTGGTGCCAAAGTTTCTATTTGGGGCACACCGACTCAGGTGTTTCGTGAGAATTACCTCAGCGACAACGGGTGTGCGGCCTATCCAGAGGCTATCGACATACTGCTCTCCGAAGAGACAAAGCGCAAAGGAGAAGTGTATCTTGGGCCATTAAGGGTCGATCCATGGATCGGCGTCCAAAATGTCGACTTAGGTAAATTGATGCTGGGTCAGGACAACAAGCTCAGCCCTGAGGAAATGCGAGCAGCATTTGGCTGGACTCCGCTGAGAAACCTCGTCGGGTTTGCTGGAGAGAGCGTCCGCCGTTCTCCACTCTGGCGCGCTGCGGGGGCGGCGAAGCGAAGCCTGCTGGCAACCGCCAGGATTCGAGCTCGTTGAATGGTGGGGAATTGTGGATGTGCTCCGGCTCCGGGTAAAGAGACAACTTGCCAGGGTGCGAAAGTTGGGAGAGAGATGACACGATGAACATACTAGTCACTGGCGGTGCGGGCTATGTTGGATCAACTCTGGTGCCTCTGCTCCTAGCCGACGGACACCGGGTCCGGGTGCTGGATACCCTTCTGCATGGCGGCGAATCATTGCTGGGTGTGTGGTGTCACCCTGGCCTTGAATTCGTCCACGGTGACGTGTGTGACCGAACACAACTGCAGGCCGCCGTCACCGGAATGGAGGCGGTGGTCCATCTTGCTGCCGTGGTCGGCGACCCCGCCTGTGCCCGCCAGCCGGATCTGGCGCGCGCCGTCAATCTTCAAGCCTCGCTCGCGCTCATCGAGGAAAGTCAGCGGGCCGAGGTCAGTCGCTTCCTCTTTGCTTCAACGTGCAGTAATTATGGAAAGATGAAAGACACAAATAAATACGTAGATGAGGAAACCGAATTGAGCCCTGTGTCTCTCTATGCGGAGACGAAGGTCGCGGTGGAGAAAGCGTTGTTGCAGAGTAGTCGCAATGGGAAATGGTGTCCGACACCGATGCGGTTCGCAACCATCTTTGGCGTGTCCCCGCGCATGCGATTCGATCTAACGGTGAACGAATTCACCATGGAGATGCTGACAAAGAAGCACCTTAAGGTGTTTGGTGAGCAATTCTGGCGGCCCTACATACATGTGCGGGATGCCGCCCGGGCCATTCAGCTCGTGCTCAATTCACCGGCAGCGAAAGTCGCAGGCGCGGTATTCAACGTCGGAGC
Source organism: Acidobacteriota bacterium (assembly GCA_003154775.1). Lineage (GTDB taxonomy): Bacteria > Acidobacteriota > Terriglobia > Acidiferrales > UBA7541 > Acidiferrum. Next base: position 21,405 of record PMES01000111.1, on the reverse strand, counting down.
AACCGATCAAAACTTCCAAAAGCAGCAACTCGTCGAGATGATCCGACCTTATGCTCCGGACGCCGTCATCGAATTTGTGCACAAGGCCGAAGATCCGCGGGACTACCGTGTCTCGTTCACCCGCATCACTGACCATCTCGGTTTTAAGATCACCCGCACCGTGGCTCAAGGCATCGAGGAAGTGGCGCAGCTTGTGCGCAGTAGTGTTATCGGCAACTTCGGCGACAGGAGGTACCGCAATTGAACCCGGTGGAAAAACTTGCTCCGGGGGCGCCTCCGCCCGCGGATTTCATTCCCCTGATCGTGCCCGAGATCCGCGGGAACGAGTGGAAGTACGTTAGGGAATGCCTCGATACGAACTGGGTCTCGTCGGTCGGCAGCTATGTCGACCGGTTCGAGAAAATGGTGGCGGAACGGGCTGGCACGAGATACGCCATCGCCACCGTCAACGGGACAGCGGCCCTACACATTGCTCTACTGCTCGCCGGCGTGCAGGCGGACGACGAGGTGCTCGTTTCCTCGCTCACTTTTATCGCCCCGGCCAACGCCATCCGCTACGTTGGCGCCTGGCCGGTTTTCATCGATGCAGAGCCTACATACTGGCAGATCGACCCGGCTGGCCTGGTCGATTTCATCGACAACAGCTGCCGTTGGGACGGTGAGTCATTGCGAAATCGGCGGACCGGTCGGCGAGTGAAGGCCATCTTGCCGGTCCACATCCTCGGCCATCCCGTCGACCTGGATCCGATCCTGGAAGCTGCGGCGAAGTACTCGCTGCCGGTGATCGAGGACGCCACCGAAGGCCTGGGCGCGCGTTACCGGGGAAGGAGTCTGGGTAGCGTCGGGCACGTGGGCTGCTTCAGTTTCAACGGGAACAAGATCATCACCACTGGCGGCGGCGGCATGCTCGTCACCGACAACGCCGAGTGGGCTGCACGCGCCAGATACCTCACCACGCAGGCGAAAGATGATCCGATCGAGTATGTGCACAATGCCATTGGCTACAACTACCGTCTCACGAACCTACTGGCGGCGATGGGTTGTGCGCAGATGGAACAGCTTGACATGTTTGTGGAAGCGAAGCGACAGATCGCGAGACGATATCGGGAGGCGTTGATTTCTCTCCCGGGAATACATCTTCCGGAAGAGGCGGATTGGGCGTTTAGCACCTTTTGGATGTATACAGTTCTGATCGATGAGAAAGAATCACGCATCGATTCGCGCGAGCTTCTCCGGGAACTGGCCGCCAGAAAAATCCAGACTCGTCCGCTCTGGCAGCCGATTCATCGCTCGCCGGCGCATACGATCGCCGACAATCCTTCTTGTCCGAATTCCGATGCGCTCTATCGCCAAGCGATTAGCTTGCCGTGCTCGGTCGGATTGAGTTCCTCCGCTCAGAACCAAGTAGTTGACGTTCTGTCGAGGCTCCTCCTCAGACATGACGTTTCGCCAGTATAGGTTGGTCATATGAACTAATTGAGTGCGTCGATGAGGAGCGAGGCCAGGTTTTCTCAGCACTCTGTATTCACCGTGAAGTCGCTGTTGCGGCTGCTTCAGGCGGATCGCAAGTTACTCGATCCCGATCACAAGAATCTCGAACGAGGCTGATCTTGAAGAGAAATGCACAAGCAAGGCCTTCGTCACAGACGACTCCAAAGACCATACTATTTGTCACAAAAACAAGCGAATTTGGTGGTGCCGAAAAGCATCTTCTTGAATTGATGCATAGGCTTACCAGATGCGAAGTTCGACTTTCGGTATTGTGTTTAGAGGAGGATTTTTACACCGACCGCAAAAACAATGCCCAGGTAAATGTAATCAGCTGCAAAAATGGACTGAAGACCTTCTATGATTGGTTTCGAACTTTTCGAGGCATGCGGCCTGATGTTGTAGTTTTTGTCAGAGCCGTTCCTTGGACCTACAACTGGTACACACCCGTGGCCGCTTGGTTGGCCGGGATTCCACGGCGGGTTTCGATCGTACACCTTCCCCCACCATCGACGCCCGCGAAAGTCGAGGGATGGTCGATTCCGAGCGTCTTGTGTCGGTTCCGGCGGTCACGCCGTCTGATGTCATGGAGAGTATCAGCATTCTTTGAAGACTCAACCATCTGCGTGAGCAACGCAATCCGGGACATTCTGGTAGGCGATTATCGGTTTCCGGCAAAGAAGACCATCACCATTTACAACGGCGTATCACTATCTGAGTTTGATCATTACGAGGACAAAGCGCTGGATCTGAGAACCAAGCTCGGTCTCGGTCCGCAAGAGTTTCTCCTAGTGTGCGTCGCAAGACTGAGCGAGCAGAAACGAATTGATCTGCTGCTCTTGGCTGTGGCTCGTGCCTTACGGAATGGTGTGTGTTGCAAGTGCATCATTGTAGGTGACGGTCCCTTGAGAGAAGAGCTAGAGGAACAGGCTTTAGCTTTGGGCTTGTCTGGTCACGTATTTTTTGAGGGATTCCGAGAAGACGTACGACCATACCTTCAAGCTGGTACGGCCTTTGTGCTCACTTCGCGACGAGAAGGCATGCCGTTTTCGATTCTTGAGGCCATGGCTTGCGGGCTGCCCTGCATAGTAACCAGAGTAGGTGGTAATTCGGAAGTAGTGACCCACGGGATTAACGGCTTGGTGGTGAGTCCAGGATCAGTGGATGAAGTGGCCGACGCCATTTCATACCTGGCGACACACCCGCAAGAGCGTGCGGAAATGTCACGAATGGCGCGGTCAAGGGTACATGAGGAATTTAATATAGAGGACCGCATGGCGCAGGTTAGGGAGGCGATCCTGCGTTGATTGCACTTATGCGGAGCGCGGAATTTGGGTCGCCACCATGAAACCGGAGCAGAGCTCTTTCATACTGATTTGGGGTCAAATTTCAGGAGTGAAATCTCGCGCCCCAGGGAAGGCACGGATTTTGTTTGTTGGGTCACGTCTAGCATAATGAGTGCACTCTATCGACTTGGATTCGCAGCCTGCGACCTACCCCCGAGCACCAAGAAACGATGAACGTTACCGTTATTCTATGTACTTATAACCGCTGCGCGACCTTGGCAAAGGCCTTGGAAAGCGTTGCCGCTAAGAGACTCCCCGATTCGATCGAGTGGGAGGCGCTCGTGGTGGACAACAATTCGACCGATCAGACACGGGAGGTCGTCGAGGAGTTCTGCCGCCATTACCCCGGCAGTTTCCGCTACCTGTTTGAGCCACAGTAGGGCAAATCGTATGCGCTCAACGCCGGAATTCGAGAGGCGGGTGGCAATGTTCTTGCCTTCACGGATGAAGACGTAACGGTCGAGCCGCCTTGGCTAAAGAACCTGACCGCGGCCTTGCATGATGGTTAGGCGGACGGTCTCCTAAGCTGGAAGATTCTGCGACGGAAAACAATTTGGTTCAATCGCAAGGGCCCGGGGGTATGAGTGTGGCTATCCGCGAAGTCAAGAGGAGGTCCCAGGCAGAATGTGAATTCCGGCCTGATGGCCTTCAACAGTTATTCCGGCATAGGCCTACTCGATTGTTGTGTCTCTCTATCATTGATCCCGTCTAGATATACACTTCTCCAGCAGGGCGAAGCCAAGCGAACGTCCTGATTGACGATTATGATTGAGCTGGCACTAGCTTACAGGCACCTCCACGACTCACGGGATCATTTTCTATCGCCACCGAGGCAGCCCGTTCCGTGTTGCAATTCTTGGGATTGGGCTCAGTCTGATTGTCACCACCAAAAAAGGACCTGATCTCGGATGAAACAGATCATGTGGGTTATGGGCTCTCAAGCAGAAATAGACCGCTGACAAGTCACCTTCTGCCTTCGATAATAGAATGCCACTCTCCGCACTGAGCGCCATGCACCGCAGGATGCCTTTACGAACGAATTCGATGCAATCTCAGCCAGAAACCCAGTCGAGCAACCAATGAGCTCGAAGACTAAAACCGTCGTTTGTCAGTCGTCCCCAAGGACTCTCAAAGGCGCCAAAAACGTACAATCGAAAAGATGAACATCACAGTCATTTTGTGTACTTACAACCGCTGCGAAAGCCTGGCGAAAGCGCTGGAGAGCGCTGCTGCACTAAGGCTTCCCGAGTCAGTCGAATGGGAAGTATTGGTGGTGGACAACAATTCGACTGATCAGACGCGTGAGGTGGTCGAAGCATTCTGCCGCCGTCACACGGGGCGCTTCCGCTACCTCTTTGAGCGGCAACAGGGTAAATCGTATGCGCTCAACGCCGGAATTCGAGAGGCGCGTGGCAATGTTCTTGCCTTCACGGATGACGACGTAACGGTCGAGCCGACTTGGCTACAACACCTGACTGGCTCCTTGGACACGGGTGATTGGGTCGGTGCCGGAGGTAGGACTTTGCCGGAGCGGGCCCTCTCGGTTCCGCGTTGGCTGAGGCTTGAGCACCCACACGCGCTGGGTCCCCTAGCCATGCTCGACCTTGGTGTCGAGGCGCGTGAACTCAGTGAACCTCCATTCGGCAACAACATGGCCTATCGAAAGGAAGTGTTTGAGAAGTACGGCGGTTTTCGAACCGAGCTAGGCCCCCGTCCCGGAAGCGAGATCAGGGGCGAAGATACCGAATTTGGTCAGCGACTACTTTCGGCAGGAAAACAGCTGCGGTATGAACCGTCCGCCATCGTCTACCATGCGATACCGACGAACCGGATCCAGAAAAGTTATTTTCTGGCTTGGTGGTTTGACAAAGCACGGGCAGACATTCGGGAACTCGGCATTCCCACCGATACCAGATGGTTTGTCGCCGGCATTCCGCTCTACCTTTTTCGTAGGGTCATTGTCTGGACGCTACGGTGGATGTGTAGCATCAGCCCATCCCAACGTTTCTTCTGTAAGCGTCAAACCTGGTGGGTGGCCGGGACGATCATGGAATGTTTCCGCCAGTCGCGTGCGCGGAGGCGATTGTCTGCCCAGAAGGGGTTCTGAGACTAGATTTTCTGCGGGGCAGAAGTTCCAAAAAAGTCAGCACGACTCTTTCTGAGCAACCGAGAGGGCCGTCTTGCCACCAAATTCTCACCTGCTCTTCAGGGTTCAGATATAACTTCTCTCCTTCCTTCGCCTGAAACGCTGGACACCAGGGATCAATGTTCCGCATCGTATCCGTCCGGTATCGTGCCGGCGCATGCGGGTCCGTCAACACCTGCTGCCGCAGCGCTCCTTCACGAGGCTTGCTCGCCCGCGTCTGTCCATACGCCAGGAAAAACTGTTGCTCGCCCGTGAATCCGTCCTGGTCCGCGGGTTTCTTCCCTGCGAGCGATGCGTGATAGGCATCGTAGGACGCCGCGAGTCCGGCCACGTCTGCGATGTTCTCCGCCAGCGTCTGCTTCCCGTTCACCGCCAGATCCGGAAACGAAGGAAGCACCGGGGAAGAGCGTCAAAGCCAAGTCTGGGCTCAACCGTTCCATCCTAGATGCCAGTCCGTTCGAGCTATGTCGCCAGTTGGAGTACAGGACGAAGTGACAGGGCGGTGTGCTTGTTCCGGTGCGACCGCAGAATGCGAGCCGCACATGCCCGGTTTCCGAAGGCGGGTGCAGTCATGTATCGCAAGAGAACCGTAAGACGCAAGAGCAGTTCCCCTGCGTCAGGTGCGGATTCTCCGGCAATGCCGATTGGGTTGCTGCTGTAAACATCAGAGATGCGGGGCTCGCATCGCTGGCCTGGTCGCCGTCTGCGCCTGCTAGCAGGGCGTCGTGTCAGAAACCCACCGAAGGTATCCATGCTTAATCATGGAACCCGTAGGAATCCCACGACTTTAGGCGGGGGAGGATGTCAAGAAACCGCCTGAATGATGCTTTACCAGGTCCGACGGTCGATAGTGGATTTCGCTTGCGAACCGTTTCGGGGGCGGTCGAGATTGACGACAGGTGGGTGGTACTCAGGCCGGTAACTGAGGCAGCCGACCGTATCCCGACCTGCAGGAGTGACTCCATGACCAGTACCTCTAGTTCTTGCTACTTCAAATGGCCCGATCTGTTCCGTCGCAAACCGTTTCTTCTTCACTGCAATCCTCCCTTTTCGTGCCTAGCTTTGCCGGTAGCCAAGCTTCCCTTTTGAATCAGAAAGATCAAGGTCTCATTAGGGAAAACATTTGCAAATTTGTGGCGTCACAACTCCTCCAGGTCACGTTGCGCCGATGCTTGCATGAAACGTAAATGCTTTAACAACAACAACTTGCCAATTGATGAGGATTGGTCCCGGTCGTGCTGTTTCTCACCGTGTTGCTGCTGATTGTTCTGCCCACGATCGATTTCTCGGGTGTGCGTCTGTCAGGTCCGGTGTTTCAGAGTTCTGGAACTCTCGGCAGGGGCAGCGAATCCAAGCGCAAGGTGGAAAGATGACAACGAGTATGAATGTGAAGTTGAGCCTGAACTATCCCCCAATTGTCTCGATCGACAGCGCGGTGGGAGAAGATGTTATCCGCGTGGGGGTAATCGGCTACGGCTATTGGGGACCGAACATTGTCCGGAATTTTCACGGACAAGAACATTCTCGCGTCATGATGGTTTGCGACAAGAGCCCGAAGTCAGTTGGGCGTGTGTGGCAGTCCTATCCAAATATGCTTGTGACTGGGGATGCGGACGAAATACTGGAGGCGACTGACATTGACGCAGTCGCGATTGTCACACCGGTTCACACTCACTTCGAACTTGCAAAAAAAGCCTTGGAAAACGGCAAGCATGTTTTCATCGAGAAACCCTTTACCAGCACGAGCGCTCAGGCTGAACAATTGATCGAACTGGCAGAGCGCAAGAACTTGAAGATCATGGTCGACCACACATTCTTGTTCACCGGCGTGGTGAAACGAATGCGCCAACTCATCGACGACGGTGTACTGGGTGATTTGTACTACTACGATTCCACACGCGTAAATTTGGGACTGTTCCAGCATGATGTAAACGTCATTTGGGACCTCGCGCCGCACGACCTCTCGATCATGGATTATCTCATCGCGGAGAAGCCCCAGGCTGTGGTTGCCACTGGCGAGCACCATCTGAATGGAAAGGTCGACATTGGATTTTTGACCGTATACTACCCCAAGAACATCATCGGTCATGTCAACGTGAACTGGCTCTCTCCTGTAAAAGTCCGCACTACGTTGATCGGGGGCGAGAAGAAAATGCTGGTCTGGAATGATCTCGACGCTGACGAGAAACTCAAGGTATATGACAAGGGCGCGAAAATGACCAACGCAGAAGGAGTGTATCAACTGCTTGTCAGTTACCGCTCTGGGGATATGTGGGCCCCAAAAGTTGAGCAAATCGAAGCGCTCAAAGTCGAAGCAACGTACTTTGCTGATTGCATTCTGAACGACAAGAATCCCTTCAATGATGGGCATGCTGGGTTGCGTGTCGTGCGGGTGCTGGAAGCCGCCAACCAGTCCCTTGAACAAAAGGGCAAAATTATCCACCTATAATGGCTTATTCAAGCCTGATGGACCGATCCGAGGACTTAGTCCAGGAGAAGTGAGGGTTTTTGCATCACTCATCGGACCAGGAGGTAGTGTCCAGAGTTTTTCGCACATTTGTTGAGGCTTAGGCCTGGTGGTGCTCGGCTCCCCCGAGGGGGAGCCGAAAGTTTTTGCGTGGGCGATCATGCTGTCTCGCTCGCATCCGAGAGGCGATTCATGTCCAGATACCGCCGCGTGCCCCACTTCGTGCCGGCGACGTGGCGCAGTCTTGCCGCCGCCAACATCAGCGCTGACTTTCCATCCGGGAACGCACCCACTGCCCGCGTTCTTCGTCGCACTTCACGCAACAACCTCTCCAGCCTGCGCACTCTTGCCTGTTGACTTCAACGCCTTCATTTTCTGTTACTTGCAGATCCTGTTGTGCTTTCCTGAGGTCACTACTAAAAATAAGGATAGACATTTGCCATTTGGTGGAACTTTTCGGGGACTAATCTTCGTCCGGCGGAACCACGACCTGCTGTGACAATACCCCTAAGTATAAGGATACAAAATACTTAGAATCTATTCCGCAGTTCCTCATGTCCATCCGCACCTTGGAGAGAGACTTGCAACCTCCTCGTTGGCAAGAGGCTTTGTCCCTGCAAAAGCCGGTCGGCTTTTGTTTCAGGAGCTACTATGTCCATGGACCAAATCCAAACGGTCATTGCTGAAGATTCGGCGACGACCGGGTTTGTTTACGGCCTTGGACCCGTCATGCTCAACTTGAATGCCATGGCCGCAGAGATTGCTCGAACTGATATCCCTGTTCTCATTTTCGGCGAGAGCGGCAGTGGCAAAGATGCTTACGCCCGGCTTATTCACCGCTTGTCCCCCCAAGGGAATTCACAGTTACGGAAAATCAATTGTTCCGCGTTTCAGCCCGGTGACTTGCTCAGCCATGCGAATGAAACCATGGGTGCAGCCTCAAACGTGGAGACATTTGGAAGCGTTTACCTCGACAACCTTCAAGAATTGGATCTGGCCGCCCAGCGTGTATTGCTCTCACAACTACCAGATAGCGAAAGCGCGGTTTCCAAGGACGAGCCGAGTGCGCGATTCATCTCTTCGACGACTAGGAATCTGGAGTCTGAAGTCGCCGCAGGCCGCTTCCGCAGTGAACTGTATTTCCGGCTCAATGGTGCGTGCCTGCGACTACCTGCGCTCCGGGAACGAACGGAAGACATTCCAGTACTAGCGGAGTACTTTCTGAATAAGCACTCGACGCTGATGAAAAAGAAAGCGCCGCCTCTTAGCAACAAAGTGATTCAGACCTTGACGGCCTACCATTGGCCGGGCAACATTCGTGAATTGGAAAACCTTTTGCGCAAGATTGTGGTTCTCGGCGACGTGCAGATCGCCCTGAATGATCTGCGGAATTCCAGCATCGTGACGAGCAAGCCAGCCATAGTTGCACATGGCGCTTCACTCAAGGTGGCGGCCCGAGCCGCTTCCAAACACGCGGAACGTGAATTGATCATGCACGCGCTCGAGCACACCCGATGGAACCGCAAGCGAGCGGCCCGCGAATTGCAGATCAGTTACAAATCACTTCTCTACAAGATCAAACAGATGGAGGCCTTTCAGGGGGATCGCGAGAACGGAGGGGGAGAAGATTAATATGCATTTGAGACTTCACATAGTGTTAACTTCGCTGCTAATGCTGTTTGGCTTTGGTTGGAATGCCGGCGCCCAGTCCACTGACTCGACTTCCGGCCAGAAGCGCGAAGCCGAAAGTAAACCCGCTGCTGCGGCTGTGACACCCACAACAACCGATCAGGAGTATCACATCGGACCCCAGGATGTAGTGCAGATCGACGTTTGGAAGGAACCGGAAATTACACGCACCATCCCTGTGCGTCCCGACGGCAAGATTTCCTTGCCTCTTTTGAATGATGTGCAGGCCGCGGGTCTCACCGCCATGCAACTTGCCGGCAGCATCCGCGAAGGTCTCACCAAGTATCTCAATAATCCGCAAGTCACGGTCATCGTTTCCCAGATCAACAGTCGACGAGTCTTCGTCACTGGTGAGGTCGCCAAGTCCGGTGCTCTCCCTCTTCTTCCCGGCATGACGGTTTTGCAAGCTCTATCGAGTGCCGGCGGTTTCACGCAATTTGCCAGGGAAAAAGGTATTTACATTCTCCGTAACGAAAACGGAAAACAGGTGAAGCTACCTTATAACTACAAGGATGTTCTTAAGGGCCAAAAGGAAGACATCCTCCTGCAATCGGGCGACGTAATTGTGGTGCCGTAGGGGTTTGACCCATGAATTGCCGTATAGCCATCTTCGGAACTTGGCTTCTTGCCTTTGCCCTTTCTCTTGGGGCGTTGGCTTCTTCTGCACAGGAACAGCCACAGCCTGTGCCTGATGCTCCGCAAGAGCCTATGCCCGAAGCTTCCCCAAAGCCAGCAGGCTATTTATTTCCGAGTTTAGGAATTGGCCAGCCAGAAGGTGAACTGCAACCCGATTTCTCTCCTCTCACGGGCATGCAAAACAGTACTCTGGGCTTGCCCGAAATTCGCCATAGTTATTGGGTTCCCGGTCTTCAGTTTAGCTCTAATGCACTATCCAATTCCTACGGTCAATCCAGCGGCTCCAATTGGTCTGCCAATAATTACTTCATCGGGAATCTCAGTTTGCTCGAAGCATGGAGTCGCGCCACATTGGCTGTCAACTATTCTGGCGGCGGATTTATCTCCACGAATTCCCAGCAGGGAAGTGGATTTTATCAGCAACTGGCCTTGGCTCAGAATTTTCAGACGGAGCGTTGGCTCATACAGATCGTCGATCAATTCTCCTACATCCCGCAGAGTGCCTTTGGATATGGCGGTGGCACGAACCTGGGCATTCCCGGTGTCGGTGGCTCGCTCGGTAATACTATCCTGGGTCTTGGTGGCGACTACGTCCCTAACCAAAGCGTTTATGGCGTTGGGGCCTCGTACAACAACACCGCTGCTCTGCAGGCTACCTATGCGCTCTCGCGCCGCAGTTCCGTAACTTTTGCCGGTTCTTATGGTATTTTGAGCTTCGTCGAGGCAGGTAACTACGATTCCTACACTGCGGTCGGGAGTATCGGCTATAACTACGCACTGAGTCGTAACGACACCGTCGGTTTGGTCTATCGCTTTAGCTCCTACCAATTTCCCGGTAACCCCCAAGCCTACGGTTCTAGCGTTATGAGTGTTGCGTATGGCCGCAAAGTTACAGGCCACCTTGCCCTCCGGCTTTTCATCGGGCCGGAGATTACCAATTATCGTATTCCCCTTGGCACCGCATCGCGAACAACGGGCTTCTCCAGCACTGCTAACTTGACTTACGGTTTCCATCACGGAGCTTTCACACTCGGCTACATCCACGGCTTATCTGCTGGTAGCGGTGTGATGATCGGCTCCGACTTGGATCAAGCGACCGCCAGTGCCTCCCGTAATTTGACGCGCGTTTGGACAGGAAACCTTAATTTTGGCTACGCACGCAACAACCCCGTTGCGGGTACTGCGACAACTGGCTACCCAGCCTATGACGACTGGTTTTTAGGTGGCGGTGTGAGTCGCCCCATTGGCCGGAATTTCAACTTTGCCGTCGCCTACACCGCAACCATTGGCAACTATTCTGGAACCGGCTGCACGGGTACGGGTTGCAACACTTCCAACACCTATAACACTGTAACTATCAATTTCCAGTGGCACCCACGTCCCTTCGTTTTGCCCTAGTTTCTCATCTGGTTTTCAGGGCAGGGCAGGGCTTGGCCACGACCCGCAGCGCATCGAGCTCGATTGATAGGTAGAATAGTAGTTGGAACTCAGAACGAAAGAACCCAGATCATGTACAAGAGCTTTTTCGGCCTCAAAGAGAACCCCTTCAACGTCAATCCCGATCCACGCTTCCTTTTTCTTACGCAGCAGATTGAGGAAGCCCTGACTGGTTTGATGTACGGCATTCAGACTCGTAAGGGGTTCATCACGCTTACCGGCGAGGTCGGAACCGGCAAAACGACGCTCATCAACAGGCTTCTGGACTGGCTGCACCACCGCCGGGCACGCACGGCCTTTCTCTTCAACTCACGGATGAATTCCAATCAGCTCTTTGATTTCATCCTCGCTGAATTTGATATCCCCTGTGATTCCAAATCCAAGAGCCAACAGTTGATGAAGCTCAATCACTGGCTCCTCGAGCGCTACCGCATGGGGGAAACCGTCGCTCTGATCATTGACGAAGCCCAGAATCTTACCTATCCGGTACTTGAGGAGATCCGTCTCCTGACAAATCTGGAGACTTCTACGGATAAGCTTTTGCAGATTGTGCTGTCCGGCCAGCCCGAACTTGAGGAGAAGCTCAGGCTTCCCCAGCTTCGCCAGCTCCGGCAGCGCATTATGCTTCGCTGCCGAACCACGCCTTTGTCTCACGAACAGACAAAGGAATACATTGTGGAGCGCCTGAAAATTGCCGGCGCCGCAGGGGAACCCATCTTCAGCACGCAGGCTGTGGACACCGTTCATCTCTATTCTCTCGGCATCCCGCGCGTTATCAATCTGCTCTGCGAGCACTCGCTGGTGAATGCTTTTGCCGAACAACAACGCCCGATTCAGTCGAAGATTGTCGAGGATGTGGCGCGGGAGTTCCAGCTTGACGAAGTCGAACCCATTGCGCCAAATGGCGGCTCGAGAATCGATACGGATGTTTATAATTCGGAAGCCTTCATCCAAAACCTGGGCGAGGCCCTTTCCCGCTTCCGTCTAAGCCCTTCCACAACCACTCGCCAACGAAAATGAACAGACCGGATCTGAGTCATCGAGCAAGGTTTCTGCAGACTTCATTTCTTCGATTGCGCGTGAAGTCTCTCAGCCGTGGACGTGTGGTTTTGCACGCTTCGGTTGTCGACAAGATAACTGTTGAAGTATCACAGTTCCGCAGGACGAGCGCCCCTGGTCGAATCTGGATTCGTCGTCGATACTTGGTCTTGTTGAATGGCTCTTCCAAGTTGTGCTTTGCCCTTGACAACGCAAGTAGTCCTTGGAATCATGCCCGCCACGTTTTTGTTGCAAAGTTGCCCCCTTCCGGCTCCGAAGTGCTTCGAGAAATGGCAATGCAACTCTGTTGCTTGAACGCTAATGGCGTCCCAAGAGCAATTTCTCTGGAAAAAGGAACTGAATCCGCATGAGCACTACTGGGAATGATCTGTTTTCTTTGTCGAACAAAACTTTCTTGATTACCGGGGGCACGCGCGGCATCGGCCAAGCCATTTCACTTCGCTTCGCGCGGGCCGGTGCAACGGTAATCGCGAACTATCTCCGCAACGAAAAGGCTGCCGAACACTTGAAGGCGATCGCTACGGAGGAAGGTTTGGCCATTGCGCTGTGTCGTGCAGATCTGACCAACGAAAGAGGTCTAGAACAACTTGACCGCTCGCTACAGGAACGGGTTCCGCATCTTTCTGGGTTGGTTCATTGTGCTGCCACTGGGATCCACCGCCCAATCGAAGAACTCACCGAGCGCCATTTCGACTGGACATTTAACCTAAATGTCCGCGCCTTTTTCAAGTTGATTAAGCTTCTTATGGGGCGCCTTTCCAAAGGGTCAAGCATTGTCGCGGTCAGTTCCTGGGGAGCCTTACGTGCCCTCCCGTGCTATTCGTTGGTCGGTTCGTCCAAGGGCGCGCTTGAGGCGCTGGCGCGCCATCTCGCCGTCGAACTCGCGCCGCGTGGCATCCGCGTCAACATTCTAACGGCCGGAGCAGTGCTCACCGATGCCTGGCAAGCGGTGCCAAATAGCGAAGCGCGCATCGCCGAGACCATCCGTCGTACCCCGACAGGGTGCTTGGTCACAGCCGAGGAAGTCGCGTATGGGGCCCAATTCCTTTGCTCCGATGCGGCCGCAGGGATCATTGGCCATACCCTTGTCCTTGATGGTGGTACGGGGATCATGGCCTGAGTTTATGAACCCAAAAACTTTGCTTTTCTGTGACACGTTGTGCCAAGGGCGAAGCTGTTTTGAGCAGGTTGTTCTATGAACTCGCTAGCAGCAACGCATTTTAAGAACCGACTGCCACTGCGTTATCACCTAAGAGCAAGCACTCAGAAGCGTAACTTCAAACAGATGCACGAAAGGGGCAAATGAACGATACAGATTACATCTTAAGCAAAGTCCGGGAGGCCTTCAAAGCCGCCTTTGACATCGACCCGCAATTGGTGTCATTGGAGACCAATGCAAGTGACATCCCTGGCTGGGATTCTGTGGGCCATTTGTCTCTCGCCAGTAATCTGGAGCAGGTTTTCGGGATCACCCTGGATGTGGATGAGTTGATGGAAATGGAGAATGTTCGCGAGATCGTGCGCATCATTTCGAAGAAACTTCCCAAGAAAGTATAAAGTGACAGCCACTGCCGAATGGAATTTCGCCGCGCGATTGGTAGAGCGCCTAGGACCCTTTTCCTACTTAATCGATGCGGCCACCAGCAGCACGATTTGCCCGGAGGATTTGCCGCGGCTGATTGCAGTTTATGGCGCCTCCTTAATATCCGCTGGTTTGAGGGAGGGCGATCGCGTGCTAATCGGTTGTTCTCTTTCTCCCTCCAGCACCTTGGTTTATTTGGGAGCCCTGTATGCGGGCCTCGTAGCGGTGCCGGTGGAAGATCGCGCCGTGAGAGCCTCAGCAACAATGCTGGTGGAAGCAACGGGCGCCAAAGCCGTGTGGACTGAAACAGGTCTTCGGGGGGGAGAGCCTCACAAGGGATCCATCCTTTGCCTGCAGGGTGACTTGGCCAAGGATCTCCCCAAAATGATGCCGCCTGCTGCTTGCGTAGCATCGGATCTTGCGGCGTTGATGGCCACCTCCGGTTCCACCGGTGTTCCTCGTTTCGTTATGGTCAGCCATGGGAACCTGATTGCCAATACGGAAGCCATCATCCGCAGCCAACGATTGGCCAGCGACGAAAGAGCCATGCTGATTCTCCCAGTGAGCTACTGTTTCGGGGCGAGCCTGATGCAGTCGCATCTCTACCAGGGCGGTGGCGTAGTGTTTGACCGCCGCTTTATGTTTCCTGATAAAGTGCTCCAAGCCATAACTGAATATGGTTGCACCACATTCGCCGGCGTGCCGACAGTTTATAATGCGCTACTTCGACGATCGAACATTCGCGGGATCGCCATGCCTTGCTTGAGGCGTTTTCTCCAGGCTGGAGGGGCCTTGGCGTCCCAGAGAATCCGTGAGATGCGGGAGGTTTTCCCGCTGATTAAGTTCTATGTGATGTATGGGCAAACCGAAGCAACCGCTCGGATATCGTGTATGGAACCGGAACGCTGGGAGGAGAAGTCAGGAAGCGTGGGCCGACCTTTGGACAACCTGACGGTTCGGATCGTCGATGAAGAAGGAAATGATTTGCCCGCGAGGCAAATCGGTGAGCTGCTGGTGAAGGGACCGTCGATCTGCTCCGGTTATTTGAACGATCCGGAAGAAACGCGTCGCGTCTTCTCTGACGGTTGGCTGCGCACCAGGGACCTGGCTCGGCAAGATGAGGAACGTTATCTATGGATCGAAGGACGCAAAGGGGCATTTCTGAAAATGCGAGGAATGCGGGTAAGTTTTCCGGAAGTTGAAGCAAGAGTCACAGCGATTCCAGGGGTTTATGAGTGCGCCGCCAGTGCCATCGATCATCCGGAAGTGGGAGAAGCGCTGGTTTTGTTTATCGTGCCCGATCAAGAAGCGAGAATTGGGGTGGAAGAAGTTCGCCGTCACCTTCCAGCCCATTGGACGATCGACTCGATTCGTTTGGTTTCGGAATTGCCAAAGACGTCCACAGGGAAAATAGCGCTTTCATCGCTTCCCATTTAGGCAAAGAGTTTCTATGCATCCATTTGAAGACAGAATAGACCGCCTTCTCTCAATGCCTCCTTATGGTCAGCCTCCTGAGGAAAGACAGGCGGGTCTGTTGGAAATACTTAAGGAGGAGCTCGATTACGCATGCCAGCGGCACGCCGGCTATAAGAACTATGTCCGGCATTGGCCAAAGGACTATCGATCTGCTGCTCAGGTTGCCGATCTTCCCTTTCTGCCGGTGGGAATTTTGAAAGCCAATCCCCCCTTGTCTTTCGTTAGTCCCGGTGAGATCAAAAGAACCTTAACCTCGAGCGCTACAACGTCTCAGGTGCCCAGCCGCGTGGTGCTCGATGCGCCGACCGCGCGACGCATGACCAAAGGAATCGTAGCCATTGTCCGGGATTTTATCGGTCCGGCCCGCAGACCTTACTTGGTTGTGGACACACCGGGTTTCCTAGGAGGCGGAAACGAGCTGGGGGCGAGGGGCGCGGCGATTCAAGGGTTGCAGCCTTTTGCCAATGAGACCACCCACTGCCTTAGCCTAAGTGAGCAAGGTGGCCTGATGCTGGATCGGGACCGACTGAGAGAATTCGCCCGCGACCGCCAGGATACGGAGTTATTGGTGTATGGCTTTACGTTTATTCTCTGGAAACACTTGGTGGAGCCTCTCCTGGCAGAAGGTATCTGTCTCAACTTGCGGGAAGCCCGGATCCTGCACAGCGGCGGCTGGAAGCGTTTGCAGGACCAGGCCGTTGATAAAACGGTGTTCAACGAACAGTTGGCTCACGTGTTTGGATGTTCCCCTGAGCGCATCATCGATTTCTATGGCATGGTAGAGAGTGTGGGAGTCATCTATCCGGATTGCTCGGCGGGCAACAAACATGGACCCGTGTTCGGCGATGTGATTGTGCGAAACCCGCTCACCCTCGAACCCGTCGCGGCAGGAGAACATGGCATTGTTCAGGTCTGCAGTGTTTTACCAACGAGCTTCCCAGGCCACCTGCTACTCACTGAAGACATGGCCCAAGTGATCGCTTATGATGGTTGCCCCTGTGGGAGACGGGGCATCAGTTTCCGATTTGCGGGACGGATACCCAAGGCGGAACTCCGAGGCTGCGGGAATCTCGAAAGTAAACGATCGCCAATGGATTGAATTACGAGTCTTTCGATGACTGAGCTTACTCATACGGTTCATTCACCCGCGGAGATCTCCACGGCCGCAACCAAACTGCGTCAAGCGGTATTGGACGCGGAAATTTCACCGAATGAGGTTATGACCGTTTTTGATTCTTGGGCGAAGAGCTTAGACGTCCGCGAATTTGACGATCTGCCCGGGATCGTTTTCCTTCGGATGTGGCTAAGGCGGGGAACTTTAGAACCCATCATTGCCCGCGAACTCGGGTCCAATGGTCTACATGGCGGTTGGACGGAATATGGTCGTGCTAAGTGCAAGGCTTTCCCCTTGGGCGTGGTGGGCCACTGGCCCGCTGGCAATGTAGAAATCCAGCCGATTCTGTCCATGACCTGCGCTCTTCTAGGGGGCAATGCCGCCTTGGTACGCATTCCAAGCGGTCTTGTCGACTTGACGCGGGTTTTAATGGAAAAGTTGGTACAAAGCGACCCGGGCGAACGGTTGACCCGACGCATATTTATGGCTGCGTTCGAGCATGGCCGGCGGGATTTGCAGGAAGCAATGGCGCAAGTCGTGGACGGAGCCATGATTTGGGGCGGAGAAGAGGCCGTTTTGCAGATTCGGGCCTTACCGTTTCCCCATTGGGCGAGAGTGGCGGTTTTCGGACCCCGGATATCTGTCGCAGCGATGGACGCAGGGGCTTGGGGCAACCCCGACGAACAGAAGTCCTGGTGCGTGCGCATGGCGCGGGATGTCTGGCAATTTGACCAACAGGCCTGTTCCTCACCCCAGGTTTTGTACCTCGAAAAAGGGGCGGGCCGGTCAACCGCTCAATTTCTGTCGAATCTGCAGCGTGCCTTTGAAACCGAAAACCAGGCGCATCCGCGGCGAACCATTCCTGCCGCCTTGACTTCAAAGATTTGCCAGGCACGCGCGTCCTGGCTGCTGAACGACGCCGCGCATCAGGCAGTCTTTCCGATGGGTCCGGATTGGACGTTGCTGTTCGGCTCGGGATCGGATCTTCCTCCACCCATTCAAGGTAAGACCTTGACGGTACTGGAAGTGGACAATTTGCTTGATCCGGTTTCAAAATTCGATGGAAATGTGCAGACTCTGGGTCTGGGCATGGCCGATCCGGAGAAAGAAAGAAAACTTGCCTGGCTGGCCGGGAAAAGAGGTGTGGACCGAATCGTGAAACTGGGGCGCATGCACGTCTTTGTTCCTCCGTGGGACGGCGTTGATCTAATCCGGCCCATGGTCCGAATGGTTCGTCATGTTTGCTCGACAGACTAAATGCACTACCAAGGACAACTAAAATTATGATGGATGCCAAGGCGTTTCTTAGAGGTCTGGAGACAAAAGCCAAGACGTTTGCTCCCTCTGCCCGGGCCACGTTTGAGGCGAATGAAGCACTCTGTTCCTGGATGTTGGACCCGCTTGCCCGCTGGGCGGAGGCGGCCTATGGCGACCGCGCCTTTGAAGATGCGGCGAAGGGCTACGCCAAGTATTGTTTGGGCGTGTGGAAGTGCCAACAACTCTATGAGAAAAGCGGCCGGTACACGCCTGAAAGCATGCCAGACC
Organism: Acidobacteriota bacterium; assembly: GCA_003154775.1. Taxonomy (GTDB): domain Bacteria; phylum Acidobacteriota; class Terriglobia; order Acidiferrales; family UBA7541; genus Acidiferrum. The sequence goes on along the minus strand of PMES01000111.1, from coordinate 3,420 downwards.
TCATCTCGGAAGTTTATGAAGACGAAGGCTACATGGTTCCCTACATGTGGGCTGCGATTTTGATTTATCCTTTCTGGCCCTCGATGGTCAGCCACATCGCGTTATATCGGGATGATTTTCTGAAATCGCTGCCAGTTGGCGCTAAACTCCTGGAGTTGGCCTCGGGTCATGGAGTGATGGGCCTGCTGGCGGCCGAGGCAAGGCCGGACATCCATGTAAATGGTTTCGACATCAGTCCGCCGGCGGTGGCTGTGGCAAATCGGCTGCTTGGCGTCTCCGGGCATGGTCACCGGGTAGCCTTTGAGGTCAAAGACGCCCTAAAATTGAACCTGACGGAGAACCGCGGAGCATATCAAGGAATTATTGCCGCCATGCTGGCAGAACATTTGGAAGATCCGCGCCCCTTGTTTGCCGTGCTAGCGCATCATCTCGCTGACGACGGGCTCGTCTTTTTCAGCACTGCGCTGGAATCAGCCCAGCGTGATCACACCTTTGAGTTTCATCACGAAAGTGAGCCCGTGAAGATGGCCGAGGAAGTCGGCCTCCGGGTTACCCGGTTGATCTGTGATGCGGGCGTCCCTGCTCCTGGTGGCCGTTTTCTTCCGCGTGCTTTGGGCATGGTGCTGCACCGGCGTTGAGGAGGATCATGGAATTGCAATAGGGACCAGTTTCCAGCTGTGTGAATGGCGGTCAAACCGAATTTTCAATCGATGATTCATGACCATGACCTTTGAAGAAGTAAAAGCACATTTAAAGCAGCGATTCCCGCTCATTATGGTGGACAGGGTCTTGGAGTGGGAACCTGGGAAACGCATCAAAACCCTGAAGAACGTCACAGGCAACGAGATTCAATTCCTGGGACACTTTCCTGATTTTGCCATCATGCCTGGAACTTTTATCATTGAAGCCATCGGACAAAGCGCATCCATCCTGTTTAGCTGTACCACTGGGAAAGGCATGAACCCAAAGGAATTCATGGTCTTGGCCATCGTAAACGACATGAAGTTCCTGGTGCCGGTCTTGCCAGGTCATACCATGATTATCGAAGTGAACATCCTCAAAATGACGGAGGAAGCGGCCTTGGTTGAAGGAGTCGCCCGCGTGGAGGACACAGTGGTGGCGCGGGGCAAGCTGAGCTTTGCCCGCAAGATTGTGTGAATATGCGCGACCCAAACTGCCGCGGTTGGCGTGGCTCTCGCCGTCGCGGAATCGGTTTGAACTGGCTGCATGAATAACAAAGATGTATCTGTTGATCAGGAGAAGATAGCGACCGAGCTATGAGTAAAACTTTGCCCAGAAGAATCTTCAACCGCATCCTGCATCTGATGGCCAGGTTCCTGCCCGGGTCGACTAATCTAAGGCCGTTTCTTCATCGGTTGCGCGGCGTTAAAATCTGCGGCAGAGTATTTATCGGCGATGACGTTTACCTTGAAAATGAATATCCCGAATGCGTGGAGATTCATGATGGCGCTGTGATCGGGCTCCGTTCTACGGTTGTAGCGCATACTAGTGTTGCTCATACTAGGAGTCCCGGCAAGATCGTTATCGAAAAGCAAGCAATCATTACCGCGGGTTGCTTGATCGTGTGCGCGCAGGAGAAAACGTTGACTATTGGCGAAGGCGCTGTGATTTCGGCTGGCTCAACGGTGCAAAACAGCATCCCGCCCTATACCCTTTGCGGGATGCCCCGAATCAAAGCATTCGGCAAAATAACTGTACCTCTCACTTTCGATACGGAACAAGAGGATTTCACGCGCGGCTTGAAGCCAATCAGAGCAAAGGAGAGAGAAGGAGAAAGCTCTTGACGGGCCAAACCAGGAACAGATCTTTCACAGCCGTCCGTTAGTCCCCGTGGTTAAGAATTCGGAGTATTTTGTGGACCGTCCTTTCGATTTCCCGCTGATCTCCGCAACCCACCCTCCCACTACCAGAGCTGGGCACCCAGAGTCGCCCTGGCATTTGCAGTCCGGGCCAGTCGGCGAGTAAGGGGCGATCTTCCCCAGATCTCAGCACGCGAAGAAACGCTAGTCACGCTTGCTGAGCCTGCCACAGCGATGACATTCTGAATACGGAGAGTACAAACTGATTCAGGAGGATTGTGCCGACCGGAGCGTTAGAGTCCGCACACAATTGACATGGAGATACCGTCCCAGAACCCATATTTTTCCGTGGTGAGAAAGCAATTGAATTCCTATGACGGCTCAAGCAAGCAGTACTACATCATTGAGTTTCCGCGCCCCGCCGTAGGCGTGCTCGTCACGCGAGGTACAGACGTGCTGCTGATACGACAGTACCGGCCCATTGTGGATGAATACGTGTGGGCGATTCCCTCTGGCGCGGTAGGCCTGGAAGAGACACCGGCGGAAGCAGCAGCGAGAGAATTGGAGGAAGAGAGCGGCTACCGGGCGAGGTCGCTGGTTCCGTGGATGAATTGCTATGCCTCGTATGGTTGCAGCGACCAGCGCTTTGAGATTTTCTGGACGAGTGACGCGGCCGAGACCGAGCGGGGATTCGATCCTGCGGAAGTCATTGAGATTCGGTGGTTCAATCGAACGGAGCTGCGTGAGTTGGTTCACGGCAACGGCGTCGTGGACAATTTATCGCTCTCGCCATTGTTGCTGTTTCTTCTTAAGCTGAGCGAGAGGACAGAGCCGGAGTCACACGATTGAAGGCCGTTGGGCTCTCGGCCGGGAAGTTCTCAGTTAGAAGATCAGGCAAGGTTTGACTGGGGATTGAATCGCAACGGCGACTGTTCTTCCTGCTGCGGGAAGAATCGATAAACCGGAAGACAAATATGGAATTGCGTCTGTCTAAAAGCCTCGGGGTGGAAGACACAGTCCAGCTCAGCTCTTCTCCATCTGTAACGTTCTACAGAAAAGATTTTCTCAGCTGCGCGCACGCTACGAGGGAAAGGCGTCAGCATACTCCGACGTGTGTGTCTAGATCCCGGTAAAGCCTTTTCCATCATTTGCTCGAGCTGGTTAGGTCTCGTCTCTAACTTTAGCCGCGATCTGAGTATGGGCCGGAAATCCGTTCTAAGGACTCTCTCAGTTCTCCTGGATTAAAGCCTCGCGTCGGTCGATCTCTTAGGTCAGGCGAAGGCCCACGCCGCTTGACTCCCTGGTTGGCCGAGAGTGGCGTACAGGCGAACACGGGCCGAACCACAAGAAACTTGAACCAAGAAGATATGAATGGAAAAATAACTCTCCGCAATAGGTTATTGGCTAGGCTTAACCTGCACTGTCCTCGCGTTGATCTTTCGGATGTTCACTGCTCTTAACATTATTCTGCACCGTATGGGTCCTCCTGGCGCAATGTCATTTCCTACTTGAGCTTCTTCCACGGTGCGGCACTGTTTTTCTTGCTGGCGATTGCGAGCTGGTGCCGGACTGCAAAGTCCTAGCCCATCTTCGTCACTAA
>PMES01000076.1 GCA_003154775.1 Acidobacteriota bacterium | reverse complement strand
TTTTATGAGAAATTCAGGCTAAAACTGGCGGAGGACCAGCCCAAGCTGGCAGCGTGCGTGGTGAATTATGGTTCGCTGCCCAGTGATCCGGCGATCCTTGAGAAAATTCATGCGCCCGTGCAGGGTAATTTCGGCGCCGATGACCAAGGCATACCCGCGACGGATGTACGCGCCTTTGAAGCGGCCATGAAGGCCGTTGGCAAACCTACGGACATCAAGATTTACGATGGCGCCGGCCACGCTTTCCAGAATCCCAACAATAAACAGGGTTATCGCGCGGAGGCAGCCGCCGACGCGGCGCAGCGCATCAGCGCGTTTTCCCAGAAGTACCTGCGCTAGACGGCCAAAGAATCCAAGCAAGTGTCATTCCGAGCCCCGGCCGCTTTTTGGACGGGACTCGGAATCTGCTTTTTCACTGGCCCCTTGAGAAAACCAGATCCCTCGCTTCGCTCGGGATGACAATGTCTCGCTGAAATGGATCAATGGATTATTTGAAGTTGGTGAGATAACTCTGCTAGTTCCCTGCTTTGGCTTCCTTGGGGGCGACAGGCCGCGCGGGCGAACCGTCCGCTTTCACGTAGTGCGCATACCAGGCGAGGCAGCGTTCATTCATATCCTTGATGTGCGAGGGCGTCTTGAACTCGTGGTATTCGTCCGGGTAGACCACCAGCTCGGTTTCACGTCCAAGCACCTTCAGCGACTGGTACATCTGCTCCCCGCCCAGGATGGGCACGTTCCAGTCAATGTTCCCTCCCATGAAGAGCGTCGGGGTAGTGATGTTCTTCACTTTGTAGAACGGCGCGACACGGTCCCACACGGCGCGGTTTTCCCACGGATAGCCCAACTCCAGAACATACTCCTTCTCGTACTCGTCGTGGCCCCACAGGCTGGTCATCTCCGCCACGCCGGCCCAGGAGATGGCGGCCTTGAATCGTGTCGTCTGCGCGATGATGAAGTCCGTGGAGATGCCGCCGTAGGAGTGGCCACCGACCCCCAGCTTGTCCGGGTCCGCGATGCCTTGCGCGATGGCGTAATCCACCATGGCCATGTCGTCCTGATAGTCCTTGTTGCCCCAATCCGCAAAGATGGCCTTGCAGAAGTCCTCGCCATATCCCGAGGAGCCTCGCGGGTTGGGATATAGGACAACGTAGCCATTGGCGGCAAAGAGCTGTGCAGGTTCCTCGAATTCCGCCTCGTACTCCTCGGTTGGTCCCCCATGCGGCCGGAGGATCGCCGGGTACTTTCTCCCGGGGACGTAGTCCACGGGCTTATAGAGGTAGCCGTGGACGGTCGTGCCATCCTTCGATTTGAAGCTGACGTACTCGCCCGGGGATAGCTTGAACTGCGCCACCCAGGCGTCGTTCAGGTGCGAGAGCCGTGTCAGTTTTCCGCCCGGCAAGGCGAAAACCTCGTAGGGATGGACCGTGTCTGAGATCGTCGCCGCGAGGGTGCCATCCTTGGAGAAGGAGTAACCATCCACCGTGAGCTGCCCGCCGACCGGCCGGGTGATCTTGCCGTCGGCCAGACTCACCTGGCAGAGGTTCTGTGTGCCATCGTCATCGGCGATGAAATAGATGGACTTGCCGTCCGGGGCGAAGCGCGGGAGCGTGGCAAAGCGATCGAAGGAGCGGGTTAAAACCTTGGCTTCGCCGCCTTCGGCGGGGGAGACACCCACATGCTTGGTGGCGTAGTAGAAGAGCTTTGGATCGAGCGAGGTGACGTAGGTGATCCACTTGCCATCCGGCGACCAGGACGGGTGGTCTTTCTCGCCGGAGTGGGTGGTCACCTGGAGGGGATGCTCGCCCTTGTCCTTGGTGTCGGCGGCCACAATCCAAATGTCCCGGTTATAAGTGGCGTCGGGGTCTGGCTTGCTCCGGTTGCTGGTGAACGCCAGCAGCTTGCCGTCGGGTGACCACGCCGGTTCGGAGTCGTCATAGTCCCCGGAGGTCACCTGGGTAAGCGATTTGGAAGCGATATCGAACACATACAGGTGCGTGCGCCGCCGGTCCAGATAACCAACCGTGTCGGCCTTGAACAACAACCGGTCAATCACCCAGGGCGGTTGGGCCTTGGACTTCTTGCTACTGGACGCGGCAGCTTTGTCCTCGCCATCTTCCTTTCCTTTGTTGACCGCCGACGCAAGCTCCTCCGGCGAGGGATCACGGAGGACCAGAACGAGGCGCTTGCTGTCGGGAGCCCATTCAAAAGACTCCACGTNNCACGTTCTGAACCGTGTCGGTGAGGCGCTGCGCTTCCCCGCCCATCCGGTTCAGTAGGTGAACCTGGGTCTTCCCTTCGCTCCGCTCGGAGAGGAATGCCAGGAATTTGCCGTCGGGCGACCACCGGGGAGACTCGGAAGAGACGTTTTCGGCCGTGAGTGCGATGGCTTCGCCGCCCGCCGCAGGCACCATGTAGATCCGTGTCTCCGATTTATCGTCCTTCAGAGACTTGGACGACATCGTGTAGGCGACAAATTGCCCGTCGGGAGCAACTTGCGGATCGTGTGCCTCTCGATACCCGAAAAGGTCGTCCACGCCGACCGGCCGAAGTGCCGCGGACTGCTGCGCGCCGGTAATAGAACCCCCTGCCCCGATTGCCAGAAGCAACACCACCAGACGAAGCTTCATACCGATGACTCCAGTACAAAAGAATGAGTGCAGAACAAACCCGTGAGTTTAGCACAACTGGGCGACCTGGCTGTGTGAGGGAAGCAGAGAAAGGGGCCGCTCAAAGTGCCGGGTCGCGCGGACGCACTGCCCGAAGGCGGCACGCGGTGCTCGCCGGCTGTACGAAAGTACGGTTGCCGCGTTGAAAAAAATTTGCGTCACATGCATTTTCTTGTTGCGCGTACTTGTAGAGAATGTATTCTTCAAATGCGACCTCGCTCAAGCGCGTCGAGAGTGAGCGTCACTCCAAGGAGGAAGAGAGAAAAAAATTGAGCACTGTATCGCTCCCCGCACAAATTCCTTCCCAAGCGCTTCCCACCGCGAAAAAAGCAATCGCCAAGTTGACTCTTTGGCCGCTTGTTGCCGCCACCTTCTTCATGGTGTCTGGGGGTACGTATGGGACGGAAGCGATCATCTCCGGTGCGGGTTATGGCCATGGCATTCTCATCCTGCTGTTTCTTCCGGTTCTCTGGTGCCTGCCGACCGCCTTCATGATCGGTGAACTCTCGAGCGCTCTGCCTGCCGAAGGCGGTTACTACGCCTGGGTGCGCCGGGGTTTGGGCAACTTCTGGGGTTTTCAGGAAGCCTGGCTGAGCTTGGCCGCGAGCATCTTTGACATGGCGATTTACCCGACGCTGTTCACGATTTACCTGAAACAGATGGTGCCGTGGTTTGGGGAAGGTCACTACGAAATCCTCGGCGGCATGGTTACACTGAACCACGGACTGCTGGCCGCCTTGTTTGTGGTCGTGACTTGCGTGGCGCTGAACCTCGCGGGCATTCGCGTCGTCGGGCTCACTTCGGTCTGGCTGTTCTTCCTGCTGTCGCTGCCCTTCGCCCTGATCGTGCTCCTGTCTCCCGTGAAAACCGGGGCCTATGCGGACCCGCACGCGGTATCGACGGGCGCCAGCGTAGGTTTGCTGGGTGCGGTGCTGGTGGCCATGTGGAATTACATGGGCTGGGATAACGCTTCGACGATTGCGCAAGAAGTGGAACGGCCGCGGAAAACCTATCCGCGAGCGATGATCGCGGCGGTGATCCTGGTCTCGCTGACCTACATCCTTCCCTTCCTGGCTGTTTATTTCACGGGAACCCCGGCCTCTGCATTCAACGCGGAGGGCTCCTGGGCCACGATTGCAGGCACGTTGGGCGGCTCGATTGGCGGCTTCCAATGGCTGCGCTTCATGGTGACGCTCGGCGGGGTGATGAGCGCGTTCGGGATGTTCAACGCGCTGGTGCTGAGCTACTCGCGCCTGCCCCTTGCCATGGCGCGGGACGGCATGTTGCCGCGGGTGTTTGCCAAGGTCACGAAGAAGACGGAAACTCCGTGGGTTTCGATCATCGTCTGCGCAGTCTGCTGGATGCCCTGCCTGGTGTTGGGCTTCCAGAGACTGGTTACCCTGGACATTATGTTGTACGGGGCGGCGCTCATGCTGGAGTTCGTGACCCTCGTGGCGCTACGCATGCGCGAGCCGAAGCTGCGGCGGGAGTTCCGCGTGCCCGGCGGCATGGCGGGTGCGGTCACTTGTGGCCTCTTCCCCCTGGCACTGCTGATTGTTGCCATGGTGGAGAGCGACCATGAATCCATCCTGGGCATGAACGCGCTCCTGTTTGGAGTTCTGATCATTCTGGCGGGCTTCGCCGTTTACATTGCCACCGGCGCGTTGCGCGCGAAGTACGCTGCTGAAATCGCGCCGGAAGCAACCGAAGCGGCATAAGAGCCAAGCCCTGTCAGACTATCGGAAGATTGGCCGCAATTCTTGTTCAAGACGCCTGGTTCTCATGAGCCGGGCGTTTTTGCGTCTGCGACACCCGTAGGTGCGATACCCTATCGCCGGATGTGAGGTCCCTCTTTCGTGCCGAAAAAAATCGTGGGCCGCAGGAAGGCGCTTAGATTTGGTATTCTGCTCCACGTGAGAGATGGTTTGAAGTACCGGACAACTTTACTGGCGGCGCTGCTGGGTGCGGGGCTTGCCCTGGCAGTCATGGCAGCGAGCCAGAGCAAACCGCAATCGCCAGGCTCACCTGCGAATTCGGCCTCGGCTCCGTCCGCTGCGGCAACCCCCCCACCTGTTTCTGCAACGCCTCAATCCGCCGCGCCCGCGCCGAGCCAAACGCAATTTGTTCCGCGCGGGGGACTCAACATCGTCGTTCTCGACCCCGCGCACGGCGGGATCGACTTGGGCGCGCGGGGTACCGAAGGCATCCGCGAAAGCGAAGTCGTACTGGTCTTCGCCGCCGAAGTGCGCAAGGCGCTTGAGGCACAAGGGTTCCAGGTCGTGATGACCCGCGAGGGCAACGACAACCCATCGTTTGACGACCGCTCGGCACGCGCCAATGCGCAGCACGGCGCGGTTTTCGTGACCCTTCACATCGCCTCCACGGGCGTAGCCGGCACCGCAAGGGTCTACGTCGTGCCGGACATTCCGCCATCGAATGACACGACGGGACTGATTCCGTGGGACCGCGCGCAAGGGCCGTTCGTCGGCTTGAGCCACCAGCTCGGCGACCTCGTTCAACAGGAACTGGAAAAGCGCTTCAAGGGCTCGCCCACGAGCGTGCAGGTGGCGCCGGTGCGCCAATTGCGAACCACCGCGGCTCCCGCGATCGCCGTGGAGATTTCCAGTGTGTCCGTGCAGGAACGCGCCGATCTCGACCGCATGGTGCCGGGTGTTGCCGAGGCGATCGCCCACGGCATCGTAGCCTTCAAGCCGTCCTACGTCCTGCCTGTGCCGCCAGGAACCTCAGGAGGCACACAGCCATGAGCCCGCAATCGCGCGTCTGGCTGGCGGGCGCCCTGCTTGCCGCGGTTTTTGCTGCTGCGCTTTATTTTCCGGCGCTACGCCAGCAAGTGCGCAGGGCTGCGCAAGTCACCGAGAAAACCGCGGAGCAGGCGCGCCGCGAACTGTTGCCGGTCACGTCCACGGCGAGCAGTGAGCCAAAAGTGAAGGTGAAGATGTTCTGGGGATCGGGGAATGACGATGGCTTGCTCAAGCCGGTTACCGTGGAGCTCCCGCTCTCGAATGATCCGGTGCTGCGCGCCAAGGAAGTCCTGAACACGCTGCTGGCTGGGCCCGTCGATCCGGAAGCGCGCACCTTGCCGCCCGATGCTGCGCTGCTGGCTTTTTACATTTTGCCCGATGGCACGGCGGTTGCGGATTTTTCGGAAGCGCTGGGCGCTTCGATTCCCTCCGGAATTCAGAGCGAACAGTTGGCGGTCGATTCGATTGCGCGCACTCTGGAAGCTGATGTGCCCCAGGTGCAGCGCCTCAAAATCCTCATTCACGGCCAGGAAGTGGAAACGCTGGCGGGTCACATTGATCTGACGCAAACCTTCCGAGTGAATACAAGGGTGGCGGGGGCGCCCGAGGGACAGGCTCCCTCTCCCGTTTCGGCGATCACTGCTCCGATCAAGAAGGCCGTGGAAAGGGTTCAGAATGCGGTGAAGAGATAGGCGGAGTTCCCCCGTGGGTAAAGAGAACACAAGAGGCCCGGCAAAGGGGCGTGGAAGATGAGGATTGATGGACGAAGTGCCGAACAGATTCGCGCATTGAAAATTACGCCCGACTTCATCTCGCAGGCCGAGGGCAGCGTCTTGATCGAGCTGGGCAAGACGCGCGTGATTTGCACCGCCACCGTTGACGACGGCGTGCCCGGCTTTCTGAAAGGTTCCGGCAAAGGCTGGGTGACCAGCGAATACGGCATGCTTCCACGCGCCACCGAAGAGCGCACGCCCCGGGAAGCTGCCCGCGGCAAGCAAACAGGACGCACGCTGGAGATTCAGCGGCTGATCGGGCGTTCGCTGCGCGCGGTGATCGATACGGAATCCCTGGGAGAGCGCACCGTAATGCTGGATTGCGACGTCATTGAAGCCGACGGCGGCACGCGCACCGCTTCGATTACCGGGGCGTTCGTGGCTCTGGCGCTCGCCATGGAGCGCATGGTCGCGGCGGGGATTCTCAAACGCTCTCCGCTGATCGATTCCGTGGCGGCCATCAGCGTCGGCATCGTGGATGATGTGGCCCTGCTCGACCTATGCTATGAAGAGGATTCGCGCGCGGAAGTTGATATGAACGTAGTGATGACCGGCCGCGGCGATTTCGTGGAGATTCAGGCGACCGCCGAAGGGCGTCCCTTCACCGGCGGCGAGATGCAGGATTTGCTTGCGCTGGGAGCCGCGGGAATTCGCCGCCTGGCTGAAGAGCAGCGCGAGGTCTTGCCCGAGCATTTCCTTGGCCGCGGGCGATGAAAGTAAGATCGATCCGCACGGCAACACCATGATCACGGAAAAAGCGCAGCGATGACTTCAGTGCAAGCGTCGAGGAAGCTGTATCTTGCTTCAGGAAACGCGGGAAAATTGCGGGAATTCCGCGCGCTGGCCGTCGCGGCACATTCCAACTTGGAGCTGGAATTGCTCCCGCAATACGCCTCGCTTCCGGAATTCCCGGAGACCGCGCCAACCTTTGCCGAAAACGCCACGGGCAAAGCACTGTATTATTCTCGGGCCTGCGCGGACATGGTGTTTTCGGATGACTCGGGGCTGGTCGTGCCAGCTCTCGGCGGCGAGCCTGGCGTGCATTCGGCGCGCTATGCCGGCCCAGGGGCCAGTAACGATTGGAAAATTGCGAAATTATTGGCGGCGTTGCGCGGCAAAAAAGGCGCGGAGCGCTCTGCATACTTTGTGTGTGTGATTGCCGTGGCGCAGATGGGGCGCGTGATCGCCGTCGTTTCAGACAAAGTGGACGGCGAGATTGCCGAAGCGCCGCGCGGCAGCGGTGGATTTGGGTACGATCCCGTGTTTTACTTTCCAGCGCTGGGAAAAACGTTTGCGGAATTGCCCGCGGATGAGAAGAATGCCCGGAGCCACCGCGGCAAAGCGTTTCACCGGTTGATGGAAGCGTTGGATTCGTAGGGCAAGAGCTCCACGCGGAGTCAAAAGAGGTTGCCATGGCCACCAGGAAAAAATCCGGCAAGAAGAAATCACCGAAGCCCGCAAAGCGGGGCAAAAGTGCCGCGAAAAAAGTTATCGCTGTGAAAAAAACTTCCGCCAAGGCCGGCTCCTCCGCTGGCACGGATACCCAGCGTGTTGCGGCTATTCTGGCGAAGCTAGACGCGGCCTATCCGAACGCAACTTGCGAACTGAAGCACGAGAGCGCCTTTCAATTGCTGATCTCCACCATCCTCTCCGCGCAATGCACCGACGTGCGCGTTAATCAGGTTACGCAAAAGCTCTACAAGAAATATACGAAGCCGGAAGCGTTTGCCTTCGCCAATCCCGCTGATCTTGAAAAGGAGATTCGCCCCACCGGCTTTTTTCGCAACAAGACCAAGTCCGTGATGGGCGCGAGCAAAGCCATAGTGGAGCAATTCGGCGGACAGGTGCCGCGCACCATGGAGGAACTACTCACGCTCCCGGGCGTGGCGCGAAAAACGGCCAACGTCGTTCTGGGTACGGCCTACGGGATCGCCAGCGGCATCGTCGTGGATACGCACGTGCTTCGGCTCTCGCAGCGCCTGGACCTGACGCGCAACGATGACCCCAAAAAGATCGAGCAGGACCTGATCGCCGTCATCCCGCGGAACAAATGGATTCAGTTTTCCCACCAGTTGATCTGGCATGGGCGCCGCGTCTGTGCCGCCCGCAAACCCAAGTGCGCCGAGTGCAACCTGGAAACGCTCTGCTACGCACCCGACAAAACGGTTTGAGTGCGTGCCGCCCGCCGCTCGCCGCATTTTTGGAATCATGCGCGCCTCGGGTTAGCACTTGAGCACGATGCCGGCCACTGCCGCAAATTCGAAATTCGCCCGTGCTAAGCTGCGAGAATCATCCTATCCGGCAAGGTGATTCTTTCCTTTGACCCATGCGTGCACTCACTGAAGAAAAATCAGCAGGGCTTCCTCTGCAGGATCGTGGCTTCTCCCTGGCGCCCGTAGTACCGCCATCACCGGCGCCACGCAGCTCGCTCGCCGAAAAGCTTGCACTGTTTGCACTGGCGGCCCTGGTCATTTATGCCACGGCACGCAACATCTGCCACGCTTTGGTCAAGCCCCTCTGGTATGACGAAATCTGCACCTTGCTTATAGCCCAGCAGAAACATCTTTCCGTGTTGTGGCAAGCCGTCGCGCTCGGCGCCGACGGTCAACCGCTCGCCTTTTACCTACTGGAACGCGCCGCGGCCGCCTTTATCCGCAACGAAAATCTGGCTTACCGTGGCGTTTCCATCCTGGGATTTGCCGTAACTCTTCTGTGTCTATTTGTCGCGATCAGAACGCGCAAGGGCGCCGCTATCGCCTTAGTGTGCGCCGCGATTCCACTGGCTACCATTCTTTTCGACATGCTTTCCGTGGAAGCGCGGCCCTATAGTCTGCTGGTTGCTTGCATTGCTTTCGCGATCGTTTGTTACCAGCGCGTTCCGGCGCGCCGCTGGGTGATTCTGTTGGGCCTGAGCCTGGTGCTTGCGGAATCCTTCCACTATTTTGCGGTATTCGCGTTCCTGCCGTTTTTTCTCGCCGAGGCCGCGCATTTTGGCTTGACGCGTCAATTGCGCCGGGGCGTTTGGCTCGCGCTTCTTAGCGGCTTCGTGCCGCTGGCGCTTTTCTGGCCGGTGCTCTCCGCGATGCAAAAGTATATGGGCCCGCATTTTTGGGCGAGGCCCACGTTGCAATTAGCCCTGGGGAGTTACAGTTGGTTTTTCCTGACGCCCGAGGAGAAACCGGGCCTGTACTTGACAGCGATTGCCGGTGTCGCAGTTCTCTTCACCATGCTCGCGGCCGTGAGAAAAACATCGCGCGGTGAACGCCCGGCAGGTGCGCCGGTCCATGAGCTGACCCTCGTGCTCGGCCTCCTCAGTCTGCCGCTGGTGGGCTTTGCGGTTGCAGCACTCGCTCACGGCGCCATGACTGCCAAGTATATGGTGCCGTCTTTGCTTGGCTTCCCCCTCGCACTCGGCTTCAGCCTTCCGAGGCTGCGGCGCTGGGGCTTTCTTCTGCCGGCTGTTTCCGCCGCCTTGCTGCTTTTTATGATCGTGCCGCAAGAGCGCCAATTCTGGTCGACCTATAACGGCAAGTTTATCTCCCCCGCGCCATTTGTGGAGGAGTTCGTGACCGCTGGCGGCCATGCAGACCTGCCTGTCGTCGTTTCTGATGCCCATGATTTCCTGCAACTCCTGCATTACTGCGACCCTGGTTGGCGGAAGCGATTCGTCTCTGTGCTCGATCCATCGCAAGCCGTCGTCTATGCCGGCAATGATACGGCGGACAAGCAATTGGCAATCCTACGCCGGTACACGACGCTGCCCATTTATGACTTCCAGCCGTTTCTCGCGGAGCATCCCGCCTTCCTCGTTTATTCCAGCGGGGGCGGTTTGGGCGGCGACTGGTGGCCTGGCCGTTTGAAAAAGGATGGATTCAAGCTGCAAAACGTTTCGGTGCGGCCCAGAGAGATGAACGACTATTTCCATCGTGTTGTGCTCGTGACGCGCTAGAACCAAGGTTCCACGCGCAATAAAATCGGGGATGCTATCGATGCGAGTCGTTTCACAGTGTCGCGAACACGCGCGACGGGTGTACTATGGTGCCGTTTTCGAGATCAAAAAGGGATTCCCGAATTACTGCGAGCCGCGGAAGACGCGGGTGCCATACTCAACCTGGGCCATCACAAGAAAACTGGATGACATTTTTGAGGGGATTGCCGAAAGACGAATGTCGCATCCGGAGAGATTAGCCTCCTCATGAAGCTTCTAATTACTGGCGTTTGCGGATTCACCGGGAGTGCATTGGCCGAGTCCCTGCTGGAGGGCCAGGAAGGCCTCACGATTTGCGGGATCGATAACCTGATGCGTCCAGGTTCAGAGACGAACCGGGCTCGCCTGCGCAAGCTCGGCGTGGAGTTCACCCACGGCGACATCCGTTCCGCAAGTGATTTTGAGACTCTGCCGCAAGTCGATTGGGTGATCGACGCAGCCGCCAACCCCAGTGTGCTGGCTGGAGTCGGGTCGGGAGGCACCAGCCGCCAATTGCTCGAGCACAATCTGGCGAGCCTGATTAATGTCCTCGAATACTGCAAACGGCACAGGGCCGGGCTGGTTCTCTTAAGCAGCAGCCGCGTTTATTCCATTTCCGCACTGGCCGCGCTGCCTTTGCGGGACAACGGGAAAGCCTTCGAGTTGGATGATTCCGGCGCGCTGCCGGGGGGCGTTTCGTGCAACGGAGTTGGCCCGGAGTTTTCGACCCAGGCTCCCATCTCGCTTTACGGAAGCACCAAGCTGGCCTGCGAAGTTTTGGCCCTCGAGTGTGGCGAGGCGTTTGGCTTTCCCGTATGGGTAAACCGCTGCGGTGTCTTGGCGGGCGCGGGCCAGTTCGGAACGCCTGACCAGGGCATTTTCGCATTCTGGGTAAACGCGCATTTGCGGCAGCGTCCATTAAAGTACATCGGCTTCGACGGCAAGGGTAAACAGGTACGAGACGCGCTGAATCCGCGTGATCTCTCTGTACTCTTACGGGAGCAGATGCGGACTGAGCAGAAGGGTGGCCGTCGCATTTACACGGCAGGAGGCGGCCCGGCGAACGCAATGTCGCTCCGCCAGTTGAACGACTGGTGCGATGCCCGGTTCGGAGCACGTCAGCCCTCCAGCGACCTCCGCCCGCGGCCCTACGACATTCCCTGGATCATCATGGACAATTCCGCCGCCCGGCTCGATTTCGGCTGGACCCCGGCTGTGAGCCTTGGCGAAACCTTGCGCGAGATCGCCGAGCACGCCGAACGGCATCCGGACTGGCTGGAACGGAGCGGAGTATGAAATCCCCTGCGAGACAGGAAGGCCGGCCACCGCTCCAGTTGTTGTCGGTGGTGATCCCGGCACGCGACGAGGAGGGCTGCATCACCGCGACGGTCGAACACCTGGACCTGGAGTTGCGTTTGCAGGGCATTGCCCACGAAATCGTTGTGGTTGACGACGGCAGTGCGGATGCCACCTGGAGCATTCTCTGCGAGCTCAAGAATCGAGTTCACGCGCTCGCCCCGCTACAGAATGTCGGCCGGCATGGCATCGGCCGCGCCATCACCTTGGGCTTCGACCATGTACGCGGCGACGCGGTGGTGGTGATGATGGCGGATGAAGCCGACGACTGCCGCGATGTGGTGCGCTACTGGCATATCCTCAACGAAGGGTGGGATGCGGTGTTCGGTTCCCGCTTCATCAAGGGTGGCGGCGTCATTGATTATCCGGTTCTCAAGCTGTACATCAACCGTCTCGCCAATCTTTTTCTGCGCGTTCTCTTCAACGTTCCCTTGAATGACTTCACCAACGCGTTCAAGGGCTACCGGCGCACCGTTATCGAAGGCTGCCGTCCGTTCCTTTCGCCGCATTTCAACATCACCATCGAACTGCCGCTCAAGACGATTGTTCGCGGCTACTCCTGGACCGTCACGCCCATCACCTGGCGCAACCGCCGGGCTGGCGAATCCAAGCTGAAAGTCAAGGAAATGGGGAGCCGCTACTTGTTCATCGCTCTCTATTGCTGGCTGGAGAAATACTTCAGCCGGGGCGACTTCAATAAGCAGTGACTTCGTTCGGCATTCCCGGTCGCTGTCTTTATTCTTCGGGTGACGTTGCGTTCCGATCGTGGCTAGGGGGTTAGGCGGCCCAGCAGCTATTCCAGCACTCAGTTCCTACGACACCTGTCCAACTTGGCGCTTTTTCTTGCGACCCACCACCAAGAACTGTTTCCCCCAGAATCACCATACAAAGGGAACGGCAAGGTAGAGCCGTAGTGTCCAGATGGGGTATTGCCGGCCCTCCGACATGGTGTAAGGCAGGAAGCGGCCGGCACAAAACTCGGCATCGAAACCGCATTTTTTCATGAGTTCCAGAAGAGCTAGCTCTGTGAGCGGCAGATGGTGGTCGATAAAATCCCAATACGCCCCAGGAAGATACTTGATGTTAGGCCCCATGGCTATCAATCGGCCTTCGGTTCTTAGAACGCGATGAGCTTCAAGTAATGTTTTTCCCAAGGCGGATTTTGAAGTCAGATGCTCGAAAAAATTTCTCGTAAACACTACATCTAGACTTTCATCCTCAAGCCGCCACTTCTCTGCACAATCTTGTTGAAGCACCTTGACCCCGGGGAGAGCGTGGCGCTCAGCATCGGGGTTCAGGTCCATTGCAAACTTGCGGCGGCAAGGCACTGCGTTGATGAATTCACACCACCCGCATCCCAAATCCAGAACATCCCCCTCCGCTGAAATCCATCGCGAGAAAAATCGGCAAAGAACCTCCCACACGCGTTTGCGATATCCAGATCGCCCGGCGAATCGGGTCTCATAGAGTTGCTGCAAATCTGTCGGCGAATGGGCTTCAGAGCTCATGTTAATCTCACCGCTCTTAGTTCTAATTCGCAGGTGCCCAGCGGTATCGTAAAACATCCGCCGGAGACAGAGATAGCGTCGTCGTTCCGCTTTTTCCCAAGTGTTTTGCTCTCCACCAATCAATGTCAAGTCAGATGCTCTTCCTTGCGAATCTTGAGTTACTCATAACCAGGCTGTTTGGACTGCCGGCCACGGAGTACAGCGGCACACAGCCCCCAATAAAATTGACTGGGAGTTGCAGCGATCATTCCCCCGGACAACTGCATCAAGTTTTGCCGCCAGCCGATCTGCCACGGCCGCCGCGTCTGAACCGCCCGCAAACCCAAGTGCTTGGAGTGCGAACCGGAAAAGCTCTGCTGCGCTGCCGACATAACGAATTGAGCGAGTTCGCGCTGCATTCGGAGTCTAATTTGCGGTGTGCGGTTAGCACTTGAGCAACCGGCGAGATAAGTTACGGCGATTCACTCACAAGTCGTTGGAGCGCGAGCGCATATCTCGCGCCGTTCAGCAATTGAACATGCCACTTCTCGCGTGAGAACGATACTCCCTGGCCTGTGCTAGTCTGGTGGCGTTTCGATTCGGACTTGCTCTTTCTCTGTCAGCCAAATGGATGCAGCCGCTACGGAGTTGCTTCCTCTGAAACTGGCCCCAAAACGCAGTACAAGAGTGGCCGTCCACTGGTTATTCCGGGAACGTCGAGCTTTAGCGTCTGGCATCTAGGGGAGGGTCAACGTTGACGGATCTTGAGCCCAGGTCACAGCCACCGGCCAACCCGCATCTCCTTGTCATTCGCTCCGTGCTGGTTCGCTCAGCGGCGGTTTGCGCGCTTCTTTGGGTCGCCTTGTTCAACGGTTATCCGATCATTTTCTCGGATACCGCCAGCTACCTTCTCACCGGTCTGACTTTCATTGCACATTGGCCATTCCGCTCCCCCGGATACAGCATCTTCACAAAATTGACGAGCCTTGGGATTAGCGCTTGGCTGGTAATCGGCGTACAGGCAATCATCGTCGTCTACGTGCTGGATAAAACCTGCGAGTACTTGATGGGCAACGAGCGCCGCAACCGCGAGATCTGCTTGCTTGCCTCAGTTTCCGTTTTAGGGGCCCTTACAAGCCTGCCCTGGTTGGTATCACAACTTATGCCTGACGTGTTCGCGGGCATCGTCTTCCTGTCATCGTTTTTGTTGGCATTCAATGACCAATTGCCCGCAAGAAGCCGCATATCCCTGGCTGCGATTTTAATGATTTCCACGGGCGTGCATACGTCACTGCTCCCCATTGCGGCACTATTCGTCGCTCTGCTGATAATCATTAAACTTGTCGTTCGCCTGCGGAGGGCAGCGACTCTGCGCGGGGCCGTGCTCGCTTCGCTGGTCGTGCCGCTGATCGCCGGTGGACTTTCGACGGCCACGCTGAATTACCGCATGCATCTGGGTTTCAAGTTCTCGCCGTCAGGGCAAATCTTCATGCTGTCCAGGCTGTTTGCTGACGGCCTTGCGGCGGACTTTCTTCGCGATAACTGCCCCAAGCAGCCCTTGATTGCATGCGACTATCTCTCCCAATTGCCTCGGACACAATTGGAATTCCTATTCGAGAATCATCCGTTATTGGAGGAGATGGTAGAACACAATGACGAAATGGATGAGATCGTGCATGGAACCCTTTCAACCCACAAGCTGAGATTTCTCAC
The DNA here is from genome assembly GCA_003154775.1 of Acidobacteriota bacterium. Classification (GTDB taxonomy): domain Bacteria; phylum Acidobacteriota; class Terriglobia; order Acidiferrales; family UBA7541; genus Acidiferrum. The sequence continues at coordinate 27,256 of PMES01000076.1, read as the reverse complement.
CAGTAGCATTAAAGAAACGTTCCTCCAGTTGGCGGCCTTGCGCACCGGAGACGAAGTTCGCTCTTATCATGCCAAAGAGTGGAACAGGGACGCGGTCGCGCAAGTATTTCCCCGCGACTTCCCGGCATTCCTAAACTCCAAGGAAACTCGCGGTCAACTTCTTCCGTGGGCCAATGCCGCTGCGGCAATTGACACGGTTACCTTCTGGCTGAGCGTCGTAATTTGCCTGGCATTTAGTTGCATCAAGGCCATGGGACGCCTGAACCAGTTTTTCTATGCGGCAATGGCGTTTCTCCTGATCAATGCGGCAGTCTGTGCAACTTTCTCCGGCGTGTTCGATCGATACCAGAGCCGCGTGGCATGGCTGGCTGCCCTTTGCGCCACAGCCTTCGTCTGCAGTTGGGTCAAAGACCGCCATTACGCAAAGAGCCTCGGCCAGGGCCTTTGAGCGCCCCAAACGCCCTCGCTGGTCGGCTGCTGGCTACAGCGTCTGCGAAACTCCCGTCTCCCACCGCCCGCATAGACTTGCTTGCACGCACTGCAGCACCTGATTCTCCCTCACTTTTCGCTGTCGCAAGATGTTTGCATCTTTGACTTGGTGAATTACCTATGCGATAAATAGTCCTAATGAAGTCTCCCGCGAAGCCGGGATTTGTTCCTTCCAAAGAAACCTACATCGCCGGACTCACGCTTCTTGCAATAGCTTTGCATGTCGTCCTCAGGTACATCCTGCACTTCCCTGCCCTTCCCTCAAATGCACCACTCTTTGTCGCGCTCCTGATCGGCGGCATACCTCTCGTCTGGGTGCTCCTGAAAAAGCTGCTTCGTCGCAATTTCGGCGCCGATCTTCTCGCCGGCGTTTCCATCCTGACGGCAATCGCACTGGGCGAATACCTTGTCGCCACCATCGTGGTGCTCATGCTCTCCGGTGGTGAAGCGCTGGAGGAATTCGCCACCGCCCGCGCTTCCTCCGTGCTCGATGCCCTCGCGCGCCGCATGCCCAGCACCGCCCACCGCCAGGAACCCGGTGGCCTTGTGGACGTGAAGCTGGCCGACATCCGCATCGGCGACCAACTCACCGTCCTGCCCCACGAAATTTGCCCTGTGGACGGCACCGTCCTCGAAGGTCACGGCATCATGGACGAGGCCTACCTCACTGGCGAGCCCTACGAAATTTCCAAAACGCCAGGGTCCATGGTGATTTCCGGCGCAATCAATGGAGAACAAGCCCTGCTCATCCGCGCGGAAAAAGTGGCGGAAGATTCGCGTTACGCCCGCATCATGAAGGTGATGCACGATACGGAGCAGCAGCGCCCCAAGCTGCGCCGCCTGGGCGATCAGCTCGGGGCGTGGTACACGCCGCTGGCCCTCGCTGTTGCCGTCGTAGCCGCCCTCCTCAGCCGCGACCCTCAGCGCTTTCTCGCCGTCGTTGTGATTGCCACGCCCTGCCCGCTGCTTCTCGCCATTCCAACCGCCATCATCGGCGCCATCTCCCTGGCCGCGCGCCGCGCCATCATTATCAAGAATCCCGCCATCCTCGAGCAGTTGGAGAAGTGCCGCACACTCATCTTCGACAAAACCGGCACGCTAACTTACGGGAGGCCGAAGCTCACCGAAGTTCTTTGCGCCGAAGGATTTGATCGCACCGGCGTGCTGCGCTTTGCCGCAAGCGTCGAGCAATACTCCAAGCACCCGCTGGCCAGCGCCATTGTCTCCGCGGCCAAACAGGAGCAACTGGATGTCCTTTCCGTGGCGCACATCAGCGAACGCCCGGGACAAGGCGTGTTCGCCAACGTCGAAGGCCACTCCGTTCAGATCACCGGCCGCAACAAGGTGCATGCGCAGTCTCTGCCCTTGCCGGAGCTTTCCAGCGGCCTCGAATGCCTCATTTTCATTGATGGAAAATACGCCGCCGCCATTCGCTTCCACGATGCCCCGCGCAAAGACAGCGCTTCCTTCATCCAGCACCTGCAGCCAAAACACGGCGTCAGAAAAGTGATTCTGGTCTCCGGCGATCGCGAGTCCGAGGTGAAATACCTTGCGGAGAGCGTGGGCATCACGGAAGTACACGCTGGGAAGAGCCCCGAAGAAAAAGTAGCCATCGTGAAGGAAGAAACGTCAAAAGCGCGCACGCTTTTTGTGGGCGACGGCATCAACGATGCCCCGGCGCTGCTGGCCGCCACGGTCGGCGTGGCGTTTGGCACCCAGAATGACATCACCACCGAAGCCGCCGACGCCGTTGTGCTGGAGACGGCCCTCGGCAAAATTGATGAGCTCATGCACATCGGCCAGCGCATGCGGAGCATCGCCCTGCAAAGCGCCCTTGGCGGGATGGCCGCCAGCATCCTCGGCATGATCGCCGCTGCCTTCGGCTTCTTGCCGCCCATCTGGGGCGCCATCGGACAGGAATTGATCGATTTGCTCGCCGTGCTCAACGCCGTGCGCGTGGCACTCCCCACGGATGATCTGCAGGATTACGAAGGGGAATGAAGAGTTATAAGTAATCAGTTTTAAGTTTCAAGTAATGCGGCGAATCCTGATTGGCCACCAACAATCTGAGTTCGCACACTTGGGGGATAGAGAGCATGAAACAGTGCCGCGAGCCCGTGAAGGGCAGCTTGTCCGCTCGATCTTGGTTCCTGATCGCTGATATCTGATATCTGCTAACTGATATCTGATCGCTGATCTTACGGCTTGGTAGCCCCAGTTGAGGATGACGCCGCCGGCGCCTGCGATGCCGGAGGCTGCGCCGACTTCAGTATCCCATTGAAATCCGGATGCCCCGCCGGAGCTTGTCCCGCCGAGCCATTCACGTTCGGATGCCCTGGCGGCAATCCGCCCGCTGGCATTTCTCCTGGTGCGGGATGTTGCATTGTGCCACCGGCCGGCTGGCTTTTCACCACGGCCCATTCTTCGCCGCGCTTTTCCAGATTGTAGGAAAGCTTCATGCTCGCGCCATCCGGCGGACTATTCTTCAGCCGGATCTCCACCTGCGCCTGGGCCTGATTGCCGTTCACGCTGGCCTCCGTGATATTGATGTCCATCGCGCTCACGTTCAGCGTGTTCAGCGACCCCAGATATTTGATGATCCCCGAGCGGATCGCCTCCTTGTCATCCACCTTGGACTTGCAGGCCCCGGCAAAGAGCAGACTTGCGCCCAGCAGAGCAGCGAGAAATGCGCGATTCATCCAAATTTCCTTTCCAGTTTGAGTGGCGCCTGAGTGATCGCCTCGTGTTTCTATGGTAGCGAATCACCAAGAGATTGCAACGCAACCCCCGCTCCGCCCTGCCTCATCTGTAATCAGCCCCGCGTGTCGCAAGCGGCTCTGCTTCGTGCTCTTCAGATTGTCGGCCCAGAGCTACGGCGTGAGACTGCGCTCTTGCCAAGCTGCGCATCGAACCTACACCAACCATGCAACTTCATTCTTAAAGCATCGGAATCGCAGACTCAACCCGCGAGCAGCCGTGAACTGATCGGCCGCTCGGCATTGTGAAATTCACTCGTCCGGTTTACGCTTCAATCGGGAGCTACGCAATCCTCGCCTGAGGTCACTTGTATTTCGGGTAACACAATTCTAATATCAGGCAATGTTCCGGTGGCTTCCCGGATTCTTCTTCGTTGCCGCGATAGTTCTCAACGGCAACCCGCCACGCGCGCTAGCGCGCTCGTGACAGTCGGCGCCTGGAACGCCGGGGTCCGGCAGGCCCCAATGCCAGCTGCCCGATAGAAAAGCGCGAGCCTTGGATCCGCGAGGCCACCGGCCGCTGGGTTCTGGATACACACAAATATAAACCGCGCGAAAGGGCGCTTCGATGAGGAAAATGAGTTCGTTGGAGAGGTGTATGGCAGTACTGAACGGCGAACTTCCTGACTGTGTCCCAGTGATTCCGCAAACGTTTATGTTCGCGATCGAGAACGCTGGGATGAAGATGGCGGATGTCGTTCACAACCCTGCCAAGATGGCCGATGCATTGATCCACGGCATGGACCAATTTGGATACGACGGATGCGTGATTGACTTTGACGTTGCGACGCTTGCCGAGGCTTGTGGCGCGAAAGTAATTTTCCGCGAAAACGATCCGGTTGTGGTCGACGAATCCGATCTCGTGGTCAAAGACTGGAGCGCGGTGGATTCTCTGCGTGTGCCAGACCCTTGGAACGACGGCAGGCTGCCCATATGGCTGGAGACCACCCGGATCATCGCGCAGCGCGTCGGTGACCGTGCTTTCATCATGGGCCGGGCTGACCAGGGACCCTTCACTTTAGCCTGTATGTTGCGTGGCCCACAGCAATTCATGATGGACCTGCTAACCGAAGAAGATCCCACCCCTATCCATGCGTTGATTGACTATTGCCGCAAGGCTTGCGCGGCTTTCGCTAAAGCTCAGAAAGAAACCGGTGCACACGCGACATCCATCGGAGATGCCTTTGCCGGCCCCAGCCTTATCTCGCCTGTACTCTATCGAAAATTTGCTCTGCAGCCTGAAACTGCTTTGACGAAGGAGGTGCAGGATTTTGGCATCCCTCTCTCCATTCACATCTGCGGAAATACCGCATCGATCATTTCGGACATGGGTAAAACAGGAGCCCGCATTCTCGAGGTGGACTGGCAGCTCGACATGGAACTTGCTCGGCGTTCTGTCCCAAACAACACCGTTCTGATGGGCAACGTAAATCCGAGTGACCCGCTTGTTTTGGGCACCCCGGAGAGTACTTCCGCGGCAGTCAAGGAGGTCATCAGGAAAACAGGCGGACGCGGGTTGTTTCTGAGCTCGGGGTGCGCCTTGGGCCGTAACACTCCTCCTGAAAACTTGCAGGCAATGGTTAACGCGGTTCGAAAGTACGGAATCATCAGCGAGTGATGCTTATTTCAAAGATCGTCAGTGCTAAGGCGTGCGAAGGGCACGCTCATCGACCTGTCCGAGATGCAGGAATCCCATGCGCGGTTTGGCAGACCTCTCATTGAGCTTCTGCGGAATAGTGGACAGAGGGAAGGGTTGCGTCACATCGACGAATCTGCAGTTTGATAACCGGACATCTGCCGTCAAGGTGTGGCACCCGCCTTGCACCGCAGGGTCAATATGGTCGGCTGTGCTTCCTGCTTTGTTCATGGTTTGCGGGCGGGGACGCCATTCTCCTGAATGGCGTTTTGCTGGGCGCCAATCGGGAGATTGCCGTTCCCGGGGGGAAGAGAGGGCTTGACAGGGGAAGCGCGGTGTTGTATTTAACTTGTAGGTTAAATACGAGATGACCTCCGACCGCCTCAGCTCCACCTTTTCCGCGCTCGCCGATCCCACCCGGCGCGCGATCCTGGCTCGTCTGCTCTCCGGCGAGGTCTCCGTGACGGAACTGGCCGAACCATTCGAGATGAGCCTGCCCGCCGTCTCCAAGCACTTGAAGGTGCTGGAGCGCGCGGGCCTGATTTCTCGCGGGCACAACGCGCAATGGCGGCCTTGCCGGCTGAAGGCAGCTCCGCTTAAGGACGTCGCCGACTGGGTCCAGCACTACCGGCGCTTCTTTGAACAGAGCTTCGGTCGCCTGGACAACTATCTGCTCGAGTTGAAAAACAATGAATCGAAAAATAAGGAGAAGAAACATGGCCGCAAGCAAGCAAGGAATTAGCGCCGCCAACACCGCGGACCGGGAGATCGCCGCCACGCGTGTATTCGACGCGCCACGCGAGCTCGTGTGGAAGGCTTGGACCCAGCCGGAACACATCGCGAAATGGTGGGGACCCAATGGCTTTACGACCACGACCTACGAAATGGATGTGCGGCCGGGCGGCGTTTGGCGGCACGTAATGCACTGCCTGGATGGCACCGACTATCAGAACAAGATCGTCTACGTCGAAGTGGTGAAGCACGAGCGCATTGTCTACGACCACGTTTCCCCTCCAGCATTTCGAGTGACCGCGACATTCACCGGCCTGGGAGGCAAGACGGAGATCTCCATGCGCATGGTCTTTGAATCCGCCGCGTTGCGCGACAAAACGGCCAAGGAACACGGCGCCGTCGAGGGTTTGCACCAGACACTGGGACGCCTGGTGGCGCATTTGGCAAGCATGGCCGCAGCGGGAAATCGTGGCGCGAACGATTTGCCCGAGCGCGCGATAGTGATCACGCGGGAGTTTGATGCGCCGCGGGAGCTGGTCTTCAAGGCGTGGACTGATCCGAAGCACATAGCGCAGTGGTGGAGGCCGAAGGGGTTCACCAACCCCGTGTGCGAATTGGACGTGCGGGTCGGCGGCGCCTGGCATATCGTTATGCGCGCCCCCAACGGCACCGCATATCCATGCGGCGGTGTGTATCGAGAGGTCGTGGAGCCAGAGCGGCTGGTATTCACCAATATCGCGACGGACAAGGAGGGCAAGCTTATCCTCGACGGGCTCACAACCGTCACCTTCGCCGAGCGCGCGGCGGCAAGACGATACTCACGCTGGAAACGCGCGCCGTCGCCGTGATCGCCTATGCAGCCGCATACCTGGGCGGAATGGAGCAGGGTTGGACGCAAAGCCTGGAGCGCCTCGCGGAGTTCGCGGCGAAGCCCTGAGCACCAGCGCGATACGGGAAAATACCTCACGCTCTCGTGGTGCAGTTGGCGGGTTTGACCTGTACGAATCGGCGAAACGTGATGGCGCAACCAATCTGACCCGCGATAGGAGCAATGTCGGAAAGTACGCTAGAATAACTGTCTACACTTGTCGGGGCGTAGCGCAGCCTGGTAGCGCGCCTGCCTTGGGCGCACGCAACTCGACTCCAACAACTCCACCGACCACTTCTAACTACTAACGTTTCCAATAAATCGGGGAATCTGCTTTTCGCTCAAAAGTAACCCGAATGGAATGAAAACGTTGGATTCGTACACAGTTCGTGCACAGTCGTCTGCGATTTGCACAGCTTGTGGGTGGTGTTTGATTCAGGTTATGGGCTGAATCGGACAACCCACCAGCCCAAATGTTCGCGCTGTGCTGGTAATCTTAGTTCGCTATCTCTGAATCAGCGACTGCGGAATCTCAACGGCGCGCCCCGGTGCGGTTTGGTTGCATGCTTTGGACAGGCTAGTTCGCATCGAACTCGATACCGCTGACCCTTTTTCCGATTTTCTGAGTCGCTTTTTCAGTACGAACACGAAAAGTTGAGAAGGAATACAAAAACATCCCAAATCCTGCTGGAATGAAAATCTGGACTTCGGCACCACAAGGGGCGAGCTCCTGAGCGAGGAATATGAAGAGATCCTGGAGATGCAGCGGCCCTTTTTACGCACCTATTTAATGTTTTTGAGTTCGGCACTTAGATTGAGGATGTGTTTTACGATGAAGGGCAAAACAGCCCTGTTGACAAGTCTCTTTGCTGGTTCCGTCTTTAGTTTCTTGATGAGTTCTGCCATGACTTGGCTGTCCGCTTCGGCATCGAGCAAACTCTGAATCCGCTGCTTTTCCGATAGATCATCAGTTTCTTGTTGCTTTTCTCTAAGAAATTCAAGAACTCTCAGATGTTCGCCCTGGTGTTCCGTCTCCTTGCTCATAATCCTACCTCGCGCAGAGCGGGATCGTAATCAAACTCCGGATAGGTTGTTCTGGTCTTGGCCGGGCAACCAAATAGACCGAAGGCACGCTTGCTGGTCATGCGGTAACCCACTGTGATTCATGATCAAGAAAGCGCTGTGACTTACGCCAGATTCACAAAGGAAATCTGAGATGAGAGGTTTAGACACTCCTCTTTGCAGAAACAACTGAGCGCTCACCCACCCCGCCCTCATCACTTTGAAACGCGAGCGAGAATAGCAACAACACGATGGCTGCACCGAAAGCTGGGGCCAACCAGATCAAGCGCCAATTATGGTGGGACTGTCCAGAAGACAATGAATTCGTATAAAGGTCTACCACTTTGCCTGAAAGCCACGCCCCGAGAAACATGCCCATACCGTAGGTAATGAATGTGATCAGACCTTGTGCCGCAGCGCGGAGATGAGGAAGTGCCTTTCGGTCCACATAGATTTGCCCAATGACAAAGAAGAAGTCATAACATATGCCATGGATGAGAATACCCAGATACAGCATCCAGACGAGTGGACCACTATTTCCAAAGGCAAAGAGAACATAACGGACTACCCAGGCAAGCATGCCGGCGACCAACATATACTTGACCCCGAGACGACGGAAAAACCAGGGAATTGCAAGCATGCATAGTACCTCCGACATCTGGCCCATTGTCATTTTGCCGGCTGCGTTGTGCACGCCAATTTCATTCAGGTAGGGGTTGGTGAATGCATAGTAGAACTGCAGCGGAATACATATAAGAAAGGAAGCCACGGCGAACATAGCAAACGATTTGTCTTTGAACAAAGCGACTGCCTCGGCGGGAAAGACGGCCCGCAACTCAAAACCAGAGCGCTTGCCCAATGCGGGTGTATGGGGCAAAGTCAGGCAATAAATTGCCATGAGGATCGATGCACACGCCCCAAGCCGCATCGGTAGGGCGGTTGCTTCCAACCGCAGAAACCCAATGAACAACCCCGCTACTATCCATCCTATGGTGCCCAGCAGTCGAATGGAACCGAAGTCAACTCTAGGGTCTTTCATTTGCCGGAAGGCTAACGAATTGGTCAATGCCATCGTGGGCATGTAGCAAAGGGCATAGAGCAACAGTAGCGCATATAAGGTACCGAAAGTGCTGCGCGTCGAGGTGTATAACAAAAGAAGGCCGCCCATAGCATGAAGCATCGCAAGAAGGTGCTGCGTGGCGAACAGCTCGTCGGCAATAAGGCCTACCAGAAACGGCGAAAATATTGCTCCGAGCGCCGTAGTGCCTGCGGCAAGGCCAATTTGCTCGCCGGAAAAGTGCAGCTGTTGGCCCAACCAGGTTCCTAGCGTGACGTACCAACTTCCCCAGATGAAATACTCCAAGAACATCATCACCGATAGCCTGATTCTCATCTGGAATCGCATTTACCTCGACCTTTCCAACAAAAGGAACTTTCGTCTCGCCGCCGCACTTATGGGTTAAACTCTAAGGTGTTATCAACGAAGTTACCCTCGAAATTGGCGGGCAGAGTTTCAGCCCTCTTCTCCAGGAATCCAAGCCGCAAATTCCCGCGAGGATCAACTCTTGATTTGGCTGGAAGCGGCGTCCCACGTCACCGTGCTCTTCCGGAAATACGATTCATTGGACATGTGGCAGGCCAGCGCCGCGTTGTGTCCGAACACCACATCTTCGGTCACAGGCTTCCGGGTACGCACCGCCTGGAAGAAATTCCAGAGGTGCGGCCGCAAGTCGTCCCACGAATCGCCCTTGTAGTTGAAGCCTTCGGCCAGGGGTTCCTTTCCCGGAGAGGGATCGTGCTGTTCGTGCCACTGTTTCATATACGCTTCGCGCAGGTCGTGCGGAAAACTGAAGGCATAATAACTGGGTGCCGAATCCTCCCCCGTCTGCGGGTAGTGAGTAATGGTGAACTCCGTCACTTCCAGAATTCCCTTCGATCCCTGGAAGCGGTAAACCTCCGGCGTCTCGCAACCCAGGTTCAGGCGGACATACACGGGGAACTTCCCGTACTCATACAGCGTGGCCTGCACGTCAGGCATGTTACGTCCATCATTGAATCGGAGAATGCCGCCGATGGACGTGACCCGCTTTGGCGGCTCGTTCCAGCCGAGCATGTAGTTCATGCCGCTGACGAGATGCACTAGAAGATCGCCAGCAAGACCCGTGCCATATTCCCTCCAACAGCGCCAGCGGGCAAAGAGCTTGCCATCGAACGGGCGTTTCGGCACCGTGCCCTGCCAGGTGTCCCAATCCAAGGTTTGCGTTGAAAGATCTGGCGGGACCGGATACACCCACGCCCCGGTGGGATCGTTGCGCCCCAGCGAGGCTTCGACCAGATTCAAGTCCCCGATGATGCTCTGCGATAGAAGCTCCTTGGCCTTGGCGCAAATTACGGAGCTGACGCGCTGCGAACCGATCTGCGTGATGCGCCCGGTGCCCTTTGCAGCGTTCACCATCTCGATTCCCTCGGCCGCGCCATGCGACATCGGCTTTTCGCAGTAGATGTCCTTGCCGGCCCTGACCGCGTCCACGAAGACCTGCTTGTGCCAGTGATCGGGAACGGCGGCGATGATGCAGTCGATCTCCTTGTTGTCGAGCAGTTCTTTGTAACGCCGCGTCGCAGTGATTTTAGCGCCGGCAATCTCCTTCGCGAGAGCGTGGCGGCCATCGTAGAGGTCGCTCGCGGCCACGCATTCCACGCCTGGAAGAGTTACAGCCGTGGTGAGCAGGCCGCTGCCTTGCATACCCACGCCAATGATGCCAAAACGAACGCGGTCGCTCGGCGGGACTTCCCACGAGGAAGGAATGCGAGCCGGGTCGAGGGCAATGCGGCCGGTGGTCATCAAGGCGCCGGTGGTCACGGCACTGGTTTGCAGGAACTGACGGCGAGAAATCGGATTTCTGCTCATGATTTTCTCCAAAATGGTCGGGATTCGTTTAGTGGAGTTCAAATTGGAAATCTAGGTTAAGCAGTTTAGGCCATTAGAGTAGCTTGTGCACATATTCGTAATCGACTTTGAGTGCCTCCATTACCGGCATATCCGTGAATGGCGCTTCCTGCTCGACGTAGTACCATTCGACGCCACTCTTTTTCGCAGCATCAAAAATTGGCTTGTAATCGATATGTCCTCGGCCCAATTCAGTTGGTTCCGGACTCTCACCAGGCCAACCGCCGTAAGATGGCTTAGCCCTGTACTTAAAGTCTTTTATGTGCAGAAGTCGGTATCGGTCCGGATATTTGGTGATATAGGCTGCTGGGTTTTGACCCGCCGCTGCCATCCATCCGCAGTCAAGTTCCAATTTGACAAGCTCGGGGTCCGTGGATAGTAGCAACTCGTCATATCCAGTGCCTCCTCGTAAAGGCCTAAACTCTACATTTTCGTTGTGATAACCAAATTGCAGCCCGCGACTTTTTGCTTGTTCCCCCAGGCGGTTACACTGCTCCGCCATGGCTTTGTAGTCGTCAAGGGTGAGGCGTTTCACCATAGTTATATAGGCATTGTCATCGGGCTCGCGTTTCAATAGATAGAGCGCAGTTATGACATATTTCGCGCCGATTGCCACCGCATAATCCATGGTGTCGGTAGCCGGGCCCGGATCGAAGATATGAACGCTGGCGCAATGCAGACCTGCGTTGTCGAGAGACGTCTTTATTTCAGTGGGCTTCTTACCGAAAAAGCCTGCCATCTCAACTTCCTTATATCCGATCGCGTGAACCCGTTGGAGAGTACCGTCAAAGTCCTTCTGAAGTTCATCCGCTACTGCGAAAAGCTGCAATCCCGCCGACCGCTGCAATGGCTCGCCATGCAAAACCAAATGTTTGTCGATCGCAAGCGCGGTCGCTGCCAGTGTTATACCGCTCTGCCGTAAAAACCCTCGTCGTGACCATGCCATTGTTTTCTCTCCTTATAAGTCGTTAGTTGTTCGACAAAAACTCGCACACCCTTGCGTTCTGATCCTAGTCAGATCCACCATGCTTCAGGCCGCGGCTCTGAGAGAAGCACTCTTTGAAGGAACGTCACAGCAGAAGTCAGACCTTCGTCCACCGACGCCAGCGCATCTTCATGTTCTATGGAAAGCACATAATCATATCCAATCAACCTCAAAGCGCTGACGATTCGTTTCCACTCGAGTTCATCATGCCCCCAGCCGACCGTGCGAAATAGCCAAGAGCGTTCCGCCACGCGACTGTAGGACTTGTTATCCAGTACACCGTTACGAGCCACAATGCAGCTGTCGAATGCGATATCTTTCGCATGCACATGGAAGATCGTTTCTCCGAGCGTTCGAATCGCAAGAGAAATATCTACTCCTTGCCAGAAGAAATGGCTGGGATCGAAATTAACGCCGATGGTTTTGCCTATTGCCTCGTGCAATTTTAGGAATGTTTCTACGTTATAAACGACGAATCCGGGATGTGGCTCAAGCGCCAATTTGATCCCATGGTTCCCGGCAAACTTGGCGGCTTCGAGCCAGTAGGGGATAACCTTTTCATCCCACTGCCATTTCAGGGTCTCCGAGAACTCTGGGGGCCACGGCGTGACAATCCAATTGGGGTGCTTGCTTTCATCGCCATCGCCAGGGCAGCCCGAAAATGTTACAACCACGGGAACCTCGAGTATTTCTGCGAGGCGCACCGTTTTTCGAAAAACCTCGTCATAATCGCGAGCGATTGTTTGAATGGGATGGAGCGGGTTGCCATGGCATGAGAGGGCACTTATCGTCAAGCCCGTATCCTGGACGCGATTTCGGTATGCACGTGCTGCCTGTGTGTCACTTAGCAGAGAATCCACCCGAATGTGACTGCACCCAGGCCATCCGCCGGTGCCTAGCTCAATCGCATTGACGCCACTCAGGGAACACACCTTTGCCAACATTTCGTCAAACGATAACTTCCCAAACACGGGCGTAAAAATCCCTAGCTTCATAAAGTAAGTTCATGTCGGGTCAAGAAGCGCGCCTTGAGCAAACAATCTCCCTCCGTGTTAAATTCGGATTAGCTGCTAATACTCCTGTCTGTTCCGGTGCGAACGCACACGTACCTAGACCTCCACCCAGGCGTGGCAACGATTACTGGCTAGCTCCGCCTCTACGATCGTGAGTTGTCGCAGGCCGTCACTAAATTGCGGGTACTCTGGCTGCGAATGGCCATCAGCAATTGAGCGATAAAACTGCCGAAAAAGATGTTTGAACGTGCTGTTGTAACCCTCAACGTGTCCGCCAGGCAACTCAGCATAGTAACTGGCGTATTGCTTCATCAGAGTGGGATCTTTGACCAGGATTTGATTGTTCGCGTTCCGGTTGCCGATCCAAAGTTGGGTTGGAGATTCCGCATCCCATATGACCGATGACTTCGTGCCATAAATCTCTATACTGAGATAGTTTTTGCGGCCCGCTGCCACCTGACTTGCGGTGAAACTTCCCCGCGTACGTTCACCCATGCGAAATATAACTGCGCCAAAGTCTTCCGTATCTACTGGAACTTCTTGATAATCTGCAGGCACAAGCGTCTTCCCAGAAAAAGTTTCGACAAATCCTTTTGGTCTAAAGCGTTTCTTGTGAAAGGTCTGAAGATCGGCACATAGACTGCTTATCCGCCTTCCGGTGACATATTCGGCCATGTCGCACCAGTGCGAACCAATATCGGCCATAGCTCGGCTCGGGCCATTCTCTCTTGAGTCAACTCTCCAGTTCCAATCCGTCTCAAAAAGTAGCCAGTCCTGCGAATACGTACCTTGCACGACTAGGATTTCTCCCAAATCGCCTTCCTGGCACATGCTCCGCATTTGTTGGACTAACGGGTAAAAACGAAGGTTGTAGCCAGTGCAGTTCCGTAACCCCTTTTCCCACGCTAACTCCGTCAATTTTTGCGCCTCCTCCGCGGAGGTTGCCAACGGCTTTTCACAGAGTACGTGCTTACCTGCGAGTAGCGCATCCTGCACCATGGAAAAATGTAGCGAATTTGGAGTGCATACATGCACGGCGTCAAGTGAACGGTCATCTAGCAAGAAGGAGTAGGAAGACACAATTTTGTCTATCCCGAACTCACTCCCCAGCCTCTTACCTTGCTCAATATCGGCAGTGGCGAGAGCGCAGACTTGAGTCGTAGCACCCAACCGGCTGAGGGCTTCGAGATGCTGGCGACCGACAAAACCGGTTCCCAGAACCGCTACTCTTAATGGTCCATGCATGACTTTTCCCTTGCCCGATCTGGAATGCCTTGACACTACCATCGGTAAAAGGCCTTTTCCTGTCTACACCGTCACAACACGGCACAACTGATCCCGCAGCCTATTTTGGAGGCGCGAAAACTAAGTAAGCACCCCAGACGACTTGTACTGTATCGTTTACCTCATCTCCTTATTGGGGTGCCAACTCGATGAATTCCTCAGCACCGGCGGCAAGGTGGCGATCGAGCGTTGTGTAATCCACGTGGTAGAGACCAAACCGCGGAGCGAAGCCGTCCGTCCATTCGAAATTGTCGACGAACGACCAAAAGAAATAACCCCTGACCGGCACGCCTTCCGCAATCGCCCGTGAAACAGCATACGCATGCGACCGGATGAATGCGGCCCGTTTCGTGCCGGCCGCTCCAACGGTTCGCCGAGCAGAGCGAAATGTTTGTCGAACGAAAGCGCAGTTGCGGCTAAAGCGGTACCGCTCCGCCACAGCAATTCTCTTCTTGACCATGCCATCTGTATCCTCCTTGCCGAGCGTCAATTTGTCGTCTGTTTGCGGACCAATCCTAGCCGCAACCAGGCTGATCAGTTATTGCGCGGCGGGAGCAACGGCCATGCTGATATCTTCCTGCAAGCGTATGTCACGCGAGGAGGCGGCCACGTAAACTTTGCGAGCGCCCGTGGCCATTGCCCAATTGTTGGCCGTCTTGGACCAGTATTGCAGTCGACGCAGTGGTACGTGCAGCGTGACATCCCTCCACTGGCCCGGAGTCAAGTTGATTCGATCGAAAGCCGCGAGCGCCTTAACCGCAAACTGCACACCGCTCGGCCCTTCGCTTGGCGCTCCCAGGTACACCTGAGGAACCTCGTCACCGTCTCTCTTGCCTACGTTGTGGAGGCGGAAGCTGACGTCAAGTCCGCCGTCGCGGGCGTGTGCAACCTTCAGCGCCGAGTATTGAAAGCTCGTGTATGACAGGCCGTGGCCAAAGGGATAGAGGGGTTCGAGATTCTGCTTGTCAAACCACCGGTATCCTATGTAAATACCCTCAGAGTAGTACGTTTTGTGATTGGCCCCGCTGGAAGAACGTTCGGGGTGCGCCGGATCATTGGCTACGCACTGATCAAGGCGCTGTGGCCAGGTGAAGGGCAGTCGGCCGGCGGGGTTCCGACGGCCCAGTAAGATAGCGGCTGTAGCTGGTCCGCCCGAGTCTCCCGGATACCACATCTCCAGCACGGCTTTCACCTTGGCGAGCCAGGGCATCGCTACGGGCTGACTTGTGTTCAGCACCACAATCGTGTTGGGATTTGCCGCCGCGACCGCCGCGATCAATTTGTCCTGGTCTCCGGGAAGCGCGAAGGCAGGACGGCCCCTGCCCCAGGCGAAGACCACTGCGGTCCTGGTTTTCTTGGCGGCAGTGATGGCGGCCTCGAAATTGGCATTCTGCTGTTCAGGAGTTACCCAGTTCAGCCGAACCTGGACGGGGTTTCCATCTGTTTCGCCTTTCACTGACACTGCCAGAGTGTGCTCCCCGGCTGCCAGTTGGATCCGCGCACGAACATTGTCGAGGTTGTCGGTGGTAGGCAGTACGTTATCCTGCGAGGGATGGAGGACGTTCCCGTGCTCAAACAGGTCGGCAGTCTGGCCGACTTGTTTGCCATCTAAAACCAGGTCTCCCGACGCGCCAAGAACTTGCAGGTAAATCAAGTAGGATCCCTCACTCGGCACGGTGAGGGTCCCGGTCCAGGTGTAGGAAGTGCTGGCGAGCAGATATTGCCCGTTCGACTTCGTGAAGTCGAGTTGTGCGTCCACTCGCATCTGCTTAGTCTTCATGTCCGTGCGTAGCAGCCCCGGAGCTCCCTGGTGCGAGAGCGCAGTCGCGGGAACCGGCGTCCCAGTCATATCATTCGCAACCGCGTACGTGATGTTTTTGTTCGGGACATCAGCCGTGTATTCTTCCAGCGCCTGCAACGGTGAGACCTGCCTCGACGGGAAGCCGAGACCTTTTTCACGGGATTCACCGATGGCAATCGTCTGCCCTGCGCCCGGTCCAATTACTGCCAACAGCTTGAGATCACTTTGCCTAAGGGGTAACGCGCCACCCTCGTTCTTCAGCAGCACCGCCGCATCCTCGGACGTCTTCTGGACGACCCTGGCATCTTCGTCGACCGGCACAGTTGTCACGCCATGGTTCGACTTGTCGTCCAGCAGCCCAAAGAGATCCATCTGAAGCAAGATCCGCGCCACGGCTTGGGTGATCGTCAGTTCATTCACCGTGCCCGCCTGGACTGCCGCCAGCATTCCGTTCGTCAACGTGCCGTCGGGACTAGAAAAAGAGAATCTTTGGCGGGGCTCTTCCGGGATTCCGCCGATAAAGACATCTGGGGAAACGTCTGCCGCCCAAGGCTTAGAGTGCGGCGGCGGATCTGGCCTGAAATAGGATGGCATTAAGGAGGCTTCCGCGTCATCAAGAACAATCCCGGGCATCTCCAGGTCGAGCCCAGCGTTTATGAAGTCACTGGCGTGATTGCCGCCCCAATCGGAGGTTATAAATCCCTTGAACCCCAGTTCGCCTCTGAGGATCGTATTCTGCGTATCGGAGTTTCCGCATGCATACGGGCCGTTTACTTTGTTGTAGGAACACATGATCGAGGAAACCCCCGCATCGACTGCGTCCGCAAACGGCGCGACGTAGATCTCGTGCAGAGGCTGCGGATCGACAAAGACGTCAGGCGCATCTTCTCCGTGCCCGCTGTCATAAGCGATGTAGTGCTTGGCCTGAGCCATTACGCCCTGGCTCTGAATTCCGGTGATAACTCCGGCTCCGACCTGCCCGATTAAAAGCGGATCCTCACCGTACATGTTGTAGGACCGCTCCCAGGTCATGTCCCGGAACACGTTGATGTACGGTTGAAGAGCCACGTCCTGGCCCAGGGCGCGAGCGTCGCGACCGATCACCACCCCGTTCTGGCGGGCGTCCTCGCGGCTGAACGTGGCAGCCAGTCCCATGGTTGCCGTCATTGCCGTTGACGGGTGCATCGTTAACACCCCTGGCGGTCCGTCGGCGAGTCGCAAAGACGGAATCCCCAACCGTCGTAAGCCCGGCAGGTAGCCAGCCTGTCCCTGGTCTGTGGACGGATCTTCCGGTGCGCCGTGAATCATGGAGATCTTCTCCGCCAGAGTCATTTGGCTGAGAAGTTTATCGACTCTGGCATTTCCCGTCACGACCGGTGTCGGGGCGGCCGTCTGCGCCAACGCAACGCTGGCAACGAAGAACAAGGCCATGAGCCCGAGGGACATGTACTTGCTAGCGGTGATTCCACGTCCCATACTGTGATACAAGCAGCTCACAATTCTCTCCTCTCGCCATCCTTACCCTAATAACCAACGACCACCGAAGGCTCAAGTACCGTCGGCGGTCGTTGTCTCTCAGAACAGGAACTTGAGAGCAAATTGCAGTTGGCGTGGGTTAGCATTTCCCGTTGAGGAGATCGCACCAAATCCGGGGTCACCCAATCCGGAATCAGGTGCCGCGAAACTCGGTGTATTGGTCAGGTTATAAGACTCAACGCGGAACTGAAGTTTAACTTTCTCGTTAAGAGGAATGTCACGAAACAGCGACAAATCGAAGTGTCTCTGGTGAGGGCCGTAGAGCGTGTTGCGTCCCACGTCACCCAGAGTGCCAAAAGGTTGCACTGAAAATGCCGATGTGTTGAACCACTCCTGAATCGTTGGGTTTGACAGGCTTGCGCTCTCTGTCTGGTTCGGCCGGTCTGCATAGATAGAGGGGCCAAGGTTAATCTGCGGGTTGTTCGGGTTTACTATTGTGAAAGGCTGCCCGGTTTCCCAAACTAAAATTCCATTAACCTGCCACCCGTATAAAACCTTCTTTGCAACCCCCTCAAGTCCCTTGCCGAAGGGCAATTGGTAGTTTACCGCCACGGTAAAACGTTGACGCATGTCCAGATCGCTGTTACCCCGATCGTAAGTCGCTATTTTGGAAGGAACCAGATAGATTCCTGACGCAAAATTGTTGCTGATAGTTGAGGTATCGTCGATTCCATGTGCCCATGTGTAGTTCGAACTTACATCTAGACCATTGGAATAGCGGCGCACGAATGAAATCTGCATCGCACTGTAACTGGATGCACCTTCAGTTTGTGTCCATCCAATGGCAGACACGTTTGGAACCGTTGATGAATACGGTATCGGTGTGCAAGGGTAGGGGTCGGGACAGGGCAATGGCAGAGCCAAGTTTGGGAGTTCCTGTGGCAGATGGCGCCCAAGTTCCCCAACATAGGCGACGCTGAACACGTTCGCGCCGATCGCCTTCTGTAGGTTCAGATTGAATTGTTGCAGATAGCCTGACCGGAAATCTTTCGCCTCCGCAGTCAAAAAACCGCTCGGATTGTTGGGATCGCCCGGCATCGGCACCGGCAGTCCCGCCGATAGCGGCACGTTTGAAACGGGACCATACGAGAAACCAAATGGGGCATTGATCAAAGCAGCTGCCGAAGTGAGATTCCCCGGAAAAAAAGTTAGCCCATAACCACCACGAAGCACGACACCGCCCCTCAACGTCGCGGCAAAACCGACGCGCGGCGCGAAGTTGCGGTAATCCGTCGCAACACCGGCCGTATCGGACACCCCATTTTGGCCTGCCACGATAACCTTCCCAGTACTCGTATCGAAGTTAGACAGGTAGTTGTGCTTCTCAGTGTAGGGAGTGTAGACGTCATACCTCGCGCCGAGGTTTAACGTTAGCCAGGGCTTCACTCTCCAGTTATCCTGTAAGTAAACGCTCGGCTCCCACATCAGGAAAGTCGGCCTGACTAGTTCGTTCATGCGCTGTGTCTCTTGGGGAATTCCTACCAGGAACGATGCCATTGCGTCCCCCCCTGTCTGAGTGGTCGGGTTCGCAGTTTGCGCAGCCGCGAAGGTGAAATAGCCCGCGGCAAAGTCGGATTGAAAATCAGTCACCTGACGCTGAATTAATGCGGCTCCAGCCTTCAGCGTGTGTCTTCCCACTACGTAGGTGACGGCCCCGTCCAACTGGAAGGTATTGTCGATGTAATTGATCGGCAGGTAATAAGCATCACCAAGGGCTGCATAGCCGACCGGCCCCATCAAAGACAACTCCGAAACCCCGCTAACGTTAACTCCAGTCAATCCGAACTTTTCGCTAAGGTTCAGTCCATCAGCTAAGGGATTTGAGGCGATATTGACCCTGGTGTAACCCGCCTTCAATTCCAGAAGCAGATGTTGAGTAAAGACGTGTACATAGTTTAGTTGGATGTTTTGAGCGCGCTCCTGCGCGGGACCCGGATAACTGCTGGGATTTCCTCCACCCTGAATTCCATCCACCGCTGGAAAGAGTCCGGGAGTGAATGTCGCAACGTCGTTGATCGTGTACCGCGCAAAGAACAGATTATTGTCGTTGAAATGCTCGTCGAACCGGACATCGCCGGTGTGGCTGAACTGCGTTCTGTTTTGCGTGCTGGAGTAGTTGTTAGACAGTCCAGGCAGGTTCGGTAGAGGATACAGCGTCATGTAGTTTGCGGCGATCGGGCTAACATTCGTAATCTTGTTGCCCGGAAAAGGGAGCCCGGTTGTCGGATCGTAGATCAAAGTGCTCGGCAGCAGTTCTGAGAAATCTCCAGTGCGCTCTAGTGCAGTCGGCACCGTCGTCAGTGAAGTAACTCCTTGAACCACGCGCAGCCCTTCATAATCGGCGAAAAAGAAAGCCTTGTCTTTTCTGATCGGCCCCCCCAAACTGCCACCGAACTGATTCTGGCGGTACTCAGGCTTCAACCCGGCATTTGCGAAGAAATTCCTCGCGTCCAGTTTGTCATTGCGCAGGAACTCGTATAGTGAACCGTGAAAATCGTTCGTCCCTGACTTTGTGATGATATTGATCACAGCGCCGGCTGTACGGCCAACATCGGCCGTGTACTCATTGGTTTGCACGTGGACTTCGGAAATAGCATCAATCGAAGGACGTACACCGATGGTACCGATAGCCCGCTCATTGTTATCCATTCCATCGATAATGTGATTGTTAAAAACGTCGCCCTGACCGTTCGCGGTTACAGCAGAGGACTGACGTCGATCATCAGGGCGGTTACCACTCGTAAGCCCTTGCGGCAGGCCTTCGTTTGCCCCAGGTGTGAGCTGCACTAAACTGATGAAGTTTCGACCGTTCAGAGGTAAATCTTGGACAGACATCTCCGTGACAGTCGAGCTGATCGTAGAACTTTCGGCTTGTAGCGCGGGCGGTGTTGCCGTTACTTCAACCGACTGGGAAGATTGGCCGATGTCCATGCGCGCATCTACACGCGCTCGATCACCAGCCGCAAGGGCAAAATCAGACACAATAAATCCTTTGAAGCCGCTAGCAGCAACGTTGAGCTTGTAATGTCCAGCAGGCAGCAATGTGAAGACATACTCTCCCGCCTGGCCCGTCATGGCGGTTTGCGTTGAACCCGTCCTCAGATTCTCTAGCACGACCCGAGCGCCTACAATTACCCCTCCGCTGCTGTCGGTTACGGTCCCCACGACGTCCGCCGTGGTCACTTGGGCCCTCGAGCCGAGGGTAAGAAGGAGAGATGCCCACAGGACAGGAAGCATAATTCTGACTAGAACTCGCACCGGCCTCGAAACTGGAACAACAGAAAGAACGCCCCTGGTTATTTTCATAGAGTATCTCCGCATGCATAAATTGCTGACAAAACTCTGCCTTTCGAGACGGAGCCACCGCAGTACTACCCGTGTTGAGCAGACATATCGCTCCGGCAGCGCAGCTATGCCGGGAAGCAGGCAGGCATCTTTATTCCCACCCTTGAGCAATGCCCCGTCTTTATAGGAGCGATTGAGATTGAGTTTTAATGACAGAGTAGAAGAATTTCTTGAGACGTGCAGGTCAGGATCTTCGAATCAGAACAACAGTCTGAGGGCGAACTGGAGCTGGCGGGAGTTAGCGTTGCCGGTCGAAGAAATGGCACCGAAGCCAGGGTCCCCTAAGCCGGAATCAGGCGCGGCGAAACTCGGCGTATTGGTGAGATTGAACGACTCGGCGCGGAATTGCAGCTGGACCCGCTCGTTCAGCGGGATCTGGCGGAAAAGCGAAAGATCTAGGTGTCTCTGCGGAGGCCCATAGAGGGCTGTAGTCGCCAAAATGTTCCCAGGCGGAAGAATCAGCAACTTACGGCCCTAGTTCCGAGGTGTGCCTGCCATAACCCCGGCCCATGTGCACTTTTTTTGCTTTGGTTCGGGGTCCTCATTCGCCTTTTTCGTAACTGCGGGAAGCTTGTGTCGGAGATTCTCGGGCTTCGGCAACAGTTTGCTGTTCTGGAATGTCGACAGCCGCGGCCACCGCTCGATTTGTTCGACACTCTGTTCCGGGTCATTGCCTATCAGTTCTGGTCCACCTGGAAAGAAGCTTTGATCATCGTCACACCGGGGACGATGGTTCGCTGGCATCGAACACGCTTCCCCTTCTATTGGCGCTTGATCTCGGGAGCCCATAAGCCGGTAGCGAGGAGACGAGTTTCAAACGAGGTTCGGGAGTTGATCTTCCTGGTGGTTGTTGAGAATCCAACCTGGGGCGCGCCCGGGACACATGACGAGCTCCTCATGCTTGGTTTTGATGTCTCGGAGCGAACGATCCTCCGCTACATGAAACGAGCGCCGAGGGATCCTGACCCCAGCCAAGCGCTGGCTTGCGTTTCGTGCAACAACCGAGAAACCATTGGGGCGATGGGTTTCTTTGCGGTTCCAACGATCCCCTTCAGCGCGCTCTATTGTTTCTTCGTCATCGGTCACGACCGCCGGCGCACCCTGCACTCCAACCTCACGAGGCACCCGAGGAGCAGTCGGATCGTTCGACAGCTACGGGAGGCATTTCCATGTGGGTCGGCACCCAGGTTTCTCATCTTCGATCGGGATGCCAGGCATGGGGCAGAGCTCCCCGCCGCCATGCGATCGATGAAAATCAAATGTGCCCGCACTTCACTGCGCAGTCCTTGGCAGAACGGAGTTGTGGAGCGTAAGGTAGGCAATTGCCGTCGTGACCTGTTGGATCACCTCATCTCATTCGACGAACGTTATCTGAAGCGATTGCTCCCTGAATGCGTCCGCTGCTGCCTGAAAGACCGCACGCATCTTGGACTCGGGAAGAGAACGCCGAACAAGCGACCGCGTTCCATCGCCTCGGATCGTATTCTTTCTCACGCGCGACTCGGCGGGCGCCATGATCGTCACGATCGGGCTACCTCACCCCAGGCGTGTGGTTCTGAAACCGCACCTCCGAACTCCATCCTTGTGAATTGCCGGGCCTGCTGACGGATTGCTATGCAGAAACTTGCAATCGGCAGAGCATGCCTGGTTCAATTCGCAGTTCGGATTCAAATGTTCCCGGCAGGGAGTAGCACCATTTTCGACGCGAATGAGATTTTGGCGAGGAAAAGCGTCGGCCGCTCTGCCATGCAAATGTTGTATTTCAGCCTCAAAACTGCTGGAGATACTTGTATGAGATCGCAATGGCTTCAAGCGGAGGATGGTCCATTTTCCCTTCATGCTCAACAAAGCAATGCTTCACCCTTCCCTGCTTCGCCACTTCGAATAGGCGCTTCCAATCAATGACTCCTGACCCGATCTCTGCGTCAGTATCTTTTTCCTCTGTATCAAGCGACGTGGCGACCGTGAAGCCGAGTTTGAGATCCTTCAGATGAAGCAAGCCGATCCTGCTAGGATATTTTTTCAGGTAAGCGATCGGATCGGATCCAGCATGGATCATGTGCCCACAGTCCATCTCAAACACGACTAAGTTCGGATCCGTCGACTCGATGAGCGAATCAAGCGCGACCGCATTTCCGAACTTTTTCAAATCGACAGCATGGTTGTGATATCCAAGTTGCAGCCCATTGCGTTTCAGAATGTCACCATACTTATTAAACTGCTCGGCATTCCATTTGTAGTCGTCTAGTGAGATCTTTTCATACAGCGGGGTGAGAGCGTCAACACTCATATTCGAAATATCTTGGCCACTCAAGGACCGGAGTGTCGGGAAAACAACGATCATGTACTGCAGTCCCAACTCCTTCGCAGCATCGATCGTCTTCTGGCTCTTCAAGGAATCGAGATAGAAGTGACCGCTCACGCAGTTCAATCCCACGTCGGCACACTTTCTCCGGAACTCAGAGGGAGATTTAGGCAACTCGAAAAGCTCCACTTCTCGATACCCGATTTGTGCAATCATACGTAAGGTCGCATCACGATTCTTCGCCAACTCATCCCTAACGCTCCAAAGTTGCAGACCCGGTGGGAGTTCAAGGGGATAAGCATGCAAGAGCCCCGCACTTTTTGAAAAGAAAGCAGTGCCGATAGCTGCAGTGGTCATCCATTGGACAAACTCTCTTCTTGATTTCGTCATTTCATTAATCCTCTTTTCGTCACTATCAAGACACTCAGAAAATCCAGTACTTTACTCGCCCCGTCCATCTCGCTGTTGAACCACTTTGGGTCTCCCCGGAAACCACCGCAACACGCCCGCTCAACCCTCACGCTATTGGGGATCGTCATAATCTTCCTATGGCAAAAGACTTTGCCGGGGCTGTCTTACATCAATGGAACCAGGTTACCTGGCGCTACGTATCTGCGCCAATGCTGAAGAACGCGCGGTATTTCCATCCGCCGTTTTCTTGTCAACAAAAACATCGATTGTGGATTTATTTTGCACGTGTGCCAGCGGGCGAGGCATGTGGTCAGTAGAAACTCCATTTGGCCGTTTACCACGCAATGTAAGATTGTAACATTCTGGTCGCCTCAGTATCGTGACTTCAGTTTCCTCTTCTTGAATGTTGGTGACGCTAGCTGCATTCACCCCGGATAACATTTTGGCCCGGGACAACTCTTCGGAGGATCGAAGTCGGTCGCTATGCAACGGCTTAACTGGAGCGTTTGCTGAGGTTGGGAAGTGAACTTCGCGGTGGGCCTTCTTCGGCACCCCCTTGGCGTGGCAGTCTTCACACTTCACAAAGTGAATGTCGTGCGGACTCTTGGGCGATCTGAAGGTTGTATCCATTTTTTCAACGTCCAGTCCGCAATTGGAGAGACGAGGATGACACGTCGCACAGGAAGCGCGTGTCAACTGGCCGTGTTTAAGGTGGCATGCAAGGCAGCTCAGGCCTTCGTGCACTCCGGTTGGAGTGCGGTCGTCACCTGATCCAACTTGCTGGGTTGCGCGAGGCGCGTGGCACTGGTAGCAAAGCGCCTGCCGCGGATCAGAACTGGTCTTAACCAAGCGATTGCCGTCTTTCATTTCGAGCAGGCTTAAGCGGCTGACAGCAACCGATTCCATTTCCCGGCGATCGAATAGAGCCAGGGAGGGGAGCATGATCTCCTGCTCCGGCCCGGACGCCCGCACGCCAAGCCTCGACCTTTGAAGCGGCACTCCTTCCTTGTGAATTTGATGGCATGTGAGGCACGGAATCACGGGGTGATCGGCGAGCGAGCGATCTCTTAACGACCATGGGCCCGTGGTGGTAATGGGTTGCACGAGTTCGCGAATAGATCCTTCAAAATGCATTCCGTGGCATCGCAAGCAGTCGTCCATCAAGATGTTTTTCTGGTTGAATGTCTTGTCAAGAAAGATGTCCCGATACGAAACGCCGTGCGGTCCGGCCTGCCAATCGGCGTATTCCTGCTGGTGGCATCTCTGGCAATTGGCCATGATCTTGGGAATGTCCCGCTCCCTGATGCGAACCCGTTCCCGGGCATCACCTTGCAGGTGTGTGAAAACGCGTCGCATGTTGTTCAGGTGAAATCCGGCATCAAGGGTAAAGACGTGTCCGTGGCATTCCGTACATTTGATATTGCGGTGTGCGGATGTATGCCAATCAGCGTAAAGCTGCCAGATTTCGTGGCACCGCGCGCACGCCCTGCCACCGGAAGCTTCGTAGTATAGGCTCGCTCCGGGTATACAAAGAATGACAAGCACCCCGATACCAAGCGCCAAGTACACACGACCCGAACGTGAGCACGCAATTCTCATGTTTACTCCGCTGTGGCCTGAAAACCTTGCACAGCAGTGTCTCTATCGGAACTTCGTTCCTTTCCAGTTCCTGACCAGAATGTCGGAGGCGCGGTATGCGTTCGCCATGATAGTCAGTACAGGATTGAATCCGCCGTTGGTGACATGCACACTGGCGTCAATCACGAACAGGTTGTCCACATCATGGACCTGGCAATCTTTGTTCACTACAGAAGTCTTTGGATCATTCCCCATGCGGCAAGTGCCGGCTTGGTGTTGCCCACCGCTCAAACGCGAGTCAGGCAACTGAGGCCAAGTCTTGATCGCTCCCGCTTCCTTGAGCCATTCCTCCGCTTTGGTGGATAGGAATTCAGCTACGTGAATATCGTTGGTGTGCCTCCTCCCTGAAAGTCGACAAACAGGAATACCCCAGTGGTCCTTTACGACAGGGTCCACTTGTACCCGCGCGTCAAAAACAGGCATCTCCTGCACGGGCCCGTAGACGACGATGCTCCGCTTGAACCATTGGCGCATGAAATCCTTGTGCTCACGTCCCCAATCTTTCACAACCGGCTGGTCTTGACCGACGAATTCGATCGGGAGCCTTATGAATTCATTCGCGAGCATCCCGCCGCTGACCAGGCCTGGGTTGCCATGGTTGAAATCACAAATCGCGATGGAAGCTCCTGGTCCGATGTCGTCGTAGACCTCGAAATCGAACAACCCACAAGCGCCCGTGTACGCGTGGCCTTGCAAGTTCCTCCCAACCCAATCGTAGCGGTTCCCCAAACCGTTAGGAAACAGCGAGCTTTTTGAATTCAGCAGGAGACGTGCGGACTCATTAGCTCCGCACGATACCACGACGATGTCCACGGTTTGCTCCTGGAGATGATCGTTTTCGTCGTAGTAGGCGACTCCTGTTGCGCGGCCCCTGGCGTCGGTCAAAATCTCTTTCGTCATGCAGTCCGTCTTGAGTTCGCAGTTGCCCGTAACTAGCGCCTTTGGAATGACCGTATTTTGCGTTCCGTTCTTGGCATTCACTTCGCAGGCGAACCCTACGCACCAACGACAGCGCATGCAAGGCACTCTGCCCCCGTACGGGACTGAATTTCGCAGCATTGGAATGTCGAACGGATGGAAACCTAGGCGCTGGGCTGCGGGCTTTAGGATTGTGTATTCGCGATTAGGCGGAAGAGGAGGCATGGGAAGAGGGCGCTTTCGCGGCGCACGAAAGATGTTGTTTGAATCGTCTCCCGAAACGCCGATTTCCCATTCTGCTTTCTCGTAATAGGGCTCGAGATCCTGGTAACTGATAGGCCAATCGTCGAGCGTGCTGCCTTCGACGGACCCGTAGGTGGAACGCATTCGAAAATCCTGTTCCATGTAACGCCAGGCCATGGCGCCATAGGAAACCGTGCCTCCGCCAACGCAAGCAGCATTATTGTTGTATTCCATTTCGCTGTCGCTGGGAAGAACAATGCGCTCCCGCCCCGGCGCATCAACCACGACCCGTGGATTTCGTTCGTCATCAGGGCCAAATGGGGCGCCCAATACAGAAACTCGCTGGTTCCTCAGATCGTCTTTCAGATCGTCGAACGGTGTGTTCCACTTTCCGCGCTCCAGAAGCAGAACTGTCAGACCGGCTTCGGCAAGTTCTTTCGCAACAATGCCGCCGCCTGCACCGGCGCCGATCACAACGGCATTTACATTTTTCGCCGCCATAAAGCCAATTTCTCCTCAGCTCACCTTGGAATTGTTGGTTGCGTTGGCGTCCCCGTGAAATCTTCCTCGAATCGGGGGATACGGTAAGTTCAGCATGGCCCAGCTCGCCCGGTTCCGGTTGCCGCCGTGGCGGGGGTCACCGTAGAAGCCCTGCATGGTGTGGTCAACAACGATTCGGAAGAATTTGTGCAACGTGGTTTCCTTCCACGCCTTGTCGCGGTCAATTGCGGTCAGGAACTCAACCTGCTGTTGATCCGATAAGCTGATGAATTTCTTCCCGTACCTTTCGAAGGAGAGGTCGTTGAGTTGAGCAATCCCCGAACGATAAACCTTCTTCATTCTCTTGAGGCGGCTCGAGAGTTGCACGTCGATGTAGTTCACGACGTCCGCTGAAGCCGCCCCGAGATCTTGATCCTCGGGGATGATCTGGTTGCAGAGGCTTGCGAGGCTATCAGCTTCGTCGGTAGTGAGTGAACGCCAGGGGCTCACGACCTCTCCACAGGAAATACTCGAGCCAATTGCAACGGCGCTCGCAGCCAACCACATGAACTCCCGTCGCTTGAGTCTATTTTTCACTTTCATGAGCGAACATCCTCAGCGCTGATTTCGCCGCTTCAGCAAACTGCCCTTAGAACCATTTCGCATGCATCGCGCAATTTCCGGGCAGGGGCGCTCCCCCGGTACTACCCGTATTGAGCAGATATATCGCTTCGGCAGCGCAGCTATACCCGGGAAGCAGACAGGTATCTTTATTCCCACCCTTAAGCAATGCCCCGTCTTTATAGG
>PMES01000092.1 GCA_003154775.1 Acidobacteriota bacterium | reverse complement strand
GAACGCTGGCGGCGTGCTTAACACATGCAAGTCGAGTGCACAGTTTCCCTGCCGCAAGGCAGGGGGATGGGTGCACGGCGCACGGGTGAGTAACACGTGGGCAATCTGCCCTCCGATGGGGAATAACCCCGCGAAAGCGGGGCTAATTCCGCATAATATTCCCTGGACCTCGGTCTGGGGATTCAAAGCCGTAAGGCGTCGGAGGAGGAGCCCGCGCCCGATTAGCTAGTTGGTGAGGTAACGGCTCACCAAGGCAATGATCGGTAGCTGGTCTGAGAGGATGGCCAGCCACACTGGAACTGAGACACGGTCCAGACTCCTACGGGAGGCAGCAGTGGGGAATCTTGCGCAATGGGCGAAAGCCTGACGCAGCGACGCCGCGTGGGGGATGAAGCTTCTCGGAGTGTAAACCCCTTTCGACTGGGACGAATGCCTCGCAAGAGGAGTGACGGTACCAGTAGAAGAAGCCCCGGCTAACTACGTGCCAGCAGCCGCGGTAAGACGTGGGGGGCCAGCGTTGTTCGGAATTACTGGGTGTAAAGGGTTCGTAGGCGGTGCGGCAAGTTGGGAGTGAAATCTCTGGGCTTAACCCAGAGGCTGCTTCCAAAACTGCTGTGCTCGAGTGTGGGAGAGGCGCGTGGAATTGCAGGTGTAGCGGTGAAATGCGTAGATATCTGCAGGAACACCCGTGGCGAAAGCGGCGCGCTGGACCACAACTGACGCTGAGGAACGAAAGCTAGGGGAGCAAACAGGATTAGATACCCTGGTAGTCCTAGCCCTAAACGATCAGGACTTGGGGTGCCGCCCGTTCGGGCGTCGTCCCGGAGCTAACGCGTTAAGTCCTGCACCTGGGGAGTACGGTCGCAAGACTGAAACTCAAAGGAATTGACGGGGGCCCGCACAAGCGGTGGAACATGTGGTTCAATTCGACGCTACGCGAGGAACCTTACCTGGGCTCGAAATGCTCGTGACCAGCTGTAGAAATACGGCCTTCCCGCAAGGGACACGAGTATAGGCGCTGCATGGCTGTCGTCAGCTCGTGCCGTGAGGTGTTGGGTTAAGTCCCGCAACGAGCGCAACCCCTGCACGTAGTTGCCACTCCGCAAGGAGGGAACTCTACGTGGACTGCTCCGGATAACGGAGAGGAAGGTGGGGATGACGTCAAGTCCGCATGGCCTTTATGTCCAGGGCTACACACGTGTTACAATGCAGGGTACAAACCGTTGCCAACCCGCGAGGGGGAGCTAATCGGAAAAAACTCTGCTCAGTTCGGATTGCAGTCTGCAACTCGACTGCATGAAGCCGGAATCGCTAGTAATGGCGTATCAGATCGACGCCGTGAATACGTTCCCGGGCCTTGTACACACCGCCCGTCACATCACGAAAGTGGATTGTACTAGAAGTTCGCAGGCCGACCCGCAAGGGGGGCAGCGGCCCAAGGTATGATNNCGCCCGTCACATCACGAAAGTGAGCTGTACTAGAAGTCGCCGCGCTAACTCGCCGCAAGGCGAGAGGCAGGCGCCCAAGGTATGACTCATGATTGGGGTGAAGTCGTAACAAGGTAGCCGTAGGAGAACCTGCGGCTGGATCACCTCCTTTCTAAATAAGCGAGATCTACTCCGCTATGGTGTGCGGAGGATGGTCTCCAACCGCAAGCGGCAGCTCTCACGAGCCCGCTGCTTGCTAGACTCGGTTTACTCTTACCCCGAAGGTTCGCCTTAGGGGCGCTCGGGCAGGTTCTGGCAGATCGCTATCGGTTGCGCGAAGAGAAAATTCAATGAATGAAGAGCCGCTGAGAAATCGGCGGCCCTTTTTTTGTCTGCACCTTCTCCCCGGCCCTTGAACAGCTAACGCGAAAGCTCCTCAAGCACTTTGTACATTTCCTTGAAACGGGGAATCTTCTCTTTACAGAAAGTACGGCACTCGTTTTGGTTCACTTGGTTCCATTTGCGGAGAATGACGGCAACCTCGAATGCAAGAGTCGCGTTATAGTTCTTCGCTGAGGCAGGGATCTCGAGCAGCGAAGGGAGGATAAGGACGCAGATCCCCGCGATCAGGTACTTGAAGCCCATGACGTAGAGCACAAGTATCAAGATTAGGGAGCTCGCGATTAGAACATTTCTGGTTTTCTTGAGTGCTCCAAAATGTGCTTCTGTGAGGATTCGAATATTCACAGCGAATGAGCCACCGATCTCAGATATCTTTCCAGTCTCGGTCAAGAACTCGTCGACTCCTCGTGAGAGAATTATTCTTCTTAATTCCGTGGGGTCAGCAAGTAGACTCCTGAAAAACGCCCATGACTTCATGATGGCCCACAGATTTACGCTTATCGCGAGGATCACCCCTCCGACCAGAATCCCGCCTAGGATTTTTATCATCGTCGGTCTCCTCTTCTTGAAACCTCCGGCATCCAAGCTTCCGGGATTCTGGAACTCCGCCCGTCCTGGAATGTAAGCCCATTAAGGAGGCTTTTCCAATGCACGGACCCTCGACACTAACTGAGAATAGTGCCAATCTCGGACTAACAATGCGAATTGAAATATACGCGGCTACGCGAACTCAGCAAGGGCGCCCGCAGAACGAAGACGCTTTTCTAATCGGCCGCGACGCCGTGCCGTATGTCGTTCTTTGCGATGGGGCGGGCAACGCCGAGCGTGCGGCGAAGCGCGCCATCAAACAGTTTGAAGTGCTGCTGAAAGATGTTGGCTTCAACGAGGCACGGGCGGCGGAAACCTGGTCGAAATGGATACGCCTGCTAGACTCCGGTTTCGCCGGCGGTGCACAAACAACGTTCCTCGCGGCAGTTTTCTTCGGCTCCGAATACTTCGGTGCATGCGCCGGAGACTCTCGATCCTATCTCTTCACCCGCAATGGGGATTTGCGCATCCTCACTGATACCGCAAGCAACAGCCGCCTCGGCAGCGGCGAAGCGCAGGCTTTTCCCTTTCATGGTGCGCTTGCCTCGGGGGACATTCTCCTTTTCCTCACCGATGGTGCCTGGACTCCCCTTGGCCTGCCCCTCCTCAAGAAAGCTATACTCGGTTCCGTTGGCAAACACTTCTCTGAGCTTCCACCGGCCATTCTGGACGCCGCTGGCCGAGCCGGCAGAGCCGACGACATGACCGCTCTCGCTGTGCGCGCTGTTTCGTTCTGACGATTAGAGTCGCGAACCCTGGCCACCCTAGTCCGAATGGTTCCGTTGAGAGTGCCTGTGGGGCATGGTCAAATGGAACGCTCCTTTTGAAATCGTTGAGGAGACAACATTTCCGGCGATGACCGGATGAAGAGTTATTTCAAGCTTCGTGTATTCCGTTCGATTGGCATCGATCCGTTCCTCAAGCACAAGCGATCTGCCGAACTCTTTGTAGTCCGGATTGCAAACAAATGAATCTTCGTCGTCATCCCAATCCATCCCTAGTGCGAAGTAGGCTCGATAAGTACCAGGAGTCAATTGTCGGAGGCTCACGTCATCGCGATTCCTAATGTACACACTTCGTATTGTCTCGCCCGAGTCTGAGGCAACGAGGTTCACAACAGCGTCGTACTTGGTGCCGTTGCTAATCCTGACAATCCCGTGTCCACCTGTCCTCGCCTCGTCGCCAAGCAAGAGGCCATTTGCTAAGCGCCGCGCGCTTTTTTCCTCACAATCTCGAGGCGCCGGTACCGACAACACTCCCCCAGTAGGGGCCGACTGCTGTGGCAGAACTACATCTTGAGACTCTGATTTTATTGGAGCGCTGAGACCACTACTTGCCGCACCCATGTTCGAGGATCGATTTTTGCTAAAGAATTCGATGCCGACGGCTGTCAGAATTAACAGCGTCACGAGCGACAAGGCACCAATCAAAAACGGGCGGGGTAGTCGACCCGAGACTACCGGTAGCCAAGACAGAATAGTGCGATTCTTTGGGGATCTCCAATTGGGCGATTTTGGAGCCTCTACGTGGGTACCACTCGAAAGAGTGGCTTGGTTCGGCGGAAGCGCGATCAAGACAGGAGCGTCGCACCCAGCGCATCTAAGTTGCCGTCCTAAGTGCTCCAAGGATGCGTGGTGTACGGTTCCACAACGCGCACACCTAACGTCAATCATTACGCTGCGAAGTTAGCGCCTGTTCGGCGAAGTCGTCAACAAGTAAAACAAATTGTCTGGCTGCGTCGGGTGCCCCAGACATCAGCTTCACGTCTGGAGCTTGCGTTTTACGCTGTCCATAATACCCCCCAAATTCATTAAGTGAACAGTATTGCGGTTAGCCCCTCTGCACCATTGAAATGAATGGATCGCTCGAGATCGCGTCAAGAACAGGGCGCCAGTTCTCCATCGTGTGCGTGCGCGTCCGTGGCAGGTCCCAGTTGCTTACGCAGGCAGGCCATTCCCGCGTCGATGGCCTGGCAATCCACATCCAAGAGTTTCACGTTGCGCACCTTCGCTTTCAGCAGCGCAAGGGCTGTTTCCCGGGGCAGCGTGTGGGTCAATTCGAGCAATGCTCCGAGCATGACCATATTGGTGGCTTTGGTGGTGCCAAGGCCGTCGGCGATCTCCAAAGCGGGCACGCAGTAAATCTTGGCCTCGCAAGGCGGCAATCCAGCGGGCAGCTTGTCACTGTTGTACAGGATGGTGCCATGCGCCTCCACCATCTTCGAGAATTTATGCAAGGAGGGCTCGTTCATCGCGATGAGGACGTCGGGATGCTCGATCACGGGCGAGCCGACGCGTTCATGCGAGAGGCACACGTGGCAGTGCGCGCTGCCGCTGCGCATCTCCGGCCCGTAGGACGGCAGCCAACTTACCTCGCGCCCTTCGCGCATACCCATTTCCGCCAGGATTTGCCCCAGCAAAAGCACACCTTGGCCGCCGAAGCCTGCGATCTTCACGGTGAGGTCCGGTTGAGAGTCCTTTACGGCCATCGGACGCGTCACTACTTCCTGCGGCTTGTCCAGACCAAGAAGCTTCGTCACGCTAGTTTGCGGCACAGCGTCTGCCATTGGCGCAAGCTTGCGATCGCGGAAGACACCCAGCGGGAAGACCGCGAGCATTTTTTCTTCGATCCACTTTCGCGATTCCTGCGGCGTCATTTTCCAGATCGTCGGGCACGGTGACAGAATCTCAATGAAGCTGAAGCCGGCGCCATCGCGCTGCAATTCCAACGCCTTGCGCACCGCTTTCCGCGTTTTCATGATGTTCTTGTTATCGCAGAGAGCCACACGTTCGATGTACACCGGCGCTTCCAGCGTGGCAAGCAACTCAGCCATGCGCAACGGATAGCCCTCGTTGGAGGGCCGGCGTCCCCAGGGGGAAGTGGTGCTGTACTGGCCAATCAGAGTCGTCGGGGCCATCTGCCCGCCGGTCATTCCGTAGATAGCGTTGTTCACGAAAAAGATGGTGATCTTTTCGCCGCGATTGGCAGCATGCACGATTTCCGCCGTGCCGATGGCTGCCAGGTCGCCGTCGCCCTGATACCCGATCACGATGCTTTCGGGATTCGATCGTTTTACAGCCGTAGCCACCGCGGGAGCCCGTCCGTGAGCCGCCTGCACATTCCCCATGTCGAAATAGTAGTAGGCAAACACGGAACAGCCCACCGGGGTCACAAGAATCGCGCGGTCCTGGACGCCCAGGTCCGCAATGGCCTCGGCGATCAGCTTGTGCACCACGCCGTGCCCGCACCCGGGGCAGTAGTGCGTCTGGTGCTGCAACTCCGACTTGCGCACGTACTTGTCGTAAAAAACCGGTGACTTCGACTCAATCACTTGGTATTCGTCCACAGCGTCACCTCTTCAAATTCCAACGGCTTAAACGCCCCACTCGGCGGTCATGCCCATGCGTTCCGTTAATTCCTTGCAAACCTCATCGGCCATGGGCACGTTGCCGCCCGTCCGGCCGTAAAACTCGACGTCCACTCGGCCATCCAGCGCCAGGCGCACGTCTTCGACCATCTGACCGGTGCTCATCTCCACAACCAAAACCATTTGTGCGCGGCGCGCGGCGTGGCGCAATGCCTCCGCCGGAAAGGGCCACAGCGTGATCGGACGGAACAACCCAGCGCGAACGCCTTCCTTGCGCATGAGGTCCACGACGGTGCGCAACACGCGTGAGGTGATCCCATAGCCCACCAAGAGTACTTCCGGATCGTCCGCGCGATACAACTCGTGCCGCGATTCCACTTCCGCAGCTTTCTTGTATTTATCCTCGAGCTTGCGGACGTGGGCTTCGAGCTCATCGGGCTCCAAATAGATTGAAGCGATAAGATTCTTTCTGGTCTCACGCGTGCCTTTTACGGCCCAGGGCTTTTCCGGCTGCACACTTTCCACGGCCTGCAGTTCCAGTGGTTCCATCATCTGGCCGATGAAGCCATCGGTCAGGACAACGGCGGGATTGCGGTAACGGTCCGCGAGCTCAAAAGCGAGCCGGGTCAGGTCTGCCATCTCCTGCACCGAGGCGGGCGCCACCACAAGGTTTTTGTAATTGCCGTGGCCGCCGCCCTTCACGATGGCGAAATAGTCGCTCTGCTCCGGGGCGATGTTTCCAAGTCCCGGCCCGCCGCGCACGACGTCCACAATCACGCAGGGAAGTTCCGAGCCAGCCAGGTACGAGATGCCTTCCTGCATCAAGCTGATCCCAGGGCCGGAGGAGGCGGTCATGACGCGAAGTCCCGCGGAGGCTGCGCCGTAGACCATATTGATGGCGGCGACTTCGCTTTCCGCCTGCAGAAACGTGCCGCCGACCTGCGGCATGTACTCCGCAGCCGCTTCGGCGATTTCACTGGCCGGCGTAATCGGGTAGCCGTAATACGACCGGCATCCTGCCAGCAGCGCGCCCTTCACTATCGCCACGTTGCCCTTACAAAGTTGCCGCATGGCTTCCCTCCTTAGGCGGCTGAGCCACCTTGGGCACGATCAGCCGATACACAGTGATCGCCCCGGGTTCCGGGCACACATAGAAGCAGATTCCGCAACCGGAGCAGTTCATCCCCGTATAGCGCGCCGGATGCACGCCATAGGGATTCAGGCCGGGCAAAAGCTCCAGGCATTTGGGCGGGCAGGCGTCCACGCAAAGGCCGCAGCCTTTGCATTCTTCGGTGTCAATGGTGACTTTGCCTCGTGCCTGTGCCATGGCTCAGTTCTCCTGAAGCGCGGGACGTTGCAGCCACCGCGTCTTCTCGCAATACGCGTACAGCTCTTCCCGGAATTTGGGATGGGCAATTTCGATGAGCGCTTCGGCGCGCTGGCGGATGGTGCGGCCGTGCAGATAGGCCACGCCGAATTCCGTCACGACGTAGTGCACCGAGCCCCGCGAAGTGACCACACCCGCGCCCGGATCGAGCATGGGCACGATGCGTGAAATGGCCCCGCCTTTCGCGGTGGCAGGGAGGGCGATAATCGGTTTGCCGCCCTTGCAGGCTGAAGCGCCGCGAATAAAATCCACCTGGCCGCCGATGCCACTGTAGAAAGAGGTTCCGATGGAATCGGCGCAGACCTGACCGGTGATGTCCACTTGCAAGCCGGAATTCACGGCGGCCATCTTGTGGTTCCGAGAGATTACAAAGGGGTCGTTGGTGTACTTGCTTGGGTGAAACTCAAACTGCGGATTATTGTCCACGTAGTCGAAGAGTTTTTTCGATCCCAGCACGAATCCTAACACGATTTTGCGCGGATGGATGGTTTTGCGGCTGCCATTGATGACGCCCGATTCGATCAGCGGAATGGCCAGGTCACTGAGCATTTCGGTGTGCACACCCAGATCCCGGTGATCCTTGAGTTCGAGCAGCACGGCATCGGGGATGGCGCCGATGCCGAGTTGGAGTGTGGCGCCGTCTTCGATCAGGCCGGCCACATTTTTCCCGATGTCGTGATGCGTCTGGGTGATTTCCACCGGCTTCAATTCGCACAACGGCCGGGAGACTTCCACGACGATGTCGATCTCGTTCACAGGGATGAAGCAATCGCCAAACGTGCGGGGCATCTGGTCGTTTACTTGCGCGACCACGATCTTGGCGTTTCGCGCGGCATTCATCGTTGCTTCCACGCCCACCCCGAAGCAGCAGAAGCCGTGGGCATCCGGCGGCGTAACCTGAACGAGGGCCACGTCGATGGGCATCTGCCCGCTCTCAAACATTTCTTCCACCTGGCTAAGGAACACCGGGGTGTAGTCCGCGCGCCCTTCATTCACGGCCTGGCGGACATTGCTTCCGATGAACATCGCGTTATGGCGGAAGTGCCCTTCCATTTGCGGCGCGATATAGTCCGCGCGCCCGGTGGTCAACAGATGGACGATCTCCACATTCTTGACGAAGGGACCCCGCGCCATGAGTGCTTCCACGAGAGTTTCGGGTTCCGCGCA
This sequence comes from Acidobacteriota bacterium, assembly GCA_003154775.1. Classification (GTDB taxonomy): domain Bacteria; phylum Acidobacteriota; class Terriglobia; order Acidiferrales; family UBA7541; genus Acidiferrum. Next base: position 48,862 of record PMES01000092.1, on the reverse strand, counting down.
ACCTGGGTGGATGTAGACGCGCATGTTCGACTGGATGCATTGAACCGCTTCGCGTGGTTGCATCGCCTTGCGGCGATAATTCTCTTGCCAGGTCATGGCGCCTCTCTGCGAACTGCTGCGTGCCGCGAACGTTCCGAACGTCGCGCAGCGCTCGAAGCCCAAGCGGATAAGGGGAACTGGGTGAGTCCGTGTCCCGGAGCTATCCGGCGGGTGCGCAAAGGGTTAGGGGATAGTCCGGGGCTGTGAATTTCTGGGGAGAGCTGAGGAGCGAAAACGAAGCGGTACGCTAGCGACTCCACGGAGGTCGCCTCCAGAATCAAGTCAGCAAGGGGCGTACCAGAACAGGGGAGTAGCGTCTTTTCCAGGTCCCTGTAAAGAAAGAACTTATAATCAGGGTAAGTTTTGCTTATGGGGCCAATTGTGGCTTTTGCCCCACTCGCCGCGGGTGCTTGCGTTCTTTTGCTCAGAGCGGCGCTCCCCGCCTCCGCGCAGCCTCGAGCGGCCAAGGTTGGGAGTTTCCTCGCATTTTCCACAGTCTCCGGCCCGCCCGAAAGATTCCTGGGGTGAAACACCTGCTACATATTTCGCCGCCACCCGGCGAGCCCGGGAGTATGCTGAATTCAGTGCTCGCTTGAGGATAGCCAATGAAAACTCTCAGGGTCCTTGTAGCGTTGTTGACCAACGACAATGATTACCAGATTGAACAGGCCAATTCCGCCACGCAGATGGCCAGCAAGCTCGGTGTCGAAGCGAAAATTGTTTATGCAGACAACGACGCCATCAATCAAAGCACGCAAATTCTGAAAGCAATTCAGGCTGCTCCCGAGGAGCGCCCCGATGCCGTCGTATTTGAGCCTGTCGGTGGGACGGCATTTCCGCAAGTCGCCCGTGCGGCGGCAACCGCCGGCGTGGGCTGGGTGGTCATGAATCGGGAGGCCACTTACATTGCGGAACTCCGCCAGACCTGCAAGGCTCCCGTATTCGCGCTGAGTTCCGATCATCTCGAGACCGGCCGCATCCAGGGGCGCCAGTTCATGGCGTTTCTCCCCAGCGGTGGTTCGGTTCTGCACATTCAAGGGCCTTCGGATAGTGCAGCTGCCAAAGAACGTTTACTGGGAATGATGGAAGTGAAGCCAGCAAACATTCATCTCACCTCCTTGAGAGGACAATGGACCGAGGAGAGTGCACAGCGCGCGGTGCGCTCCTGGCTTAAGCTTTCCACCTCGCAGAAGGCTCACATTGATCTGATTGGCTCGCAGAATGACGCCATGGCCATCGGGGTCCGCAAGGTTTTCCAGGAACTTCCCAATGAGGCTGAGCGTGATCGCTGGCTGAGTCTCCCCTTCACCGGGTGCGATGGCCTTCCAAAGACCGGCCAGTCCTGGTTACGCAGCGGCCTCCTGTCGGCGACGATTTACTTGCCGCCGTTGGCGGGCCAAGCGATTGAATTGCTCGTCGGCGCATACCAACATGGCAAAATACCGCCGGAGCGCGTGCTCGTTGCGCCCACGTCGATCCCAGGGCTTGAGGCGCTGCATCCCGCGAAGACTTGATAAAACAGACCGTGGCCGGTTTAGCGGTCCCCACCTGACAACCGAGCGACGGAGCTTGGGAATTTCCTGCCATGTGACATCTCCCAAACGATCCTGCGCACTTTTTTTGCTGCGGGTGTATTGTAAGGAAGAATCTGTAATCTCGGTGGAGCGATGCCCAAGTCAAAATTCCTTGTCTCTCTCACAACCAACCAAAACGACTATCAGATCGAGCAAGCGCAATCTGCCGAGCAAGCCGCACGTAAGCTCGGTGTGGACATCGAAGTCGCGTACGCGGACAACGATGCCATCAACCAAAGCACGCAAATCCTGAGAGCAATCCAGGCCGCGCCCGAAGATCGTCCGGATGCCATCATCTTCGAGCCTGTGGGAGGTACCGCATTGCCGCAAGTGGCCCGCGCGGCGGTGAGTTCCGGAATTGGCTGGGCGGTACTAAATCGCGACGCCAACTATATTCCGGAGCTGCGCGCGGCCAACAAGGCGCCGGTTTTCTGCGTTACTTCCGACCACGTTGAAATCGGGCGCATTCAGGGGCGCCAGTGCGCCGCCCTTCTCCCCACGGGGGGATCCGTCCTCTACATCGAGGGACCTTCGGAAAATTCGGCGGCCAAGGAACGCGCACAGGGTATGCATGAGGCCAAGCCCGCTAACATCCACCTGATCACGTTGAAGGGGCAGTGGACCGAGGAAAGCGCGCGACGCGCGGTGCGTTCCTGGCTGAAACTCACGACCTCACGGAGAACCAACATCGACCTGGTCGCCGCCCAGGATGACGCCATGGCGATTGGTGCACGGAAAGCGTTTCAGGAATTGCCCTCTGAAATCGAGCAGGAACGATGGCTGGGCATCCCGTACCTCGGCTGCGACGGCCTTCCGAAAACCGGGCAGGCCTGGGTGCGCAGCGGTCTTCTGGCTGCCACCATCTATATTCCGCCCAACACGGGGCAGGCGATTGAGATGCTTGTCGATGCGCTGCAGAATTCCAAGAAGCCTCCCGAGCGTGCCATTACAGTGGCAGTCTCCGTGCCGCCGCTGGAAACCCTCCGTCCGCAGAAGTGAGTCCGCTGCACAATTGTCTCTCTTCACGGTTTCTCCCGGCGTATAATGCCGCTGAAATCCGTTGTACGCATCTCTTGTGACCTTCTGGAGGTCTTCCAATGTCCGTCAAGCACCTTGAACCCCCGAAATCAGAACAAATTCTGGATCGTAGAGAGTTTCTGGCCGCCAGTGGCAGCGGCGTGCTTGCTGCGGCTCTCCCCGCAACATCTCCGTTCATGGGTGCCGGGTCCCATTTGTCCGCCGAATCATCGCGCGCTCCGCAAGTTTCTTCCGGAAACAAGCGCAAGATCCCTATCGGCGTGTTCAATGCGGACGTTTACAAAAAACTCTCCATCGATGCCATGCTCGACAAAGTCAGCGCGCTCGGCCTCGAGGCCATGGAGATCGGCACCGGAGGCTATCCAGGCTCCTGGCAATGCCCGGTGGATGAACTGCTCGCCGATCCAGCGAAAGCAAAAGCGTGGCTTAAGAAGTTTGAAGATCGCGGAATTCGCGTGGCCACGCTGAGCTGCCATGGGAATCCCGTGCATCCGGATCCCAAACACGCCGCCACGGACGTGGAGACGTTCAAGAAGACCGTGCTGCTGGCCGAGCGCATTGGAGTCAAGGTCATCGTCGGCTTCTCCGGGTGTCCGGGTGGTTCGCCCACGGATACTCAGCCGAACTGGGTCGCGTACCGTTGGCCTCCCGAATACGACGCCATGCTGAAGTGGCAGTGGAATGAAAAGGTCATTCCTTGCTGGAAGGAATTGGCGAAATTTGCGCGTGAACACGGTGTACACCGCCTGGCTTTCGAGATGCATCCAAACTTCGTCGTTTACAATCCACGGACATTGCTGAGGCTCCGCGAAGCCGTTGGCGAAGAGATTGGCGCCAACTGCGACCTGAGCCATCTTTTCTGGCAGGGTTGCGATCCGGTGGAAGTGATCCATTTTCTGGGCAAACAGGGCATCATTTATCACGCGCATATGAAGGACACTGTTCTTTACCCGGAAAACGTCGCGAAATACGGCATCCTTAACTTTGTCTTCGAAACCGGCGATCTTCCCCTTGCTTCCGATGCCTTCCGCGCCGTCGGCTATGGCCATGGCGCGTCAGTCTGGAAGTCCATCGTCCAGGCGTACATGGACGTCGGCTACGAAGGCATTCTCAGCATCGAAAACGAAGATCCGATCCTGAGCGGGGAAGTGGGCGTGGAACGCGCTGCGTACGTTCTGAAAAACGTTCGCGACGAACTTCTCGGGGCTTGAGGTGAATCGCGGCCAATTTGTAAACTCCTGTGGTGCTACGGGTTTGGGCGCTGTGGTTGGGCGCCCTTTCCGTTTATACGGGCAGAGCAGTGTATTCCCATTTGCCTTCACCCGCTTCGCGGCGCAACCACTTTAGGATAAGCTGTTCCGCGCCCTTCTGAGTTGCAAATTACCCCTAATAACGAGGAGCCTCGATGACCCAGGTGAGGCGCGCTCGCCGAATTTCCCGGTTGCCCTCCAGTTCCCGAATCCTGAGAGCTTCCCTTGGATCATCGGAAAGCGGCGAAGAAACTTCTCACTACACTGTCCCAGCAGAAGAACTGGCCGGAGGAAGCTCACCTTCCCAGCGGGCGATGACCGCGCTGGCCAGACAGTTGCCGATGACGTTGACCGACGTGCGCGCCATATCAATCAGGGCATCAACGCCGAGAATGATGAAGATCGGTTCGGTGGGCAGATGAAACGTAGCAGCCGTGGCCAAGAGCACGACGAGAACAGCGCGCGGCACGCCGGCCACGCCTTTGCTGGTGAGCATGAGCGCAAAAACCATGAAGAGTTGCTGCGTCCAGCTCATGGGGATGCCCGCGGCCTGCGCCACAAAAATCGAAGCCATGGCAAGATAGAGTGTCGAGCCGTCCAGATTGAAGCTGTAGCCCGCGGGGATAACAAAGGCGACGATTTCCCGGGGCACGCCAAACTCTTCCATGGATTCCATGGCGCGGGGCAAGGCCGCTTCCGAAGTGCTGGTGGCGAAAGCGATCGTGGCGGGCTCCGCCACGGCTTTCAAAAAACGCCCCAGCGGCAAGCGCGCGATCAGCACAATCGGGAGGAAGACCAGCACCACGAAAGCGAGCAGCCCGCCCCATGCCGTCAACAGCAGTTTCGCCAGCGGCAAGAGCACGCTCATTCCCATGTGTCCGACGGTGTAGGCCATCGCGGCACCCACGCCGATGGGCGCGTAGTACATCACGATATTGGTGAAGCGGAACATCGTTTGCGTGAGCGATTCCGCGACGCTGAGGATGGGCTGCCGGGATTTTTCCGGCACACGCGTCAGCGCGATGCCAAATAGAATTGCGAACACAGCCACCTGTAGAATCTGGTTATCCCCGATAGCCCTGACGATATTTTCCGGGAAAATGTGCAGCACGAAATCGTCCCACTTCAGCGGTGCAGCCGCCGGTTGTAGTTGTTCCGCCACCACGGCATGTAAAGCTAACCCCTGGCCTGCCCGCGTGAGGTTGATTGCCGCTATCCCGATGAATAACGCGAGCGTCGTTACCGCCTCAAAGTAGACCAGGCTTTTCAAGCCAATCCTGCCAACCTTCTTCAGGTCACCATGACCGGCGATCCCGGTTACGAGCGTGCCCAGAATCAACGGCGCCACGATCACCTTGATCAAGCGCAGAAAAATATCGCTGAGAAGGCGCAGGTGCACCGCGAATTGCGGGCGATCCAGCCCAACCTCAAGCCCCGCAAGCATGGCGAAGAATATCCAAAATGTAAGCGAACTCCTGCGCAGCCCCGCAAGCGCCAGAAAAAAGAGGCCAGCCCAGCGGAGGACGATCAACACGGCTTGCCCCGGCAGAATCACGGGCAACAGCGACCCCGCCGCAAAGAGCAACAATCCTGCCGGCAAGAACAGGGAATAGCTTTTCGATTTCGCGTCAGCCAAGAGAGGTCCCCGGTTTGGATTCAGCAAGGAGCGAGTGGCGCCATCATAGCCTGAGGCGCGAGAGCCGGAACAGTTTTTCTTTTTTGAGAGGGCGCGGCGGCTTGCCGTAATGTCGCAGCGGCTGCTATCGTGCCTGCATGTCAAAAATCAGCCATCTGGAATGTTCGCGGTGTCGCGGAACGCTCGCCGCGGATAAGCCCCAAACAGTTTGCCCGCAGTGCGCCGGCTCGCTGTATGTGCGCTATGACCTCGCGCCGCTGAAGGGAATTGCCAACCGTGATCAAATTGCCAGGGAATCCTCTCTGACCGGCTGGTCCGGTCTGTGGCGATACCGCTGCGTTCTTCCCGATGTCGAGCCGGTCACTTTGGGCGAAGGCTGGACGCCCATGCTGCGCAGCCGGCGCTATCCCGGCGTTTTTCTGAAGGAGGAAGGCGCGAATCCCACCGGAAGTTTCAAGGCCAGAGGTCTGGCGCTCGGCGTCACCATGGCGCGCCATTACGGGTTGAAAAAACTCGCCGTGCCCTCCGCCGGAAACGCCGCGGGCGCCCTGGCCGCCTATGCCGCGGCCGGCGGACTCGAAGCCCACATCTTCATGCCCAAGGATGTGCCGTTTGCCAATTACGTGGAGGCCGTTCTGTATGGCGCGAAGGTCACCCTGGTGGATGGACTGATTTCCGATTGCGGCCGGATGGTGGCCGAGAGGAAAGAGAAAGAAGGCTGGTTCGACATCTCCACGCTGAAAGAGCCCTTTCGCGTGGAAGGAAAGAAGACCATGGGCTACGAGTTGGTCGAACAACTCGGCTGGGAATATCCCGCGGCGGTGTTCTATCCCACCGGCGGCGGAGTCGGCTTGATCGGTATGTGGAAAGCTTTTGGTGAATTGGAGGAACTCGGCTGGGTGCGGCCCGGCAAGCGACCGCGCATGATCGCGGTGCAGTCGGCGGGATGCGCGCCAGTCGTGCGCGCTTTTGAACAGGGCGAAAAGACGAGTCAGATGTGGCAGAACGCAGCGACCTTCGCTTCCGGCCTGCGCGTGCCAAAGCCCTACGGCGACTACATCATGCTGGAAATTCTGCGCGAATCGGGTGGCGTGGCGCTTTCCATCCCCGATGAACAGATTCTTGCTTCGCTGAAAGATTGGGCAAAAAACGAGGGAATCTTTCTATCTCCGGAAGGCGCCGCGGCCACGGCAGCTTACGACCACTTGCTAAGCACCGGCTACCTTAAGCCCGAAGACCGCGTCGTGATCTTCAACACGGGCGCGGGACTCAAGTACACGGACGTAACCGCGGAAGCTGCGGGCCTAAACCGTCCAGCAAGCTCTCTGTCCTCTTAACGCGGCAGTTTATCGCGCGGCGTCTCGCCGCCCGGCAGGCTCCCAGAGTTCAATGGGGTTGCCCTCGGGATCGTACAAGCGCGCGAAGCGGCCGTTTGGGTACACCTGCGCGTCGATCTCGACGCTGATCCCGGCGGAGCGAAATTGCGCTGCCATCGCATCGAGATTGCCAACGCGAAAATTGATCATCCACACTTTGCCGGCGTCCCCGAAATATGTCGTGGTTTCCGGGAAAGGCGCGAAGACCGTTGGCCCGGCCTCCTGCTGCCAGGGAGGCGTCTCGTAATCCGAAGGAACGACCGCCACGCCCGGATGATCGCGGTACCACTCCGCAAGCACAACAGGACCACGCGCGCGAAAGAACAGGCCCCCGATGCCTTTTACTTGTTCCATTCTTGCTGCGCTTAGAAGCGCAGTTTGGAGAGGTAGGTGTAGCTGTTGGTGAGGCTGGCAAGAGCATCCTTCGGCCAATCGTTTTCGACGATGAAGTGCTTTATGCCGGCCTTGTCCGCGTTTGAGAAAATCCTTTTCCAGTCGATCACGCCGGATCCGACATCGGTCATGTCGGCCTCCAGAGTGTCCAGCTTCGTCAGAACCGTATTGTCATCGGAGGGTTTCGGGAGCTTCTTCATGTCCTTGACATGGACCAGCGGGAAACGGCCCGGGTAGCGATTGAAATAGGAAACGGGATCCTGGCCGGCGACGACAATCCAGCAAAGGTCCATTTCCATGTTGCAGAATTTCGGGTCCGTCGAATCGAGCAGAAAATCATAGGGGCGCTTGCCGCCCAGCAGCGGGCTTGGCTGAAACTCCCAGGTGTGATTGTGGTAGGCGAAGTTGATGCCGGCCTTGTTCGAGGCTTCCCCGGCCTTGTTGAATACGTCAGCGATGCGCTTGTAGCCATCCGGCTGCTTGCGCGCATCATCCGGAATCCACGGGCAAACGATGTAGCTCTGCCCCATGATCTTTGCGGCTTCAATCGTTTCGGGCCAATGGCTTTCGACGATGTCGTAGCCGACGTGGGAGGAGGGCGCGGTCAGCCCATCCTTGTCCAGGATGGCGCGAACGTCCTTCGGAGAATGGTTGAAGAGGCCCGCGAACTCGACTTCTTTGTAGCCGATGGCGGCGACTTTGGAGATGGTGCCCTCGAAGTCGCTCTTCATGAGGTCGCGGACGGAGTAGAGCTGCACGCCGACTTTTTCGATCTGATGCGTGGCGGCGAAGCTCTTGCTGGGAAGGGAAGTCAGAACAGCAGTGGCGATGGAAGTTTCCAGAAAGGTTCGGCGGTTCATGCGGAGATTGTACACCGAATCGCCCAGGCAGGAGCAAAACAAGAGCGCCCCGAGAAGATCGGGGCGCTCTTGCTGGGAGGAAGCCACAGCGCGTTCGCTGGGACGCGCACTGTGGCGCTACGTTGGGGGTTAGAACTGAAAGCGCAAACCAAACTGCATGATGCGCGGGTTGTGAGAGGCGTTCAGCACAAGGAAGCCGTCAGAGGCGCACGATGGGGCACCCGCGTTGTAGTTTGGCCCTCCTACACAGGGCATGCCCACGTTTGCGCCGGCGCCGCCAGATGAGCCATTTCCGTTGACCTGGTCCAACTGCGTGTGATTGAACACGTTGAAGTTCTCCCAGCGGAATTCAAACGCGTAGCGCTCTCTAAACTCAAAGCGCTTGAACAGACCGAAATCATTGTTAAATCGCCCCGGGAGGCGCAACTGATTGCGCGCGGCGGTACCGAACGTCAGTCCCACCGGAAGCGCATATGCCGCTGGGTTGTACTTCAGGACTCCGAAGACACCTGCCGCGGCATAGGCAGCTTGCTCAGCCTGTGTCACCGCAGTGGGATCGCCGACCACATCCGGGTACGAGAGAACCCCAACCCCATTCGCAACTCCCGCGTTGTCGCTGTACGTAGTGCCATTTGTTACCGTGAAGGGCAATCCGGACAATGCCGTAGTGATACCGGATACCTGCCAGCCACCCAACAGTGTGTGCAATGCACCGGGCTGCTTGAAAAAGGGGAGCGCATAGACGTAGCTCAAGGAGAACGAGTGCCGAACGTCAAAGTTAGAACTGGCGCGGCTGAGTGCGGGATCGGCTGGGTCCGTGAACACCGGGTCGTAGCGGTCCGAGGAATCGTCAATCGAGTGACTGTAGGTATAGCTGGCGCTCAATGTCAGGTCACCCAAGCTGCGGCGCAACGCCACCTGGAGGGAGTTGTAGCTCGAGTTGGCGGAATTTTCGACGCGTGCGATCGTTCCCACGCCTTGGTACTTCCGGAAGTAATTCGCCGCCCCATATCCGCAAGCGACGAACAGATTCTGCACCGCCTGGCCGCTGATCGTAGCGCCATTGCTGATGGTCGCCGAAATCGGAAGGCCCGTTGAATCCAGATTGAAATTGCTCATGTCAGACGGGCAATCCGCCGCGGTAATGGGAAGACTTGCGGCAATGTAGGGATTCTCCGACGCGGGCGCCTCTGTCAACTGATTCGCGTCGAATTGGCGGGTCAGGTGCGTGCCCTTGCTGCCGACGAAGGCCACGGAAAGCATGATGTTGCTGGGCAATTGATGCTCGACGCCCAAGTTCCACTGTTGCATGTACGGCCACTGCACCTGACCCGGGATGGAGATCGGGCTCATGGGGCTTGGCGGACCTGAAGGTCCCGCGGATCCTGCAACGTTGGCGTAGCCGGGCACATTGTACACGGCGCCGTTTACGGCCAACGGGTTGACGCTTTCCTCCAACAATTCGGCATTGGCTTCGTTTCCGTTCATGTGCTCGAAGAAAATGCCATAGCCGCCGCGGATTGCCCACTTCCCGTCACCAAAGGGGTCATAGGCAAAACCCAGCCGCGGGCCTGGATTCATCCACTTGTTCTTCATGCAGCCCGTTATGCCAGGTGAAACGCCGGCGACGGTAGGATTGGAATTACCGCACTGGGACAGCCCATTGAACAGGCTCGTACCGGGCGTGATGTTAAGCAACCCTGTGTTGGCACTGTTGAAGGGATACAGACTCGGGGCATTCGCAGGGTTATAGCTGGCCTCGGAGAAATTGAACTCGTGGTCTTGCTTCTCCTGGTAACGTCCGAAAATGCTCCACCGCAGACCAAGATTCAGGGTGAATTTCTTGGTGATGCGCCAATCATCCTGGAAGAAGGGTTCAAATATCTTGTAGCGATCATAGTAGTAGATGTCCGCCTGGTTCTGCGTGTAGGTAGCGATCTGGGCGGTGAGCAGGTCCGCGAACGGATTGCCAGTGCTGATTGGATTGCCGACCGCGAAGGCCAACTGGCCCTGAGGATCGAACGAGGATTCCTGGTTCTTTTGCGCGGCGGCAAAATATCCGCCGAACATCAAAGTGTGGGTCCTGATGATCTTGGTTACGATGTCCCGGTAGGTGTAGGTCGGGTTGGCGTTCTTCCAAGGAAAGTATCCTGTGTCCACACTAAAGCCGCCGGAGCCATACGCGACACCTGCCGTGTTGCCCACAGAGAAAGCCGGAATCTTGCCTGCCAAGCCGTTGGCGAACAAGGGAGCGAGGTCAATGCCGCCGCTGGGCAGATTCACTGCGCTGTTCACGTTCGACAGGAAGATGTGATCGTCCGTATAGCTGGCCACGAACTCATTCATCAGGGTTGGCGTAAAATTGGAAGTCAGCCGAGTCACAAAGCTGGTCGTAGGTCCGGCAAAATTCGTATTGGTATTATCGAAGGTGTTGCCGTACTGACCCCACAAAGGGCCCTGGTTGGTCGTGCCCCAGGTGTCATGGATCCAGCGGAACGTCAAGCGCTGGTTGTCCGTGAGGTTGTGGTCCACGCGAATCAGTTCTTCGCGCCAGTGCGTCGGCAAGCTGGGATTTGCCAGGTATGCCGGCAACGGATTGCCCGCCGCTTGGCCTGTGGCATATTGTCCCAGCGTCCCATTCGCGTGAGGGATCAAGGTCAGCAGCGCGGTTGCGGTTGAGGAAAATGGCGTGGGAAGCGTGTTGTTCACAAACGGTGTACCCGGCGAGCCGGACTGAGAAGGGCAGTCTGGGTAGGCTGTGGGATCGAAAGCGGCCCCGGTGTAGACCGGGCAAACGTCATTGAAATTACCCCCGCGTTCCGCGTCCGATGGCACGTTCTGTGCGATCGTCGATCCTGGCTCGATTTCCCGCCGCCATTCCTGCGACCAGAAAAAGAAGGTCTTCTTTTTATATATCGGGCCGCCGACCGTGTAGCCCCAATCATGCTTCTTATAAGTAGGACGCGGAATTCCTTGTCCGTTGTCCTGCCAGGAGTTGGCGTTGAAGAAATCGTTGCGGCCATAGTAGAAAGCGCTGCCGTGGAAGGAACTGGTGCCGGACTTGGTTTCGACTTCGACAGTCCCGGAGGCGTTCTTGCCATACTGCGCGCCGTAGTTCGAGGTGAGCACCTTGAACTCGGCAATGGCCTCGAGGTTGGGGTACACGTTGAGGGTGGAGTTGGAACCGTTATCCATGTTGTCGCCGCCGTCGATTTCCCAGTTGTTGTATTCGGTGCGGCCACCATTGATGCTGTATAGGATGTTGCCGGCGACTCCGACCGTGCCTTCATCCTGGCCCGTCTGGTTAACGACCCCAGGAGAGAGCGTGATAAGTTGAGTGAAGTTGCGGCCATTCAGTTCGAGTTGTTGGACCTGCTTGCCCGTAATTGTGCTGCCAATCTCGGAAGATTGTGTGTCCACTTGGGCGACGTTTTCGCCGGTGACGACCACTTCCTCAGTAACCATCCCAACCATCAGCGTCACGTCCACGCGCGCTTTTTGCGCCACTTCCAAAACGAAGTTCTGCGCTTCAAATTTCTGGAAGCCCTTGGCAATGACCGCAATGTTGTATGTGCCGGAAGGCAGCGAGGAAGCAACGTAAACGCCCTCCCCGTTCGTCTCCGTGGTGCGCGTCAGGTTGCCGCCAACGCTGGCGATAACCACCTGTGCGCCGACCACTGCGGCCCCGGTCTTGTCTGTGACCGTGCCGCTGATCAGACCGTTCGTCTGCGCGGATGCGAGCATCGGGAGCAAGAGGAGAAGAGTAAGTGTCCCAAGGCAGGAGAAGCGCCGCACGCCATGCGAGTAATAAGCGAATGGAATTGCCATCACGATGAACCTCCGGTAACTTAATTTTCGCCCGAATGCTGGAGAGATTGGAGGCTGGAGGAAGAGGAAAAAGAGCCGAAAACCACCCTAAAGTCCGCATCCGACCACTCGCCGCCACATCCCCGGTTCCCCCGACGGGACCCGACCAGGTCCCAAAACAACCTATTAAATCGGATTAATAAAGGAAAGTGGGGCATCTGTCAAGGACAAAATAAGTCCTTTTCTCCGAGGCCACCAGCCCTGGCTCCCTCCGGCTAGAGTACGGCCATTGCCAATGATGCGAACCTGGGTTGAAGCGGACAGTGAGAATGGCGGAAACTAGCCTGAGAAGGATGAAAAACAGACAAACAGTTCTTGGGATTTGCAGCGGATTGGTGCTCGCGGCCAGCCTGGCCGGCGGAGTGCCCGCGGCGTCGCGCTTCTCAGTTGGGGAGATTTCGGAGCGCCAAACACGTACTGCCAGTGATCCTCAAGCATGGTTTCAAAAAGGGCAGACGGCCCTCCAGAGCGGGGATCTGCAAGCGGCCGAAGACGCTTTCCGCAAGGTATTGGCAGCGGATCCAAAAGCTGGCGCCGCCTACGCCAATTTGGGCGTTATCGCCATGCGCCGCAAGCAGTGGGATGAAGCCTTGAAAAATCTGAAAAAGGCAGAGAGGCTTTCCCCCAAAATGGCGGGCATTCGCTTGAACATCGGGCTCGTCGAGTTTCGCCGCGAGAACTATGCCGGAGCTATCCCCCCGCTGCAAAGCGTCGTGCGCGATGAGCCCAATTCACAGCAGGCGCGCTACCTTCTCGGCCTGTGCCAGGTCTTCACGCAGGATTACGCTGCTGCCGTGAAAACGCTCGAGCCCCTTTGGGAGCCGATGTCCAGCAACGTGATGTATCTCTACGTCCTGGGTATGGCTGCCAGTCGCGCGGGCGACAAGGAACTCGACGAAAAGGCCATCCACCGGCTCATTGACATTGGCGGAGACACTCCGGAGTTTCATCTGATCCTCGGCAAATCCTATCTCCAGCGTGAGGAGATCGCCGGCGCCCTGACAGAACTGGGAAAGGCCGAAGCGCTGAATCCTCAACTGCCGTATTTGCATTTCAACCTTGCAGTGGCGTACCTGCACATTGCCAACTACGAGAAGAGTGAAGCCGAATTCCGCAAGGATATTCAACTGGAGCCGGAACTTGCGGACAATTACGTCCAGCTTGGGCACCTCTACTGGCTCACGCAGCGGAATGATGACGGCGTGGAGGAATTTCGCAAGGCGCTCGCGAAGGATCCAAAAAGCGGCAACGCCTGGTTTGGTCTTGCAAGAAGTTACCTCAGACAAAAGAAATATGCCGAGGCATTGCAAGCGATCGATAAAGCGACAAAGTTGGCGCCGGAAAACCAGCGCGTGCACTTCATACGCGGCCAGGTGCTGCAACGCCTGGGCCGCAAGGATGAAGGCAAGACCGAGTTTGAAATCGCGAAAAAGCTCATGGACAAAGGGTTCAATGAGGATCGGGAAAAGCTGGAAGAGCGGTACGTGCCGAGCCCGGAGTTGACCCAACTGCCGAACTGAAAAGCGCGGCCGCGAAGGCAAGAGCTAGATTTGCGGCGGCTTTTGCCAGGGGCCGCGGGATTGCTCCAGAGTTTCGACGACGGCGAGGAGGAGTTCTTCTTCGTAGGGCCGGGCAATCAGTTGGATGTTGATGGGAAGTCCCTCGGGCGATTGGCCGAAGGGGAGGGAAAGCCCCGGAAAGCCCGCGAGGTTCAGCCACTGACAGTGGCGCATGGTGTCCCGGTAATTGTGCGCATCGCCGGCGCGATAATTGCCCGCGCCATGTTGGAAGGCAGGCACCGTGGAAACAGGCGAGAGAAGGATCGGCACCTCGCGCACTTGCCGGAACAGATCGGCGCGCACCAAGTCGCGTTCCGTGCACGCAGCCATAAACGATTCCAGTGTGACCGCGGGTTCCGCCGCTGTAGCTGCAAGATACTCTCGCAACATCGGGCTCAACGAGTTTTCCTGGCCCTTCGTGCTGTGACGAATCAGATCGCCGATCACCGGTCCAAAGAAGAACCACCACAATTGCAGCGCGCGATCGAGTCCCTGCAACTTCATCGGCTCGACATGGAAGCCCTGCTCCGTGAGGAGTTGACCCGCGCGGTGCACGGCGGCTTGCGTTTCGGGCGTGGCGGTGCCGAGCGCGCCGCTCTCGAGAATTCCGATGCGCAGGCCGCGCAATTCCACCGCGCGAATAGAGCGCAAGGGTACAGGCGCGGAGAGCGCGTCGCCGGCGTCCGGCCCTGCCATCACTTCGAAGAGTGCGCGAAGATCCGCAGTCGTGCGCGCCATCGGCCCCACCACGCCAATCCACGAGAACGCGCCTGCCCCCGGCGGAAAATGTCCCGTGGCTGGAATCCGGCCCGGCGTAGGTTTGAGTCCGCAAATTCCGGAAAAATGAGCGGGCGCGCGGATGGAACCGCCGCCATCGCTGCCTACCCCGCCCATGGAACAGCCGCTGGCAATTGCCGCCGCTTCGCCGCCGCTCGAGCCGCCTGCGGATCTGGAAAGGTCCCAGGGATTGGAAGTTTTCCCGGAGACGCGATTGTCCGTTTCGTAGGCCATCAGGAATTCCGGCGTGTTGGTATTGCCTAGCAGGATTGCTCCGGCGGATTCCAGGCGGGCCACGAGCGTCGCGTCGCTCGTCGGCACGTAGTCTTTGCGCAAGAGCGAGCCCGCCGGGCAGGGCCAGCCGGCGACATCAATACACGACTTCACCGTGAGCGGAATGCCTGTCAGCGCCCGCAACGGCTCCCCACGCTGCATGGCAGCTTCCGCCTGGCGAGCCCGCGCCAGCGCCGACTCCGCGTCCAGATGCACGAAGGCATTCAGCTTAGGCTGGAGGGCCTGCGCGCGCTGCAGATGTGCCGTGATCACCTCAACCGGGGAAATTTCTTTTCGGCGGAATTTTTCGAGCGTTTCAGCGATGGGAAAATAATTGAAAGTAGCCATGAGGTCCCTTCAGCAAGGTAAAGGCCGGCGTCCTTCCGGTCAAGGCTAGCCGGGCCGGACCGCAGAAGACCCCTATAAAAACGGTTGACGATGTCCTGCTGAGCCAAGAC
Source organism: Acidobacteriota bacterium (assembly GCA_003154775.1). Taxonomy (GTDB): domain Bacteria; phylum Acidobacteriota; class Terriglobia; order Acidiferrales; family UBA7541; genus Acidiferrum. The sequence continues at coordinate 33,762 of PMES01000092.1, read as the reverse complement.
AATCGAAAGGATAGCGGGACGGGGGCAAATTCACCGCGTGTCGCGCGACCAGAAAGAACATTCCTTCATGGCTCTCACACAATTCAATTCACGGCATCGTTTTATCGTCCTGAGTGCGTTGCTCACGTTGCTTGCGGTTGGCTCCCTGGCAGTGTTGCGGCTCAAGGCGACGCAAACGCCCGCGGGTCCGAAGACTGGTGTTGCTGGGGGCGAGGGCATTTCCCCCGAGGCGCTGCGCCTGAATACCCTGGGCGTGGCTTACATGAACCAGCAAAAAGCCGTCGAAGCGCAAAAATATTTCGAGCAAGCACTGGCGGCAGACCCACAATTCGCGGCAGCGAAAATGAATCTGGGCATCTCTTTCCTGGGCCAGCAGAAAGTGGAACGGGCCCGCGCCGCTCTCGAAGAGGCTACCGCGAAACTTCCGCAGGATCCCTACGCCTGGTACAACCTGGGCCTCGCCTACAAGGACTGCAACGAAGCGGAAAAGGCTATCGCCGCGTTCCAGCACGTGGAAAAAATTGTGCCCGAAGAGCCGGATGCCTTCTACTTCGAGGGTTTCATGAATGCGCAGTTGCTACGCTATGACGAAGCGATTGCGGCATTCCAAAAAGCGTTGTCTCTTTCTCCCTTTCACGCCTCGGCGCAGTTCGGTCTTGCGCGCGCCTACCAGCGGAAAGGTGACGCCGTTGCCGCCCGGGAAAGCATGAAGCAGTTTCAGAAAATCAACTCCGAGCATCTCGGTGCACCATTTGGCGTGGGCTACGGCGACCAGGGCAAATACTCACTCGCGGAATTTGTACACGGCACCGTGGCTACGGCCCCACCGGAGATTTCCGTTCATTACACGCAGGAACCTCTTGCCAATCGCGTCTTGACGACTTCAGCCATCGGTCCGAGCAGCGGCGCGTGCTTCCTCGATTATGACGGGGACGGCAAACCCGATCTTTTCCTGGTGGGCGCAGGCGAAGGCAAGAGCCGCCTCCTCCACAATTTAGGCGACGGCAAGTTTGAGGATGTGACGGAGAAAGCCGGGCTGAGCAGTCTAGGCGCGGGATTGGGGTGCGCCGCAGGCGATTTCGACAGTGACGGCCACACCGATCTGGCCGTCTGCGAAACGGGCGGCGTGCGCCTGCTTCGCAACGACGGCCACGGCAAGTTTGAGGATGTGACCGAAAAAACCGGGATCCGCCGCGAAAAGGGCTGTGTTGCCGCTACTTTTGTGGATTACGACCACGATGGCGACCTCGACCTCTACCTGACCATGGCCCCCGACAGTGAAACGCGTAAGAACCGGCTTTGGCGCAACAACGGAAATTCCACATTCACGGACGTCTCGGAAGAATCCGGCATGGGCCTGGATGCCACGGGCGCGGGCGTCGTTATGACGGACTTCAACAACGATCGCGCGATTGATTTTGTTGTTGCCGGTGGGCCGCAAGGTGCCGCCATTTTCCTGAATCCACGCGAAGGAAAGTTCAAGGCGCTCCCGGGGATCGATTTTGCGAAAGAGAATTTGCCGCCCGCTGTCGGCGTCATCGCCTTTGATTTCGACAAAGACGGCTGGATGGATCTGGCATTTACCCACGCTGGTCCGCCGGGACTCACCCTGTGGCGAAACGTCCAGGGCAAGAAACTCGAACGCGTGCCACTCCCCGATCTCGGCTGGAAGAGGGGCTGGGGCCTCACATCGCTCGATTTCGATAATGATGGCTGGCTCGATCTTGCGGCCGTGGGGGAATCCGCGAATGGTGGGGAGATTCGGTTGTTGCGCAATTTGGGCGAGGCGGGCTGGGCCGATGTCACGAAAAAGACGCAACTCGATGCCGTCAAGTTAAGCAGGCCGGTGGCCCTGGCCGTAGCCGATCTGAGAACCAATGGAAGCCCCGACCTGATTGTGACCCAAGCGGGAGGCGCACCCATCCTGCTTGAAAATGTTGGCGCCAACAAAAACAACTGGATTCAGATCGACCTCAAGGGCCTGGATGACAACAAAAATGGAATCGGCACTAAAGTCGAGATCTTCGCCGGAGGGCTGTACCAGAAATGGGAAATGGCCGGCGCTTCCGGCTACCTCGGCCAGAATTCTCCCGTACTGATCGCGGGCCTGGGCAGCGAAAAATCCACGGACGTGGTGCGTCTCTTGTGGCCAAAGGGTGTGCCGCAGGACGAAGTGAACCTCCAGGCCGGGAAAGTCCAGATTATCAACGAACTCGACCGCCGCGGCAGTTCCTGCCCCGTTCTCTTTTCTTGGAATGGCAAAGAATACGAATTCATTGCCGACATGATCGGCCCCGCGGTTGTGGGGCACTGGGTAGCCCCGGGGGAGCGCGACGTCCCCGACCCCGACGAATATCTGAAAGTTCCGGCAAAGAGTGTCCACCCGAAAAATGGCCTGCTCAGTTTCCGTTTCCTGGAGCCGATGGAAGAGACCGTTTATCTCGACCAGGTGCGCCTGCTGGCCATCGATCATCCCGCGGATGTCGAGGTTAATCCGAACGAACGCTTCGCCAGCGCGCCACCCTTCCCCGAATTTCGCGTGATTGTCACGGAGCATCCGCAACTGCCGGTTGGCGCGTGGGACGACCACGGCAACGACGTGCTGCCGCTGCTCGCCAAGCGCGACCGCAAATACGTCACACAGTTTGAAGGCCTGCCCTACACCGGATTCGCCAAATTGCACTGGATCGAACTCGATCTCGGCCAATGGGACGCGGCAAAACCCCTGCGTCTGCTCCTGGATGGCTACACCGACTATTTCACCGCGACTTCCATGTACGCCGCCAATCAGGCGGACATTAAGGTCATTGCGCCTTACGTGGAAGCGCAAGACGCGCAGGGTAAATGGGTGCGCGTCGTCGAGGATATGGGATTTCCCGCCGGCCTGGAACGGACCATGGTCGCGGATCTTAGCGGCAAGATTCCCGCCGCCACGCGCCGCATCCGCATCGTCACCAACCTGAAGATTTATTGGGACGCCGTGCGCATCGATCAGACGCCCGAATCGAAAAATCTCCGCGTCAACGAAGTTCCTCTGGCCACCGCGGCGCTGGAATTTCTCGGCTACCCGCAGGAAATTCGTCTGCAACCCGCGAGCGACACGGTGTATTCCTACACGCGGCGGAGCGCCACGGGGCCGTATGCGCGCGCCGCGGGGAACTATACGCGCTACGGCGACGTTAAAACCCTGCTCAGCGCTTCCGACGACAAATTCGCCGTTTTCGGTTCTGGCGAAGGCGTCAAGCTCGAATTCGATCCGCAACATCTCCCGAATCTTCCCGCGGGCTGGGTGCGCGACTATTTTTTCTATGCCGACGGCTTTGAGAAAGACATGGATTTTTACGCGGCCAACGGCTTTACGGTTGAGCCCCTGCCAAGGCATGGCTTGCTTTCCTATCCCTACCCCGAAGGCAAGGACTATCCGCTCGACGACGAGCACCTCCGATACAAATTGGAGTACAACACGCGCTCGCGTTCGGATCGTCTGCCGGGCAATTTGCGCTACGAATATCCCGCACAGAAGTGAGGGAAACAACATGGGGAGAAGCGGCGTCGTCACGATCCGCGATGTAGCTCGAGAAAGCGGCTACTCGGCGTCGACGGTCTCCATCGTGTTGAACAGCGCTCCGCTGTCGAACTACATTCACGCGGAAACGAATGCGCGCATCCAGGCGGCAGCGCGCTGCCTTGGCTATCGCACCTGAAGTAGACCGGAAATTCTTACGCTCCGACAGAGACCCAGCTGCGTTTCTGCGCGCTTTCGGCGATCGCTTCGCATAGCAGGAGTTCGTCGTGGCCCGTCTCAAACGTCGGAAACGTTCTTGGCGCGCGAAAATCTCCGGCAGCGATGTAGCTGTAGAAATCCTTGAAAAGTTGCACGAAAGTGTCGGGGTAACCCTCGGCGTGGCCGCCGGGATAAGCTGCATAACCGCGCGATTCCGGCGACTGCAGCCCGGGATCTTTCGGAAGGACTTCGCTGGCCCGGTCGCGCCGGCCAATCCACAGCGAATTGGGCGATTCGGAATCGAACGCCAGCGAGGCTTCGGAGCCGTCAATCTCAAACCACAACCGCGCCTTGCGCCCGGCGCTGACTTGCGAGACGGTCATCACGCCGTGAGCATCGTTTTCAAAGCGCAGCAGCACGGAGGCGTAATCGTCGGTCGTCATCAACACTTCCGCGGTCTCTGCCGCGCCAGCTTTCTGAAATGTCTCCACGCGCCCCTTGGGTTTTCGTCGCGTCGGAAGAACCGTGGCCAGATCGGCGCAAAGCTCGGACACCTTGCTATTGGTGAGCCAGGTCACCAGGTCGAGCCAGTGCGTGCCAATGTCGGAGACGGCGCGCAGTTCGCCGCCCGACTTTGCTTCCAGCCGCCAGTTCCAATCCGTGGGGAATAGCAGCCAATCCTGCAAAAAGCTGCCGTGCACCAGTCGCACCTGCCCGATTGCGCCTTTGCGAATCAATGCGCGAGCTTCATGACACAGCGGGTAGTAGCGCAGGTTGTACGCCACTCCGCCCACCCGTCCTGTTTCTTTCGCCAGGGAAACCAGCGCCGCGGATTCCCGCGAATCCAGCGTCAGCGGCTTTTCGCACAAAACATTCTTCCCCGCGCGGAGGAGCTGGCTGGCCTCCTGGAAATGTTCATTGTTTGGCGTGCACAAATGCACGACCTGAACGGAGGAATCCGCGGCGAGTTCCTCGAGCGAAGCGTACGCTCGCGGCAATCCCAGCGCATCCCGCGAAGCTTTGGTGCGCTCCGGCGTGCTGCCCAGCACCCCCTGGACCGAAATACCAAGGCGCCGCAAGGCATCCAGGTGCGCTCGGCCGACGAATCCTAATCCAATGATGGCTGCGTTGATTTTCTGCATAAGCACTCCTTCGGGAAGGACAGCCCATTACAAACCATCTCATGAATGCTTCATAGGGGGTCGGAGCTTCAGCTCCGACATCAAATTGCCTGATATAGCGGGCTTTAGCCCCTGAGGATACTCCTTCCTTCTTGTTGAATCCATTTATACGACAAGCTGTAACGGAAATCGTAAATGCCAAGTAGAGACGAAATGCATACACTGGTACCGGAAACTACTAGGCTTCGCGGAATACAGAGACAAAACTCGTATTGTCATCCCGAGCGCAGCGAGGGATCTGCTTTTGCCTGGAAGCAAGATACAGCGGATTCCTCGCGCCAAACTCGCGCTCGCAATGACAACCTATTCTCGTTGGGTGCGTTCCCCATGCTCGAAAGGTGTAACTCTAATCTGCGACGCTCTATAGGAGGACCAGGGAATGCAAACGAAGCATGTAGTGATCGCAGGACTGGCCATGCTTGTTGTTTCGGCCGCGGCCTATGCGGGGCCGAGCGGAGGCACTGTCAGCGGCAAAGTGACCTACGAGGGCACACCGGCCAAGATGAAACCGATTGACATGTCCATGGAACCTTCTTGCGCCAAGATGTACGCGACGCCGCAACTCGCGGAAACCGTCGTAACGGGCGCCGGCAACAGCCTGGAGAATGTGGTCGTCTACGTATCCGCGGGAGCGCCGAACGACGCGGCTCCTTCCAACGCTGCGACCTTCACGCAGAAGGGTTGCCGGTACATCCCTCACCTGCTGGCCTTGCAGGTCAATCAGGAACTCAAGATCAACAACGAGGATCAGACCTCCCACAACATCCATCCGCTGCCGAAGTTGAATCGCGAGTGGAATAAATCGCAGCCGCCGGGAGCGCCGCCGATTAGCGAGAAATACGACAAGGCGGAATTCATACCCGTGAAGTGCAACGTGCATCCCTGGATGCATGGCACGTTTGCGGTGCTGCCGAACTCTCACTATGCCGTGACCGGCGATGGCGGTTTGTTCTCGCTGGCAAACTTGCTCCCGGGCAAGTACACCATCACCGCCTGGCATGAGTCCTACGGCGCGCAGTCGCAGGATGTCACCATCAGCGGCGGCGAGACCAAGACCGTCAACTTCGTTTTCAAGGCCAAGCCCAACTGACCAGGGCTTGGTCTCAGTATCGATTAGTATTTATGAGGTGCTAGTTTCGAAACTGGTACGAGGAGGATAGTCAGGAAAGAAGGGAGAAGAGCGGACTCACCCTTTGCCTAAGGCGCAAAGGGCAGGCTACCCAAAGTCATCTTACCGCGTCAAGGGTGAACCACCTGCCAAATCCTTACGTCGCCGCAAAGGGTGCTCCACCCGCCCCGTCGTTTGCGGGCAACAGTTTTTTCATCTTTCACACAGCGGGCCTTTTGTCTTCAACCGCATGTATTCAGAATGCGACAGTCCAAGGGCGGCACGCACTCGGGACTGAAGTGCACGGAGATCCCGGTTGCTCTCCTCGTAGCAGCTGACAACGGCGCTCCAAACGTCTCCTGTGTAAGGGTCAACCGCGTAATTTCCTACAACGACGCTTTGATTCGGTGCTCCTGCCCACGTTACAGAGAAAAACATGAAGCGGGAAGAGTTCGGATCGTCGTATTGCTCCGCCCCAAGCCGTGGCAGTCGCTTCTGCTCGGCCGTAAGAGATGCAAGGACAAGAGCTTTCGCTTGGGCAGGAGTTACCATTCGCTTCGGATGGTCCGAAGCGCTGGCGATGGATACATAGACGCATACAACCGCAAGGAAGCCGACAATTTTGCGCATATTTGCTCCGAACTCATGATCCCATGGCAGGTGGCCCGTACGGAATTCCCCTGATTGGTTTGGGTCACACGTTGTTGGTTAGGATACCACTGTAGCAATTCACCGCGAATTAGAATGGCGCCGGTGCCGACCTCCGAAAACGAGGGTGGGGCATCCAGCCTTAGCCTCGCATCTCTCGTCCGGGCCCCAGCAGCTTGGGAGGCTCTCCACGTTGCCTCGTGTATAATCTTGAAGGCGCGCCTGCCAACTCTATGATCCCCTTCCTTCACATAGGCCCCTTATCGATTCCCACGTACGGTCTGATGGTGGCGCTGGGTATGATCTGCGCTGCCTACATTTTTCAAGCAGATTTCGACCGCCGTGGCGTAAAAGCCGACGCGTTCACCATGATCACGATCGCCGGATTGGCGGGCATCTTCGGTTCGAAGCTGTACAGCGCGCTCGAATCGCCCACGGAATTTCTTGCCCATCCGGTCGCGCAACTCTTCAATCGCTATGGCTTCACCTGGTTTGGGGGATTCCTCGGCGGTTTTTTTGCAATGCTCATTCTCGGCAGGCGGGCCAAAATTCCTCTGCTGGAGTTTCTGGACGCCTGCACGCCCGCGGCCTCGTTTGGCTATGCGATCGGGCGAATGGGCTGCCTGCTCTCCGGCGACGGCGATTACGGAACGCCAACGACCTTGCCGTGGGGCATGAGCTTTCCGAACGGAGTTATGCCCACCACGATAACGTGCGTGCAGCAGGGGTGGCCGCCGAGCTGTCGTGTGCATCCCACTCCGATCTACGAATTTTTCATCTGGTGCGCGATTGGCGCCTTCCTGTGGCACATGGGCACGAAAGCGCTGAAGGGCCCGAAGGCCAAGGGCGAAATTTTCTGCGCTTACCTGATCCTCACCGGCGTCGCACGCTTTCTGGTGGAGATCATCCGCATCAACCCACGTGTATTTCTGGGTTTGACCAATGCACAGATCGTCAGCGTGCTGTCCATCCTTGCCGGCGCGGTGCTTCTTTGGCGTATTAAGAGTCAATACCACACGCTGAAAAAAGAACATCGCATTGTCGAACACATTTCTTCCCACGGTGATGTGCTGCAACCCGAGTATCATCGCCCAACACCCGAATGCCAGCATCCGGAACGGTGGCATATGTATGACTCGATGAGCGCGGAAGTGGAAGTTCTCGATTTTCTGAAGGCCCTAGTCACTACGGTCAAGCCCGAGCTGGTCGTGGAGACCGGCACATTCTCTGGCCTGAGCACGCTGCGCATCGCGGAGGGCTTGAAGCAGAACGGCGTCGGCCGCGTGATCACCTGCGAGTGGGACAAGAAAGTGTACGAAGCCGCGAAGAAACGCTTCGCCGGATCCGGGCTCGGCAAATGGATTGTGGCGCGCAACGAATCCAGCCTTGAGATGAAGATTGACGGCCGCATCGACATGCTTTTTTGTGACAGCGATGGGCCACTGCGCGAACAAGAGGTGCGCCGCTTCCTGCCGCAGATCAATCCGTACGGGCTCATCCTCATACACGATGCAAGTTCGGCAATGAAGAGTGTGCGTGAAGGTGCCCTGCGACTCGAAGCTGAGGGACTCATCTCCGTGTTGCTCCTGCCCACCCCGCGCGGCCTGGTGCTTGCGCAGAAACGCGAAGGCCGCAGCTAACGTCCAAAAGACGCCTGCCGCGGCCAATCCCGCAGATCGAAATGAGTCTTCCCGATTGTGCCGCGCTATTCGAGCATTTGGCGGAGGACATACTGCAGAATGCCGCCATGCTTGTAATACGCCACCTCTTCCGGCGTATCCACCCGCACAGTTGCCGTGAAGGTTTTCTGCGTTCCGTCCGCCGACTTGGCGCGAACGGTGACTTGCTTCCGTGGCGCTAGCGCAGACACGCCATCAATCGAGAACACCTCGTGTCCCGTCAGGCCAAGTGATTCGCGAGTTTCGCCGGGCTGGAATTCCAGCGGGAGCACGCCCATGCCCACGAGGTTGCTGCGGTGAATGCGCTCGTAGCTCTCCGCGATGACGGCGCGCACGCCGAGCAGCCGGGTGCCCTTGGCGGCCCAGTCGCGCGAGGACCCGGAGCCGTACTCCTTGCCCGCGATCACGATCAGGGAAACGCCGTCTTCGCGGTACTTCACCGCAGCGTCGTAGATAAACAACTTTTCGCCCTCGGGCAGATGCAGCGTCCAACTGCCTTCCGTGCCCGGGGCAAGCTGATTGCGGAGGCGGATGTTCGCAAACGTGCCGCGCATCATCACCTCATGATTGCCGCGGCGGGCGCCGTAAGAGTTGAATTCGTGCGGCTTCACGCCATGAGCGATCAGGTATTTCCCGGCCGGGGAATCCACGGCGATGGAACCCGCGGGGGAAATGTGATCGGTGGTCACGCTATCGCCGAGAACCGCGAGCACGCGCGCACCATGAATATCAGCAAGCGGGGCGGGCGTCTTCGGCATGTTCTCGAAATACGGAGGCAGCTTTATGTACGTGGAGTTCGCATCCCACTTGTACAGATCGCCTTCGGGAATGGGCATGGCTTTCCAGCGCGCGTCGCCCTCGAAGACTTCGCTGTATACCTTGCGGTATTGCGCTGTGGAAACTGCGGCGCGGACGGTGGATTCTACCTCCTGCGCGGTAGGCCAAATCTCACGCAAATAGACGGGCTTTCCGGCGGAGTCAGTTCCTAGCGGCTCGGTGGTCAAGTCCATGTCCATGCGGCCCGCGAGCGCGTAGGCCACGACGAGCGGCGGGGAAGCGAGATAATTCGCGCGCACCAGCGGGTGCACCCGCCCTTCAAAATTGCGGTTGCCGCTCAGCACGGCCACGGCAATGAGATTGTTTTCCTTGATGGCAGCGCCGATGGGATCGGACAGAGGTCCGCTGTTGCCAATGCAGGTTGTACAGCCGTAGCCCACCAGGTGGAACTTCAGTTTTTCGAGGTACGCCATCAGGCCCGAGGCTTGCAGATAGTCCGTCACCACTTTCGAGCCTGGCGCGAGGCTTGTCTTGACCCATGGCTTGACCTGCAACCCGCGCTCGACGGCTTTCTTGGCCACTAATCCCGCGCCGAGCATCAGCGAAGGATTGGAGGTGTTCGTGCAACTCGTAATGGCGGCAATCACGACCGCGCCACTGGAAAGCTCGAAGGCGTCGCCATTGTTCTTAACGGGGACTTGTGTTGCGGGCGCGCCTTCTAACACTTTCGTGAAGGACGCTTTCGCGTTTTTGAGCGCGACGCGGTCTTGCGGGCGTTTGGGTCCCGCCACCGTGGGCTCAACGCTGCCGAGATCGAGCTCCAGCGAGTCGCTGAACGCTGGGTCCGGGCTTGCGTCGGTCCGGAAGAGATACTGCTCCTTGCAGTAGGCTTCCACCAGCGCGATGTGTTCGTGCGAACGTCCGGTGAATTCCAGATAGGCGAGAGTTTCCTTGTCCACGGGAAAAAAGCCCATGGTCGCGCCGTATTCGGGAGCCATGTTGGCAATGGTGGCGCGGTCCGGCACGCTTAATGTGGAAAGGCCGGAACCGTAGAACTCCACGAACTTCCCGACGACGCCTTTCTTGCGGAGCATCTCTGTGACCGTAAGAACTAGGTCCGTCGCAGTGGCTCCTTCGCGAAGCCGGCCGTGGAGCTTGAAGCCCACGACTTCGGGGACGAGCATCGAGAGAGGCTGGCCCAGCATGGCGGCCTCCGCTTCAATTCCGCCGACGCCCCAGCCGAACACGCCCAGCGAATTCACCATGGTGGTGTGCGAATCCGTGCCGACGAGCGAATCCGGATACGCTTCGATGCGGCTGCCGCTTGGAACGGAGCAGACCACCCGCGCGAGGTACTCGATATTGATCTGGTGGCAGATGCCCGTATCGGGTGGCACGACCTTGAAATTGCGGAAGGCGGTTTGTCCCCAGCGCAGGAAAGCGTAGCGCTCGACATTGCGCTGGAATTCGAGTTCCGCGTTCATGCCGAAGGCGTTCACGTTGCCGAAACTGTCCACCTGAACGGAGTGGTCGATTACGAGCTCCGCGGGGAAAAGGGGATTGATGCGCTTGGGATTGCCGCCCATTTTTTGAACCGCTTCGCGCATCGTGGCCAGGTCCACGATGGCGGGGACTCCGGTGAAGTCCTGCAACAGAACGCGTGCGGGCATAAAGGCAATTTCTTTTTGCTCGCCGCCGGGTTTCCAGCTTGCGAGCGCGCGGATATCCTCGGCGCGAACGGAGCGTCCGTCCTCACAGCGCAGCAGATTTTCCAGGAGAATGCGGAGGGAGAAGGGCAGCCTGGTGAATTGACCGAGGCCCTGCTTTTCCAGCTTTTCGAGACGCTGAATTTCAAAAGTTTGCGCGCCAACGTTCAGATTGTCTCGCGTTCCGAAGGAATTTGCTGCGGAGATGGGCATTCTAGGGGTCCTTTCACGCAATGGTTGGGCTTCTATAATAACCGAAATTTCGCGGCGGCGCGGGAACGCTATAATGGAAAGGCCGTGAAGATTGTCCTGATCTCGACGTACGAACTGGGGCGGCAGCCGTTTGGGCTGGCCTCGCCTGCAGCCTGGCTGCGGGAGCGCGGGCATGCGGTAACTTGCCTGGATTTATCGCGAGAACCTTTGAACGAACAGGCTGTGCGCGAGGCGCGGCTGGTGGCATTTTATGTGCCGATGCATACCGCGACACGGCTCACGCTGGAACTGCTGGAGCCTATCCGCCGCATTCACCCCAGGGCGCATTTGTGCGCCTATGGGCTGTATGCCTCGCTTTCCGCTGAGAGTTTTCGCTCCCACGGTGTGAACAGTTTATTGGGGGGCGAATTTGAACAAGCGCTGGTGGATCTTGCGGAGCACCTGGAAGGCCTATCGGCTGCGCCGCAGATTCATCCTTTGGACACAAGTGTTTCGCTGGCGCGTCTGCGTTTCCAAAAGCCGGACCGCGCGGGATTGCCGCCGCTGCGTTCGTACGCGCACCTGGTGCTGCCGGATGGCGAGCATCGCACAGTGGGATATACGGAAGCGAGCCGCGGCTGCAAGCATTTGTGCCGGCATTGTCCGATTGTGCCGGTATACAACGGTGTTTTCCGCATCGTCGGCCGGGAGGTGGTGCTTGCGGATATTCGCCAGCAGGTGGCTGCGGGCGCGCAGCACATCACGTTTGGCGATCCGGATTTCTTCAATGGAGTTGGACACGCCATTCCGCTTGTGGAAGCGCTGCATCGCGAATTCCCCGCGCTCACGTATGACGTGACGATCAAAGTGGAGCATCTTCTGCAGAATGTCGAATTGCTGCAAACGCTGAGACAAACCGGATGCCTGTTCATCATTTCCGCCGTCGAGTCTCTGGACGACGATATTTTGCGGAAACTGCAGAAGGGCCACACGCGCGCGGACTTCTTTCGTGTCGTTGAAGAATGCCTGCGCGCCGGCATCACACTTCAGCCGACCTTTGTTCCATTTACTCCGTGGACCACATTTGAAAACTACCTGGATCTATTCGAGAATCTGCAGCGGCTCAATCTGGCCGAAGCTGTCGCGCCCATCCAACTGGCCATTCGCCTGTTGATTCCCGCGGGGTCGCGGCTGCTGGAATTACCGGAAGTCCGTGAGATGGTTGGAGCGTTCGATGCCGGGGCGCTCGTCTATCCCTGGAAAAATCCCCGTCCGATGGTGGATCGGCTGGCCGAGGAGGCTCAGGAAATCGTTGCCGCGAGCGAGAAGATGAAACGCAGCCGGACCGCGACGTTCGAGCGGATTTGGCGAGCCGCGAATCGCGCTGCCGGCCGGAAAACGGAAGAATCGGCGATGCCGATTCTGGCCGCGCGGGCGACGGTGCCCTATCTCAACGAGCCCTGGTACTGTTGAGCGGAGCCGACACGGGACCAGTTGGCCCCGATAGCCAAAGCTAAGGAAGCGGTGCGGCAGGCGGAGACGTTTGTTTAGCCTGATCGAAGCCGGTCGCGTGTTTGTGTGAGAACTATTGTCGATGAAATACGGGACCGCACTTTGATGAATCCACTAAAACGGCTGCTGCTGTTTGCCACAAAGCTCGGGTACCAGACGCGTTCATTCAACGCCGCGGCGGAAAAGCTTGGCGTGGAGCTTGCTTTTGTTACCGATCGCTGCGGGAGGATGGACGATCCCTGGAACGACCGCGCGCTCTCCGCGCATTTTGAATCGCCGGAAACCGCGGCGCGAGCCGTCTTGGAAGCGCAACGAGGACTTCGTGTCGACGGTGTATTGGCCTTAGGCGATCGTCCGGGGCCCACGGCAGCGTATGTGGCAAGGGGTCTCGGGCTACTCCACAATCATCCGGCGAGCGTGGAGGCCTGCCGGAACAAACTGCGCACGCGGGAAGTCTTTCGTGAAGCCGGAATTCCGGTGCCGTGGTTCCGCGGCGTTTCGTTGAATGCCGTGCCCGAGCCCGCACTACTCGGCATCACCTATCCTTGCGTACTCAAGCCGCTCTCGCTATCGGCCAGCCAGGGGGTGGTGCGCGCCAACAATCGCGAGGAGTTCGCTGCGGGCGCGACACGGCTGAAAAGACTTCTGGAATCGCCGGAGATACGCGCGACACGCGAACCGCATCTGGATCAAATGCTCGTTGAAGGCTATCTGCCGGGCAGGGAAGTGGCCGTCGAGGCGCTGCTGACCGAGGGGGCGCTGAGCATACTGGCGATATTCGACAAGCCGGATCCGCTGGAGGGGCCTTGTTTCGAGGAGACGATCTATGTCACGCCCTCACGGTTGCCGGATTCCGAGCAGCGGGCCATCGGAAGCTCTTTGCGATCCGCCGTGCGAGCCTTGGGATTGACGCACGGCCCGGTGCACGCTGAGTTTCGTCTGAATGAACAGGGAGTCTGGCCAATCGAAGTGGCGCCCAGGCCCATTGGAGGATTATGCGCCAGGGCCTTGCGATTTTGCTCTGCAGATGCAGAAGAAGAGATCGGGCTGGAGGAACTGCTCTTGCGCCACGCACTTGGTTTGCCGGGCGGCGATGCGGTCCGCGAAGCAGCCGCTTCGGGAGTCATGATGATTCCAGTGCCGCAGAGTGGGGTTCTCGAGAGTGTAGAGGGAGAGGAACCAGCGCGGCTAATTCCCGGGATCACCAGTCTGGAAATCACAGCGCGCGTGCATGATTACATCGCGGCCTGGCCGGAAGGATCAAGCTATCTTGGTTTCCTGTTTGCGAGGGGCGATACGCCGGCAGCAGCGGAGGCGGCGCTGCGCGCTGCTCATGCCCAACTAAAATTCACGCTGACGGCGCGCCTGCCAGTGGAACACCCTAAAGGCGGAAGATTGTCCTGACAATTCAGAAAGGATTACCGGCAGAGTTTTGCGGGAGAGGGGTGTGCGGGGTTAGCCTTTTGCCTTGGGGGGCACGTAGCCTTCGGGCAATTTCGCGCCTTCGCCAAAGAAGAACTGTTCCATCTGCTCTTCCATGATTTTTTGCGAGTTTGGATCCATGGGATTGAGGCGGTACTCGTTCATGACCATCTTGGAATATTCCAGCCACATCTTCCAGGCGTCCTTGGAGACGTTTTCGTAGACGCGCTTGCCGAGTTCACCCTTCCAGGGGATGCGCTCCAACCCGGGCATTTCCTTGCCGAACTTCACACAATGCACCATGCGCGTCCCCGGCTTGATGGGCTCGCTGGGCATGGGTGTGGGTCCACATGAGTCATTGGCCATGCGTTCCTCCTGGAAGACACCATTCTCGGCTAGAGAAAGAGATGTTGCAAGCCGCGGCTGTTCTCGCTACTCTGTGCTCGGTCTATACGGCAGGGTCCACTCTTCTTGTTTATCTCCAGGGGCAAACTGCTCGTTCTGAACCAGGCTCGACCTCAATCCCCAAGTGGGCTTTCCGATTCAGCACGTCTGCGATCGCTTCGCAGGCGGTGAACGAGGGCCCATGACGATTCCCACGCAATCAATCGTGGCCGGCTGTTTGCAGACTACATTCCATCGAGAGCTCGAGTACTTTCTTGAGAACCGCGTACTGGAGCGGCTGTGGGCGAAAGACGCCACGCTTTGGCCGGAGGAGAAGTTCGAGCAATCCCACATTCTCTCCAATCTGGGCTGGCTGGACTTGTCCGGCTCGCTTGAGCCTTTTCTCGCAGGAATACGAGAGACAGAATCATCCGCAAGGACCGAGGGTCTCAATGGCCTTGTGCTGATCGCGTTCGAGAATGCCAGCCTGGCGGCGAGGGCGGTTCAGACATTAGTCCAGGCAGGTCATGATCATAGGATGGTGGTCCTCGACAGCGCGTCTCCTGGCGCCATTTTGCGCGCGGAGAAAGAAATCAATCTTGAGCGCAGCCTGTTCGTCTTTGCGAGTAATGTTGGGTACCACCTGGAAGATCATGCACTTTTCCTTTATTTCATGGAAAAGCTGCAATCCGTTGGCGTGCCACAGCCACCGCAGCATTTTGTGGCCGAGACGGAGCCAGGTTCCTACCTTGCCACCATAGGCCGGGAATACAAGTTCCGGGCTACCTTTGCTGATCCCTCCGGCATTCTCGCCCCATTTACTTCCGTGAGGCACTTTGGCGCTCTCCTGACTTCGCAAAATACAAGGGAGCCGGAAGAAATAGTGGCGGCGGCGAAAGAGATGCATCATGCCTGTTCGCCCGTGGCGATTCCAGCGGAAAACCCCGCCTTGCAACTGGCGGCCTTCCTCTCTGGTGCTGCGCTGGCGAAGCGCCAGTATGTGGCGTTTCTGGCGACGCCGTCTCTCGTTCCGTACACCTATTGCCTGAGCCAATTAATCGGGGGAAGCCTGGCGAAAGAAGGGCCCGGCTTGATCCCCATCGACGGAGAGCTCCCGCGCGATACTCGCGCGCTGGAGGAAAAGGCGGTGTTCGCGGTATTGACGCATGCCGGCGACACGGACCCCGAACTCTCCGATATGATGAGCCGATTCCGCGTCTCCGGCGTTCCGTTTGTTCATGTGCAGATTGTTGAGCCTCTTGACCTGCTCCCGGTGACATTTGGTTGGGAGGTGGCCACCGTCATGGCGTGTGCTCGATTGGGATTTGATCCCTTCGATAAATCCGAAGCTCGGCTGCCTCGTGCCATCGCCATGGAATACCTCAACAAGTACTCGCCGGCGAGCGACACATTGAGCCGCCGGCCGCGCCTCGATGACAGAGGCTTGCAACTCTATGCTGAGGGTAAGACAAGGCGGGAGATCTCCACGTTGAACCTCGAGGAATCCCTGGGGTCCTTCTTCCAGTTGCTTCAGCCGGAAAGCTTCCTTGCGGTTTTGGTTTTCCTTCCACAAACCCCCAGTGTGTTAGCGGCATTCCAGGCCATCCGGAAAAAACTTGCCGAAAAGCTGCTGCTTCCAGTGCTCGTGGCCTACGGACCGCATTCACTCCACCACTACAGCCATCTGCACCGCAAAGGACTGCCGCACGGACAGTTCCTGGTGATCACGGCCGAGCCAACAATCGACCTTGCCATACCGGGGGCCTCCTATACTTTTGGGCAATTGTATCGCGCGCTCGCTTTGGGCGAATTTGAAGGATTGGTGCAGAGCGATCGTTTCGTGGTCCGGGTCCACCTCACTGGGGATATCCCGGTGGCGTTGGAGAATTTGGGGCACGTTGTTAGCCAGGCGCTGGCCCGCAAGCCATAGGGGTGGCTGCACTTTTACCCTTTTCCCCGGGATGCACATCTGATATGTCTCAGGATTCTTGTGCGGAGGTTACCTGTGCCGGAAATCACCACGTTTTTTTTTGATATCGGCGGCGTCATTCTCACGAACGGCTGGGATCGCGATGGGCGGCGCGAAGCTGCCCAGGCATTCGGGCTCGATTGGGAGGATTTCCAGGATCGTCACGATCTTTCCTTCCCGGCTTTCGATGCCGGCCAGATCACGCTCAATCAGTACCTTGACCGAACGCTGTTCTACCGGCTGCGGACTTTCACGCGGGAAGAGTTCACAGCATTCATGTTTGCGCAGTCGAAGGAGTATCCGGAAACACGCGCCATTCTGTCTGCTCTGGCACGGTCGGGGAAATATCTGATCGCAGCCATCAATAATGAGCCGCTGGAACTCAATCGATACCGCATTGAAGCATTCCAGTTGCGACGGGATTTCCAGGCCTTCTTCAGCTCCTGCTATCTGAATGCGCGCAAACCCGAAGAGACGATCTACCGGATTGCGCTGGAAGTGACGCAGCGCTCGCCGGAAAGTTGCGTGTTCATTGACGACCGGGCGCTAAACCTGGAAAACCCGCGGCGGCTGGGGATGAATGTTGTTCACCATCAGAACGCACCCCAATTACGCAAGGACCTGCAATCACTTGGGATTGCGGTATAGTCACTGGGCAGCGTTTAGGCTTATTTTCAACCTTTTTCCGGAGGAAGTGGATGCCCGAAGAAACCAATCGCTCTGGTTCCATCTACGGTGGTGCCGCCGGCCCCTGTGCCGTGATCCTGTTCGGGGCTTCGGGAGACCTGGCGAAGCGCAAGGTCATTCCCGCGATGTACGACCTGGCGCAATACAAATCGTTGGGGGAGCGCTATGCGATCATCGGATTCGCGCACGGAGACATTCGTGGCCATGCGGCTGCTGATCGACAACTGGCGCTGGGCGGGCGTGCCGTTTTATCTGCGCACGGGGAAACGCCTGGCCAAGCGCAGCACGGAAATCATGATTCAATTCAAGCGCGCGCCGCACATCGTTTTCCGGGAACGGGAAGTGGAGCCGAACCGCCTGATTTTGAATATTCAGCCGGATGAAGGAATTTCGGTATCGTTTGGGGCCAAAAGGCCGGGTACGGAAATGAGCATCGGCAATGTGACGATGAATTTCATCTACCGCGAGAGATTTGGGGGAATGTCGCGAACCGCATACGCCACCCTGTTGAACGATTGTCTGCGGGGCGACGCGACACTGTTTGATCGCGGGGATTCGGTGGAGGCGGCGTGGTCGCTGGTGGAACCTATCCTGGAAGTCTGGAGTGCGGCGAAAAGCGTGAGCGTGGCGCAATACGCTTCGAGCACCTGGGGCCCGCGCGAATCCGACCAATTGCTCGAACGCGAAGCGCGGCAGTGGTACAACCCATGACAGGGGAATGACCGGGATGGCGGGAATCGCGCGAAGAAAAACTTGCAATTTTCATCGGCTTCTTATTAAATCGGTTTAACAATCAAGGTTTGACGGGAGGTCCCGTGATTCTCGCCGGTGATGTTGGCGGTACCAAGTGCAATCTGGCGCTGTTCACCGAAAACAACGGGAAGTTGGAGGTTGTCTACCGGCAACGCTTCCCCAGCAAGGAGTTTGGGAAGTTTGATCTTCTGGTGAAGGAGTTTGCCCGGCAGGCCGAGCCTTACCTGCGCCACGAAAGGGTGCGTGCCGCCGGTTTTGGCGTGGCCGGGCCAGTGATCAACAACCGCATCCATGCCACCAATCTGCCCTGGGTTGTCGATGCGGAACATCTATCGCAGGAGCTGAACGTAAAACGCATCGTGCTGATGAACGACCTGGGTGCGACGGGGCACAGCCTGGGGCATCTTCCTCCCGAAGATTTTTGCGTGCTGAATGAGGGCTCAGCAGTGCCCGATGCGACCCGCGCGCTGCTCGCCGCAGGGACGGGGCTCGGCGAGTCGATCCTGTTCTGGGATGACTCGCGGTATAAAGTGGTGCCATCGGAAGGCGGACACTCCGATTTCGCGCCGCACACGGATCGCCAGGTTGAACTGCTGCGCTTCATGCTGCGCCGCTATCCGCAAGTCAGCGGGGAGCAGATTCTTTCCGGGCGGGGATTCCGCACCCTGCACGAATTCATCGCGCCGGATGTGAAGCACCCGATTTTTGATGATCCTGATGCGGATCCCGCTCCGTTCATCACCAAGAGTGGGTTGGATAGGAGCTGCCCCGTATGCGTGGACACGCTTGACCTGTGGACCGCGATGTACGGCGCGGAGGCGGGCAACCTTGCGCTGAAAGTGCTGGCGCTGGGCGGGGTTTACGTTGCCGGCGGGATTGCCGTGAAAATTCTCGAAAAAATGAAGGACGGAACGTTTTTCAACGCGTTCAGGGATAAGTGGCAATATGCAGAGATGATGGCCAAGATTCCGGTGTCCATTGTTCTGAATGAATCCGCGCCGCTGATAGGCGCGGCGTACGAGGCCTACGCAGCGGCCAAGTAGCATATTGCGGGCGCCGCGCCGCGTCGGTTCGCCGCGAAAGCGGTGTGGTCCCCTCCGATTTACGCAACCTTTCATAAATTTGGTAAACTGGCACCTCGTTACGCCGGTCTTCCCGACCGCCATCCTTCATACTGCAAGCCCTGCCGGATCGCTTCCGGAGGCACGGAGCAACCCTCATGAGCAGTGGCGTCACCTCGCAGGCCATCGAAATTCAGAATTATTTTGGCGGGGCGTGGCATAAGTCTGCCGCCACGGAGTTTCTCGACGTCACGAATCCCGCGACTGGCGAACGGATTGCGCGCACGCCGCTTTCCACAGCAGCCGATGTGGACGCAGCCGTGCAAGCGGCCGCCGAGGCCTTTCCTGCGTGGCGCCGCACTCCACCGGGAGAGCGCATTCAATATCTGTTCAAGCTGAAATTCCTGCTGGAAGATCACGTTGACGAGATCGCCAGACTGATCACGCTGGAAAACGGCAAGACCTTCACCGAAGCGAAGGCGGAAATCCGGCGCGGAATCGAGAATGTCGAAGTGGCCTGCGGCATTCCGATGATGATGCAGGGGTATAACCTGGAGGACATCACGCCGGGAGTGGATGAGACGCTGATAAGGCAGCCGCTAGGCGTTGTCGCGGCGATCACGCCGTTTAATTTTCCGGCGATGATCCCGTTCTGGTTCCTGCCCTACGCGATGGCCTGCGGGAATACGCTGGTTCTGAAGCCCAGCGAGCGGGTCCCGCTCACGATGCGGCGGGCCATCGAGTTGATCGAGAAGACGGGGATTCCGAAGGGCGTCGTGAATCTGATCAACGGCGGCAGGGAAGTGGTTGACGCGCTTTGCGATCATCCAGCGATTCGCGCGGTGAGTTTCGTTGGTTCGACGCCGGTGGCCAAGCATGTGTACCAGCGTTCCGCGGCGAGCGGCAAGCGGATGCAATGCCAGGGCGGCGCGAAAAATCACGTGATTGTTCTGCCGGATGCAGACATGGACCTGGCCAGGCAGATCATCAGCGATTCGGCATTTGGCTGCGCCGGGCAGCGCTGCCTGGCTGTTTCGGTTGCGATGACGATAGGCGAGGCGCAGAAAACCTTCCGAGACGCCATCGCCGAGGCCGCATCCTCGATTAGAGTGGGAAACGGTCTCGACGCCGGTGTGCAGA
The DNA here is from genome assembly GCA_003154775.1 of Acidobacteriota bacterium. Taxonomy (GTDB): domain Bacteria; phylum Acidobacteriota; class Terriglobia; order Acidiferrales; family UBA7541; genus Acidiferrum. The sequence continues at coordinate 13,819 of PMES01000092.1, read as the reverse complement.
TGGGGCCCGTGATCACGCGGGAAAGCAAACAGCGGATCGAATCGCTGATTGCGACGGGCGTGAGCGACGGCGCCAAGCCCATCGTGGATGGCCGGAATCTGAAGATCGCCGGCTACGAAAATGGGAATTTCCTGAAACCCACGATTCTGGACGGTGTTCCGGCGGCGAGTTCGCTTGCCAATACGGAAATCTTCGGCCCTGTGCTCAGCCTCATCCACGCCAGCAACATCGATGAGGCCATCGAATGCATTCGCAAGAGTCCCTACGGGAATCAGGCATCGCTTTTCACCACGAGTGGAGCGGCGGCGCGCAAATTCCGGTACGAAGCGCCTGCGGGCAATATCGGCATCAATATTGGCGTGGCCGCCCCGATGGCCTATTTCCCGTTCAGCGGCTGGAAGGAAAGTTTTTTCGGGATTCTGCACGCCCAGGGAAAAGACGCGGTGGAGTTTTACACGGAATCGAAAATCGTGATCGAGCGGTGGTCACGGCAGGAGACGCGCAAGTTCTGAGGGACTGGGCTGGGAGGGCGAATTCTCCACAAATAGCCGGAGCATCTTCAGGATCGCATCCGCAAGGCGGTGGACTTCAGCGATCAGGTGCAGCGGGAAGACATCGGGATTTGCGAATCGGTGCAACGCGGCCTGCATTCGGCTCTGTACGATCGCTGGCAGTATTCCGTGCAGCGTGAAAACGGCGTGCACCACTTTCACATGCTACCCAGCGAATTCCTTAAATAAAAAGATAGGGCACAGGATTCCCGTGCCCCATCGTTGTTTTCTGGTCTCTTGCGAAAAGCAGATCCCTCGCTTCGCTCGGGATGACAATGAATGAGCGTTGGCCGGGAATCCGCTGTGTGCGTGTGCGCTATTCGTGAGGTTCTACCGGCTATGGATGCGCGGGCGCGGGGCTTTGCGCCGGTGCCGGCTTGTTGTAATCGAAATTGACCTTGGGTGCTTGCCGCGCGCCTTCTTCGGTCTTGAAGTAGGCATCGTTGCGCGCAAAACCAGCGATGCTAGCCACCAGGCTGTTGGGGAACAGCGCGATAAAGGTGTTGTAGTCCTGTATCGTGTCGTTGTAGCGGCGTCGCTCCACGGCAATACGATTTTCAGTGCCCGCCAATTCATCCTGCAAACGCATGAAATTCTCGTTGGATTTCAGTTGCGGGTAGTTTTCCACGATTACCAGCAAGCGGCTCAACGCGGAATCCAATTGGCCGTTGGCGGCAATCTTGTCGGAAGGCGACTTTGCACCGATCAAGGCCGCGCGCGCCGCGGCGATAGCGCCGAACACCGTCTGTTCCTGGACTGCGTAGCCCTTCACCGTTTCGACCAAATTGGGGATGAGGTCGGCGCGGCGCTGCAGCACGACGTCAACCTGGGCCCACGCGGCGTTCACGGCTTCGCGTTTGATAGCCATCTGGTTGCGGCGGCCCACATAGGCCCCGCCAACGACCAGCGCCAGAATCAACAGCACCACCAGAATTACGATTACGGCTTTCATAGGCACCTCGAGGATTGAAGTTCCAGAAAATCTAGTGTCCCGCTCGCTGCCATTCGCGCTTCGGTACCATCCCGTCGAGCGCCACGATCACTTTTTCCAGCGCGTGCATGTACGCATCGTAAGCCGCCAGCGAATCGCCCTCGATCGCGCCGGTCTCCCGGTGGCTGTAAATTCGGGAGAAGGCCTCCGCCTTGGCCCCGGTGAGTTCCTCGACGCGCGCGAAGATATTCGGCGCTCCCTGGGGAGGCTCCTCGCCAAAGGCCAGCAGCGTGTGGCGAAGCAATGTCGCGGCGCTGGAGATGGAGCGCTTCAGTACGGCAAGAAGTTCCAGTTCATTTCTGCCCGCGTGCAGCAGATGCTGCCGCAGGCGGAGCAGCAGCAGACGCAGCTCATGCTCCACTTCCACGCGGTGCAGGTTCATGGGAATTTGCAAATCCGAGACGACGTCTCTTCCGAAGAGCACGCGGTGCGAGCGCTTCACATCCAGGCTCTCGATCGCGAACACATCGGTCGAGCGCTGTAACTCTTCGGTCAGGAAAAACAGGGGAGCGGGCTCTTTCATTTCCCGAACCCACCAGCCCACTGCCGGGGCCAGACGCTGCATCTCGTTGACGTCGATCTGCACCAACGTGCACAGAACATTCAGGTCCGAGGCGCCGGGGCGGAATTCGCCGCGGGCCGCGGACCCATAGAGGATCACGGATTCCAGGTTCTTGCCTGCCGCTTCTTTCAACCTGCTCACCAGCTCTGCCAGCTTTGCTTCCATGGCCATCACCCACAATCAGAGAATCTCTCTTACCAGCTTCCACCCGCGCCGCCGCCACCGCTCGCCCCGCCGCCAAATCCACCGAACCCGCCACCGCCGCCGCCCCAGCCACCGCCGCCACCCCAACCTCCGCCGGAGTTGCCCCACCCGCCGCGGCCTCGGCCACCCATGCTGCCAAGGATGGAACCGATCAAGAGGCCGGTGCCCATCCCTCCGCCGCGCCGGCCGGAACTGGAGCCGCCGCGGCTTGCAAGCACGAAAAAGACGATGACGCCAAGGACGAGCCAGACCCAGATGCCACTGAAGTCATGATCTTCGTCCTGAGGGGCCTGCCGGAGCTGCGGCATTCCGGTCAGCGTCACCCCTTTATCATCGGCAATATATTTTGCCAACTGCCATGCGGTCGCAGCTATGCCGCTGTTGTAGTCGCCTTGCCGGAAATAGGGAACCAGCAGGCGTCCGGCATCTCCCGCGCGCGCGTCGTTGATCACTGGTTCGAGGCCGTAGCCAACCTCCGTCCAGTACTTCCGATCGTTCGGCGCTACGAGCAGCATCACACCGTTGTCTTGCTTTTTTTGGCCAATGCCGAGCTGTTTATACAAATCGTTCGCGTAGGTCTGGACGTCATTGCCATCGAGCGATTTCACCGTAACGATGGCCATCTGCGCGCCGGTCTTCTGTTCGAGTTCCGTGCACAGGGCTTCCAGTTGGGATTTTGTCTGCGGTTGAATGATGCCCGCGAGGTCGGTCACGTAACCGGTCGGACGAATCTGCTTGATATTTTCGGCGCGCGCGGCCCCGCCCGCAAGTAGCAGGAGCCACACGAAATAGCAGATTCCTTTTGCGAAGTATCTTCTCATCTGCGGGGGTCTGGGGAGCAGCCGCTGGGCGAATTCTCTCATAATTGCGGCCGAAAGGCATCGTCGCCGCCATCCAGAACGCCGTGCAACAATTCAACGTCGGTGAACAATCCGATGACTTAACAATGGTCATCGCCCGCGCCCGCTAGAACGTCTCGTGACTCGTGCTTCGTGACCCGTGACCATCTTTAGGGGGTCGGAGCTTCAGCTCCGACATAAAGCCACCAAAAAACAAACCCCTCAAACCTCCCCCGCCTTGACCCGTGAGTCGTGTTTCGTGACCCGTGACTCGTAATTCGTCACTCGTGCTTCGTGCCTTGTGGCGCAGGCACTCTTGTTCATCCTGAGCCTCGAAGGGCCTGTGCTCTTGGGTTTCTCCTCTCTATCCTGCCGCCCGCGGCCCTCCCCCTTTGTCATCCCGAGCAACGCGAGGGATCTGCTTCTTTTCTTTCTCCCTCCTTGCTCGCCACTCGCCCGGCGGAATGTCGGCGCGCCGACACCCGCGCTTCTCCCCCGTTGTCATCCCGACCGGAGCGGCCCGATTTGTCTTGCGCGCCGAATTATGGCGCGTCGGACCGCGCAGTCGAGGGATCGTGGCTGCATCGATCCTCGCCCCGCTCAATGGGATCATCACTCCACCACCCGCTCCCTCTTCTCTTGTCTCTTCCACTCTTTAACTCTTGAACTTTTGCACTCTTCAACTCTAACCGCGATTATCTTCTTGACACCGACCGCCGCTTCCTGTGGCATTGCTCCGTGAACACCAAACGCATTAAGAAAACTGCCCTACAGGTCTTGATGGCGATCTTTCTAGCGATTCTCCTTTTGTCCCTACTCGCTCATCGGGTCTTCCGTCCACGGTGATTCAGGAATCCGGGCGCCCCGCTCCCCTCCAAACCCGAAACCGCCTGCAACCCAGATTCGTTTCAGAAGTTAAAACTGTGCCACCCGCCACTCCGAATTCGCATCAGGAGTTAGGGGTGGGCCACCAGCGGAGCGCAATGGCCGAAATATGCACGTCTGTTTATGTGCACAGGAGTCATACGGCGCATAGTGGAGACAAAGGTGTACAATTCGCTCAATGACAGCTATTGCGAGCCTGTTCGATCAATGCCCAGAAGCATCGGCTTTTGCTCGATCCGTCATAAATTCGATTGAAGAACATAAGATATACCCTGAGGAGCATTTTGCCAGGATTGAGTCGTGCGTGCTTGCTGGCACAGGTATCGACAGGCAAGGAGAATCCTTTGAGCTCTATCATCTTGAACAGATGGTGCGATCTATCCGGGAAAGAGGTATGTGGCTAGGGCACCAACACGATCCGCTGTCCCAAGCCGTTGGTCGTGTGATCGCAGCAGACGTTTTTTATGCTCCCCTGTCGGCTGAACACTTTATCGCTGCAGTAGTGGGCCTCTACGACAGTGAAAAACTGCCGAAGTTTTCTGACGTCGGTGTAAACCTCTCAAAGCTGGCCAATGAGCCGTTTGGGGTCTCAGCGAAGGTCGGAGAAGAGCCCAGTTGGAACATCGTTCTTGAGTTTAATCCTCACGAGGTTGAGCACCAAACTATCGAAGAAATGATGCTGGATGCACCTTCATGCGTTGTCCGTGATGAGGACCACCATTTTCGCAAAGCCGCGGACCCTCTGAAAATTCTGTATTTTTCGATTTCTTTTCTCGCAATTATTTCGAACCCGTTTTCAAGGAAATTTTTGGAAGTATGGGGTAAAGAGGCAGGCGAGAGGTCAATTGAGTTCGCAAAATGGGTTGGCAGGAGCGTGGTAAGAAGACTAAAAGGAGAATCCCGACTGGTCTTCCGGTGCGAGCTTGGCGCGTGCCTGATAGAATTCGTACTGGATTCAAGCGATCCCTCTGCCGTGACCGACGCAGTTCGTCAAATCTACGAAATGGGAGATCGCATCCGTGCCCTTTATGGGGCCTTGGAGCCCTTTATTCCCCAGAAGATAACTTACGGATATGACCGTGGCACGAACCAATGGTTTCCTCTGCATGCGGCTACTGTAAAGCGCGGAGTCATATCAGAGCGGCCGCGGTTAGTTGCAGTTGAGCAACTAATGCTAGGCGGCTTCAGCGTCGGCGGGAAAATGACTCCCCAGAAAGACGGGCGATGAGTGCTACCGTTTGGACGGGTCTGGAATTCACAAAGGAACGGTATCAGTTTAGAAAGTGGCCGAGGGGCGATAAAAACAGTACATGGCGCGCCTTGACCACAGAAGGCTCCGCCACCTGGAAGGAAGCCGTCGCGCTGCGCCGCGCCGCGCTGAAAAAATAGTGACCACACAATCCAAAGAGACCAGGCCCGGAGCGAAAAGTTCCGGGCCTTTATTTCCTTTTCTTATTCTTGGCGGTGACGATCCGAGCGGGATTAAAATCGTCGGTCGTGTAGCGCAGCATGTAGGGGCCGTGCAACCGGTCGAACTCCAATTGATTGACTTGTGTCTGCAGGATCTCGTCGTAAGTAACTACCCTTACCTCCAGTTCACCCTGACGTTGAGCCCAAGCCTCCCTATCTGCCTCATTTCCAGGCGAGCGTCCGATTAGAACCGCAAGCTTTGAATCATCAGGAACATCAGGAACGTACCCCAGCGAGCGCAAGATTGCCTCAATGTTTTCTGGCTTGCTCAAGTAGCTACCGTAGTCTCTCACTTGGTCGACTGCATGGTGCACTTTAGCCGTAAACCCCCTGTGAAGTCCCTTCGTAAGAGTGCTCTCGCCCGGTCCCTTGAGCTCAAGTAGATCAACCCTTTTGTCAGTGTGCGGCCCGAGAATCGGCGAAAAAGAAAAATCAGGCACTTGTTTTTCGGGCCTAGCAAATTTAGGCCCGTGAGAGATCGGGATACCCATCCTTGCTTCCATAAGAATGGCTGGGTGCTCTTCGAAGAATCTGTGCATTTGGGTCTCGGTTGCGCCGGTGTCGAGAAGCATCTGAAAAAGTTCCACATCCTGTCGCAGTCCCTCTTTGTCGCGCTTTACCGTGACCCATCGCGTGTTCCTTCGGCGGTCTTTCGGTGCGAAATAATACTCATTCTCCCCCTGGTTATCTTTCAAAGTGAGCCCTGGCCTGATTTGAGCACGCCCTTTCTCAAAGGCAACGAGGAAACCGACACTGCGATAGCCCTCAAGTACCTTTACTTGGTATTCGTCAACCAGCTCTTGGATTTTATCGATTGCTAGGATCGGATGAGTGGATGGAAGGATATGTGCATGGGTCTGACCCTGTTTCACCAACAATCCCCCGGAATCTAAAGGGCCGCAAAAGATTACGAATGGTATCGACCGCCATTTGCGTCCATCCCGCATGGCACAACTCTCGGGCAGGTCACGCACATTCTTTGCCAGTGCGAGCGCCTTCTCCAGCGGGAAATCAAGCGCGGAATAATAGCGGTCGCTCTCTTCAGAATAGGGAAATACAATCGCATTCGTATCAGCCATGCAGACGATCGCGTCAACGAGCGCAAGCGTGCTGGCAAGGTCAAACCGAAGATATGAGGTGACGTGCTCGAAGCCTATCTGTTCAACGACGTGGTATCGAATCTTCCACTCTTGGAGGCATTCCTGAGCCTCGAGCGTCAAGAAGTCGCCGACCGATGCGAAAAGGATGTTCATTGCACAAACAGTTAAAACATATTCTAGCGCGTTGAATGGCGTGCGGCCCAGGCTTAACGGTTATGACGAGGTCGGGTACCCCATACGTCGGTTTTACATGTGGGCTCTTGGGGTGCTCTTTCTTCCTCTCATTCCTCCTCGTACCAGTTTCGAAAATAGTACCCTGTAAATAATAGTAGACAAACGGTAAATAACGTGGTATGCTTCAGGCGTTATGCTGAGGGGATGCTGCTCTTGTGCCATTTCGGAACGCCCCACACCTTCGCTCTTCGTCTCCCCTTCGCTCTTGCGCCTTCTAACTCCTTTGTTTCCCCTACATCCAGGAAATCCGCCCGTAACCCCTTTGTTTCCCCTACTTACGCAAAAACAGGGGGGTGGGGGGGGGGTGTTACCCGTATGGTAACGTATCTACAATATGTCGGCGCGCCGACAATTTTGCCTCCCGCGGCCCGCCTCCCTCCTACGGCGGGCAAGCAGAAGCCAGCCCCTACACAAATCACCAACAACGAGTCACAAGTCACGCGGGCAACGTCTTGAACTGTAAACTCTCAACTGAGCATCCGACAAGGATGCTCATCCTGAGCGAGTCGGGCGAGTCGAAGGATCACTCTTCCTCTGAATCTGCAACTCTGAACTGTAGACTGAGCCTCCCCAGGGGGTGGCGCAAACTTTCACTCTCGGCTATCCTTAGTTGTACACACGCCGTTGTACGCGGAAGTCCCCCGAATACAGGAACATGCCTATGAGTGACACGAAAACTATTGCGTCTGACACCAAAACAGTTACGCCCGAAACCAAAGCCGCCCGGCCAACCTGGAAGCCCGCGGGCAAAGTGCATGCCGGCGAGCAGCCGTTCACTTACCCGCTGAAACGCGAGTTCGTGGAGCCGGACTGGCGGCGATTGCCGGGTTACCGCAATGTCACGCGCGAAGAGTGGGAGACGGCGCTGTGGCAACGCCGGCACACGGTCAAGAACCTGAAAGAACTCAAACAGGTTTTCGGCGGCCTGATCCCGGACACACTGATGGCCAGCCTCGAGCGCGATATCAAAGAGCGCGCCACGATGTCCATCCTGGTGCCGCCGCACATGCTGAACACCATGGACGAGAAAGATCTGTGGAACGATCCGGTGCGGCGCTACATGCTGCCTGCGTTTGACGACCGGCACCCCGAATGGCCAAGCCATCCCAAGGCCAGCCGCGATTCCTTGCATGAATCGGACATGTGGGCCGTGGAAGGCCTGACGCACCGTTATCCGACCAAGGTGCTGGCGGAAATGCTCTCGACTTGTTCGCAATATTGCGGACATTGCACGCGCATGGATCTGGTAGGGAACGATGTGCCGCTGGTTGTGAAGCTCAAGTTTCAGATTCCGCAGAAGGATCGTTACCAGCAGATGCTGGAGTATCTGCGCGTGACGCCTTCCGTCCGTGACGTTGTGGTGAGCGGCGGCGACATTGCCAACACGCCCATCGCTACGCTGGAGGAGTTCTGCTCCAAGCTGATGGATCTCCCGAACATCAAGGACATTCGCCTGGCCACGAAAGGCTTGATCGCCATCCCGCAGCACTTTTTGCAGGCGGACGTGCAGGCCGGACTCGATCGTCTGGCGAAAAAGGCGCGCGAACGCGGCGTGGACATTGCCGTGCACACGCATGTGAACAGCGCGCGGCAAGTGACGCCACTGGTGGCTAAAGCCGTGCAGTCCTTGCTGGACATGGGCTATCGTGACGTGCGCAACCAGGGCGTGCTCCTGCGCGGCATTAATGATACGCAGAAAGAATTACTGGATTTGTGTTTCATGCTGCTGGATCACGGCAAGATCATGCCGTACTACTTCTATCAGTGCGACATGATTCCCAATGCCGAGCACTGGCGCCTGGCCGTTCATGAAGCGCAGCAACTGCAGCACGACATCATGGGATATTTGCCGGGGTTTGCCACGCCGCGCATGGTTTGCGACGTGCCGTTCGTGGGCAAGCGCTGGGTAAACCAGGTGAAGGAATACGACCGCCACCTGGGCATTTCCTACTGGACGAAGAATTACCGCACGAGCATCGAAGCCGATGATGCGGAAGCGCTCACCCGGCGCTATGAGTATTACGATCCCGTTTACACCTTGCCGCAGCAGGGCCAGGAATGGTGGCGGAACAAGCCCGTTCCTCCCAACCTCTCAAAATAGTCTGCGGATCACACGGAAAGACTGTCCAGCCCTTATTGCACGGCGGGGCGAAGAGTCACTCGAGTTTGTAGGACTTTGGGGGCAGCAGTAGTTGAATGCCGAAATAGCCGATGAAATAGGATTGATTGCTGCGGGTGGGTTCGAGGCTGCGGCCGGCCATGAGCAGCAGGATCACCGGACGATGGATTTTGTAGCGAGCCCCCAAGCCCATGGTGGGTTGGCTGTCGGAGGGGTGGAAGGTTCCTTGAGAATAGAGCTCCATATCAATTTCGAGTTTTGGAGTGAATTCGTGGCCGAGGACGAGGCCGGTGAGCCAACCGTCTGGTCCTTTATGGACAAACTGATAACCGATTTCGTAGTCCACGTTGACAGGGCCGAACTTTCTGGAGAATTCAAAGGGCAGGAGGAAGGTATCGCTCGCGGGGGTGATCCCACGGCGGACGGCGTCGTTGGGGTTATTGAGGAAGAGTTGGGGGAAAACCGAGATGGAGAGGCCAGACTCCCCGGCGTCGTAGAAACGCCACTTGACGCCGGGATTGGATTGACCCAAGCCAAATTTAGTCGTGGAAAAGGGATTTTGGACGCGCAACCAGGCACTTTCGTAAGTGAGCTGGATGCGATCGCCCACGCCGAAATTGATATCGACGTCAGGGGTATGCGAAACGGACTGGTTGCTGTAGAAAAAGGGCATGTAGCCGAGATTGATTTCCCAATTGAGATTGCCGGGGGTACCCGGATCATTGGTGTAGTAGGGCGGACCGCCTTGGGCATATGCGGAGGTAGCAGCAAATAAGAAAGCGAGGAGGGGGATTAGAATCCGCAACATAGCTAGGGGGGCAAGGGTGCGGAGCAGAAAGGGTACGAAAGTCCCAACGCGAGTAACCCTACGGAAAACGCGGTGACGATTGGACGGCTCAGATGATCCCCTATAGTCGTTGATCTCCACCTCATAGACTGCGTCGTGGCCATGGGAGACGACATCCTCGGCATAAGACTGTTCCTGGAATCCTTTGGCCATGAAACGCGCAATCCGTGGATCATCTTCGACGCGGAGAAGCCGCATAGGCGTATCTTCCCAGATTTGCGGGGAGAATGGCACCTGCTGCATGGCGAATCGAGGTTTTCAGGTTTGCGGCTGAAGTGCTAGATGCCTGTTTCACTCAAGGCTGGCTGTTGGGATTCGAGTTCGGTGAGTTCGGCGAGTTTGGCGCGTTTGACGTCCCAGGCAAGGCCAAGGAGTTTGAGGGTGAAAATGCCGTACCAATTCATGTCGAGTTCATACCACTTCAGGCCATGACGCGCGGATTGCGGCGCGAAGTGGTGGTTATTGTGCCAACCTTCGCCAAAGGTGAGAAAAGCCACCCAAAAGCTATTCCTGGAAAGATCACCCGTAGCGAAGCGTTGCGAGCCCCACATGTGCGTGGCGGAATTCACAAGCCAGGTGGCGTGCAAGCTGATGACGGTGCGCAGGAAAACGCCCCACATCACCCAGGGCCAGCCGCCAATGAAATAGAAAATCACCGCGAGAACGATCGAAGGGATCACGTGCCATTTGCTGATCCACAGATGGAATTTGTCTTTGCGCAGATCGGGAACATAAGGAAGAAGTTCGGAGCGGTCCTGGTGCATCGCGCGGCCCGTGATAATCCAGCCCATGTGAGACCAGATGCCGCCATCGCGCGGTGAGTGCGGATCACCTTCCTTGTCGGTGTTCTGGTGATGGATACGGTGCGTGGCGACCCAAGCGATGGGGCCGCCTTCCATGGCCAGCGTGCCGCACGTCGTCAGGGAATATTCAATCCACTTGGGCGTTTTGTAGCCGCGATGCGTGAGGAGGCGATGGTAGCCCATGCCGATGCCCAGGCTGCCAGCAACCCACCACATCACCACGGTGAGAATCAGAGCCTTCCAGGTGAAAAGGAAGATGGCTGCAAGGGCGCAGACGTGCAACCCAATCATGATGAGGGTGACGCCCCAATTGATGGGCTGGTGAAAGGTGCGGTCGCGGCGAAACTTAGAAAGGAGGCTCATAAGCTTTAAGAGAGTATCACCTTAAGTTGCGGAACCGTGCCAATTCACACAGGCGGTTGTCCCGGCGCAGGGCAATTTAGGTTTGAGAGAACGGCTGGTCAGTCGGCGATCTCTAGATCGACCGCTTCACCGCGCGAAGAGTCGGGGCTAACCCAGATGTGAACGATGCTTGGCTCCACGGTGTATTCGTTGCGGATGTCCCAGAGGGCAAAGCTATCCGCGCCGAGGGAAAACGTCACCTTCTTCGTTTCGCCGGGAGCGAGCGCAACACGCTGGAAGCCCTTCAGCTTGCGCACGGGCTCTTCGACGCTAGTGCCTTGCAGGCGAACGTAGAGCTGCACGACTTCTTCGGCCGCCATTTTGCCCGTGTTGGAAACATTTGCGGTGACGGTAAGGACCGGCTTTGCGTCGGCGGAATTCTTGCGCAACTCCGCATTCAGAGTTTTGGCGCTGAGTTTCTTCGCGCTGATCTCTGGCCCGCCATACGAAAAATCGGTGTAGGACAAACCATAACCGAAAGGAAACTGCGGCGTGTTCTGTTCATCGATGTAGCGGGAGGCAAAGCGCTCGCCAGGGTCCTTTGGAGGGCGAGTGAGATCGCGATTGCCTGCGGGGCGGCCGGTGTTGAGCGCGTTGTAATAAATGGGAATCTGGCCTACCGCGCGGGGCCAACTCACCGTAAGTTTGCCGCTCGGCGTGGCCTCGCCAAACAAAGTTCGTACGATGGCGGGGCCTGCTTGCACGCCCGGGGACCAGAGTTCCAGCACGGCGGGAACATGCGCGAACGCCCATGGCAGCACAAGCGGGCGGCCTGTGAAGAGCAGCAACACCACAGGCTTTCCGGTGGCGGACACTTTTTCGAGCAGTTCCTCTTGCCGGCCGGGCAGCACGGGGTGCGCGCGAGAACCTGCCTCGCCCGTCATCTCCGGCGTGTATTCTCCCAGCGCCAGTATTGCGACATCAGAGGCGCGGGCAGCCGCAATGCCCTCTTCGATTTGTGCGTCACTCGCGGCGAGATACTCGCCGCCCTGGGCATACTTGATGTGTTCAGCGCCCAATTTTTGCGTCATAGCGGTCTTCAGCGTCACTACATCCAGAGGATTGCCGCGGGCTGACCAGTTACCCAGCATGTTGGCGGCATCATCGGCGGCCGGGCCGATGAGGGCTACCGTTTGTATATCGCTTGCGAGCGGCAACACGGGACGAGTAGTGATGAAGTCGTTTTTCAGCAGAACAAAAGAGCGTTCCGCAGCCGTGCGCGCCAGTTGCAGGCTTTCCGCGGGCAACGCGCCATGGTTTTCGCGCGACTCGTCGGTATACGGCTTGTCAAAGAGGCCGAGCGCAAATTTCACGCGAAGAACCCGGCGCACCGCTTCATCAAGTTGCGCCTGGGTCACCTTGCCACTCTTGGTGAGATCGGCGAGATGCTCATGGTAGAGATTGCTCTCCATGTCCATATCCACGCCGGCAGTGAATGCTTTCCACGCGGCCGTTTTGCCGTCATTGGCGATGCCGTGCGGTATCAATTCAGCGATGGAAGTCCAGTCGCTATCCACGATGCCTGGGAATTTCCACTCGTTGCGGAGAACCTCGGTCAAAGTGAAGGGATTCGCGCTCGCCGGGACGCTGTTGAGCGAGTTGAAGGCGCTCATGATGGTGGCGCTGCCTTCGTCAAGGGCTGCATAGAAAGGCGGCAGATACACTTCGCGCAAGTTATGCTCTGAGATCTCGGTGGTGTTGTAGTCGCGCCCGGCTTCCGCGGCTCCATATCCCACGTAGTGCTTGACACAGGCGGCGATGCTGTCAGGAGCGTCCAGGCTCTTACCTTGATAGCCGCGCACATAGGCGCGGGCCATCGCACTTCCAAGAAAAGGATCTTCGCCCGCTCCTTCGACGATGCGGCCCCAGCGGGGATCGCGTGCAATATCCACCATCGGCGAAAACGTCCAGCGCACGCCGGCGGCGGAAGCTTCTTGCGCGGCGAGGCGGGAAGCCGCTTCCACAATCTGCGGATCCCAGGTGGAGGCCAGGCCGAGAGGAACGGGAAACACGGTACGGTAGCCGTGAATAACGTCAAGGCCGAACAACAGAGGGATGTGCAGGCGTGACTTCTCGACGGCGTCATGCTGGAACTGGTTCAGGGCCTTTAGGCTCTCCAGATTATAGAGACAGCCTACCTGGCCCTTGGCGACCATTTCCGAGTAGCCGCCCCTGCCCGTTCCCGGGCCCGTCGGCGAGCCAACCGAATACTGCACCAACTGCCCGACTTTTTCTTCCAGAGTCATTTGGCGAAGCAGGGCATCCACCTTCTTCTCGATGGCCGGCGCCGCGAGTGTGGATCGGACCGGAGCACCACGGAAGGTGGAGGTTTCCTTGGAACTCTGTGCTGAAACTGAAGTGGCGATAAAGCACGCCGTTAGGGCACACAGAAAAAGCGAGCGGAGAAATTTGGATGGCACGGACGTAGGCTCCAATCTTTTTGGGGTCACCTCGAATTGCACGAGAGGGAGGCCTCAACAAAATCGATTTGTTAAAGCCAAGTTAGCACAATACCCAAAGTCGTTCCAGTTCCGGGATGCTGCCTAGTCACGGCAGAGAATCTGCTTGTTCGCGTTCGTCGGTAGTGGGGCAATTTCCGCTTGCCGCGTTAAATAGGCACTGTTAGAGCAAAAAGGTGATAATACCGGCATGATGACGGTGGAAACTGCACTCTATAAATGGATCCTGGGTGCAAATGAGAAGCGTGAGGATCTCTCGCTTCCCCCTGGCTTAATCGAGGAATCCATCAGTCAATTGCTCCTTCTGCTCGGACGCGATTACCTAGATGACCTTCTAGCCTGGAAAATTCATG
>PMES01000110.1 GCA_003154775.1 Acidobacteriota bacterium | reverse complement strand
GATTAACAGGGAGGGTGGCGTCGGAAGCGGAGGCCTGCGGTCCGGGGTGCGGACCGCGTTTAGGCCGGAGCGGAAGACGCCACCCTCCGCGAGGTATTCTGCCGCGAGGGGAATGTAGCTGTGATTTAGCGGCCGGGCTGAGGGTTGCGTTTGTGTTTGCTCTGCTTGAGGCGGTAGCTCTCGCCGTTCATCTCCAGGATGTGCACGTGGTGGGTGAGCCGGTCCAGCAGCGCGCCGGTCAGCCGCTCCGAGCCCAACACTTCGGTCCACTCCTGAAAGGGCAGGTTGCTGGTCACTAGCGTCGAGCCGCGCTCGTAGCGCTGACTGAAAACCTCGAACAGCAACTCCGCACCGGTCTTCGATAGCGGCACGAACCCCAGCTCGTCGACGAGCAACAGTTCGTAGCTGGCCATCTGTTTCTGGAAGCGCAGCAGTCGCTTCTCGTCCCGCGCCTCCATCAGTTCGTGAACCAACGCCGCGGTCGTCGTAAAGCGCACACGATGACCTCGCTGGCAAGCGGCCAGACCGAGCGCCAGCGCCAGGTGCGTCTTGCCCGTGCCCGAGTTACCCAGCAGCAGCACGTTCTCCCGCCGCAAAAGAAACTCACACCGCGTCAGTTCTAGCACTTCGCCTTGAGCGCCTCCTGGAAGTGCTTGGCATTAATACCCGCCTTTGGCTCGCTGCGCCCACGTCATCATCGGTCCCCTCGGTCCGTACACTTTGACGAACTGAGCCTTGGTGGGACGTCCGGCCAGAGTGAAGAGCCGAGTGCCTTCGGCGATGCTCGCACGGGCCGCCTTCGGCCTCACTTGCGTTTGCTTCACGGGTTTCTTCGCTTTTCTTACTGCCTTTGCTTTCTTCGTTTTCATTTTGCGTTCCTCCTTTTGGAACGCCGTTCACCATAGCGTACCATTAAACATAGAGTAAATAGGCTGGCAGTACCTTTTTGCGGCTACTCCCTGTGCTTTCCTCCGGAGCGAGCGGGAGTTTCTCACCTGCAATTTCACCTGTAAGAACTCCGGCTTGGCCGTGTTTCCGCGTACTAAGGCAGTCCCCAACGCTTCTCAAGTTGTTGGAAGTACGTGATCACGGCCCTTTGACACGGTAGAGGTCTGGGGTTCGAGTCCCCACGGGCCTACCATTCCTGTGATGGCTGCCTTTCTCTACATCCTGCAGAGCAAAACCTCCGGCAAATTCTATGTGGGTTCCACGGACGATCTTGATCGCAGGATTTCTAAACACGCCCGGGGCCACACACCCTCGACACGCGGTCGCGACCCGTGGAAACTTGTTTACAAAGAGGAGTTTGCTACTTTGTTGGAGGTGCGGCGGCGAGAATTGGCAATCAAGCGTTGGAAGTCGTCACGCATGATTCGCGCCCTCATTTCTGCACGCGGTGGTTAGAGCGGGCCGACCTGGTCGGCCCGCTCTGGGGTTCGAATCCCCACGGGCCTACCATTCCTGCCATGGGAGTCCCGCAAGTTTGGAGAACTGCAACCCGGTAGCCGGGGAGTCGCAGCTCCAGCGTCCGGTCTTCGCTTCCAGCGTTTCTTGGTGATGATTATTTGCACAAGACCCCGTTCGCGGGGGCCTCTATTCGCCTGGTTCTTTGCTAGCCTGTAGATACGAAACGACATCCCCCGGATCACGGTTTTTCTAAAACTCTTTGGTTCGGGGCGGATCACTTTTCCAAAGGCATAACAGCTTGTGGGCCGTTGGAATTCCATCGCCTAGTCCGGCGATCAGGGGGCTGAAGTGAAAATCGCATCGCTATCTCTCGCGCTAGCCGGAATGCTGGGCATGCTGGCTGCTCCCGCGCTCGGTCAAGCGCCGCCATCCGGCAGCCCCGCGCAAAAAGTCTCCCGCACCACGAAGGCGGTGAACTATCGCCGCGCCGGAGGCTCGACGAAGATCGACTTTCAAGGAACGGAATTGATGACCGCGGCTAGAGGCGAAGCCAAAGTGCAGAACAAAGGCAACCGCATCGAGATTGAAGCAAAATTTATGGGCCTGGACGAGGCCACCAAATTCGGCCTCGAATATCTGACCTACGTCTTATGGGCCGTTTCTCCCCAGGGCCGTGCCGTAAACCTTGGTGAAGTAGTCCTGAAGAACGGGAGCGGTGAGGTCAAGGCGATCACGGACATGCAAACGTTCGGCATGATCGTCACCGCCGAGCCGTATTTTGCGGTCACGCAACCCGGTAACACCGTGGTCCTGGAAAACGTTTTTGGGCCTGCCACGCTCGGGAAAGTCGAGAACATCGACGCAAGCTACGAACTCCTGGGCCGGGGCATCTACTCCTCCTCCAACACCAAAATTGAAAACGCCATCTTCGGAATCGATCGCAAGACGCCGCTGGAACTTTTTGAGGCCCGCAACGCCGTGCGCATCGCACACATCGCTCTGGCCGACAAATATGCCGCGGCCACTCTTGGCAAAGCAGAACAGCAGCTTCGGAATGTGGAAGAAGTTTACGCACGCAAGAGCGACAAAAAATCCGTCGAAGCGGCCGCCCGTGAAGTTGTGGGAACCGCCGAAGAAGCCCGCGTCATGGCCGTGAAACAAAAGGCCGAGGAAGACGCTCAGGCCAAAATTGCCGCCGACAAGAAAGCCGCCGAGGAGCGCGAGGCCAAGGCCCGAGCCGATGCCGCCGCCGAAGCCCAGCGCCGCCTGGAAGCCGAGGAGGCTCGCAAACAGGCCGAAGCAGCGCAAGCCGAAGCCGTGCGCATGAAGCAGGAAGCGGAACAGGCCGCGCAGGAAGCTGGGCGCCAGAAAGCGGAAGCCGAAAAAGCCAGCGCCGCAGCGTTAGCCCAGCAACAAGCCGCGCAAGCCGAAACCGAAAAAGCGCGGCAGGCGGCCGCGCAAGCCGAAGCGGAAAAGGGCCAGCTTCGCGCGCAACTTCTGGCACAGTTGAATTCCATTTTGCAGACGCGCGATTCCGCCCGCGGCCTCATCGTCAACATGTCGGATGTCCTCTTCGATACCGGGAGCTACACGCTCAAGCCCGGTGCCCGCGAAAAACTGGCCAAAATTTCCGGGATTCTTCTCGCGCATCCCGGCCTCACGCTGCAAATCGAAGGTCACACCGACAGCGTTGGCGGCGACGAATTCAATCAGCAGCTCTCCGAACGCCGCGCCGACTCCGTGCGCGATTTTCTTGCCGAGCAGGGCGTTCCCGTCTCCTCCATCACCGCCCGCGGGTTCGGCAAAACCCAGCCGGTCGCCTCCAACGACACGCCCGAAGGCCGGCAGCGCAATCGCCGCG
This sequence comes from Acidobacteriota bacterium, assembly GCA_003154775.1. Classification (GTDB taxonomy): domain Bacteria; phylum Acidobacteriota; class Terriglobia; order Acidiferrales; family UBA7541; genus Acidiferrum. The sequence continues at coordinate 101,838 of PMES01000110.1, read as the reverse complement.
TTGAACTGGTCGTCAACGGCAGCGCCATAGGCAACACTGCAAGCGACGCCTCCGCGCCCGGTTCTCAGCAATAGCGCGAACACCCAAAGGGGTGTTGGCGGAAAGCGAGTGGTGGTGCGGGCAGAAAAAAGCCCGGACGGCAAACGGATGGCCGTCCAGGGATGAAACTGCAAACGATGGGGGGACCGTTTAGTTGGAGGACTTGTTCTTTGGCGAGCGATTGTTCAAGGTGGCCAGGAGCTGCCTGGCGCTGGGCGGCGCGGGGACCACGCCCTTCAGCACGATGTCCCTGGCGGGGACGTCCTTGCCATACAAATGCATGTTGGCGTCGTTGTCCGGGCGGAGCGTAGAGCCTTCGAGGGAAATGCCGGCAAACAAGCCACGGGAGCGCGAATAGCTGAGAATCTCCGCGCGGAGGGTGGCATCCGTTTCTGCGGAGGCGTCGCGGCCCTTGGGACCAGCCGCAGCGGCGGCATCGCCGCCCAACTTCACCTTGCTGGTAAGAACGCCTTCGGCGCTGCGCGCATTCATCAGCAAGAGTACAAAGTCCGTGGCCTGACCGCCTAGCTGCAAACCGAAGCTGCCGCCTTCGAGTGCGATCATGGTAGGCGCGCCCCACGGCCCATTGAATTTTTCGCCGCTGCGGCAGGTCATGACGCCGCGGCCATAGCTGCCACCAATGCCGATGGCGAACTTCACGACGGACGGCAATACGACGACACACTCGGCTTTGTCGAGAAGATCCTGGGGAATGTTATCGGGGATATTGAGAATTTCGGTGATCACGGTTCCAGAATTCTCCACGCGATCCACTTCTTTCTTATTGTCCGCATAGCTGACCGAAGCCACAAAGGCCATGGCCACAAGCGAAATCCAGATTTTTTTCATGACGTGACTCCTTGAAGGAATAAGAAGCGCTAGTCGAGTTGGTTTTGAGTAGTGGGCAGGAGCCTAACGGATAGAATTATAGGACAGAAAAGAAAGGAAAGGTAGAACAAGTCCGAAATGGTCTAGTACCAACAACACTGAGAGTGGAGCTCCAAGCCGGGGCAGTGTCCCAAGAAAAAGCGAACAGCAAGGGCTTCCTATTTAAGACTAATTGGAACTATTATGATTACAAAGAGAATTCGGATGTAGGTCCCACCCTACCCCGGAATTTCCGAAGCAATGTGGTCACAGTTTCGATACGATATGCACTCTAGGAAGACGGCACGGAGGCAAACTCACTTAATCCGCGCCAAAATCTAGACAGGGAGCAAAACATGGAGACAACAAGGAAGAACCTCGGGACAGCGACGCTGGTCGCGGCCCTGCTGGCAGGCGCATGCCTGGTTAGCACGCCGGCGAGAGCGGATGTCGCGGCGGGTGAGGCGACGTTTAAGGCCAAGTGCGCCATGTGTCATGGGGCGGATGGCAAGGGCAAGGAAGCGATGAAGACACGCGACCTGGCCTCGGCTGACGTTCAGAAGATGAGCGACGCGGATCTGTCGGGGATGATCACGAATGGGAAGGGCAAAATGCCCGCCTACAAGACGCTGACTCCCGAGCAGGTGAAGGATCTGGTGGCCTTCATCCGTTCGCTGAAGAAGTAAGACACGAAGGGTTGCAGAGATGGATTGCGGCACGAGGCGCATTCGCTCCTACGCGCTTCGTGCCATCATAAAAAACCAGGAGGAAATAATGAAGAAGGTACTGTCAGGGATCGTGGCGGTAGCGGTACTGTGTTTGGCGGGTTCGGTTGTTCGCGCACAAGATAAGGCCAGCGGAGAGAAAGTGTACAAGGCGAAGTGCGCCATTTGCCACGGACCGGATGGCAAGGGAGAAACGGCTACGGGTAAGACTACCAAGGCGAGGGATATCTGCTCCGCCGAAGTGAAGAAAGAAACAGACGCGGCTTGGACGGACATCATCGTGAAGGGCAAGAACAAGATGCCCAGCTACGACAAGAAGATCACCGACGCCGAAGTCAAGGACGTCATCGCTTACATGCGGAGTTTGTGCAAGTAAGAGCGCCGGTGAGCCCGCGACTGCAGGAACACGAAAAAATCAGAAGGTCTCAGGGCCCCGGCGGATCCTTCGCTGGGGCTCCTTTTTGTAATGGCGCGTATGGAAGCGCATAAAGCAGGCGATGTGGGAGCATCCACCTCATGAGTCCGCAGAATACTGTTCGAAATTGGGCACGACTGCTCTACTTCCTAAGCCAGAACGTCATCAGCTTGATTGGCGTGGTTCTGACGACGAGCACGGCAATCACGATGATTGCCTTCTGGATTTACGATTTCATGCTGCAGGGCCCGCCGCACCCGTACGTCGGCATACTGATTTTCCTGATCCTTCCCGGGCTGTTCGTCCTCGGACTGTTGTTGATTCCGCTGGGAATTCTGCTGCGGCGGAAAAAATTGCGCGGCGCGGGCGAATTGCCGATCGCCTACCCGGAAATCGATCTACGGGTGCCGATGGTCCGCAGCGGCCTTCTGTTCATCGGTATAGCGACGGTTTTGAATATTTTGATTTTTACATTCGCTTCGTACCAAGGCGTGGCGTACATGGACACGACCACGTTCTGCGGACAGACGTGCCACACGGTGATGCAGCCGGAGTTCACGGCGTACCAGAATTCGCCGCATGCGCGGGTGAGCTGCGTGGAGTGCCACATTGGTCCGGGCGCCGGTTGGTTCGTCAAATCGAAATTGTCGGGCGTGCGCCAGGTTTTTGCCGTAACCTTCAAGACTTACTCTCGGCCCATACCCTCGCCCGTGAAGTACCTGCGCCCCGCGCGCGAAACGTGCGAGCAGTGCCACTGGCCGCAACGCTTCTCCGGGGACAAGTTCATCGTGAAGACGAATTACAAGGACGACGAGAAAAACACCCCGGAAACCACCGCGCTGGTGCTGAAGATCGGCGGGCGGACGTGGCAGGGGGCAGTCGGCATCCACGGACGGCACCTGGATGCGGGCTCGCGCATCCGCTACATTTCCACGGACGAGCAGCGGCAGGTGATCCCGGTCGTGTACTACACGGATGACAAGGGCAAGACGGTCGAATACGTCTCAACGGATATCAAGGTCAGCAAAGAGGAACTGGCAAAGAGCGAAAAGCGCGTGATGGACTGCATCGATTGCCATAACCGGCCGACGCACGCTTTTGAGCTGCCGGAAAGCGCCGTGGATCTGCGCATCTCCCGCGGGCTGATCAGCGCGGATCTGCCGTACATCAAGAAAAAAGCGGTGGAATTGCTCAAAGCAGACTATCCGGACCGAGAGACGGCGCAGAAGAAGATCGTGGAAGGGGTCACGAGCTACTATCGCGGTACTTATCCGGATATTTACAACACGAAACGCGCGTTGGTGGAGCAGTCCGCGGAGAATGTCGCCAGCATCTACATGCAGAACATTTTCCCCGATATGAAGGTGACCTGGGGCGTGCATCCCAACAATCTGGGCCACAATGATTTTCCGGGGTGCTTCCGCTGCCACGATGGGTCGCATACGAGCGCGGACGGCCAGACGATTTCCAACGATTGCAGCGCCTGCCACAACCTGCTGGCGGTTCAGGAGGAAAACCCGAAAGTGCTTACGGATCTTGGCATGAAGTAAGCATTGCCGAGAGTTTGACATGGCTGAAACAAAAGTTGTGCGAAGGAAGTGGCGTGCAGGGCTGGGAATTATCGTTGCGACGCTCCTCGCGACAGTTTTGTCCCTCCTGTTTTCGGAATGCCGCGGCCGCGCGGCGCGGCCCGAAACCGAGCAACCGGGGGCGCAATGTCTCGCCTGCCACGGCGACAAGAGCATGAGCGCGACGCGAGGCGGCAAAACGGTTTCGCGGTACGTGGACGGGAAGAAATTTGCGACGTCTGTTCATGGCAGCTTCGGGTGCACGGGTTGCCACGCCGATTTGGAAGGAAAAGAATTGCCGCACGAAACGCCGCTGGCGCGAGTAAATTGTGGCACGTGCCACGAGACGGAGCGGGAGCAACATGCCCGGTCGGTCCACGGGAAGGCCATTGCGCACGGCGACCCGCTGGCGCCCCGCTGTGTGAATTGCCACGGGAACCACGAAATCTATCCGGTAAAGGACCCGCGGTCAGCGGTGGCGCCGCTGAAAGTGCCATTCGTTTGCGGCCAGTGCCATCGCGAAGGAACTCCTGTTCAACGCAACCGCCCTATTCACCAGGACAATATTTTGGAGAACTACTCCGAGAGCATCCACGGAGAGGCGTTGTTGAAAAAGGGACTGTCGGTGGCCCCCAACTGCGCGACTTGCCACACACCGCATTTGATCTTGCCCCACACCGACCCCGCTTCCTCGATCGCCCGCCGGAACATTGCCGCCACCTGCACGAAATGCCACTCGCTGATCGAAGCGGTGCACCGGAAGATCATTCGTGGAGAGCTATGGGAAAAGGAAGCAAATGTCCTGCCCGCGTGCGTGGATTGCCATCAGCCGCATAAGATAAGGAATGTCTTCTATTCGCAGGGTATGGCCGATGCGGACTGCCTGCATTGCCACGCAGACGAGAAGCTGCGCCGCGCGCGCGACGGGCAATCCATGTACGTCAACTTGGGCGAGTTGAGCCATTCGCGGCACAGCAAAGTTGCCTGTAGCCAGTGCCACTCCGAAGTAAATGCCTCCCGCGTGCGACCTTGCGAGACGATTTCCCGCAAAGTGGACTGCACCTCTTGCCACGATGAAATTGGCAGGCAGTACATGGGCAGCACCCACGGGCAGCTTGTCAGCAAGAATGATCCGAATGCCCCCAACTGCAAGGAATGCCATGGTACGCATGGTGTGCTTGGCAGACAGGACCCACAGTCGCCGACTTTTGCGATCAATGTTCCTGAACTTTGCGCGCGGTGTCACCGGGAGGGCCAGAAGGCCGCGGTGCGCTACACCGGGCGGCAGCACGAAATCATCGCGAACTATACGGAGAGCATTCACGGAAAGGGTTTACTGAAGGGTGGTCTGACCGTCACCGCGACCTGCACGAGTTGCCACACCGCCCACCATGTCCTTCCCCGAACGGATCCGGAATCGAGTGTCAACGCAGCCAACGTGCCGGCCACCTGCGGCCGGTGCCACCACGGCATCGAGGAGCAGTTTGAGAACAGCATCCATGCCAAGCGGGTGAGCGGGTCCGCCAAGGAACTTCCCGTTTGCAACGACTGTCACACCGCTCACGCCATCCGCCGCACGGATGAAGACAGATTCCGGCTGGACATCATGGACGAGTGCGGACGCTGCCACGCGGAGATCGCCAAGACCTATTTTGATACCTATCATGGGAAAGTCTCGCGCTTGGGGTACACGAAAACGGCAAAGTGCTACGACTGCCATGGAGCTCACGACGTGCTTGCGGTGACGGATCCACGCTCGCACCTCAGCCGGGCAAACGTGGCGGCAACCTGCCAGAAATGCCATGCGGGCGCGACGCGCCGCTTTGCGGGGTACCTGACACACGCCACTCACCACGACCCGCGCAAGTACCCCCTGTTGTTCTACACATTTTGGGGGATGACCGCATTGTTGTTGGGAACGTTTGTCCTGGGAGGCGTCCACACCCTGCTCTGGCTGCCCCGGGCATTCCAGATGCGCCGGGAATTGCGCGCCGCCGAAGCGCAACCCGCCGCAACGCCTGAAACTCCCGCAAGCAAGGAGAGCCCCGATGTCTAACGGCGGAACGGCAGAACGCCAGTTCATCCGCTTCACCCGCCTGCAGCGGATCCTGCACATCTGCATGATCGTGAGCTTCATGAGCCTGGCATTGACGGGGTTAACCCTGAAGTTCTCCTACACCAAATGGGCGGCGGTGCTTTCTCATCTGCTCGGGGGATTCGAGAGCGCCGGGTACATTCACCGGAGTGCCGCGGTGGTGATGTTCGGAGTTTTCATCACCCATCTGGTGGACCTGTACCGCTTGAAGAAAAGGGAGCACGGTTCGTGGCGCGCGCTGCTGCTGGGACCCAGCAGCATGCTCCCCACCCGAAGAGACTTGGCTGAGTTTGTGGGCACGCTGAAGTGGTTTGTAGGCCAAGGCGAACGGCCTGCCTATGGCCGCTGGACGTACTGGGAAAAATTCGACTATTTCGCAGTGTTTTGGGGGATCACAGTGATCGGCTCTACCGGACTCACGCTGTGGTTCCCGGTGTTCTTCACGCGCTTCTTGCCGGGGTGGTTCCTCAACGTCGCCACCATCATTCACAGCGACGAGGCCCTGCTCGCCACCGGCTTCATCTTTACCGTGCATTTCTTCAATACCCACTTGCGGCCCGAAAAGTTTCCCATGGACGTCACCATATTCACCGGGCGCATGCCGCTGGATGAGTTAAAAAGGGACAAGCCAAGGGAGTATGAAGCGCTGGTGGCTAACGGGAAGCTGGAGGGAAAAATGGAGGAGGCTTATCCGCGGATCGTTATCCGGGCGATTCGAGCCTTCGCCTGGGGAGCGCTGGCGGTGGGATTCAGCATTGTGCTGTGGATCATTTATGCGATGTTGTTTGCGTACCGCTAGAGCCGAATTGCGGTCGAATTGTGGAGAAGGGTGTTGAGATGCTCGCGACGCTGGTTGCTCTGGTTTATCTGACTCTGGCTTTGCCCGCGCCGGCCGCCGATCAGGGATGTCTGGCGTGCCATGGGCAGGCGGGGATGAAGTCCGACAAGGGCAAGGACATCTACATAAATCCCGCGAAACATGCGGCCAGCGCGCATGCGATTTTGGGTTGTTCCGATTGCCACACCGCCATCAAGGATTTCCCGCACGCCGCCAAGATTGCCAAGGTGCAGTGCGCGACGTGCCACGCAGACGAAGCGAAGGCCTACACTGGGAGCGTGCACGCGATTTTGGGTGAAACGGCGTGTGCCACGTGCCATGGCAGCGTGCATGAATTGACTTCCGCCGCCGCACTCATACCCGGCAAATGCTCGGAGTGTCATGCAGACGAAGTGAAAAGTCTTGCGGAGAGCATCCATGGCCAGGCCGCAAAAAAGGGCGATCCCGATGCGCCTAAATGCACCTCATGCCATGACGCCATTCATGCCGTGAAGGCCACGAGCGAGCCGGACTCTACGGTTGCTCGCAAGAACCTGGCGGATACTTGCGCAAAATGTCATAGCGATGCCGGATTTCTTTCGCGTCATCAAATTCCCGTGGCGCATCCGGTGGAGGCCTACAAGCAGAGCGTGCACGGGCGGGCGGTTGCGAACGGAAATGAGAAGGCGGCCAGCTGCAACAACTGCCACGGGAGCCACAATATCTACCCGGCGCGGGATGAGCGTTCGCAGGTGAATCACTGGAAGGTGGCGGACACCTGCGGCGAGTGCCACACAGAGATTGCCAAGATTTATGGGGCAAGCATTCATGGAGTGGCGGCAAAAGCGGGCGTAAAGGACGCGCCGGTGTGCGTGGATTGCCATGGTGAGCACCTGATCCTGGATCCGAAGAATCCGGCGTCGCCGGTGAACGCGGCCAATGTTTCGGCGGAAACCTGCGGGCGTTGCCACGCGAGCGCGCGGATCGCCAAGCTGTATGATCTGCCGGCAGATCGCGTACCGTCCTATGCGGACAGTTATCACGGACTGGCGCTGAAGGGGGGAAAACTCACGGCAGCGAATTGCGCGTCGTGCCACGGCGTGCACAACATCTTCAGGTCCAGTGACCCGCGCTCGACGGTGAACAGCGCCAACCTCGGCAAAACCTGCGGCCAGTGCCACAAGGGGGCGGCGGAGGCGCGCTATGCCATTGGGCCCGTGCACGTGCAGACCAACGCCGGCCCCAATCATCCGGTAGTGAAATGGATCCGCTGGACGTACTGGGTGTTGATCCCGTTCACGCTGGGATTCATGCTGCTGCACAACCTGCTGGACCTGCTGGCGAAACTGATTCGGCGGCGGCCGCGGCAGGAAACCAGCGAAGTTGCGGTGCGGATGAATCTGGGATTCCGGATCGCGCACTGGGGGGTGATGGCGAGCTTCCCCACACTGGTAGTGACGGGGTTTGCGCTGAAGTACCCGGAGAGCTGGTGGGCGCGTCCACTATCGATGTGGGAATCGAACCCGGGATTGCGAGGCGGATTGCATCGCACGGCGGCGATCGTGCTGATTGCGGCGACGCTCTATCATTTTATTCATTTGGCGCTGAAGAAGGGCGACCGCAGATTCCTTACGGCGATGATCCCCACGATCAAAGACGCGACGGACATCCTGGATGTTTTCCGTTATAACCTGGGGTTCACCAAGGAAGGGCCGAAATTCGCGAAGTTCAACTATGCGGAAAAAATGGAGTATTGGGCCTTTCTGTGGGGCACGGGAGTGATGGCTCTCACCGGCTTTCTGCTGTGGTTCAACAATTTCACGTTGCGGCATTTCCCCAAGTGGGTGGCCGACGCCGCGACCGCCGTGCATTGGTATGAAGCGCTGCTGGCGACCTTCTCGATCCTGATCTGGCACTTTTACCTGGTGATTTTCGATCCTGCGGTCTATCCGATGGACACGGCATGGATCGACGGAAAAATACCGGCGGACCACTACCGGCACACGCGGCCCGGTTATTACCGGGAATTGGGGCGAGCCGGTCTGCTGGAAACCCCGGAAGAGCCCGATTCAGCGGACAGCGAAGCAGAAGCAGCGCGCGGAAAAGAGCCGATGTGAAGATCGGGCACTTGTACCTACAAAGGCGAGAGAAACGCAAGAGCGGTGCAAGAGAAACCCAAGAGGGGAGTCGAAGGAACGCAATAGCGGCCCGCCTCAGAAGGACGGGCCCTACAAACCCAAGAGAAAGCCCGCCGGCCTTTTGGTGGCGCCGCATCCTCAGGAGAACGCCACTCTGGCGGAGTTGCTTGCGGCATAAAAGCGGCGGCGAGCCGCCGCACTCCAAGATCCTTGACTGTGGCTACCTACTGCCGTCAGCTCCGCAAACCCGCCCGACACCTTTTCATGTGAAAAACTCAGATTAGCGGCGGGAGCGGTCCTTGCGGACGGCTTCGTCGATGAGGGCTTCGAGTTCCGCGCGGGTGAGCGTGACTTCGTCGGCGCTGGATTCGCCAGTGTCGCAGGTTTCCGGCAACTCAGCGCCGCCGCCGGGAGGCGGGGTAACGAAATACCTGGCGCGGGCGGCCATGAGCTTGGCGACTTCGCGTGTGGAGAGGAGTTGGGGTTCGCCGACGAGCTTGGCGGCAAGGATGATTTTCGCGAAGTGCTCGAGCGTTTCCATGCGGAAGAAGGCGGTGAGCAGATCGGGCCCGCAGGTGGTGGCCCCATGATTGGCGAGAAGGAGCGCGTCGTAGTGAGGCACGTAAGGCTCGAGTACCGCGCACAAATCTGGCGTGCCAGGGGTGGCGTAGCGAACGAGAGGAACCTTGCCGAGGCCGACGATCACTTCGGGCAGAAGCGCTTGGTCGAGGCCGAGGCCCGCAACGGCGAAACCCGTGGCGGTCGGCGGATGGCTATGGCAAATCGCGTTGACATCGGGGCGCATGCGATAAAAGAGAAGATGCATGGCGGCCTCGGAAGAGATTTTGCGGTCACCCTGAAGATGCGTGCCCTCCATATCCATGATGACGAGGTCCTCGGGCGCCATCATGCCTTTGTTGACACAGGTGGGAGTGGTGAGAATGCGTTCGGCATCCAAACGAACGGAGAGATTGCCTTCACCGGCGACGATGTAGCCGCGTTCGTACAACCAGCGGCCAACGCGGCAAATCTCGCGACGATACTGATCTTCCAAGAGTGCAGAAGTTCCAGACGATGAGTCCGAGGGCACTGTAAGGACTCCTTCCTCGACCGTAAAGCGGTACGATTCAGTGTAAATCAGGCGACGGCGGACGCCAAGTGGGACAAAGAGTACGCCGGGTGGCGCCGAAAACCAAGAAAAAATCAGGCGTAGATGCCGCGCAGTTTCAGAGCCGTAGCCACACGGTTAATCGCCACCATGTAGGCGGCAATGCGGTTGTTGACGCGGTGGAGTTCGGCGTAGCGAACCACTTCGTCGAAGGCGCGATCCATAACGTCAAAGAGGCGCTCGTTGACTTCGCTCTCGCGCCAGAAGAAGCCCTGGCGGTCCTGCACCCACTCGAAGTAGCTCACCGTAACGCCGCCGGCATTCCCGAGAATATCGGGGACAGTGAAAATGCCCTTGGCGTCGATGATGGCGTCGGCCTGCCAGGTGGTGGGGCCGTTGGCGCCTTCGCAGAGGACCCTGGCCTGGACCTGATGAGCGTTCTGCTCGGTGATCTGATTTTCGATGGCAGCAGGGATAAGAACGTCGCAAGGCTGGAAAAGAACGTCGCGGGCGCTCATTTTGGCGCCGCCGGTGGGAAGTTCCTGTAAGGGTCTTTTCTGGGTGTAGACCCAGTCGATAACCTTGGGAACGTCAAAACCTTTCTCGTTGTAAAGGCCGCCGCCGATGTCGGCGAGGCCGATGATTTTGTAGCCGGCCTTTTGCATCAACTCCGCAGCGAGAGAGCCGACGTTACCGAATCCCTGAATGATGACGCGGGTGGTTTCTTTTTTCATGCCGAGCTTGGCCATGGCTTTATCGACGCAGATCATGACACCACGGCCGGTAGCTTCCCGGCGGCCACGCGAGCCGCCCAGTTCGATGGGCTTGCCGGTAACGACGGCGGTGGTGGCCTGGCGGGTGTGCATGGAGTAGGTGTCCATGACCCAAGCCATGGTCTGCTCGTTGGTGCCGACGTCGGGAGCGGGAACGTCGCGCTCCGGGCCAAGCCAGTCCGAAAGTTCGGCGGTGTAGCGGCGGGTAAGGCGCTCGAGTTCGCCGCGGGACATTTTGCGGGGATCGCAGATGATGCCGCCCTTGGCGCCACCAAAGGGAATGTCGACCACGGCGCATTTCCAGGTCATCCAGGCAGCGAGCGCTCGGACTTCATCGAGGCTGACGTCGGGGGCAAAACGGATACCGCCCTTACCGGGGCCGCGCACGGCGGAGTGAAGGACGCGATAACCGGTGAAGACTTCGAGCTGGCCATTGTCCATGCCGACGGGAATATAGAGGGTAATTTCCTTGTCGGGATATTTGAGATAACGATAGACGCCTTGCTCCAGGCCAAGTTTGTTCGCGGCCACTTCAAAACGCGCTTCGGCGTTTTGGTAGACATTCATTTCTTCCGGCACAAGCGTTTGGGGCATGCAAAAGTCTCCTCTGCCCAGTCGGACCACCCTGCTACCAACGGGGCTGCGAAATTCGGCCTGTGAGAGACGCGCAGGCGCGAAAAGAAGGGCCAAGTGGGATGAACGGAGGCAGGCCACCCACCCGCTAGACCTGCCAATTGGCCGGGGGGCCAGTATACGAAGGGGAATGGCCAATCGCAAGGAAGGGATACAGATTTGAATTGCAAGGATAGATCGTTACACACCAGCAGGGATTAGCTCGGTGAGTCCGAAGAGGCGGAAGGAGATGGCCGCCCGGCTGGGAGGAGAGCCGAGCTGCGCGGGGCAGTGAAATAGAGTGATCCCGTAAGGGGATTTCGCCCAAGAGAAGCTAGGTGGAGAGCAGTCTGTAATGCGCAAGGGCGTGGTGCGTTATTGGGCGCGGAAATGAAGAGTGACGGTGATGTGGACTGCTGTGGTTTTGCCGTTCAACTGCGCCGGCTCGTATTTCCATTGCTTGACGGCGTTCAGAGCCGCCTGATGGAGCAAAGCGGGGCCTGAGATGATTTTGACGGAGCTGACATTGCCGGTTACGTCGATGAGGGCGTCGATGTTGACGTCACCCGAGACGTTCTCGGCTCTGGCGGTTGCCGGATAGATGGGAGGAATCGATTTGAGCAAGCGAGCTTGCTTGAGGTCGCCGCCGACGGGAAGAGGAGCGGTGGGTTCCTGGCGATGGCCAGCGGCCAGACCGGCGAGGGGATCCGCATTGGCAGATTGATTGACGTCCATGGAGGGCTCGGATTCGTTGCCCTCCTGAGATTCACCGGCACGATTGACAACAGGAGTGGCAAGGTGGACTTCGCCAACAGCGGACTTTTTGGGCTCCTCGACAGGCGGAGTAGTACGGGCGGTCGCTTTGGGATTCTTGGCCTCCGGCGGAGCTGCCGGTACAGCGGTTGCAGCGATGTTCGCAGGAGACTCGCTATGAATTACAGGTGCGCTTGCTGGTGCGGGAGCCGGCTTGATTATGCCGACAGGGGGAGCGGCGGGCCGCGACGCGGAAGGGGACACGGCAGCGGGAGAGAAATTTGCGGCCTGCGCGGGAGCGGTCTTCGAAGCGAGCAGGCTGGAAATCAGATTGTCCGGCTGGCGCATGTACCACACAACACCAGCAGCAAGAAGGAGCGTGGCGGCAATGCCGATGAAGAGGCCCTTCTTTGAGCGGGAGGCAATGACTGGCATGGGGACGGCGCTGGATTCGCCGAGTAACTGTCCACCGAAGGTGGAGGAATGCTGGCGGTGATGGGACTCCGTGACGCCAATCGTGAGAGAGTCCGCAGAAGCAGAAAGCGAAGCCGGAAGAGAATCGGAGAGTGCGGGAAGCTCGGGGACAGCAACGGGTTCGGCGGTTGTGGATTCCGATTCACGCGCCAGAGGAGCGAGCCAGGCAGGCACCTTGACCTGTTCGGCAGCAAGCGAGGGAGGCACGAAATTGCGTGCCGGGGCAACCGGCTTGATCTCGGGAGGGGCAGTCGGCTTCAGGCCTGCTTGTGCGAATTGCAGGAGCTTATCGGCAACTTCCGGTAAGGGGGATTCTGTTTTCGCAATGCCTGCAGGAGCTGGTGCAGACGGCGGCTTTACGGGAGTCTCCGTGAAGAGAAGAGAGCTAAGCTGTTCCTGAAGGCGCGCGGTTTGCAGCTTGAGCTGCTCGGTGGAGAGATCGGCAGGTGCGGGAACGGCTGCGATCTTGGGAGGTTCGGTGGCTGCGGGCTTGGCTTCGGAAACGGCCGGGGATTGGAAAAGAGCAGAGATTGCAGCCGCGAAATCTGGCGACGGGAGGGGAAGAAATACGCGCTTTGTGACGACGGGTACCGGTCTTGCGGCTACTGGTGGCGGAGGCGAGGGAACGACACGGGCAACGGTGACAGCTTGTCCGGCCACAGGGGCTATGGCAGGTGGAGCAGGAGGCGGCGTGACAATGTTCACGGGAGTGGGAGAAATGGGGGCCGCGGGTTTCGGAGCCGGAGGAGGTGGCGGCACAACAACAAGCTTCACTGGCGCAGGAATGGCAGGCAGGGGAGAAACTGGCGCAGCGGGCTTTGCGGCAACCGGAGGAGCGGGCGGAGGAGGTGGAGCGACCTTGGGTGGAACAGGGACGGCGGAGACAACTGCGCGCGGTGCGGCGGGCGCGATTGCAGGAACGGCTCCTGCGGGAACGGGGCGATCCGGCGGGAAACGCATGCCCCAGAAACCGATGGCAGGCTCGGTGAATTCGAGTTCCACGTATCCGGTCACGCTGCGATAATTTTTCGATTTGATGACCTGGCAGACGACTTCCTTTTTGGTTTTTTCGTTGGTCAGGAAAATGAGCTGGCCGGGCGCGAGGGAAGAGGCGAGGCGGATGACGGCGCCGTGGCTGAAGACCAGGACGGTCATGGTGTTTTCGGAAAAAGGCTCGCGCTTGTCCGAGCCTTCAACGGTGCGGGCGCCGTTCACGGTAACCGGGATTTCCAGAGCGACAGGCTGAGGCCGGGCCGGGGATTCGTCCTTGGTTTTCGCGACGGTGGTGGCCGGAGCGGCAGAGATGGGCGTTGCAACCGCAGTTTCGGAATCTTTCACAATGGGTGGCATAGCGCGCTCGCTCAAAAAGGAATTTGGAATGGCAGCCCTGTGAAGACAGAGCTCCCCTGATCTACTTCTTTATGGTGGGGTGGGTGGGCAGGGGGGCCTATAGTACTTGGGTACTACGATGGAAACAGAGAGAGGGAGAGAGTGCGGCGGAGGGCCGCGGAGAAGTCCGTGCGACCGCCTGTGCAGCCGGCGAGCGTGGAAAAATCGCCCTCACGGAAGCGCTTGAGGATTCTGTGGTAGTGTCTCGGAGAGGAGCCAAGTTCCGTCATGGCAATTCGCACCATCATCGAGCCGTTCCGCATCAAGAGCGTTGAACCAATCCGCGGGACCTCGCGGGAAGAGCGGCAAAAACTGATTGAAGCGGCGGGCTACAATCTTTTTCTCGTCGCGTCCGAAGCGATCCTGATTGATCTGCTGACGGATTCGGGCACGTCGGCGATGTCCACGGAGCAGTGGGCGGCGATGATGCGCGGGGACGAATCGTACGCGGGGTCGCCGAGCTTCACGAGGTTCCGCGAATCGGTGCAATCGATTTTCGGATTTCGGCACGTGATTCCAACGCACCAGGGGCGCGCGGCGGAACGCATCCTGTTCAACGTGATGTGCAAAAAGGGCGACATCGTGCCGAACAACACGCACTTCGACACGACGCGCGCCAACTGCGAATTTGTGGGCGCTACGGCGCTGGATCTACCCATCCCGGAAGCGAAGGAGCCCAGCCACCTGCACCCGTTCAAGGGGAACATGGACGTGGAACGGCTTGCGGAAGTGATTGCGCGGGAAGGGGCGAAGAAAATTCCGCTGGTGATGCTGACGATCACCAACAATTCCGGCGGGGGCCAGCCGGTTTCCATGGCTAATATCCGGGAAGTGAAGCAGGAGTGCCGGAAGCACGGCATTCCGCTGTACATTGACGCGTGCCGGTTCGCGGAGAACGCGTACTTCATCAAGCTTCGCGAAGAGGGGTATGCGGACAAAACGCCGCGCGACATCGCGCGGGAGATGTTTGCCCATGCCGATGGCTGCACGATGTCCGCGAAGAAAGATGGCTTGGCGAATATTGGGGGTTTCCTCTGCACCAACGATGACCTTCTGGCGCAACAGGAAAAGGATCTGCTGATTTTGACTGAGGGATTTCCGACATACGGTGGGCTTGCGGGCCGCGACCTGGAAGCAATCGCGGTGGGGTTGAACGAGGCGCTTGAGGAAGAGTATTTGAAGTACCGCATCGCCTCGACCGCGTTTCTGGGCAACCACATTGCCAGCGAAGGCGTGCCGATTGTGCAGCCTCCCGGCGGGCACGCGATTTATCTGGATGCGCGGGCGTTTCTGCCGCACATTCCCACGTCGCAATTTCCCGGTGTGGCGCTGGCGGTGGAGCTTTATCTGGAAGGTGGCATCCGGTCGGTTGAAATTGGTTCGCTCATGTTTGGCGAGCACGCGCAGATGGACCTGGTGCGGCTGGCTATTCCCCGGCGGGTGTACACGCAGAGCCACATTGAGTATGTGGTGGAAGTGATTCTGGACGTGTGGCGGCGGCGCGAAAAGATTCCGGGGTACGAACTGGTGCATCAGGCGCCATTCTTGCGGCACTTCACGGCGAAGCTGAAGCCGATTGCACGGTAAGAGCCCGCCGGGGTTTATTTTAGCCCATACACATATTTTTCGAGAAGTGGTGTATAGTCATTTTATGAGCCGGACCAACATAGAACTGGATGACGAATTGGTGCAGAAAGCCCGCAAGCTCACGCGCCTTAAGACGAAGCGAGAGATTGTCGGCAAAGCTCTGGAATTGCTGGTGCGCTCGGAGAGCCGCAAGGCCATTCTGCGCTATTACGGAAGCGGGATTTGGAAGGGCGACCTCAAGAAGATGCGAAGGAATCGCGTTTGATCCTGGTGGATAGTTCGGTCTGGATCGATTTTTTCAGTTCCTCGCCCGGCCGTGCAGGCAACGAACTGCGGCGAATCATCGAGGAAGCCGAGCCGTTCGCGCTCACCGGAGTGGTGGTCGCAGAGGTTCTTCAGGGGCTCACCCGTGATGAGAGCCGTGTAGAAGAGTATCTCGCGATGTGGGAGATGCTCGAACCGAGCGGTTTCTCGACTTACCGCGAAGCAGCGACGATTTTCAGGCTGGCGCGGTCCAAAGGCATCAGTCTGACGACCATCGACACGTTGATCGCGGCAATCGCGATGGAACACGATGCGAGTCTATTCAGTCTGGACAAGGATTTTTCTCTCCTCGCGCGCGTTGCGCCGCTTCGGTTGTATCGGCTGCCCGAAACAGTACCTTGAAGCGTGGAGGGTCTTGCGAACTTAAAGAGGTGAAGAAGGAAGACTTCGATTGGCCACTCACCAGATGAGACGTGCGAAACCACTTTTCGTAGCGATTGCATGGCTGCTCGTTTTTTGTGCTTGCGAACAAGCGTGCAGCCAATCCCCCGCGCAAGCTGCGGAAGGAGCACAACAGTTCGCCAAGCTCGGCGAGTTCAAACTGCAGAGTGGAACTGTGGTGCATGAATTTCGCATCGGGTATCGCACGCTGGGCAAATTGAATGCGGAGAAATCGAATGCGGTGCTTTGGCCGACGTGGCTGGGAGGCAAGAGCGAAGACCTGTTAGAGTTCGTTGGGCCGGGGAAAGTGGTGGATAGCAGCAAGTACTTCGTCATTGTGGCGGATGCGATGGGCGATGGGGTTTCCACGTCGCCCTCCAAAAGTGCGGCGCGACCGCGGATGAAGTTTCCCCAATTCACGATTCGCGACATGGTGGAATCCGAGCATCGGCTAGCGACCGATGTGCTCCGGCTTACGCACCTCCACGCCGTGATGGGGCTTTCGATGGGAGGCATGCAAACGTTTGAATGGGCTGTGGCGTATCCGGATTTCATGGACGTGACGATTCCCATGGAGGGTTCGCCGCAGTCCACTTCGTACGACAAGCTGCTCTGGACATCCGAGATTGATGCGATCGAGCTTGACCCGGCCTGGAACAACGGAAATCCCGCGGGGCCACTGACTCGCGGGATCGCGCTTGCAGAGGAAATCGATTCCATGAACCTCACTTCGCCCGTGTATCGCGCGACACATACGAAGGCTGCGGACTTTGAGAGCTTTCTGGGAGAGATCCGGAAGAGCGGCAGAAGTGAAGAAGGGGCGGTGAGCGATCAAATTCGTCAACGAGAGACTATCATCTCCCTGGATATCCCTCGGGAATTCGGTGTGACTTTGGAACAGGCGGCGAAGCGCGTTCGCTCGAAGATGCTGGTAATCGTTTCGCCGGAAGATCACATGGTGAACCCGAGTCCTGCCGTGGAGTTTGCGGGGGCGATTGGTGCGCCGGTTGTGAGTCTGGACTCGGTCTGCGGCCACCTGAGCCTTTCGTGCATCTCGGTGGGACCTATCGTGGCGCAATTCCTTGCCAATCCAGCTTCCGTAAGAAGCCAGACACTCAAGGACCCGTCGATCCGCTAAGCTTGCAGGAGAAAAGGCGCTCTGTGCAGGAGGTTGCGTCTCGGGTGTTCTGGAGGAGCATGTTTACTGTGACGATTGATGGCGCGCTGAAGGCGAAGTGTCCACGGGTGACGCTTGGTTGCATCATGGGCAATGTAGAGGTGGTGGAAACGCCGGCCGCGCTACTTGCGGAGATGAAGGCGTGCGAAGCGAAAATTCTTGGGCTGCCGGAACCACGGGCTGTGCTGGAGGGGCCGCAAATTTCGGCGACGCGCGCCGGATATAAGGCGTTGGGCAAGGATCCGGCGCGCTACCGCGGTTCAGCCGAAGCGCTGCTAAGGCGCATTCTGAGCGGAAAGAGCTTTCCGCAGATTGGCGCGGTTGTGGACGTCATCAATCTGGTTTCGGTAGAAAGCCGCCTGCCTATCGGGCTCTACGATCTGGCCAACGTACAGGGCGACATCGTGTTGCGGGCGGGCCGCGCCGGGGAAACCTACAAAGGGATCGGGAAGTACGACTTGAATCTGGAAGGGCTGCCGGTGTTTTGCGACGCGGCGGGGCCGCATGGGAGCCCTACGAGCGATTCCGAGCGCACGATGGTGACGCCAGCGACGAAACGCATTGCCGCGATTCTGGTGGGATTTGGCGGCAGCGAAGGACTGGAGCGCTGGTGCCAGCGAATGACCACGCTGCTGCAGCAATACGCGCAGGGCCACGCCATTGAGACGAAGGTCGTTTCGTGATCGCGGTCGCTGCTTCGCGGCTGAATCCGCCGCGCCCGCTGTGGGAGCGGCGAATGCTTGGCCGCCCAGGCCTAGCCGTGGCGTTTTTGTGGGGGTTGGCGGAAGCGACTTTTTTCTTTATTATCCCGGACGTTCTTCTTTCGTTCGTCGCGATGCTCGACTGGCGTTCGACATGGAAGCACATCGTTGCCGCGCTTGCTGGTGCTCTCCTCGGGGGAGCGCTGCTATTCCACTGGGCGCAGGCAGATCCTGAAGCGGCACACGCCGCGGTTGCACGCGTCCCATTCATCACTCCGGGAATGTTCGCCAAAGTGAATTCTGGCTTCGACAAGATGGGCTTGCTGGCCGTCTTGTCCGGTTCTGTTTCCGGTATACCTTACAAACTCTACGCGGTCGAAGCACCGAGGATCTCGACGCAGTTTGCCTTTCTGCTGGCCACACCGCCGGCGCGCGCGGTGCGATTCACTCTGGTGTGGATGATTTTCGGGGCCGCTGCCGGCTGGCTGCGAAGAAAATACGCGCTTGCAACTCGAAAGCTCGTATATATTCACGCCGTGATCTGGATTGCCTCTTACGCATTTTATTGGGGACGCATCGTTTACCGCTGACACTTTGCGGGTAGGATGAGGTTAATCGCCATGCCCAGCATCTACGGACTCAAGCCCAAATTTCAGAGTCTGCTGCGGCCGTTGAGCAACGGCCTTGCCCGGGCGGGAGTGACCGCGAACATAGTGACGATTGGCGCGATGCTGCTTTCCTTCGCGACGGGTTTGGCGATTTTCCATCTTCGCAGTATGCGCGTCTTGTTATTGCTTCCGGCC
This sequence comes from Acidobacteriota bacterium, assembly GCA_003154775.1. GTDB lineage: Bacteria > Acidobacteriota > Terriglobia > Acidiferrales > UBA7541 > Acidiferrum. Next base: position 83,092 of record PMES01000110.1, on the reverse strand, counting down.
GCGCTCTTCCTGCGCATGGCGTTGAATGCAATCGATGGAATGCTCGCGCGAGAACACAATCAGAAAAGCGCTTTGGGCGCGATTCTGAATGAGCTTGGCGATGTCTTTTCGGATGCGGCTCTTTACCTGCCGCTGGCCATTTTTCTTCCGTTCGATGCCGAGCTGATGGTGCTGATCGTTCTGTTCGCCGTGATCAGCGAGATGACAGGAGTCGTGGCGGTGCAGATTGGGGCTTCGCGGCGGTACGAGGGGCCGATGGGGAAAAGCGACCGCGCGTTTGTTTTCGGGGCACTGGGATTGCTTCTGGGGATGCAATTGCCTATCTTTCGAGTAGTCATCCCCGTCCAGTGGATTGTTCTGGCGCTCCTGCTCGTGACAATCGTGAACCGAACGCGTGGCGCGCTGCGGGAAATTCGAGGTCGCACGTCCTGATGAACGATCGCATTCATCCGTTCGCGAGTCTCCTGGCGGCGGTTGCCCGCGGAATTACCGGGGTGCAGGTGCAGTGGGCGGGATGTGAACCTGACGAAAAACAACGCATTTACTTCGCAAACCATACCAGCCATCTGGATTTCGTGGTGCTGTGGTCGGCGCTTCCTTCGGATTTGCGGGCGCATACGCGACCCGTGGCCGCGCAGGACTATTGGGAAATTTCGGCACTGCGACGTTACGTGGTGACGAATGTGTTCAACGCCGTGTTGCTGCAGCGGGGCGTGATGGCGCAAGCCAAAAGTCCCGAAGAAGCGCGCTATGCTGGACGAGCATTGATCGAGCAGATGGCCGCGGCGCTGGGCGACCAATACTCGCTGATTCTTTTTCCCGAGGGGACGCGGGGCAACGGCGAAAAGGTCGGGTCGTTCCGAGCGGGGCTGTATCACCTGGCGTTGCGCCGGCCGGATGTGGAACTGGTTCCGGCGTATCTTGAAAATATGAACCGTATTTTGCCGAAAGGAGAAGTTCTGCCCGTGCCCATGCTGAGCCTTTTGACCTTTGGCAAGCCGCTGCAAGTGGAGCCGGGGGAAGAAAAGGAAACGTTCCTGGAACGCGCGCGGGAAGCCGTTAGCAGCCTGCGGCGGATTGGATCGGCATGATGCTGCCAGCGATTCACGATGCGAAGCTGGCGTGGCTGTTCGGCGGCGTGCTGTTCCTGCTTCTCGTTTCCACCCTGATTGGCCGATGGCTGAAGCGTCGCCGGAAGGGCGAAGCAAACCGGGCCACGATCGATAACCTGAATGAGCGCATCCGGGCGTGGTGGAAGATGTGCGCGATTTTTGCCCTGGCCATCCTGGTCGGGCGCGTGGGTTCGCTGGTCCTGTTTGGCCTGATCTCATTTCTGGCGCTACGCGAGTACATGACCCTGGTGCCCACGCGGCGTGGAGATCACCGGACGCTCTTCTGGAGCTTCTTTGTGATCATGCCGCTGCAGTATTACCTGATTGGCATCCAGTGGTACGGCTTTTTCGCCATCATGATTCCAGTGCTGGCGTTTGTTTACGTGCCGACACGGATCGCGATTGCGGGAGACACGGCGCATTTTCTGGAGCGTGCCGCGAAAATTCAGTTTGGGATCATGGTGTGCGCGTACTGCCTGAGCCACGCACCGGCATTGCTGCTGCTGAAGATTCCAGGCTACGAAGGGCAGAATGCGCGGCTGCTGCTCTATCTGGTGATCGTGGATCAGATGAGCGACGTCCTGCAATTTGTGTGGGGCAAACTGCTCGGGCGGAACAAAATCGCCTGGCGCGTGAGTCCCAACAAAACCTGGGAAGGGTTTTTCGGCGGGGTTTTGAGCGCGACGGCGCTGGGCGCGGCGCTCTGGTGGGCCACGCCTTTTACGCCGCTGCAGTCCGCGGGAATGTCGTTCACCATTTGCATTTTGGGATTTTGCGGGGGCCTGGTGATGAGCGCGATCAAGCGGGACATCGGGATTAAGGACTTCGGCAGAGTGATCGAAGGACACGGCGGAATCCTGGATCGCATTGACTCGCTGTGTTTTGCCGCGCCGATTTTTTTCCATTTGGTGCGGTACTACTTCGTGCCGTAATCCATAAACTTCCGGGATACTCAGAAAGATAAAAGCTGCAGGGCTTTCACCAGAAGATGGCGGGCTGGTGAAGCGCGAGTTGGCCTGGGCTACAAGAGAACTGTGCCTCGGGGAAGGGATGCGGGGAGGAGACGCAGTTTGATAGTGACGCTTGGAGCTGCAAAAGCGGCGGCAAGCCGCCGCACTCCAAATTTGCCGAGGAGTTATGACACAGAGAACGTGCGGACATAGGGCGCCCGCCTTCGGCGGGTGCTGCGCCCCTACGAGCGGCACGGACTGGAATCAGCGCGAAACTGGTTCCACGCTCTGCTCGCGCGCTTCATTGCGCGATTTCAGGAAGCCTTGCGCCGCCAGGAGTTCGGCGTTGAGCAATGCAGCGCCGGCCGCGCCGCGGACCAGATTGTGCGAAAGCAAGGTGAGTTTGACGTCGAACAGCGGGCACTCACGAATGCGCCCGACGACGGCGGCCATGCCGTGGCCGGTGTTGGCATCCTTGCGGGGCTGCGGACGATCGGGTTCGTCGAGAACGACAACGGGATGTTTCAACGCGGTGGGCAGAGAGGCCAACTGGTCTGAAACCTGGTAAGAGCGCAGCGCTTCGCGAACTTCGTCGAGCGTGGCGGTCTTCTTGAGGCGTAAGGAAACGCATTCCAGGTGGCCATCCACCACAGGGACGCGGTTGCAGTGGGCGCTGATGCCGAGCCCCGCTTCGATGAAACGGTTGCCATCCCATTTGCCAAGTAGCTTCTGCGGCTCCGCTTCCATCTTTTCTTCTTCGCCGCTGATGAACGGCACGACATTTCCCTGGATGTCCAGTGCGGGGACGCCGGGATAGCCTGCACCAGAGATAGCTTGCAAGGTGACGACAAACACTTTCTCAAGTCCAAAGGCATCCGCCAGAGGCTTCAGCACGACGACAAGCCCGGCCGTGGAACAGTTGGGATTCGTGACGATAAATCCCGAGTCGTAGCCGCGGTTTTTCTGTTGCACCGGGATGGCGTTCAGGTGCGCTGCATTGACTTCCGGAATGAGCAGAGGAACGTCCGGGTCCATGCGGTGATTCCGTGAATTGCTTACGACGGGATAGCCGCGCCGCGCGTATTCCTCTTCCGCCGGGCCGGCTACCGAAGAATCGAGCGCCGAAAAGAGGAAATCGCAATCCAGGTTGGGTTCGAGTTCCTTCACGACGAGGCCGCGAGCGACTTCCGGAACCGGTCCTTCGAGGTGCCAACGCACGGCTTCGGCATAGCATTTACCGGAGGAACGCTCCGATGCGGCGACTTCCGTCAAAGTGAACCACGGGTGATCGGCGAGTAGCTTCACCAAGCGCTGCCCCACCATTCCGGTGGCACCCAAAACTCCTGTGCGCCATTTTTTTCCGTTTGCAAGAGCGCTCATGCTGCACCCCCGTCCTTCGCCGGCCCAATGCGCGTTCCGCGCAGGTGCGGCTTGAATGTATTCCTGACCCACACAGTCATTGCGTGCTCTGCCGCGAGTGGCAAGACGTGCGGGTGAAGCACTTTTGCCCCGCTTGCGGCCAAAGCGTGGGCTTCATCGTAACTCAATTCGTGGAGCAGTTTGGCCCCCGCGATTTCGTGCGGGCTGGCAGTGAAAATGCCGTCCACGTCGGTCCAGATGACGAGTTCTTCGGCGTCCACGACATGGGCGATGAGGGCGCCAGAGAAATCGGAGCTATTGCGACCAAGGGTGGTGATGCGGCCGTCGAGGGTCGCGCCGATGAAGCCTGTGACGACCGGCACTATACCCGATTCCAGCAATGGCACGAGGACCTCGCGGCCGCGCTCTCTGGTCTGCCGGAGATGGGGTTTCGCGTCCTGGAAAGTGTCACAGGTAAGGACGAAGTCCGAGGAAGCCACGGGAACCGCGACGATGCCGAGCTTGTTCAGAGCGGCAGCGAACAGGCGGGCACTAAAGCGTTCGCCAAAGGAGGCCAACCGGTCAAAGAGAGCGGGGTCCACAGCCACAGGCCCGCGCTTCGGCGTTTCATGGAGCAGGTCGCGGGCGAGAAGTTTCAATTCGTGCCTGACCTGCGCATGGTCATGTTCGGGAAGTTGCAAGGCATTGAGGACGTCGAGATGAAGCACGACGAGGTGCTCCGCCGCTTCACGCGCTTTTGCGAAATCGTTGCGCGCGAGTTTTCCGGCGATTTCCAAGAGCGTATCCGTAACTCCCTTCATCGCGGAGACAACCACTGTCACGGGTGAGGCAGCGGCCGCATCCCGCACCAACGCGGCGGCATGCAATATACAATCGGCCCCGAGCAGGGAAGAGCCGCCGAACTTGAAGGCGATGCCGCGCTCTGGGCAGCGAGTCGACGTTGCGGCGGTTACATCCCGTGGGAAGAGTGCGTTTGCTTTGGGCGGGGCTAAATGGTCCCCTGCTGCTAGAGATACTTCCTGGCGTTCCGGGCACATGGCAAATGCTCCTTGGTTGTGTACCGCGGAAGCGATTCTTGGGGAGGGCAGAAACTAAAAAACCCACCGCCAGTTTCGCTTCTGGCGGTGGGTTGGAAACTTTCTGGTAGCTAGCCGTTTCTCCCGTCGCCCGAAGCGGTGGTAGTGCACATAATCGTAGTAATAGTCGTAGCCGAAATGATCGACCGCGTGGCACAGGAGGGCTTTCGCTTCATGAGGTTAGCCGACATCCTCAATAGAGTAGCACACCAACTGAGAATTCCAACCGGAATCTGACGGCGCGCAGGCGGGTGTTTCCAGGAATACAGTGACCTTCCACTTTTCACGCAGGTTTCGCGGAGCTATTCCGGGGCATCGAAGAGCAGGCTGGAGCAGGTCAATCCCGATTCCGCTTTCTGGAGTTCACCGATTTCGATCGAGGTAGCATGGAAGCCCTTCGCCTCAATGCGCTGCCGCGAACGCGGAAACGAAGCGGGAAAAACGACGGTATCGCCGATGGCAAGCGCGTTGCCGGCATGCGGCTCGGCCGGGTCGACGTCGATCCATTCGAAGCCAGCCATTCGTGACCACTGAAACCACACGCGATTCCCCAAAAGGGTGTTCCGGCCCAGGTAGGTGACCGCTGATTTCAGGTGCAGGCAACCCGATACGGGTACGGCCGTAAGGTCATAGCCAAACTGCGAAACGATTACCGCGAGTTGGCGAATGCCCTCCGCATTGGTGCGGCGCGTGAGGCCCACGAATATTCTTTTCCCCACCCGCAAGACATCCCCACCCTCCAGAAGTCCCGGCAATTTCACGCATGCCAATTTGCGGTATTTCTCCAGGGCGGCCGCCAGGGAAGGTGTTTCTTTCCTGCGCGTCTCCGTGCCCAGCGAACAGATCACGGCCAGCTCATCGAGGACGATGGCGGGATCTTCGACGAACATGGAGTCCGGGAGATCCGGCTCCTCGGGCAGAGAAACCACTTGGGCGCCGAGATTACGCAGGACACCTTCGTACGAGTGATGTTGCGCGCGCGCCTTGGCAAGATCGATCGGCTGGCGGGGGATGAAACTCAATTCGCAGTTTGCGAGCGAGGAACTTACTTCGCGGGTGATGGCCGTCAGCATGTGGTGAATGTAGCAGAGAAACTGGCCACCTTGGATTTTCTTGCGCCCATGGAGTAGCGGCTAGCGGGAGCAAAGCGGCCCAGGACGCGCAACTCACTGGTGGCTTGGCGCGCTTCCTTCAAAGCATGTTCGAGCTCATCCTGGCGACCGGCTTCGACATCCAGATAGAACTGATACTCGAAAGGCTTGCCATGGATAGGGCGGCTCTCGATTTTGAGGAGATTGACGCCGTGTTTGGCGAATGGCTCAAGGGAAGCAAGGAGGGCGCCGGGCTTGTGAGCGAGGCGCATGGCCAGAGAGACTTTGGTGGCGCCGGTTTGGCGAAACTGCATGGCCTGGTTGGGCGGAAGAAGCAGGACGAAGCGGGTGAAGTTTTCGGCGTTGTCCTGAATGCTTTCGCGGAGGATGACCGCACTGTAATATTCCGCGGCACGGCGTCCTGCAATAGCCGCGCAGGAATTGTCCTTGCGGGCCATCATTTCGCGGACGCTGCCGGCAGTGTCCTCGGCGGGAACGCGCTTGAGATGGGGGAATGATTCAAAGAAGCGCTCGCACTGAGCAAGAGCCATGGGATGGGAAGCGACAGAACGGAGCAGATCGAAGGTCGAGCCGGGGCAGGCGATGAGGTGATGCTCGATGGGGAGAATGGTTTCGCCGCAAATTTCGAGGGGGCTTTCCAGCAAGAGGTCATAAACACGGACGACGGATCCTGCCAGGGTGTTTTCGAGCGGCAAGAGCAGAGCATCGGCGGCGCCCTCGGCGATGGCGCGGAAGGTAGAGTCGAAGGTGGGGCGAGGAACCGTGTGGATGGATTCACCGAGCAATTGCACGGCGGCGGCTTCGCTGAAGGCGCCGGGTTCGCCCTGAAAGGCAACGCGCATGGTCTTGAAGTTCAGTTCACCCATGTTTGGCTTCCGTCAGCCGGCATGTTGTCTCCTGCGCGCCATGGCCGGCTATAATTGGCGGTCTGTCACTGTTTGGGAGGCGAATGCATCATGACACAGAATCGTCCGCAAGCGAGCGAATACGCGCCCTATTACGAAAAGTATGTTGCGCTGGTGCCCGATGGGGAGATTGTGGAAACGCTGGAGGCGCAGCTAAGAGAAATGAAGCTGCTGCTAGGAACCCTGAGCGAGAAAGGGGCGGAGTTTCAGTACGCCGCGAGGAAATGGTCGATCAAAGAGGTGCTGGGACACATCAGCGATACGGAACGGATTTTTGCCTACCGGATGCTGCGGATTGCGCGCGGAAACCAGACGCCGCTGGCGGGATTTGAGCAGGATGATTACGTGAAGACGGGGAATTTTTCGGCGCGGCCGCTGGCGGAACTTCTGGAAGAGTTTACGGCTGCGCGGCGGGCGACGATCGCGTTAGCGAGGTCGCTGGACGAAGCGGCGTGGTTGCGGCGGGGCGTGGCCAATCAGAAAGAGATCAGCGTGCGAGCGCAGGCGTTCATCATTGCGGGGCACGAGCGTCACCATCGTGTGGTGCTGCAGGAGCGGTACTTTCCGGGGTTGCCGCGAGGCTGACTATCCATCACATGGGGCCGGGCAGATCGTGGTTTTTTTGCAGCGCGCGTCCGGCTTCCCGACGCGCCGGGACGGCAATTCCATGCGCTGTGAGGGGCAACTTATTAGACCGATCGCTTGAAAGGCGGGATGCCTCGGGTCTGGGGAGAACCTGCTTGCGTCGCGGACGAATCATATAAAAGAGCAGAACACTGGCCAACGCGAGGATCACGCCTGCCGATATGATGGAAACTTGATCGGCTTCGAGAGGCTTGAGGCTGGCCTCCGCGAGCAAATAGACTCCGCAGAAGATGAGGCCGAGCTCGACAAACGCGCCGAGGCTCCAAAACGTGCGTGGGAGGCTGGCGCGAACCACCAACGGTGTTTTGCAGTGAGCAACTTCTGAATCACTTCGAATGATGCGCATGGAAGACTACTCCTTCCGGGTTTGCCGTTGCTTCCCTAACGATTCGTCATTGTGGAGAAACTCCAGGTAGGTAGAGGCTATGGGTGCGTTAGCACGCTTCAAAGGCCAGCCGCAGACGCAACGGGGGATAATCTCTTCCCTTAACGACAGGGACAAGGTTACGGAGCAATGGCAATCATGATTTTCGCAAAGCCAATTTGCTTCCTCTGTTTTCACCATAACGGACCCCACGGTTATTAAAACGTCCACAGTAAACGGTGGTACTTCCTGGGAATGTATATTGTGTCTCATATACCTATGCAGTAATAGACGCAAGAGAAAAAATTAAAATAAAAGCGGTTGCGGGGGAAAGAGAGTTTCCAATTTGGGAAGGCTGCGGAGTTTCCCGTTTCCTTCGCTAGGGATGCCGAAAAAGAGTGTGAAGGAGTTCCATTTCGGAACGCCAACGGGCTGCCTGGGGCTCAAACAGGCGGGCCGGAGTCGAGGGAGCGGCAAGTTGCTAACTTTTGCAACGGGCTGCTACACTGCAGAATTGTCGGTTGTTTTTTTGACGTGGCACAGGCTGCGAATTGCGGGCGCCACACCGGCATCCCTGCGTGACTTTCCGCTGCCGACGCGGCAATTTCGGCGGCAGCGGCATTCCGGCCCGGCCCACAATCCAAATCGGCCTCGGCCTTTCAGATGGGAGAATGCGCGTGGCTAAGTACGACATCGCAATAATCGGCAGCGGACCGGGTGGCTATGTGGCGGCGATACGCGCGGGCGAGCTCGGTCTGAAAACCGTGGTCGTGGAGAAGGATCCTTTCCTGGGCGGAACGTGCCTGCACGTGGGATGCATTCCGACGAAAGTGCTGCTGCATCACGCCGATGTTTACGATCATATGAAGAACGCCGCGGAGCTGGGTTTAGAGGTCAGCGGGCTGAAGATCGACTGGGCCAAGGTGCTGGCGCGCAAATCGAAAATTGTCACGAAGCACTCCAAAGGCATCGAGTTTCTGTTCAAGAAAAACAAGGTGGAGTGGGTGCAGGGCTGGGGAAAGTATGAAGGCCCCGGCAAGGTGAGCGTCGAGAAGGACGGCAAGAAATCGACGATCGAAGCGAACAACATTTTAATGGTGAGCGGTTCGGAGGCGAAGGCGCTGCCGGGAATCGAGCCGGACCATAAAACGATCTTGACGAACCGGTCAATCCTGGAGTTGCCGGAAATTCCCAAGACGCTGATTGTGATTGGCGCGGGCGCGGTGGGAGTGGAGTTCGCATCGATTTTCAATTCCTTTGGCTCGCAGGTAACGATTCTGGAAGCGCTGCCTCGCGTTGTGCCCGTGGAAGACGAGGAGATCTCGGCGGAGTTGGACAAGACCTACCGGAAAAAGGGCATCAACATTCAGACGGGATGCACGGTGGACGGCGTGAAGAAGGACGCCAAAGGCGTGACGGTGTCGTTTAAGGATAAGGACGGGAAGGCGCAGACACTGCGGGCGGAAAAGCTGCTACTGGCGGTCGGGCGCAAGCCGATGACGGAAAATTGCGGGCTGGAAAAATCCAAAGCGAAGGTGGAGCGGGGATTCGTGCACGTGAACGAGTTCATGGAAACCGCGGAGCCGAATTTGTATGCGGTAGGCGACATCGTGGCGGGATTACCGCAACTGGCGCACGCGGCAATGATGGAGGGCATCGTCGCGGTCACGCACATCGCGGGGAAGCCGACGCAGCCGATCGTGAAGACGCGCATACCGAATGCGACGTATTGCGAGCCGCAGATCGGCTCCATCGGGCTGACGGAAAAGCAGGCGCGGGAAGCGGGCTACAAGGTGAAAATCGGGAAATTCCCGTTCGTCGGCAACAGCAAAGCGACGATCCTAGGAAATCATGGAGGATTCGTCAAGGTCGTTTCCGACGAAACCTACGGCGAAGTGCTGGGAATTCACATCATCGGGCCGCTGGCCACGGAAATTCTTGCGGAGGCCACCACGGTGCTGCATCTCGAAGGCACCATCGACGACATGATGAACATGATCCACGCGCACCCGACGGTGTGGGAAGCGATGGGGGATGCGTTCGCGTCGGTCCGCGGTCTGCAAATCAACGTCTAGTCTTAAGTAATAAGTTGTCAGTTCTTAGTCGAAGCAAGATCCGTCACAGCTGGCAGCGCACGGGCGGAGCGAGGGATGTGCCCTTGCTTTACTAAAAACGGAGAACTTACAACTTAAAACCGCTCTTCCCTATGAATCCTCTCCTTATCAGCGACATTGGTCTCATCTCATACACCGAAGCCTATGCTCTGCAGCAACGCCTGGCGGCGGCGCGGAAGGCCGAAGCGATTGGGGACGTGCTGCTGCTGTGCGAACACCCGCACGTGATCACACTGGGGCGGAACGCGAAGCGGGAAAATCTGCTGGTGTCGGAACACGTGCTGCGCCAGAAGGGTATTGAGCTGCACGCGACCAATCGCGGCGGGGATATTACATATCACGGGCCAGGGCAGATTGTGGGCTACCCAATCCTGAATCTCGGAGCCATCAAGCGGGATGTGGGTTGGTATGTGCGCACGCTGGAAGAGGCGATGATCGGGGCAAGCGGCGAGTTTGGGGTGACGGCGCTTCGCGTGAAAGGGAAGACCGGCATCTGGGTGCAAGTTGGCGAGCGCGCCGCAGCCACGGAAGAAAAGCTGGGCGCGATCGGGGTGCACATCAGCCGGTGGGTGACGACGCACGGGTTTGCGTACAACGTTTCGACGGACTTGCGCTATTTTGATTTGATTGTGCCGTGCGGGATCGCGGATCGAAAGGCGACATCGCTCGAGAAACTGCTTTCGCGGAATATTTCCACAGAAGAGGTCAAACCGCGGCTGGTGCAACATTTCGCGCAGCTTTTTGGCCTTGAGCCCCATGCGGTCCCGCGTGATTCCCTGCTGAATCAGCTCACCCAAGTTGAAGAATCGATGCACGTCACAGCCCAATAGTCCGAAGCTGAGCATCGGCAGCACCAACAGGGGCTCGCACGGATTAGGCATGGCGTGCGCTTGGCCTTAAGATAAAGGGCCGAATGCCAATTCGGAGAAGCGCCGACCATGCCTGAGCCCCGGAAGAAAGCGCCGCTCACGCGCCAGCAGTATCTGGATCTTTACTACTACATGCGCCTGAACCGCGAGGTCGAAGAGACCATGACGCGGTTGTTCCGGCAGAACAAGATTGTCGGCGGGCTGTACTCCAGCCTGGGACAGGAAGCGATTTCGGTGGGGACGGCGTACGCGCTGGAAAAGCGCGACTGGATGGCGCCGATGATCCGCAACATCGGAGCGCTGCTGGTGAAGGGCGTGCCGCCGCGGGATATTTTCACGCAGCACATGGCGAAATACACGTCGCCGACGAAGGGCAGAGATGGCACGAGCCACTTCGGAGACCTGGACAACCTGCACATCGTTTCACCGATCTCCATGCTGGGAGACTTGATTCCGGTGATGACGGGTGTGGCCATCGGGGGAAGGTACCTTGGGCAGAAGATTGTGACCATGACCTGGATCGGAGATGGCGGCAGCTCGACGGGTGTGTTTCACGAGGGGCTGAATTTTGCGGCGTCGCAGAGAGCGCCGTTTGTGCTGATCCTGGAGAACAATCAGTGGGCGTACTCCACGCCGGTGCAGAGGCAGGTGCCGCTGGAGAATCTGGCGGACCGCGCGAAGGCCTACGGCATCGCCAGCTACATTGTGGATGGGAATGACGTGGTGGAGGTGTACACCACGGCGAAAGAGGCGGTGGAACGTGCGCGGGCGGGCGAAGGGCCGATTCTGATTGAAGCGAAGACTTTCCGGCGGCGCGGACACGCGCAGCACGATCCCGCGGAATACATTCCCACGGAGCAGCGCGAATTCTGGGAGAAGCGCGACCCGATTGCGTTGTGCGAAGCCTTTTTGCTGAAGGAAAAGCTGCTGGACGCGAAGGGAAAGAAAGAGATGGAGGGGAAACTGACGAGCCTGCTGGAGAAGGAGCGTGAGTTTGCGGAGAATTCGCCGATGCCGCCGGAGGAGACCGTCCACGGAGGTGTTTACTGCAGCGGGGATGATTGCCACAAGATTCGTCCGAAATGGGAGCGGCCAATTGCGGAGGTGATGCCGCCAAAGAGCAGCGTCGAACCGGTGTGGAAGGTGGAAGGATTTGGGCAAGGGAAGAGTTCCTCCGGCAAGAACGCGCCGATTCATTTTGGCGATGTGCAACCGGAACACAAGGCACAGGAGACTAAGGGACGGGCCGCAAAGAAGTCCGACAGGAAGCCTGCAACAAAGAGCGCAAAGAAAGGCGGGCGCTGACCATGGCTGCGATCACATTCCTGGAAGCGATCAAGCAGGCCATGTTTGAAGAGATGGCCGTGGACCCGAGCGTGGTGCTGATCGGGGAAGATGTGGGGGTATACGGCGGCGCGTTCAAGACCAGCGAAGGATTGCTGGAGAAATTCGGTTGGGAGCGCGTGATCGATACGCCGATCAGCGAGAGCGCCATCATCGGCGCGGCATGCGGGATGAGCTACCTGGGGCTGCGTCCGATCGCGGAGATGCAATTCATCGATTTCATTGTGTGCGCGTTCAACCAGATCACGAATTTCGTGGCCAAGGGGCATTATTTGTGGAACGCGCCGACGCCGTTGGTGATTCGCGGTCCGTCGGGCGGCGGAGTGCATGGCGGGCCATTTCACTCCGCGAATCCGGAGATGTACTTCGTGCACACGCCGGGGCTGAAGGTGGTGTACCCCTCGACGCCGTACGATGCGAAGGGACTGCTGAAAGCGAGCATCCGCGACAACAATCCGGTACTGTTCTTCGAGCACAAATTCCTGTATCGCCGTCTCAAGGAAGAGATTCCCGCGGGGGATTACACGGTGCCGCTCGGGAAGGCCGTGGTGCGGCGCGAGGGCAAACACCTGACGATCCTTTCGTACGCGGCCATGATGCACACGTCGTTGGAAGCCGCGGAGGCGCTGGCGAAAGAAGGGATCGAGGCGGAGGTAATTGACCTGCGAACGTTGTTGCCGCTGGACGAAGAGACGATTCTGCAGTCGGTGAAAAAGACGAACAAGTGCCTGGTGGTGCACGAAGACACGAAAACGGGAGGCATCGCCGGGGAAATTACCGCGTTGCTGTGCGAAAAGGCGTTTCAAGAACTGGATGGGCCGGTGTTGCGGGTGACTTCATTGGATACGCCGGTGCCGTACGCGCCGACGCTGGAAGCAGCGTTTCTGCCGAACGCGCAGAAGGTGTTCGCGACGGCGAAGGAATTGGCGAGGTATTAGGTTAGAAAAAGGAGTGCCGATGCGGAAGCTGGGGTTAGGCGCGATCGTTTTGCTGGTGGTGGCGATGGGGTGCCCGGCGCAGACGTCACGGTGGAGCGAACAGAAGGCCGAGGAGTGGTATGCGAAGCAACCGTGGCTGGTGGGCAGCAATTACATTCCCGCGACGTCCATCAACGAACTGGAAATGTGGCAGGCGGAGACGTTTGATCCGCAGCGGATCGATCTGGAGTTGGGCTGGGCGGAGTCGCTGGGATTCAACACCATGCGGGTGTTCCTCCACGATCTGCTGTGGCAACATGACCCCGAAGGCTTCAAGAAGCGTTTGGATATATTTCTGAACATCGCCAAGAAGCACCACATCCGGCCGCTGTTTGTGCTGTTTGATTCGTGCTGGGATCCCAATCCTAAACTCGGAAAACAACATGAGCCGACCCCGGGCGTGCACAATTCCGGCTGGGTGCAAAGTCCGGGGGCGGCGGCGCTGAAGGACGAGGCGCAATACCCGCGGTTGGAAGCGTATGTGAAAGGAGTCGTCGGGGCGTTTGGCCGGGATGAGCGCGTGCTGGGTTGGGATGTGTGGAACGAGCCGAGCAACACGAACGAGGGAAGCTACGAAAAGGAAGAGGCGACTAACAAAAAGGAGCTGGTTGAGGCATTACTGCCCAAAGTTTTTTCGTGGGCGCGGGCGGCCGGGGCAACGCAACCTCTCACCAGCGCGGTTTGGGAGGGAGACTGGTCAGAGCCGGAGAAGCTGGGGGCGATGACGAAGATACAATTGGAGCTCTCGGACGTGATTTCCTTTCACAATTACGACAAGCCGGCGGAGTTCGAGAAACGCGTGAAGTGGCTGCAGACGTATCACCGGCCAATTCTTTGCACGGAATACATGGCGCGGGGGAATGGGAGCACGTTCCAGGGGATTCTGCCGCTGGCGAAAAAATATCATGTGGCGGCGTACAACTGGGGATTGGTGGCCGGGAAGACCCAAACGTATTTTCCTTGGGATTCCTGGCAGAAGCCGTACACGGATCACGCGCCCGCGCAGTGGCACCACGACATCTTTCAGATGGATGGGACGCCTTACAATGCGCAGGAGACGGGATTCCTGAAGACGATTCTGAAAGGCCAGTGAGCGATGGATTGAGCGGCGTCTTGCAGCGCGAATTGCGGGCACTGGCATCGATAGGAAGGGAGCCGAAACCGCCTTTGCTTAGAGGAAGACAGGTTTAGGCAAGCCTGGGCACATCTCAACTCCACCAGGGGGTAAGGATGTACCCTTCCAATTCCACTCACAAATCCCAGTTGCTCTTGGCCCCAGATGGAGTACAATCCCCGCCGACATGGCCAAACGAAAAGCGAAGAAAAGCGCACGGCCCCGGGCCACCCGCAGAAGGCCCAGAGGCGTGAGGGTCGCCAAACTTCCCAAGCACGCGGTGACGCTTGCCGCAATAGTCCGTGCCAAAGAGGGCCAGGAACTGCTCCTGGAAGCGGAGTTGCGCGCGCTTGTGGCGCCGACGCGGCGGGAAGAAGGCTGCCTGCAATACGATTTGCACCGCTCGACGGATCTGACGGGCCAGTTTTTCCTGCATGAAGTCTGGGAGACGCGCGAGCACCACACCGCGCATACGAGGACGCCGCATTTTCTCCGCTGGAACGCCCGCAAAGATGCGCTGCTGGCCGCGCGCGAAGCCACCTTCTGGCAGCAGATCGCCTAAGCTTTGCTCGTGAATTTTGTCTTGGGGGTCGGAGCTTTAGCTCCGACATATTGGCTCGCCATAATTTGGGCTTTAGGCCCTGAGGAAACTCTTCGTTGTGCCCCGAAAAGCGAGAGTATCTCTCAGCTCTCCGGGCCGGCGAGGTAGTAGCCTGGGCGGGCGCGGACCTTCAGGCCTGCGCGATCCACATCGACTTTGATCTCGTGATAGCCGGTGGCTTCCGTGTCGCTGGGCGTGTACGTTAGAGAATACTGCGAGTGCAGCTCCCCGCCGATCTCATCAATCGCGTTTTCAATCGAACGGTCTTTCCACGTGGCCATGTGCGCGCCGCCGGTGGCCGTGGCGGCAATTTCCAGCGCGTGGTCGGTTATCTGATCCTTGATGTGCTGCACGGCCCAAACTGCCAGCGCCATCAGATCAATGTTTCCGTAGCGGTCGTTTTCTGTTGTGGGCGTCTGCACACTGCCGGGAATAGGCGGCAAGCCAAACGTGCCATCCGGCGCGGGATTGGGCGGGCGCTTGTATTCGGCCTTCTTCTGCAACGCCGCGCGCGTCGAAGAAATCCCCACACTGTAAATCGTCACGTTGGCCAATTGCGCGCGGCGAAGCACCTCACCAAGCTTCGCATTGCTTCCTTCATCGTGGGCTTCCGCGAGCACCAGTATCACGCGGCGGCGCCCGGGTTGCGTTGGCGTGGCCATTGGCCTGCCGCTGAGCATTTCCACGCCAAGCCCCATGGCATCGTAAAGCTTCGCCCCGGACGTTCCTTCCTTGAGGCGCGTCATCGCGGTTTCGATGGCGTCGGCGTTCACCGTGAAGTCCTGCAACTTGTCCACGGAATCGTTAAAGCCCACGAGTGCCGCCTCGCCACTCGGGCCCATGACCGTTTGCGTCAGCAGGATACCCGCCTTGCGCATTTCGGGAAGAATAGCGTCCAGGCGCGAGCTCGTTTCGACAACAACCACCAAGGAAAGGGGATCACTGCCCAAATCGAAGTGCGAGATTTTCTGCTCGACGCCGTTATCCGTGAGGCGAAAATTCCTGCTCTCCAGATCGTGGACCATTTCGCCCTTGGCATCGCGCACGGTCACCGGCGTATTCACCAGAATGCTTTGCAGCTTGAATTTTGTCTGCGGCGGTGCCTGCTGGATGGCGACGCCCGGCGGAGGTGTCATGGGGCCCTCGGGCGCCTGGGCATGGGCTGTCGCGGCAAAGCAGCCCAGCACGAGAATGAATGAAAACCTCAACGAATGGTGTGATTTTCCCATGTTAGGGGTTCACGCTAGCACAGTCCGTTCGGAAAACCCGCGTGCGGATAGATTGCCTCCGGGATGCACTGCGTACTTGTTTCGACGCACCCAGGGCCAAAGACGTTGCCGGGGGCCTCGCGCGCTGCCTACAATCATAGTTCGTCTCGATTGGAGAACCGCTCATGCCCGACGGAAAACGGCCCAAACCTCAGCACGCCCCCAAAGCCCCGCACGACGATCGCCATTTCATGGCCAGCACGCCCGCGCGGCCCATCCGCATCCTCGCGGAATATATTCATCCCCTGGCACAACTCAAGAAGGAAGGCATCGGCGACACCATCGTGATGTTCGGCTCGGCGCGCATCGAATCGCACGAAACCGCGGCAGCGCGCTACACACGCCTGAAAAGGGAGAAAACCGGCAACCTCAGCGAAAAACGCTTGAAGCTGCACCGCATGGCCTTGCGTGAAGCCAAGAGCGCTCTGGAGATGTCCCGCTATTACGAAGAAGCGCGCCAACTGTCGCACAGAATCACCACCTGGGCCCTTTCCCTGGGGCCCAAACCGCGGCGCTTTGTGATTTGCTCCGGTGGCGGCCCCGGCATCATGGAAGCGGCGAATCGCGGGGCCTACGAGGCCGGAGGAAAATCCATCGGACTATCCATTGAACTCCCACACGAGCAGTTCGCGAACCCTT
The DNA here is from genome assembly GCA_003154775.1 of Acidobacteriota bacterium. GTDB lineage: Bacteria > Acidobacteriota > Terriglobia > Acidiferrales > UBA7541 > Acidiferrum. The sequence goes on along the minus strand of PMES01000110.1, from coordinate 66,622 downwards.
ACATCAGCCCCGAGCTGAGCCTCAATTTCCATTATTTTTTCATGCGCAAATTGTGGTTTGCTCAGATTGCCAAAGCCCTGATCGTATTCCCCGGCGGCTTCGGCACAATGGATGAAATGTGGGAGATGATGACGCTTTCGCAAACGGGGAAAATGAACAAGAATACGCTGATCCTGATCTACGGACGCAAATACTGGAATGACGTGCTGAACTTGAAGGCCATGGTGCGATGGGGCACGATCAACCGGGAAGAATTTGGCAAATTGAGCTTTGCTGATACCGTCGACGAAGCGTTTAAAACGGTTCGCGAGCGCCTGGAAAAGTTCGGGTTGCCGGTAGACCCTGTTTTGCAGGCGTACTGATTCCGCATCCCGCGCAACATCTCTACCAGAGAGGGCGCCCCGGCCTGACCGGAGCGCCCTCTCTTTCTTGGAGCGAACTATTGCGCCGGCACGTGCTCTTCCGCGCGCATTGCCTCAAACCGTTTGACCTCTTCCTGATCGTGCAGCATCACCACCGGCACGATACGCAACGACTGCCGGCAGTGGTGGCACTGCACTCCTTCGCCCTGCAGATCCTGCATGAAGCCATCCGTGAAGCGATACTCGGTGCGCTCGCGCCGCGCCTTCTTCTGGCTTTCCGCGCCGCAATGAGGACAGATGAATTCAATAAGGTCCAACTGCGGATCGCGGGCCAGAGCCGCCCAGCCCGTGCGGCGCACACCGACAACTTCGGGAATACGCCTGTCCATTGGGTTTCTCCTCGGATCCACGTCCAACAAATTAGATGCTTGGGGAACAAGGCTAGATGCACCCCGGAAGAACCCGCTGGCCGGCGAATGGTTTGAAGAATTCGGCGTTCGTGAAAGCGGCCCCTGGCGAAAAGCAGCGAAGAGCCGGCCTTCCCGGGGAACTTGTGTTGCGTCACGGTGTCCAATGGAATAGAGGACGCGCGCACCTCACATCCCTGCGAGCGCGGTGCCGGCCTCCTGTAGGCAACCACAGGAGGCTGGTGCCGCAAAACTTCCCCGTCGCTCGCGGGCCAGTCTACAGAGGTGTGTGATGAGTCAAGACCGAACGAGTGTCTCCAAAGAAGGTCTGGGTTCCCTGACAAGTTGTCTGATGGAAGGCAACGCGGATGAGGAGAAAGGCGCACGCCAAGCACGCCGCCGCGCACTGATTGCGTCCATCATCGTACAGATACTGGTACTCGCCATGCTGGTGATGTACCCGCTGCTAAGCCACGGCGAACGCCTCGCGTTTACCGTCTTCACTCCTGTCACACCCTACTCATATCCCGGAGGGCCCGCACGCCCGCCGGGCAACAACACGCAACCGGGGAAGACTCCAACAACGGTCTGCCGGTTCTGCGAGCCCGCTAGTATCCCGACGACAATCGCGGCCACGGTTCCCGGAAACCCGACAAGTGACCCAAGCGAGCCCATTGGCCCGCAGATCCCAGGCGTGCTGGATGGACCGAATATTCCAGGTGCTCCGTCCGCCACAGGACCAGACAGAGTTCCTCAGCCGCCGCAACAAGTGGTGGCGCACACTGAGAAAAGGCGCATCAGTCTTGGCCACATCGAAGCAGCCGCATTGGTTCATCGCGTGGAGCCGGTCTATCCGACACTGCCTTTGCAGATGCACCGCGAAGGCCGCGTGGAGCTTCGCGCCATCATTGCAACAGACGGCTCGATCCAAGCGCTTGAAGTTGAGTCCGGCGATCCGCTCTTCTATACTTCCGCGCTCGCTGCGGTTCGCGAGTGGCGATACCGGCCCACTATCCTGGATGGACATGCCGTCGAGGTCGAGACGCAAATCAGTGTGATCTATACGCTGAATCACTGAGCGTCAGTGCCCACAACCCTAGTGTAGCGGGAAACGGCAATTCATCGACAGCCCGAGGCCCATTCAAATGCGAGTGGGACTCGGGCTGGAATTTGTTCGGATTCGGCAATGATTGCAGAATCGAGTGGAAACGCAGCTTAAGTAATCGGCTCGCCGGAATGCCGCGCTATCGCTTCGCGGGAAAGATCACGCAGGCGCACAATCTCTGGCAAATGGCGAGGACCGCCGCTGGGCATCGCTGCCGAAGGATAAATCGGCGGTGAAAGCGTAATCGTGACGCTCGTGGGGCGCGGCAGAAATGTGCGGTCACGCAGAAACCTCCGCGTGCCAGCCAACGATACCGGCACAACCGGCGTGCCCGTGGCTATGGCTCCGCGGAACGCTCCGAGCTGAAATGGCCGCACGCCTTCCTCCGGCACGAAGGTGCCCTCGGGAAAAACAAACACGGAGTCGCCCTGGCGCAAGTACTGCTCGATCTCATGCACCTGGCGCAGCCGCGAGCCCGCGTCATGGCGATCGAACGAAAGATGCCCCATCTTGTTGAGAAAAGTTCCGATGAGTGGCATTGCGCTCACTTCGCCTTTGGCAACGAAGCGATACGGCACGCCCAGGCCCATCATCAACGGCAGCACATCGAAATAGCTGGCGTGGTTGGAGGCATAAACCTTTGCCCCCGGCGTATCCATGTACTCTTTCCCGACGACCTTCACGCGAATTCCCGCCAGCACAAACAGGACCTTCAGCGCCGCCGAAGTGAAGCGCCCCGCGGCCTTGTGATCCTTGAATTGCCTTACCATCAGCCATGCCGGCACAATCCAAAGGATAAACACGACAATGAAATAGACACCGTAGACCTTCTCAAATGCCTTGCGCAGGCCGCCCCCAGTAGTGCGCAACGCCCCTTTCACGGAGGAACCCAGGCCGAGTCGCACGATTTGCACCCATGCCGGAGGCTTCGCCGCCGTCAGCGTGCCCGCCAGGTAGAGTTGTTTCGTTTCATCGCGGCGCAATTTGCCACTGGACGTTTTCGGGATGCTGCCGGGCGGAATCAACTCCACGCGATCGGGGGGAAGGCCCAGGCCGCGCGAAACCTGGTCCGTAATCTTCGCGGCAATCGCGGCGCGGCCGGACGCTTGCGTTTCGCGCGATTCCGCAACGATCACCAGCTTCTCCGTCCCGCTATCCTCATCCTTCAATCCAAACGCCACCACGCAACCTCTGCGGATTCCCTCGACGTTTGACGCCAGCTCTTCCACTTCGTGCGGGTAAAGATTTCGTCCCCCTTTGATGATGATGTCCTTTACGCGGTCGGTGACGTAGATTTCGCCATCGGCGCGATAGGCGCGGTCGCCGGAATTCAGCCACGGATACTCGCCCGGCGTGGTTGCCGAGCCGCGCGGAAAGAGCTTCGCGGTCTCTTCCGGATTGCTGTAATAGCCGCTTGTCGCCGAAGGTCCGCGGAACCACAGAAAACCTTCCATGCGGTCCGGCAGTTCGCTTCCCTCGGCGTCCACGATGAGCACATCATGGCCCGCCAGCGGCTTCCCCGACGAGACAAACGAGATGCTCCCCTCATCGTCCGATGACGCGGGAACGGCGCGCCCCTGCATCGTGAAAGCGTCGCGCTCCACGCAATCCACCAGCGGCCCGCGATCGAGCGGCGGCATGGTTACGCCCAAAGACGCCTCCGCGAGCCCATAAACCGGCAACAGCGATTCCCGCCGGAAGCCGTACTTCCCGAAACGCTGGACAAAGCGCTCCAGCGTTTCCGGATTGACGGGCTCCGCGCCATTCATCGCCGCGCGCCAGGAGCTAAGGTCAATCCCTTCCATCGCCTTATCGGAAATCTTGCGCACGCACAATTCGTAGGCAAAATTCGGCGCGGCGGCGATCGTACCTTTGTGTTTGCTGAACGCGTGCAGCCAGCGCTCCGGGCGTGTCAGAAAAGCGAGGGGCGACATCACCACCACTGGAAGGCCGTGGAGAAATAGAGTGAGCCACGCGCCAATCAATCCCATGTCGTGATAGAGCGGCAACCAGCTTACGGCGACGTCTCCCGGCCCCATCCGCACCGCTTCCGCAAGAGCGCGCATATTCGCCAGAAGGTTCGCGTGGGTCAGCACCACACCCTTCGGATTGCCCGTGGAACCCGAAGTGTACTGCAGCAGCGCGATGTCGCTGCCCTTGCGCATGCGACTGCCCGACAGGAACGCGGGCAAGGCGCCAGGTGCCGGCGGCGGCTCTTTTTCGGCGGCTTCCAGTAATTTCCGCGCGTCCACAACTCCCAGCAGTGATTTCACGCGCGGCTTCAGCAGTTTGGCGACGGCTTCCGCGCGGCGAAACGTCAGCAGCAGGCACACTCGCGCGTTGTTCAGAATAGCCGCCTGCCGCTGTGCGTACTCCTCGATGCGGTCCGCGCGGTACGGCGGGTAGATGGGCACAGGAATGGCGCCCGCCAGCAAAATGGCGGTGTAACAAATGAAAAACTGGCGCGAAGTGGGCAGCATCAGCGACACGCGCCCTCCCGCGGGAACGCCTCGCCGCGCCAGTTCTTCGGCGCACCTTTGTGCGGCGGTGTAGAGCTCGCCAAACGTCAGCGTGTAGTGATGTTCGCCGTGCTCGTCGTCCTCGGTGATCAGCAGGTGCGCGCGGTCGGCGTCGTGAATTCCGCGGTAGCGGATGACATCGATAAGCGTTTCTGCTTTTTCGACGATGGAATCCTCGGCTTCCCGCTGCAAGATCTGCACCGCCGCGGAGGCACGCAATGCGGAGGTCTCTTCCTCTTCGCTCACAGTCGTGCCAGGAGCCGTCAGGATGGCCCGGATAAGTTCCTCGGGCGTGCTCGCTTCTGCCGAAAGCGTGTCAGGAAGCCGCATGTCGAAGGCGTTCTCCAGTCGCGTGAGGAGTTCCACGCGCTCCAGGCTGCCGAGTCCCAAATCGCGATCGAGGTTGGAGGTGATGGAGAGCTGTGGAATGGCGCCTTGGCTGCCGAGTTCTTCGAGGAGCCCGCGCAGCACCTCCAGCACGCGCTCGCGTACGCCCGGCAGGTCCAATTGTGTCGAGATGGTCGCCAAGGTTTCCCCTGAATTGTGGGCTTCGCGAGAGGCTAACACGCGCTCCGGCGATTTGCCATCCCCGCCGATGGCGCCCGTGGTGCAGAGCGAGTCTGCAGGTCCTGCGGCCCTTATGCTCCGCGCGCCTTCGCCGAGTATCCCGGGGGCAGGAGCGCCGTGGACAGATCAACGCCGGTCAAATCCACCTTGCTCAGATCCGTCTCGCGCAGAATGCTGATGCCCATATCCGCACCGGAAAATTTCGCGCCATCCACGCGTGCATCGCGGAAGTTGGCATTCCGCAGCGAAGCGTTCTGGAAATTAGCGCCGGTCAGGTCGCAGCGGAAGAATTCCACGCCGCTGGCTTGCGCTGCGCTCAGGTCCGCCCCTGGAAGCACCGCCTCGGTCATGTCCGTGTTGCGCAAATCGGCCTTGCGCAGCCGCGCCCCGCTGAGGTCCGCGCCCGGCAGGCGCGCGCCGCGAAGGTCGCTTCCTTCGAGATTGGCATTGCGCAGAATGGCCCCGGCGAGATCGATCTTCGTAAAATCCGCGCGGGAAAGGTTTGCACCGGTGAGATCGGCCCGCGCTCCGCCTTCTTTCCCACTGAAGAAGCGTTTGTGCGCCTCTAGGATGGCCGCCACGCTCTTACCGTTATGCTGAATGCTTTTGAGTTTCCGAAGTCCCATAGTGTGATGTTTTCTCTTGTCTTGTAAGTGTTCCTCCATTTTAACGGAAGAAACGCCGGGCGGTAAACGCCGAACCCGCCTGGGTAGTGGGCCAGTTTGCGATCAGGCGACGCTTGAGTTGGTCGTTCGGGTCCCAGTACGAAGATGTCCGGTTTGCCAACAGCAAGTCGCCGTTGGGCACTATTTTATTCTCGCCAGTGTCTACTATAGTGTGAGTGGATACTCACCGTTTCGGCTTTCCGTGTCCCGAGCGGGGCTTCGATGATTCGTAGAATCAGTGCTGCATTTCTGTCCTTGTTTATCTTCTTATGCGGTTGTAGCAAGTCTCAGCATCGTCCTTCTGACGTCCCTGCTGGTGCTGTTCGGGTTGACGGAGCCTTCATCGACTGTTCGATTGAGGAAACTTCCCATGCGAATCGATGCACAATCTACGACGACAGGTCTGGCGCAGTCCTCTTGGCCGGTCTATTCGTGCTCTCGGGTGCCGGACGCGAAGCCCAAAAGCGGGACCTGAGGTATCAAGCTTTCGATGGCGCGAAGATACTCTTGCAGGATGCGCGTGCTCTCGAACCACTTCTGCTCACGGAATGGGCTGTACCAAGCAGCTTCGAGAGCAGATTAGCTATGTTTGCCGGGACTCAGGCGGTCAATTGCGGGCGAGTGAAACCGGGGCAAGACGCTAGTACTTCGTCAGGCTGTGCTCTCGCGGCCTTTCAGCATAGAAAGCCTTTCTATGTCACCTACGACGACGCGTGGCGGTGGGATTCGAGTGGATTGACTGGGAACTCCGAGGGCGACATCCATTTCGTCGTGTATAAAGTCACCAAATTCTCAGAGTTTGTCCGTGACTTTGTGGAACTCGCGGACAATAACCGCATCATATTCGGAGCCTGCCCGAAACCGGTGACGCTGACGAGAACCGAGTCTGGACAGCTGACCTGCGTCAAACCCATCGGAACCCAGAAGAAGTGAGCCGGCAGCGGTAACCGGCAAAGTTGGTCCCGGTACCCAAGTTACCGGTAAGCCGTGCCAGCTGGAAACTGACTCATTGCCCCCGCCCCGCCGAGTTTGCTTGAACGCCTGAACGGGCAGCGGACGGAGTATGCTAGAGGCAGCGGGGGTCTGGTCTGCGGCCGAGGGATTGCGATGCGGGAGTTGCTGGTTCTTGGCGCAATGCTGTTGGCGGCTGGGTCCACCCGGGCACAGGAGGACGAGATTGTCGCCAACCTGTCTGGCGGGAGAGTCCTTGTCCACGTGGCCCGCGACTCCATCATCTTTGGCGCGATCAACCAACCGCTGGAAGCAAATGGCGTCCCCCCGCGCGTGGCGCAAATTGACACGGGACATATTGGCATTCTCTTTGGTGCCGAGGAGTGGCAGTTGCCCGCCCAGCCGCGGCCCATTCGCCTGGATCGCGACATCGAACATGTCGGCCGGGCCGACCCGCACTACCAGCAGCCCACCGAAAGCGAAAGCGATCTGGAACAGCTCGGCGTGATATTCCTCGAAAAACTGCGGCCGCTCGTTTCTCAGCTTCACCACAAAATTGATTTGAAACCCGACGAACCGCTCCTGGAAATCGTGCTAATCGGTTACGCGCCAAAGCAGTACGGTCCGGAAGTCTGGCTGATTGAGTATCGCGTGGAGCAGGAGTCCGTCGGCTCGCAAGCCGATTACTTGCAGACGCGCCCGTTACGCCCGCGGTTTACACAGCTCTATCCCCCGGAAAAGCGCGAAGCGCACACACTGGTCGAAGTGCGTTTTCCGAACGACTCCCAGGATGTGCCTCTCTTGGGGCTTATTCAACGGAACGATCCCCGCATTGCGCGCTTGAAGTCCTCCGAACAGCGTTTTGCGAAGCTGATCGAGTTGATCAAGCGCGGCCAGGCGCAAAAGGCCGACAGCAAAGATTCGGCCGATTTCATGCAGGCGGTTTTGCCGCTCTTGGCGGGCGGAGCGAACTTCTTCGAGGGAGCTATGGGCGAGAGCGGCACGTTCCAGTGGATTGTTCCGCCGGAGGAGCCGATCGAGAAGGAAAAACCGGCCGAGGACAAAAATCGGCCTCCAGACGCGCCCACGCTGCGGCGCAAGCCAACGCCTTAAGATGCCACATCCGACTGTGGCGTGCTTCGCGCTGCCTGCAAAACGATCGCATCCCCGCACTTCAACGTGCCGCCACTTAAGACGCGGCACAGCATCCCGCGTCGCCCCTGCAGTTCTTGTTGCAAACCGGGGCGGATCGCCTCCATCAACTCGCAAGGTTCGCAGACGGCGCTGACCTCCAGAACCACGCTGCCCATGCGCAGTTTCTGCCCCACCTGCAAGGCGTCAACGTCCAGGTCCTGTGCGGTGATGTTTTCACGAATGATTCCCGGCACCAGATTCAAGCTCCCGAGCGTTTCCGCATCCACCAGCAGCACCTGGCGCTTGCCACCCGAACGCGCGTGGGCACAGCCCTGCAATCCTGAATTCTCGACGGCGCGGGCGGTGGCGAGTTTTTCCATAGGCGCGTGGCGTTTCGGTGCGCGGAACAGGTGCAGGATCTTAGCCAAAGGCGTCAATCTCCCGCAGTCGTGCTTTGCTGGTGATGTCGGCCGATGTCTTTGCGGTAGTGCATGCCGTCAAAATGAATCTTTGCGGCAGCCTGGTAGGCTTTCTGGAGAGCCGAGGCAAGCGAATCGCCGGTTGCCGTGACGCCCAGGACTCGCCCGCCACTCGTGACGATGGCATCGCCTTGCCGGCGCGTTCCCGCGTGCAATACCTTTACATCGGGAATTTGCCCAGCCTCCGCGAGCCCCTTAATCTCTTTGCCGCTTTCAAACCTTCCCGGATACCCACCGGATGCCAATACCACGCAAACACTGGCGCCGCGCTTCCACTTCAGCTTGGCGGGCTCCAGTCTCTCCGCCGCAACGTCAGCAAGCATCTCGGCCAAGTCAAAATCCATGCGCGCGGCAATCGCCTGTGTTTCTGGATCGCCCAGGCGGCAATTGAACTCCAACACCTTGGGACCCTTCTTAGTCAGCATCAGGCCGACGTAGAGGAACCCCTGATAGCGCAGGCCGTCTTTGGCCAGGCCGCGCAAGGTCGGCTCCACAATGGTGGTCTGAATCGTCTGGCGCAAAGCCTCCGGCAAAAGCTCGTCCGAGGAATACGCGCCCATACCGCCTGTGTTCGGGCCTTCATTGTTGTCGAAGACGCACTTGTGGTCCCGTGTGGGCACGAGTGAAGTGGAACGCTCACCATCGGTCAGCAGGATAAACGATAGCTCATCGCCTTCCAGCGTTTCTTCCAGCAGAATGCGCCTGCCTCCCGCGCCCAGTTCGTCCTTCTCCATGACGCGCTCGATGAATCCCGTGGCGGCGTCGGGATCGTCCGCCAGAAACACGCCTTTTCCCGCACAGAGGCCATCGGCTTTGATGACCACGGGCCAATCCACAGCGCAAAGCGCCGAATACGCGGCCCCGGGTGAATCGTAGGAGCCATACATCGCCGCCGTGGGAATGCTGTGCCGCTGCAGGAACTCCTTCGCGAAGATCTTGCTGCCTTCGAGTTGTGCCGCTTGTTGCGACGGCCCAACGACCGCGTACTTGCGCTGCCGGAAGGCGTCGGTCAAGCCGTTTACCAAGGGAAGCTCTGGCCCGACGACCGTCAAATCCGGCGAGATCTTCTCCGCCAGCGCCACCAGCGCCGCAACATCCCCTGCATCCGCGGCCACGCATTCGGCCTCGTCTGCGATTCCGCCGTTGCCGGGCACACACCAGACCTTCTCCACGCCCGCGCTTTGCTGCAGTTTCCATACCAGTGCGTGTTCGCGCCCGCCACCGCCAATTACCAAAATCTTCATGAATTTCGCCTCATAATCACGTCTTCCGAACGATAGTCTGCCGGTCAGGGACTGTCAATTGAGCTCGCCATGTTACCGGGCGCTTCCCCTCAAATCGGCTCTGCACCAAGGTTGATTGCACGCCTCACCGCGTAACGTGTCCGTCAAGCTAACTACTTATCTGTAGCTGTACTTCGGTTCTGTACGTTCTGCCCGTTGCACCTTTAACCTGAAACAGCAGAATCCTGACAAGATGCCGGCGGCCACCTGGTTGGAGATCATCCGCTCCATCAAATCGCAGCAGCATTTCGATCGTGCCGTTTGCGAATACGAGCGCCTTGCTGAAAACTACCCCGCAGAAAAACAATCGCTGCTGGCGTTATTGGCGGCTGGGCGTGTGTGCTTGAAAAAACTGAATCGTCCGGAAGATGCGTTGAAGTTCTACAAGACCGCGACACCTTCCAAGGTCCCCCATCTGGATTGGGAGTCAAACATTCAGGCTAGCCTGCAGGATGCCGGACGCGCCCTGACTTAGGTCCCTGCTGGGGCGCCCCGCTAAGGGGCTTTCTTCTAATTATTGATTATTGAAACGGGATGCGCAGAGAAAGAAACGTAGCGCATACTAACTGCTGTATTATACTTTAATGGTTAGTATGGCAACTCTATTCTTTCCCGGACCTTGCAACTCTACGCCTGGCTCACTGCTCGAATGGGAATCGTCACACCGGCTGCTGCCTCCGAGGACGCCAGCATGTGACAACGTCCGTCGAAAATGCCCCCAGGATCGATGACCATGCAGGGCGAGTGTACTTCGCCCGTTACGACCCCCTTGGGCTGAATCTCCACGCGACCTCGGGCGAAGATGACGCCATCAAACCGACCCGCGATGACCACGCGATTGCCTTCAATCTGTCCTTCGACTTTCGCGTTCTCACCCAGGATCACTGTCTGTTCGGAGATGATGTTGCCCTTGATGTGTCCGTCAATGCGAAACGTTCCGGTGAGTGTCAGCGTGCCTTCGAGCGACACGCCTTGATCAATGAAACCGGTCCACTCTTCACTGCTACCATCCTTCGACGTGCCTGGCCACTTCCAAGCCATAGATAGACTCCCTGTGTGTGCTGATTCCAATGTAACGTGAAGCGGCGAGAAGTCAACGCACGTTGCAGAGGGAGTTGTCGAATGAAATGCCTGAACGTTGGTGCAGTGGCAGCGCGCTGCTGCTACGGCGCTATTTCATCAGGCGGTCGTAGATGCCCATGAGTTGCGCGTCGTCGTAATACTCAAGGACGAGCTGGCCCGGCCGTGATTTTGTTTTCTGCCGCAAAAGTACCTTCGTACCGAGGTGCCGCTGCAGTTCTTCCACGGCCTCGCGGATGTTGGGATCAAGATGGACTTCTGTGGGCAGCTTTGCCCCGCGGCTGCGTCGTGAAGCCAGGCGTTCAATCTGGCGCACAGTGAGCCCACCGCGAGCGGCGCGTTGCGCATAGCGCATGCGCAACTGCGGCTCGGCGACAGCGAGGAGCGCGCGTCCGTGCCCCGCACTCAGCTTCCCTTCTTCAATCCATTCCTGAATGGTCGGCTCAAGCTTCAGCAACCGGATGGCGTTGGCGACCGTCGCGCGATCCTTGCCCGTGCGCTCGGCCACCGATTCCTGGGTGAGCTGGAATTCGTCCATCAACCGTTCAAACGCGCGCGCCGCTTCCATGGCGTTGAGGTCTTCGCGCTGGATGTTTTCGACCAGTGTCATTTCCAGCGCCAGTTCGTCGGAAACCTGGCGAACAATGGAAGAGATCTTGTTGAGGCCGACACGCTGCGCAGCACGCCACCGCCGTTCGCCGGCGATCAGTTGAAAGCGCTGGCCGATGGGCCGTACGACGAGTGGCTGGATGATGCCGCTGGTTTGAATTGAGCGGGCCAGCTCATCGAGTGCCTCTTCGCGGAACCGTGTGCGCGGCTGATAGGGACTGGGGTCGATCAGGTCGATGTCGATCTGCAGCGGGCCCGAAGATACGGGACTCAAGGCCGGTGCCGCAGCTGTTGCAGCGCCGCCCGAGCTGTGCGCCACGGGAGCAGCGTGTGGAGTTGTCGATGTGGCTGGCGTTGCTGGAGCTGTCGGTTCAGGCTCCCGAATGAGCGCTCCGAGCCCCCGCCCCAACGCGTTTCTCGGCATTGCCAATAACCTCCTGGGCGAGCTGCGTATAGCCCTCTGCGCCCTTGCTATGGATATCATAGAAAATAATAGGCTTGCCAAAACTAGGTGCTTCGGCAAGGCGGACGTTGCGCGGGATCAGGCTCTGGAAGACCTGAGTGCCGAAGAAACTGCGTAGGTCGGTGGCCACTTGCCTTGAAAGAGTAGTGCGCTCATCGTACATCGTTAGTAGAATACCTTCGATTTCGAGGCTGGGATTGAGCGTACGACGAATACGCATCAGGGTATCCAGCAATTCCGATACGCCTTCCAGGGCCAGGTATTCGCACTGGATGGGTATCATCACGGCATCGGCTGCCACTAACGCATTCAGGGTAAGTAGATCCAACGCAGGCGGGCAATCCAGCACAATGAATTTGTAATTTGGCCGAACATTTTGCAGGAAGGATTGCAGTTTGTATTCACGGCTCTCAGCAAGAACGAGCTCTACCGCAGCTCCCGCAAGGTTTTTGTCGGCAGGGACGACATCTAAGCCTTCCACTTGGGATTTTTGTACCAACTTCTCAAAAGATTCGTTCAAGATCAGGGCGTGATAGATGGTGTGGCGGGCAGGGTCCTTCTGGAATCCGATAGAGGCTGTAGCATTGGCTTGGGAATCGCAATCAATGAGGAGAGTGGACTGCTCAGCAGCCGCGAGGCAGGCTGCAAGGTTAACTGCGGTGGTGGTCTTACCTACCCCACCCTTTTGGTTAGCAACAGCAATGACCCGGGCCAAGACGGTCTCCCCAACCTAGGGAAACTAGCAGAGCCGTCGGCTAGACGCAAGATGTTTCACGTGGAACAGGGACTGAGCTGCGGGAATTCTGTTGGAAAGTGGGTGTTCCACGTGGAACAGTCCAGGGCCGAACTTGGCGGGATTGGCGAAACATATTTAGTCTTGCTCTAACACGAGACCGTGAGGCTGTTTTCGTTCCACGTGGAACAAGGATTTTGCGAAAGTAGGCGAAGTGACCCGTAAGATACATCGCGATGCGCATGGGGTGGAGAGTTCCACGTGGAACAAAGGGGTCTGAAATTCCTTCGATAGACGGGATGTTTCACGTGGAACGTCGCGAGAGAAAAATCGCGCAAGAATCGAAACACACCCGAGGTAAATTGTGAAAAGCCTTTTGTTATTATGTCGTTACGCCGACAAAAGAGGCTTTTTCTTGCCCACGAGAAGATAGCGCTGCAACGACTGCGGCATGGCGATTGGTTCTTGCCATTCCCACCGATCCGACTTACGAACTTCCTCGAGGTCGCGGCCGCCGATCCACAGAATCGCGCGGGAGGCCGCGACATTGTCCGACGCGGCCCACTCGAGGAATGGGCCGAACTCCCCGAGGGCACGGGAGCAGACAAAATCCAGCGGGGCCAGTTCCTCTCCCAATTCCTCATAGCGGTTGATCAGTACATGGGTGTTGTCAAGTCCCAACTCGCGGATGACTTCAGCGAGAAATGTGCCCTTCTTGATGTTCGATTCCACCAGGAAAAGCTCCAACTCCGGATGCAAAATCTTTATCGGAATGCCAGGAAATCCGGGGCCTGAACCGATGTCGGCGAACCGACCGTTTTCGACCGGCACAGCAACGGCCGCAAACATGGATTCGCAGAAGTGACGATATAGTATCTCCAGGGGATCGCGGATAGCGGTCAAGTTCAGCTTCTCATTCCAGTGCCGCAATATCTTTATATATTGTTGAATATAAATGACTTGCTGTTCATTTGGGGTGACTTGAAATTCCCCCAAGGCGCGCCGGATCGTCACTTCCGAAATAGGCTTTTCGACTTCTGTTGTCATAAGAGTAATTATCCCGCAACGATCCGATTCCGAATCACTTCTGCTCTTCCGCGACCCTCGGCAAGAAGTAGTGCGGCCCCGCAATCCCAGCCACCAGATCCACTATCGCGTGCATCATCATCACCGGCACCAGTGTATCGTAGGCCAGGCGGACGACGCCGAAAAGGATGCCCATCACAAAAGTGCCCAGGATTCCGCTGCGACCTTGATAAGCGTGGGCTAAGCCGAAGAGGGCTGCGGTCAGAATCACGACGGCCCAAGCGGGGAATCCCACGCGAAAGAGCACGCCCATGGCAAATCCCCGATAAAGAAATTCCTCACAGACGCCGGCGGTCACAGCGAGTGCACAGTAGGGGAGCAGTTCCACGGAATTGACAGGAAAAATCCGGCACGCGAGCGAGCGCATCAGCTCTGGGTCTTTGCCCGGAGATTTGCCGACCCGTCGGAGGTTCAGCCAGTGCAAAGCCCCAGCGATCGCAGCCAAGGCCAGACTCCCCAGAATTGTGCTGGGGCCGCCATAGTTGGCTAAACCCAAGCTACTCGATGACAAACCTCGTGCAAGAGCACGCCAAGCGACAAAACCCGTGATCACCCACTGACCGGCGATGGTCGAGCCATAGAGAACGAGCTTTTCCTTAGTGCTGACGGAAGGGAGCGCGAGGAGTTTCTTCAGCCGCACGGCACCGCGCCAGGGCACGACAATTCCAAGAAAAAAAAAGATCAGCCAGAAGTCCCAAGGCATTGATTGATAAGAACACTTTCCGGGCAACCCGCGCAAGTTGTCTCGAAGGCCAAGTTTTTATCTGGTGGCGCGCAGGAAGGGCGCGGCATCGCTATAATCAAAGCGCAGCACAGGGAGGTGTGGCTTGACCGATTCCGTGAAACTCACGGCGATGGTCAAGGCAGCGGGTTGAGCGGCCAAGCTGAGTCCCGGGACGCTGGACTCAATACTACGGCGCCTGCCACTGCCAACTGATCCGAACGTGCTCGTTGGGTTCAGCACCAACGACGACGCCGGGGTGTACCTGCTCGGCGAAGAATTGGCGTTGGTGCAGACGGTCGATTTCTTCACCCCAATTGTGGACGACCCGTTCACGTTCGGGCAAATCGCGGCGGCCAATTCGCTGAGCGATGTGTACGCAATGGGCGGGCGTCCGATATCCGCGCTGTCGATCGTGGGATTTCCCGAAAAAGGGGATCCAGCGATTCTGGAGCAGATTCTGCGCGGCGGGCTCAACAAGATGAGTGAAGCGAAATGCAGCGTGATTGGGGGGCATTCCATTCGCAACGACGACATCCAGTTTGGTTATGCCGTCACGGGCGTGATCAATCCGTTGCAGGTTTGGCGAAATGTCGGCGCGCAGACAAATGACGTACTTCTTCTGACAAAATCGCTGGGCACCGGCGTGATCTCCACAGCACTTAAGAATGGGCGGGCCGAAAGGAGTTCGCTGGATGCGGCCATCGCTTCGATGACGCAATTGAATCGCACGGCGGCCGAAGCTTTGCGCGAACTGGAGGTGCAAGCAGGGAATCGCTGCGTGCACGCAGTAACAGACATTACCGGTTTCGGATTGCTGGGGCACGCGCGGGAAATGGGGTTGGGAGACGCGGCTTCGGGGATTGAGTTAGTAGGACTCGAAATTGTCGCTGCGGATGTGCCGTTGCTTCCCGGTGCTCTCGATGCCGCGCGCCAGGGGATGATTTCCGGGGGACTGAAAAACAATCGTGAGTTTTTAGGCGACTGCGTTGTCTTCGCAGCAAACGTGGAGGAAGAGAATCGCGCGCTACTTTTCGACCCGCAGACGTCTGGCGGGCTTTTGATCGCGCTCGCCCCCGAACATGAGAAAGCGGCGCGGGAGAGTCTGGAGCGTCATGGTGTGAGCGCCAAACGAATCGGCCGCGTCGTGCCAAAGACATCCAAGCTCCTGATGGTGGTCTAAGAGCGGAGACGACGAGCACACAGTGGACACCATCACACACGGCATCGCAGGGGCGCTGATCAGCAAAGCGGTGTTTGGCGGGCGAGACCTGTTTTCGCCGCGGTCGCTGAGCAAGCAGCGCCTCATCACCTGGTGCTTGATGCTGGGCGCGGTTTTCCCGGACAGCGATGTCTTGCGCGATTTCTTTTCGCACAATGAATTGCTGATGCTCACCTGGCATCGCAGCATCACGCATTCGTTGCTCTGCCTGCCAGTCTGGACCGTGATCCTGGCGGGGCTGACGATCGTGGTGGCAAAGTGGCGAAAGTGGGAAGCGCCCTCCTTCCTTGCGCTATGTGGTATCTGGGCAATCGGAATCCTGAGCCACATCTTCCTGGATCTGGTGACCACCTTCGGTACGATGATCTGGTCGCCGCTCGCATGGTCGCGGCCCGCCTGGGACATTATTTTCATCGTCGATTTCAGCTTCACGGCCATCCTGCTGATTCCGCAACTCCTCTCCTGGACTTATGAAGATCCGGCGCATATCCGGTGGCGAGCCCTTCTGATGTGGCTGGTGTTCACGCCGGCGCCGTTCCTGATTGCCAAAATTGGCCAAATTGTCGGCGCGCCGATTTCCAATGTCACGATTCTTGTGGCCACCGTCCTGTTTGCGGTGCTCTTCCTGCTCCCGGCAGTGCGGGGCTGGGGCTTGCGCGTGGCCTACGCCAACTGGAATCGCGCGGGTCTTGTCATGGCGGTGGGCTATCTCGTTGCGGCCACCTATGCGCACCACGCGGCGTTCGGGCGGATCCAGCAGTTCGCCGCGCAAGAGAACCTGCAGGTCGAAGCGATTGGTGCGCTGCCTTTGCCGCCATCGTTGTGGCACTGGGATGGGCTGGTACGAGCGCCGCGCGGAGTCTACGAAATGCGCATGGATTTAAGCGAAGGCTTATTCCAGAAAAACGCACCAAGCGCCGGCTATTCCGATCCCAACATGATTGCGCACAC
Source organism: Acidobacteriota bacterium (assembly GCA_003154775.1). Classification (GTDB taxonomy): domain Bacteria; phylum Acidobacteriota; class Terriglobia; order Acidiferrales; family UBA7541; genus Acidiferrum. The sequence goes on along the minus strand of PMES01000110.1, from coordinate 50,285 downwards.
GTACTATCCTGACTCGTTTCCGAATCCCTGGATTGAACAGGCACGGCATTTGCCGGAAGTTCAGAAGGTTTTATGGTTCGCGCGGTTTCCCGTGACCCTCTTTCACAAGGAAGGCGATGAAGCGGTGGTGGAGTTTTCGGATTTGCGTTTCCCGCACATACGGCCAGACCGGCCGGCGTCGTTCACGTATCGCGTGCGGTTTTCGGGTGACGGAAGCGTGATCGCGCAGGGTTGGGTGCGCCGGTAAAGACGAGTACCGTGACGCTGCAATTGCCCTGGGGTCTATCGCTTTGCGGAGGGCTAAGTCTTCGCCGGGTGAATAACCACCTGACGTTCTTCGCCCGTGCCGACGCTTTCGGTGCGCACGCTGGGCAAATCCTTCAGAGCGAGATGTACAATGCGCCGCTCCCGCGAAGACATGGGATTGAGCCGGAAGGGCTGATGCGTAGCCTGAACCCTTTCCGCGGCCACGCGGGCGGTCATGCGCAGTTCCTCGAAACGCAGAGCGCGGAAGCCGCCGCAATCAAGGTGAATCTTTTCATGGAAAACGGGCTCCAGGCCAAGCGCGCGGAATGCGATATGCTCGAGGGCCTTCAAAACTTCTCCACTTCGCGCCATGAGGAACTCGTTATCCTTGCCATCGAGGTCGGCGAAAATCTCCGCCTCGCCTTCCACCGAGCCGGCGCCCGCTTCGGCGACGCGCACGTTCACGGAGAGTTCCAAACCGGCGGCACGCACAATCCTCGGCAGAAAATCACGCAGGGCGTCGGCTGCGGCCAAACGGTCCAGCTTGCCATCGCGTACGAATTCCTTGGTCATAAGACTCTCGAAACTTCTGATTTGACCCAAGCAGACTGCGCTATCACACCGTCCCTTACTTCTTGGCGTGGACGGGTTTGACCGGGGCAGGAAGAGGGTGCGTCCGGTTCAGGTACCACTGTTGCAGGATTCCCACCAAGCTGCTGGTGAGAATATACAACGCCAGGCCGCTGGAAAACGGAAAAACCACAAACATCACGGCCATGCTGACAGGCATGAGCTTCATCATCTTGGCCTGCTGCGGATCCGTAATCGTCATGGGGGTCATCTTGGAGACGAGATACATGGAAACGCCCACCATCACGGGCAAGACGTAATAAGGATCCTTTGAGGCGAGGTCGCGCACCCAGAGCCAGTTGGCATGGCGTAGTTCGATGGCGTAGCTCAGCGCGCGGTTCAACCCGAACCAGATGGGAAACTGAAGGACCATGGGGAGGCAGCCGCCGATAGGATTGATCCCTTCGCGGCTGTAAATGGCCATCACTTCCTTGTTCATTTCCGCTTTGCGCGGGTCGTTCATCTTGTACTTCTTGTACTTTTCCTGGATCTGTTTAATCTCGGGCCCCACGCGCTGCATCTTGATGGTCGTCTTGTAGCTGGAAATGCGCAGCGGGAAGAGGACCATATTGACGATCAGCGTAAGAACGACAATCGCCCAGCCCCAGTTGGGGACGTAGGTGTGCAGCCACTTCAAACCGTGGAACAATGGGTCGGCGATAATCTCGAGCCACCCGAACTGAACCAGGGAATGCAACGGCGGATGGATCGCCTTGAGATCGTCATAGTCCTTGGGACCCACGTACACGCGCAGAGCCATCGGCTGGGAACGCGTAACGACGGCCACTTCCGGTACCGGTTCGGACTGGTCTTTACCATCGACCTGAATCGAGTGGAATACCTTCCAATAGCGCGTTTCCAGGAGCGTACCGGGCGAATCGTTGGGCGGCAGAAAGGCCACGGTAAAGTAGCGATCCGCAATGCCCGCGAACGTCTTTCCACCCATCCATATATTGCCCCACTTTTCTGGGGCATCGAGCTTCTTGTGAGCGAACGTGGAGAGCTTGCCATTTTCGCTATAGAACGTGCTGACCGTCTCGACCGGAATGGGATTGGTGACCGTAAGGTCGCCAAAGCCGCCGCGCCAGGCCAATCCGCCGAGCAAGCGCGTCCCGTTGTGGGTTACGGAAGTTTCAACGGTGAGGACATAGGAATGGTCGAAGTGGAATTTCTTGGACACTTCAAGATGACCGTCGCTCCAGGTAAAAGCCAGGTCCGCAGGTGCAGCCAAGGAAGCGGCATCGCCGGAAAGCTTGTAGAGGCCGCTGTTCGCCGCTTTTTCCAATTGCGGGTCGTCAATGACCATGGAGAAGGGCCAGCCGCCCGTGTCCGCAGCCGCTTTCGGGTGGACCAGGTCCAGAATCTTCTGGGGCTTCGAATCATCCGTGTACTTTTTCAACTGCCAGCTTTTGACGACCGCACCGCGATTGGAAAACTCCACGCGGTACAGGTCGTTCTCAACAACGATGGTGCGCTCCTGGGTATCTTCAGTCAGCGGGGCCGCCGGGGGTGCAGCAGCGGAAACGGTTGAAGGCGCCGCGGAAGGAGTCGGCTCGGCCGGTTCAGAAGTCGCCGCAGAAGGTCCACTGATCGCTGGCGCGGAGACGACCGGCTGATTCTGTTGTGGCACATGCGCGGGAGGCTTTGGCCCGAAGTACTTCGTCCACAGAATGATTACCGCCACGGAAAGCAGGGAGGCGACGAGGATACGCAACTCTGGCGTGAACTTATCCTTCTTGGGCCCGATTGGCGGGAATTGATTCACTGGCGGGGTGCTCACGGGCGGACCTCATGCGCTTCAGTTGTCATCGTCGAATTCGCTCGCATCTCTTGCCATTTCTCGGGAACCGGGTCGAATCCGAATTTGCGGGATAACGGATGGCAACGCAGCAGGCGCTTTGTCCCAAGCCAGATGCCGCGCCACACTCCGAATCGTTCAATCGCTTCGTAGGCGTAGCGCGAACAGGTGGGCTCGTAGCGGCAAGTGCCGGCGAAGAGCTGCGACAGATAAGCCTTGTAGAAACCGAGCGCAAAGAGTGCCGCGCGCACCCCCGCCGATTTCGGCGTTTGCCGCATTTCTTCTTGTAGCGGCGCAGCATGATGCTGCGCCCCGTTTGCCGAGGCGTTCACGGGCTCTTCAACAGGCGCAGAAACTCCGCCGTCAGCGCCGCAAAGGGCGCCTTCGCGACGGAACGCTTCGGGTGAATGACGATGTCCCATCCTGCTGGTATCTCCTCGCGGTGGCAGCGGACCATCTCGCGCAACCTTCTGCGCATGCGGTTGCGTACCACGGCACCGCCGAGTGCCTTCTTGATGCTGAAACCGAAGCGGCTCAGTGGCAGTTCATTGGCACGAACGAACACGGTGAAGTAGGCATTGGAGCGGCGCTTAGCGGTGTTGTAAACCGCGTCAAATTCGCTCTTGCGCACCAAGCGCGCCTCACGCAGAAACGTGTGGCCCCGCTTCGCCAGCGGCGATGCTGGGGCTGCCCCATTACTCGGGAGTAAGGCGATGACGTCCCTTCTTGCGGCGTGCCGCAAGGACTTTGCGGCCACCTTTGGTCTTCATGCGCGAACGAAATCCGTGCGTTTTGGCGCGGCGGCGTTTCCGCGGTTGAAATGTACGCTTTGGCAAAGCACTCCCCCTTACGATCTGGATACGGCCCGCGAACTTCCCAAGTTTCATCCCGCGGCAGCTTTTTGCCGCCTGTTCACACAGCGAACCAGGATGGCCTTGGGGTCGTGTTCGTTAAGCCTGACTGTCTGATTCCAGGCAGCTTTCCGAATTCACTAGTGTACTTGCGCGGCGCGCACAGGGTCAAGAAAACGGCGGGATGATTTGTGGTGTCATTTGAAGAGTGCTTGGCTCACAGATACTTCTTATATTTGGGCGCAAGGGCCTTGGACTGCTTGCCAGCCTTAATGATTCGTTGGAGGACGTTTCCATCTATGGGAAAATGCATAGTAATCGCTTTAGAAGCAATAAGTTGATTTATCATTTTCTCTTGAATTGGGGTAATTTCCAGAGCATCCGCGAAATTCACATAGCACTTCTGATCTACCCACTGATGATCTCCTATGTTCAACTCACAGTCCTTTCCAGCCCTATTTACGTTCTTTGTCAGATTCACTATGACGAAGAAGCCGCCGCACTTTGCTGGATCGGAAATCACAATCCAAAGATGGGGAATCTTGGGGATGAAACCTGGACACGGCATCAAAAACGTATCACCGAGTTGCATGGAGAGTTCTTTTCAGCGAGAACCTAGCAGGTATTTGGCAAACTGAATTGCTTGATTCGACTCTTCGATTCCTTGGATTTCTTCCTCGCTTATCCCTGCTTCCCGAAGAATGACACTTGGATCAATAGGCATTGAACTGCCGCGAGGGTCTTGCCATTCGGGGCAGTTATCATGGAGCCATCTCGCGACACGCCAAGGTGGCATGCTCTGAATTTGCAATCGTGCGCTCTCAAGAGCCTCGATCTCTCGCTCTGAGAGGGCGTCGAGGGGAACGTCATGCAATAAGTGCACCTTGTGATTCACCCGTCCGCTGATGTTTGCATTCCAGACGGCTTGTTCGGACTCCGGGCCTTCACCTTTGAAAAGATTGTAGGTAGTGCTCAAAACGGGGCCTTTATCCATGGAAACAAAGGAATCCCCGGTGATTGTTTTGCCCCATTGAATCAAGGCATCTTTGTCCGCCACATAGAGAGCCTTAATGGCGAGGAACACGTCCAATTCCCCACCTTCTCTCTGGACGAGATATGCCACTGCTGCGATTGTCTTTTCAATGTCGAAGTTGAGAAGCATACGGCCTCGGCGGGAACGGGGATAAACTACAAATCATCATATCAGATGCTTTGATACCCAGCCTGAATTTGTTATTCCTGCTGCCATCGAGAACAGAAATGAGGATGAATTAGATGTCAAGCTAAACTTATGCCTTGACATAACTTTAGGATTATAGCTAAATACGATTTGGGCGAGGAGGAGCACAATGGCCCCGACTATGAAGATGGCAAAGGAATACGCCAGGTTTAAGAACCCATTCCGCCCGGGGGCGGGGCATATGCCGCCGCATCTAGCTGGAAGGGATAAGGAGATCGGTGAGTTCCAGCACCTTCTCAAGCAGGACACCGTACTTAAGAATCTCGTGCTAACAGGATTGAGGGGGCTAGGCAAGACCGTGCTGTTGGAAACCTTCAAGCCGATGGCAATGTCTGAGGGGTGGCTTTGGGCCGGAACGGACCTGTCAGAATCCACGAGTATAAGCGAAGACAACATGGCGACGCGCCTTCTCACAGATTTGGCGGTTGCAACAAGTTCTATCGTCTACACTTCGAAAGAGAAAACAAGCGCTGGATTTATACGGCGGCGTGAACAAGTGGATGTAACACTCAATTATTCCACATTGAGAGGGATTTATGACAGCATCCCCGGCCTTGTGTCAGATAAGCTCAAGGGCACATTGGAGATAGTCTGGATTAGTCTGAAAGATACTAGACATGAAGGTATAGTTTTTGCATACGACGAAGCACAAAACTTGGCAGACCACACGTCGAAGGACCAATTTCCTCTATCTCTACTCCTAGACCTTTTTCAATCTTTGCAGCGTAAAGAATGCCGATTCATGCTTGCCCTAACTGGGCTGCCTACCCTATTTCCAAAACTCGTTGAGGCGCGCACGTTCGCCGAACGTATGTTCACTATCATTTTTCTAGGGCCGCTCAACGAAAAAGAGACTACTGAGGCGATTCGGAAACCAATCGAGCAAGAAGGTTGTCCAATCAAAATAGTGCCTAAATCGATCAAAACAATTTGGGAATTCACAAGAGGTTACCCCTATTTTGTCCAATATGTTTGTCGGGAAGTATTCGACGTGTGGGTACAATCCTCCGAGATTGGCAAAAAACCACCGCCGGTTCCGCTGGACGAGATAACAAGAAAACTGGATACGGATTTCTTCTCAGGCAGATGGGCCAGGGCTACGGACCGCCAACGCGAACTATTGCGAGTGATTGCAGAATTACCAAATTGCGATGGAGAGTTTACTGTCCAAGAGATCACTGAACATCCATCTAACCAGGAGCCAGATAAGTCATTTAGTGGCAGTCATGTGAATCAGATACTCTCTGCGCTTTCAGATGCTGGGTTGGTTTACAAGAACAGGCATGGCAAGTATTCGCTGGCCGTTCCCCTTTTGGGACATTTTGTGCGACGTCAGAAGAAACAAGACGACAATCCCTACTTACCGTTTGAGGGATAAACAGCAAATGACGCCACTACCGGGGGATGGAAGCATGCGCTAGGAATCGGAATTGACCACCGCTAAGGCGAAGCCGTCGTAGCCCTTGCTCCCGACGGTCTGGATCTCCGTGGCGGATACGCGCTTCTCGGCGGCGAGGCGCTCATTGAAGCGCCGGACGCCTTGAATGTTGTCGTCACCGCTGGCCGCATCCAGCACCGCACCATTGCGTATCACATTGTCGGCGATGATGACGCTCCCGGCGCGCGACAGCTTCAAAGCCCAATCAAAATACTCGGGCATATTGGATTTGTTGGCGTCGATGAAAATCAGGTCAAACGGGCCGCGCCCCTCCGCAGCAAGTTTCGGCAAGGTCTCCAGCGCGGGTCCCTGGCGCAGCTCGATCACGCCAGTTAGCCCGGCATGAGAAAAGTTAGCGCGCGCGACTTCGGCGTGTTTCGGATCGGCCTCCAAGGTGACCACGCGCCCGCCAGCGGGCAGAGCTCTCGCAAGCCAAATGGTGCTGTAGCCGCCGAGCGTGCCGATCTCCAGTACCTGGCGAGCCCCGCATGCACGCGCCAGGAGATGCAGCAGTTTGCCCTGAACCGGAGAGACTTGTATGGGCGGCAAGCCGGCAGCGCTTGCAGCCTGGAGAGAGGCTTCCAACGCGGGATCGGAAGGCACCAGCAAGTCTGTGATGTACTTGTCTACGGCAGTCCAAACATCCTGAGTCATCGTGTCCCCCGATCCCATGAGCCGAATGTCATCACTTCTGGCAGTCTTCACTCTCCAGCGGATTGCGCATCCTCTGCCCTGAATTCGGGTTGCGCGTGAGCAGGATATCATTGTGGAGTTTAACCTGGGGGTTAGGAAAGCCAAAGGAGCGGGTGTCTGATAGCTTGAGAAGAGCCTTTCTTTCCTTGCCTCCAGGCCCTCATTCCAGTTTGGGGTCTAGTACCTCACAATGTCTATTGACAATTAGTAAATAGTGCTGTATAATGCATTGTGAATACTCGGCACAAGTCCGCCCTTGCTCCACAGGTCCCAAGCACATTCACCCTCTGCACTAACAATGCGCATCGGTATCAAAACAAAGGCGTTATAAATCAAAACAGCGACTTTCTAAGTCCCTTATTTTCACACTCTTGCGCACTCTTGCACCCGCAACCCCTTTGTTTTGACACGCTTCACAAATACACCCGGGGGGAGGAGGTACCTTCGGTGACATCAGTTTCATCCCGATTTGGGATGAGAGGCGAAGCGACGTCCGACGAGGAGGGATCCCTCTGCTCCCGGCGCAGCGCACCGGGGCGCACAAGCTACACCCCGCTGTACCTTCGCATCGCACCCTGTACAATAGAGGTGGAAGCCTAAAGTAAACGGTCACCCATGTTTGAGAACCTGACAGAGAAGCTGCAACGAACATTCAAGAACCTGCGCGGGCAGGGAAAGCTCACCGAGGAGCACCTGGACCTGGCGCTGGCGGAAATCCGCGACGCGCTGCTCGAAGGCGACGTCAACGTGGGGGTCGCCGACGAACTGCTGGCGAACATCCGCGCGAAAGCATTGGGCTCGGAAGTGATGCTGCAGCTTGCACCCGATCAACAGGTGGTCAAGATCGTGCGCGACGAATTGCTCGCGCTACTTGGCAAACACGCCAAACCGCTCTTCGCTTCGCGCCCGCCTTCGGTGTGGATGATCGTGGGCCTGCAAGGCTCGGGCAAAACCACCACCACCGGCAAGCTCGCCAAATGGCTCGCGCAGCACGGGCATCGCCCCATTGTGGTTTCCACGGACGTGTATCGCCCGGCAGCCCGCGAACAGCTCGCGCAGGTCGCCAAATCCGTCGGCATCCCCATCTGGCCGGGCGCAGGCACGGATAAGCCCCTTGAAATTGTGCGCGGCGCGATCAAGGAAGCGAAACTTTCGGCCAGCGACGTCATCCTGGTGGACACCGCGGGCCGTCTGCACATTGACGATGACTTGATGAACGAACTCTCCGTGCTGAAAAAGGAATTGCAGCCGAGTGAGATGCTGTTCATCGCCGACGCCATGATTGGCCAGGACGCGGTGCGCTCGGCCGGTGAATTCCACAAGCGGCTGGGCCTGACCGGCGTGATCCTGACGAAGTTGGACGGCGATGCGCGCGGCGGCGCGGCCCTTTCGATCAGCAAGGTTTCCGGAGCGCCGGTGAAGTTTGTCGGCCTTGGCGAGAAATACGATGCGCTGGAAGGCTTTTACCCGGAGCGCATCGTTTCGCGCGTGCTGGGCATGGGCGATATTCTCTCGCTGATCGAGCGCGCCGAATCAGCCTTCGACAAGAAAGCGGCGATGGAGCTGGAGCGCAAGCTCCGGAAGGAAGAGTTCACGCTGGAAGATTTCCGCGACCAATTGCGGCAGATCCGCAAGATGGGGCCGCTGGACCAGTTGATGGACATGCTGCCGAAAGTCGGGCCGCTTCAGAATCTGCCCAAAGATGCGTCGGTGGACGAGAAGAAACTGAAGCAGGTCGAAGCGATCATCAACTCCATGACGAATGAGGAGCGCCGCGACCACAAAGTCATCGACGGAAAACGGCGCAAGCGCATCGCCAAAGGCAGCGGCACCTCCGTGCAGGAAGTCAATCAGGTCATCAAGCAATACATGCAGATGCGGCAGATGATGAAGCAGTATGGCGCCATGGCCGCGCGCGCGAAGATGAAAGGGCTAGGCAAGCTCGCCGGCCTGGGCTGAAGCAAAACCTCCGGCAAAGACAGAGCCCCCGCAATCAGCAAGAACGCGAACAGGATTCGCCGATTCATTCGCATTTTGCCCTCACCTGGGGCGGCATTGTAGCACCTCAACGGTCGTTCATCTGGCCGTAACACGGCTGAGACATGGTGTTTGACCGTCCAAGGATAATTCATGAATCATATCGCGCTTGAGGAACCGCGTTTTTACGTCAACCGCCATTTGCAATGGATGGCTTTCAAACAGCGCGTCCTGGAAGAGGCGCGCGACTCCACGAAGGCATTTGCAAGGAGATTTTGCCGGGCCTACCTGTCGGATAATCGCAAGGCGCGTCTGCTTGGGCCGGAGGGGCTGTACACGCATTCAAGGCGCAGCCGCAACGGCAAGGGCTTCTTTGCGCAGGACCACCTGATGAGTCAGGCGCTCGGCGGGGTGAACGGTTCGGCGCATCCCAAAGAACGGCAGTCGCAGGTCTCCTATACGAGGAGTCAGGAAGTGACCGCCCCCTCGGAACCCGCGGTGACGCTCGAACTGGAAGAGCAGGACTCGTCAAATGCAACCGTATGATCTGGTAGTGATCGGGTCGGGGCCGGGCGGACTCCGCGCCGCAATTCAGGCGGGCAAATCCGGAAAACACGTTGCGGTCGTAGAGAAGCAGACGATGATCGGCGGGGTGTGCATCAATACCGGCACGATTCCTAGCAAGACCATGCGGGAAGCGATGCTGCATCTTTCCGGATTCAACGACCAAGCCTTTTACGGCACGAGTTATCACGCCAAAGAAAACATCACCATGAGCGATCTCAATTTTCGCGTGAACCGCGTGATTGAGAACGATTCCGCAAATTTCCTTCATCGGCAAGACGGAAGAGCAACTGACCGAAGAGGATGTGCCGTACGAAGTGGGCGTCGCCTATTACCGCGAAATCGCGCGCGGCCAGATCAGCGGGCACACCGATGGCCGGCTGAAGTTGCTGTTCCATCGCCAGACGCTGGAACTCCTTGGCATCCACATTTTCGGGGAAGACGCGACGGAACTTCTGCACATCGGTCAAGCGGTTTTCTTGTTGAAGGGCAAAATCACCTATTTCATCAACACTGTCTTCAATTACCCCACTCTGGCGGAGTGCTACAAGGCCGCGGCATTCAACGGCCTGAACCGGCTGGGCTGAACCGGCCTATCCGAAAGACAGCCCGAGATCGCGGTCTATTCTGCACCAGAGGTCATGTGCGGGGCGTGAGCGCACTTGTGGGCCTCCCTTTACCCGGCGCGGGAATGTTTGCCGGGGGGCGCGGAGTCACGCTAGAATAGAAGCTCTTTAGGAGGACGTACTTTAGTGCTAACGATTCGTTTGGCCAGAATTGGCAAGAAAAAGAAGCCGTTTTACCGCGTGGTTGTCATTGAGCGGACCCGGGCGCGCGACGGTCGCGTACGAGAAGCAGTGGGAACCTATGATCCGCTGAAGAAGCCCGCTGAGATCAAGTTGGATTCCGAGCGTATCAAGTACTGGTTGGGCAAGGGGGCCCAGCCCAGCGATACGGTGCGGAGTTTTATCAAGCATCAGAAGATTGCCTAGCAAGCCGGGTCAGGTCATAGTTCTTTTCGCGTCCTCTGACGGAATCGGGGAGGGGTCGCTTGCATTCGCTTGAGTAGTCAGACGCTCGCGCGGAGGACCCCATGAAGGAACTGGTTGAAGAAATCGCTCGTGCCCTCGTAGATCACCCGGAAGGCGTGCAGGTGAAGGCGGTTGAGGGATCACAGGTAACCGTCCTGGAGTTGCGGGTCCATCCGGAAGATTTGGGTAAAGTCATCGGGCGCCAGGGGCGCACGGCGAAGGCCATCCGCACGCTGCTGGGGGCGGCGGGCATGAAACTTCACAAACGCTTCACCCTCGAGATACTCGAAGATTGAATCCTTCTCCCGAAAAGCAAAGCTGGGTGCAGGTCGCGCGCATTGTTCGTCCACGCGGCAACAAAGGTGAAGTGCTGGCCGAGCTTTTCACCGATTTTCCGGAACGCCTTTCTTCGCTGAAATCCATTTATCTCCGAAAAGATGCCGGCGAGCCCAAGCGCGTCGGATTGCAGAATTTCTGGATCGACCGCAATCATCCCGGCCAGGGTGTCTTCCATTTCGAGGGCTGCGGCAGCATCTCCGAAGCGGAATCGCTGCGGGGGCTCGATGTGCTGCTCCCCATCGAAGAGCGTGTGGAATTGCCCGCAGGCCACTATTTTGTGACCGACCTGATAGGCTGCACGGTGTTCGAGTTGCCGGAAATCGCAACAAAGTTGGCGTCGCCCGCTTGTGCTGCGGAAGAAGCGCCGCGCGTGCTGGGAACGGTCCGCGATGTCTTCTTCCCCGGGGAGGGCGTGGCCGGCACGCCGCTCCTTCAGGTGGAGACCTCTGCCGGCGAAGTGCTAATCCCTCTGGCGGAAGAAATTTGCACGCGCATCGACGTGGCCGCGCGGCGCATTGAAGTTCGATTGTCGGAGGGATTGAAGGACCTGGATGCTACGTAGCATCCGGGCGGGTTTCTTCCTTCCCGCGAACTGGGCCTCTGTTAGACTTTCCTGCAATGCGATTTGACCTCGTCACCATCTTTCCCGAATTCTTTGCCGGGCCTCTGGACCACGGCATCGTGCGCCGCGCCAAAGAGGCGGGGATCGCAGAGATTCATGTGCAAGATCTGCGCGAGTTCACCAAGGACCGTCACCGCACCGTGGACGACCGGCCGTTCGGCGGCGGCGAAGGCATGGTGCTGAAGCCGGAGCCGCTGTTTGAAGCAGTCGAGAAGCTGCTGGGCCATAGTGTAGGAGATGCAGAGAATCGCGTGCCGCCGGAAACGGGAACCGCCATCGTGTTGATGTCCGCGGCGGGGCGTTTGTTCACGCAGGAGACGGCACGGCGCTACGCGAAACTCGACAGGTTGATCTTGATATGCGGGCGGTATGAAGGGGTGGACGAGCGCGTCGCGGAATTCCTGGCCACCGAAGAGATCTCGGTGGGGGACTACGTTTTGAGCGGCGGCGAGCTGCCGGCAGCAATTGTTGTGGATGCAGTGACGCGGTTGTTGCCGGGAGCGCTGGGCAACGAAGCCTCCACGGAAAACGAATCGTTTAGTCATCTCGATCCGTCAGAAGTTGCTCACACCGCCGCGGATCCACGGTCACGCCAAGCGAAACTCCTACTCGATTTCCCGCACTACACGCGGCCAGCGGAATACCGAGGCTGGAAGGTGCCCGAGGTCCTGATCGGCGGCAATCATGCCGAAGTGGCCAAATGGCGCCGCCAACAGGCCGCAGAGAAGACACGGCGAAACCGGCCCGATCTGTAGATGCACGTCGCCGCTCGAATAACGACTAGGATTTCAGTCACATCCTGTTTATAATTAGAGTTTGCCTTGGAAGTGCTGGCCCCGCCTGAGTGGGTCTGCAGGGAACACAGAAAATGAATCCGGTAATTCGTAAGCTGCACGAAGCGCAATTGCGCAAAGACCTACCCGAGTTTCGCCCTGGCGACACGGTGCGGGTAAACGTCCGCCTGCTGGAAGGCGAAGGCGAAAAGGTCAAGGAACGCATCCAGTCGTTTGAAGGCGTGGTGATCTCGAAGAAGGGCCGGGCCAGCAGCGCCACGTTCACGGTGCGCCGCGTCAGTTTTGGCACCGGTGTGGAGCGCATTTTCCCTTTGCACTCGCCCTCAATCGCTTCGATTGACGTTGTCGGCAAGGGCAGCGTGCGACGCGCCCGCCTTTACTATCTGCGCGACCTCAGGGGCAAGGCCGCCCGCATCAAGCGCGCCGCCCGCGAAGAAGCCGCTCCCGCGCCCGCCGTCAAAGCTTAAGCAGTCTTTCCAATCTGAATTCATCGGGGACAGGCAAGCGCCTGTCCCTTTTCTTTACATCACCGAGAGCAATGGCTTGTCTCAGAACGCTGGCCGTACACGCTGCTCCGCGTGGTAAGATTCCCGCGCACCTCCTTCGATCATGGCGCGACTCTGCTCTTCCCGTTTCGAGCGAGCGGCGCGGAAGCTCGGCTGGACCCGCATTGCGGGGCTCGATGAAGCCGGGCGCGGCGCGCTGTTTGGACCCGTTGTCGCCGCTGCGGTAATTCTGAATCCAAAACGTAGGATCGTCGGCTTGGACGACTCCAAGAAACTCACCGCGGAGCGCCGCGTGGAGCTTGCCGAGCGCATCCGCGAGCACGCCATCGCCTGGGCGGTGGCGGAAGTGGACGCCCAGCGCATCGACGCCTGGAACATCTACCAGGCCAGCCGGCAGGCCATGACCGCCGCAGTGCAGCAACTGGCCATTCAGCCGGACTACCTCTTGATTGACGCCATGAAGCTCGATGTTTTGATGGAGCAAAAGTCGCTGATCAAAGGCGACGCACGCAGCGTGTCCATCGCCGCAGCTTCCATCCTGGCGAAGACGCATCGCGACGCCCGCATGGAAGAGTGGGACGCCATCTACCCTCTATTTGGCCTCGCTCGGCACAAGGGCTACGCCACGCCGGACCACCTGGAAGCGCTCCGGCAATATGGGCCGACGCCGTTGCACCGCCATTCGTTTGCGCCGGTCAGGGATGCGGGCTGCTGGGCCGCGGGAGCCATCCAGGAAGCGCTGCCGCTGGGAATCTGGCCCACCGAAAGGTGAATTCTTTTTCGCCATTTCTTCCCCTGAGGTGGCGTATCAGCTACGGGGATAACTGCCTGCTAACAAGCTGCCGCGCTTTCATTGACGCCCCCCCATGAGGGACTGTAGCGTGAAAATGAAGCGTTGTAGACTTCCGAGCGCCTACAACGCCATCAGGGAGAAAGTCGTGGACGGCTTTCGTAGGGAAGCTGTCCCATAAGGGCATGGCCTACAACAAGAGCAAATTCGTTGAAACCGCACAAAAGTTGCTGAATCAGGGCAAGGTGGCGCAAGCCATCGCCGAATATCAGCAAATCCTGAAGTACGAGCCGCGGGATCAAGTTACCCTGATGACCGTCGGAGAGTTGTACATCCGCCAGGGCGAGACGTTCCAGGCCATCGATTACTTCGAGCGGCTCGCGCAACTGTTCGTCAGCGATGGTTTCCTGACGAAGGCCATCGCCGTTTACAAGCGCATCGCGAAACTCGCCCCCGAAGAAATTCGTCCGCTCGAAAAGCTGGCTGACCTGTACGTGCAGCAAGGGGTCATGAGCGAGGCGCGACCGCTCTTCCTGCAACTCGCCGAACTCCACTTGAAGAACAACAAGCAGCCGGAAGCGGTGGCGCTGCTGAAGAAGCTTTTGCTGGCGGAACCCGATAACCTGCGGATCCAGATCCGCCTGGCCGATCTTTATCAGGCCATGGGGCAGTCCGGGGAAGCCCTGGAAACGTACATTTCCGCGGCGCAGCGCGCCCTGGCCCGCGGCGAGCAGCAGGAATGTGAAAAGCTTGCGGATAAGGCGCTGCATATCAGTCCGAAAAACCTGGATGCCCTGATCATCAAGGCAAGGGCGTTCACGACCGCCGGGAAAATCGCGCAGGCTGCGGAGATCCTGGAGCGCGTGCCGGACCTCGAAAAGGGCGGCGAGCCGGCTGAGTTGCTGATGGATTTATACCTGAAGAACGCCAAGTGGGACGAAGCCACGGCCCTGGCGTTAAAGATTTTCTCGTCCGACGAAAAGAACTTCACGGCCACGCAGAAAGTGACTGAAGCGCTCTTGGAGTCCGGACAAGGCGAGCGCGCCATGTCCGTGCTTTCGCGCATCCGCATCCCGATGATTGACGCCGGGGAGCACGAAGGCGTGGTGCACCTGCTAAATGAGCTGGCGACGCGGCTGCCCGGCCGGCTCGAACCGCTCGAATGGCTGGTGGACACCTACGGCCGTACCAGTGATTCTTTCCGCCTGCCCGATGCCCTGGCACACCTTGGCGATGCGCTGGTCGCCGCAGGGAAACTGCAGCGGGCCAAGGACGTCTTCCAGCAACTGGTGGACCGCGAGCCGGAAAGCGATTCGCCGAAACGCAAGCTGAACGATGTGCTTCGCAAGTTGGGTTTGCTGCCAGGAGAGCCCGCGGCAGAAGCGAAGCCCGTGGAAGCACACGAGACGCTGCAGGCCGAATTGCCCGAGGCACACGCACCGAAAGTGCGACCTGGTCTGGAGCCGGAAATTCCAGAGGTGGCAGCGCAGACAACGGCGTCCGCGCCGGCCGAACCGGACCTCGATGAAGAGACCCAGAAGTTCATAGCGCAATCCCTGACGGACGTCGATCTTTTTGCCAGCTACGGCCTGACGCAGAAGGCCATCGGACTGCTCGAAGCAATTTTGCGGCGCGCGCCGACGCACGCGCCGACCCTCGAAAAATTGTTGGATTTCGTGCTGGGAGCCGGCGACGACCGGCGCACCGCGGAGCTGGCCGCGCAGCTCGAACACATTCATGCCCAACGCGGGGACGTGCGCAGCAGCGAACGCTTTGGCGAGCTGCGACGCAGGTTCCAGCGCGCGGCCGGTTTGACGGATGACGAAATCGCCGCCGCCGTGGCAGCAGCCATGCCGCAACCCGTTGAGACCGAACCCGTCGAAGAGGCGGCCACCGCGATTTCGGCGGAAGGCGTGGAAGAGTTCCCCGTCGAAGCGGGCGCAGAGCCGGCCGCGGAAGTAGCTGCCCAGCCCGTGCAAGCCAGCCCGGTCGCCCAAGATGCCGCTGCTGGAGTGCAGGAAGACGTACCCGAAATTGAGATAATCGAACCGGTGCCGGAAGTGGCTGATGCGCAGCCCGTCTCCGCAGCCGAAGAAGTCGACCTCTCTTCCGAATGGGCTTCGCTGCTGGAAGAGACGAAGGAGCCGGAACCCAAAGCTGAAGGTGTATCGCCCGTTCCGAAGGTCGCTGCCCCATCGAACGTGGAAGAGGTGGAACTGCCCGATTTGGTGCTCGAAGATGAAACTCCGGTGCAGATTCCAGATGAGTTGCTGCCGCACGAGATCCTGGTGGCCCCGACCGATGACATCGGGACGCCGCAAATTGCGGTCCCCACGGACGCCGATGACCCGGAAGGCTGGACCAGCCCGCTGGAGGAAATTTCCGCAGGGACGCCTGCTTCGCCAGCAAGTGCTCCGACCGCGCCGAGTACGCCGCAGGCCGCGGAGATCGCTGCTCAGCACAAGGAACTGCTGCCGGACGAGGAATTGACCGCTTTGCCTCTGCCAGAACACGGCGAAGTGGCGGCCGAGGGGCCAGAGCCCGCCCTGGAACTGCCGCAGGCAGCTTTGCCCAAGCCTCTACCCGCAGAGCCTGAATTCGAACTGGATCAGGAATTCGAGTTGGTGATCGAGCCGGAACCCGTCGTGCCGGCCCACGAGATGTTGGGGCAGGTGCCGGCTCTCCCGAAAAAGGAAGAGCCCGCAAAGAGCACGCCTCCGGAAAAGCCCGGACCCAGGGAACAAGTACCCGCGGGCGTGCCGTCGAATGGAAACGCATTCACTTCCGAAGATTTCATGGCGGATCTGGCGAAAGAGATCGATCAGCTGGGCATGGGTGAACTGACGCCGCCCGCCCCTGTCGAGCCCGAACCCGCCACTCCGGCTGCGAAAAAAGAAGAATTGTCCACGGAGCACGCCGAAGCTGACGGCGAATCGGCCCCGCTGAAAGAAGTCTTTGAAGAATTCCGCGCAGAACTCGGCGAGATGGGCGCCGAAGACGAGGATCTGGAGACCCACTACAATCTCGGCATTGCCTTCCGCGAAATGGGCCTCCTCGAAGAAGCCATCGGCGAGTTCCAGAAGGTAGCCAAAGCCAACGACCGCGGCAAGGCCTTCCGCTATGCCATGCAGTGCTGCACGCTGCTGGGCCTCGCGTTCATGGAAAAGGGCCAACCGAGCATCGCGGCCATATGGTACGAACGCGCGCTGCTGACCCCCGGGATCGACTCGGAAAGTAAACTCGCCTTGCGGTATGATTTGGGAGTGGCCCAGGAGTCGGCCGGCGATCTGGATACGGCACTCAAGAGTTTTTCCCAGGTCTACGCGGTGAACATCGATTATCGCGACGTTGCCGAACGCATCAGTGCGCTTCAAAAACCCGCTCGCTGACCACAGGTCCAAACTTAGCCAGGGGTCATGCATTCCTCGATGAACCGCATTCTGCGCGCCTTGACCGTTGTGTTGTTGTTTGAAATGGGTGCGCTGCTGCTGTACCTGCCGTGGTCCGCATTCTGGGAACAGAACTACTTCCTGCATCACTTTCCCTGGCTGATACCCATTGTGCTGCATCCTTCGATGCGCGGGATCGTCAGCGGCATCGGCGTGCTGGACATCTTCGTGGCCTTCGGCCTTTTCAATCCGCGCCCCGCGCCGGTCCCGCCCGGATCCAATTCCTGAGTTGCGAATTGGCTCCGTAGCTGATCGGAAGGCGTCGGCTGCCTCGACGGAGCGCCCTCTCAAAGAAGTTTTTCAGCGCGCCATCAAGCGGCGAAGCAGCCGGATTTGCCCCGCGTGATAGATATCGTGGAAGGCGATGCCGTAGAGCATGCGGAGAAGCTTTCTCGAGGGGTTCGTCTTCAAAACGCGGCGCACGCTCTGCTCCAGGGCGCGATGTTCTTTCTCGAGCAGGGCGAGATCGGCGCGCCAGGCTGCTTCCGTGGCCTTGCCTTTTTCGGGCCGCGTAAAGAAATTGCTTCCCTTCAGGACAAACAAGCCGCGCTTTCCCCCTTCGATCCTACGGCGCACCGCATATTTCCAATACGCGGAGTGAAGCGCGAGTTCCCAAACATTGTGACGTCCGTGAGCAGGGCGCCAAGCCGCCTGTTTCGCGCGGACGCCTTTCAGCGATTGCTGCAGGTTGGGCCCGTGCCAGGCGGATCGTGTGAAACCCTCCGCAAGCAACGCGAGAAGCAACTCATTCTTGTCCATGGCGGTCACCCCAGCTACTTCGCCTCGATTCTAATGAAGACCTCACATTGATAATCCAAGGCAATCGTGTAACGAACTGGATCAGGCAGGCTTTGGAACGAACCCCACAAAAAATGCGGACTCCTCAATAGCAGGGCCGCCGACCTCATTTTACACATTTGTGCAAACGCTTGTAGAAGATGACGCGAGGTCCAGGTGATCCTTGAAGGGATGCCCTGCAAGGCTTCAATCCGCGTCCGCGGTCTGCCAACGCAGCGCCTTCTTGTTGCGATACAGGCGGCGATCCGCCGCTTCCAGAAGATCCTGGGGCGATTGACCGTCTTCCGGATATACCGCCGAACCGATGCTGACGGACAACCGCGGCTCATCGGGCTGCTCACTCAGGCGATTGGCGATGCGTTGCGCAATCTGCTGGGCCCTCTCCGCGTCCGCATCAATCAGGAGGATGGCGAATTCGTCGCCGCCGTAACGCGCGGCAATATCGGATGCACGGCAGTTCTCCTTCATCACGCGGGCCAGACGCCGCAGGGCGCGGTTGCCTGCCAGATGGCCCAGCCGGTCGTTGATGCCTTTCAGGTCGTCCAGGTCGAGAAGGAGCAAACCAAAAGAGTGATGGCTGCGCTCTGCGCGGAGGACCTCTTTTTCCAGGCTGCCATAGAATTCGCGATAGTTGACGAGCCCGGTCAGGCCGTCATGCGTAGCCTGGTGGCGGATTTCCTCCTCCGTTTTCTTGCGCTCGGTAATGTCCAGAGCCACACCGATGCAACCAAGAATGCTTCCATTGGAGTCGCGGAGCGGCTCAAGGCTGATGTCAAATACATGCTTGCGGCGCTTGTACTCAAACCGCGAGGAGATTCCGTTGAGCGCGGCGAGGTGCTGCTTCACCGGCGCATCTTCGTCTTGCGGGCAGCGCAAAAATTCATGAATGGTCTGTCCGATGGCTTTCGGTTGCATCCTCCGATGGACGCCCAGCATGGGACCCCAATGCGAAGTGATACGCAGACGCTGGTCAGTAGTCCAGAAAAGCACCGGCATCTGCTGGACCATCAAGCGAAAATGATTTTGCGAGGGAGCGCCTGCAGGATTGGAAGAAAGCGTTCGTGTTCTTTCAAGGACGCTTAGAATTTCACCGGTTGCCGAGCGTACCAGGGACCTCTGCAAATGGACGGGTACGCGCATGCCTTCCTTGTGAAGTCGCTCCGTGACTTCCGCCTCGCTGGAATCGATGCGTAGCGGGCTTCCGAGCAACTCCTCGAGGGCCGGCAATTCGTACAAGGGCAGCAACTGCGTGATGGACTTTCCCAAAACCTCCGACTCGGTGAAGCCATAGAGGCCCTGCGCGGCCCGGTTCCACAAAACAATGGTGCCATCCGTCCGGAATCCCACCAGGGCTTCGTCAGAGCCGGCCAGGAGATGCTCGAGCAGCGTTTCAGAAGGCAGAATTGTGGACATAGTTCATCCCAATGCTCTCGTAAACAAGAAATATACGCGCAAACGGCACTGGGAGGGAGTTGCCGTGAAGCAGGGCAAAAAACCCGGGGGCAAGAGGGGAAGCCCGTCAGGAGGAGCAGTACCCAGACAGCAAGAATGTACGAGCAAGATTAGCACCGAAGTGGAAAGAGAGTGGGAGAAGAAAGGAGAGGTGATGAATGAAGAAGCACGGCGTGTACAGCTGCAAAGAAGTTGCATAAAATATAGGACCAAGCTAGTCTCAATTAATGCGCATCATTTCCCCTAACTCTTTCTGTTTGTTCGCACTGCGCTTCATGGCCATTGTCCTTGCCTTGCTCTCTCTTCTCGTCCATCCTCCGTCAGGTTGGTCCCAGGAAAACCCCTATATCGTTGCTTATGACCACAATCTCGAGGAACCGGGAAGCTTGGAGGTCGAATACTTCTCCACTTTTGGAACGCAGCGTGGCGGCCCGGATTTTCATGCCTACTGGGCAGAATTGGAATATGGCGCAACCGCCTGGTGGACCATCGAGCTGTACCTCGACGGCCAGACTACATTCGGCGGCAGCACCGTACTCACCGGCTATCGCTGGGAGCGGCTTCCGCACGAGCCTCGCAGCCAAGCAATCCTTAGTTCCCTGCCGGAGATGGTTTTGCAGCGTCATTGAGAATCATGGCGAGCCGCAGACCCGCTTGCGCCAGGCGCTTCTCGACCACGGCTGCGGCGGCATCCTGATAGGCTTGGTTGGCAGTCAAATGCATTTGCAACAACCGCTCACCCACGTGATTGTCGTCGGCGCACGAGTGCACGGAAACGGGCGCTTCCACCGGGATCGTGGGCTTCAATCCACCGTAGGCCACGGATTCCGCCAAATCGTGGCTCTCCCAGGTCCAATCTTCGATGTGTATCCCCGCTTTCTGCCATTGCTCCAATTCACTGCCGAACGATTGCTCCAGATAGTCCGCGAATTCCGCAGGGTCGGCGCCTTCCATGTCGCGTTCGAGGATGGCGGTATCCCAAATCGCATGCAGATTGGGAGAGAAAGAGTCGTGCGACTGGTGCGGGCGGCGCCGTAGGTAATGTACCGGTACACAGTTGCCACCCAGATCGTTGTTGGTGGAGGCATGCAAAGGCATGTGTAGATCAGCGACGAAGTGGACGACATAGCGGAGGGCCTCGGCGCGCTTGCGCGGTTCGGCATGGCTGTCCTTGAGAACGGCCCACTGCTCGGCAATGGCCTTCGTGACGCAGCCCTGCGCGCCGCAATACTCCTCAAGCGGATGGCGAGGAGCCCCGCGCGGAATATCGATGTAATGCCACGGACCGTTCTTGCGTTCATTGCGCACGTCGTCCGGCCAGGTTGATCCCTCCGCCAGCAAATCGCGAATCGCGGAACCGCAATAGCGTTTGACTTGCGGATCAACCGGATTCTCTTCAAGGAGTTTCTCAACCAATTGGCGCGCTTCCGGTGTGAGGTGCCTTTCGGCAATCAGGGCCACGGTCTGATGGCCCTTGCATCCCCAGGCATGGGCCGGCTGAATTCCCGCGACGATATCGAATAGAAGAAAAAACGCTGCCCCGGCAAGCAGGCGGACAGGCCTCATTTCGTGTGCCATGTTCTCACTCTGAAAAAATCGAGTGCTAAGCGCCCAGCCAGCGCGCCACGGGCTTTGCCGACTCCGAGTGCTTGCAGATGACGCGCAAGGCCGCCGTGATGGGGATCGCCAGGATGAGCCCCATGCCGCCCCACACCCAGCCCCAGAAGAGCAGCGAGATGGTGATCGCCACGGCGTTCAGACGCACCTGACGCCCGACGAGTTGCGGCGCGATCAGGTTCTGCGCCACGATGTGGATTCCCGTCAGCACAATGGCGATCAGCGCGAAATGACTGATGGACTTCCACTTCACGATGGCCAGAAGAAAAGCCGGGAGCCAGGCGAGCACCGCGCCAATGTACGGCACCATGTTGAACAGGCCGGAGACGATTCCCGTGAGCACGGGATAGTCGAGCCCAAGCGCGAGAAAGAAGATGCTGCTGCACGCGATCACCACCAGCGATACCACCGTCATCCCCACCAGATAATCGCGCAACACATCGCGCAAATCCTCCAGCGTCTCCTTCACTTGTGTGCGCCGGGCCACCGGAAAGAGTTGCAAGGTACTGTGCCACGCCTCGCGTTTCCCCGCCAGCATGAAGAAAACCAGGAAAGGAACGAACGTGGCCTCCAGGACGAGGGCATACAACGAACCGATGCCGCGGACCAGTAAACTGTGCACGTCGCTGCTGGTGTTACTGGGCACCACGGGTTTCGGCGTGCCTTCCGGCGTTGTGAGTTCGGTCACGCTCCCCTCGATGCCGCGCAGTTTTCCCTGCACGGTACCCGTTGCCTCCTGCAGGATGCTCCGGTACTTTGGCCAATCCGCGGCAAAATCCGTTGTGCGCGTCCACAAGCCGTAACCCACCGAGAAAACCACCGTGATCAGGAGCAGAACCATCACTAGGGAACCAATCGTTCGCGGCATATGCAGGCGTTCCAGGAACTCCACGGCCGGATCGAGAAAGTAAGCCAGAAGGACGGACAAAAGCAGGGTGATGACGACCCCGGCAGCGTAGTAGAAAAAGAGCAGGATGATCGCGGCCGCGACGATGCGCAGGCTGAAATTCGAGCCTGACACGCGATAGACAGTTGGCGGTGTTTCCGGTGTAGACACCAGTAACCCCTCTCGCCCAACACGGTAACATACTCAGAGAGTTTCCGGGTGGCCCGCAAAACCGAGGTTACATGCTATTAACAAGGGTTGCGAAGCGGGTCGGAGGCTGTGTAGACGGTTTGGAAAACCCCTTCATCAAAGCGTAAAGTGTGAATTCGCGCGTATGCTAGACTGCCACGAGGCCACACCCACTCAGGCTTTCACGCACGCATGGCAAAAGAACTCTTCGGCACGGATGGAATTCGCGGTGTTCCCGGAACGCCGCCGCTCGACGACCAGACCCTTTTCGCTACCGGCCGCGCACTGGGCGGTTTTTTGCTCCGCGAGCATGGCTCCGCGCATGCCCTGATTGGCATGGACACGCGTGAATCGGGTCCGCATATCGCGGCCGTGTTGGCAGCGGGTCTCGAGAAAGCCGGCGCGAGCGCCGAGTTTGCCGGCGTCATCACCACTCCCGGAATTGCCTGCCTGGTGCGGCAGAATGACTTCCAGGCCGGCGTTGTGATCTCCGCATCGCACAATCCCTATCACGACAATGGCGTGAAATTGTTCTCGCATGCGGGCATGAAATTCCCCGATGCCGTGGAAGAAACGCTGGAAGCGGAGATTCTCCGCCTGCGCTCGGAACCGGTCTCCGACGGGCGTCCCGCACTGGTGGCGAATCACGCCCGGCATGTGGAATACCTCGATTTTCTGCGCAGCCGCATGATCGACAACGCCAATCTTTCGGGCCTTCGCGTGGTTCTGGATTGCGCGAATGGAGCTGCCTACCAGTTGGGACCTGAGCTTTTCCGCGCATTGAATGCTGATGTCGTGGCCACGGGCGTGAATCCTGATGGACGGAACATCAATGCCGGCTGCGGATCGCTGCACCTGGAGGGACTACAGAAACGCGTGCTTGCCGAGGGCGCGCGCCTTGGCGTGGCATTTGACGGCGATGCGGATCGTGCGCTGTTCGTCAGCGAGTCTGGACATGTCGTCAATGGCGATGGCGTGCTGCTGGCTGTGGCGCGCTACCTGAAGGCACATCAATTACTCAAGAACCAGCGTGTGGTGGCAACCTCCATGTCCAATCTCGGGCTGGAGCGCGCGCTGGCGCACGAGGGCATTTCCCTGGCGCGGGCTGCCGTGGGGGATCGCTACGTTCTTGAGGAAATGCTGAAGTCAGAAAATAACCTTGGCGGCGAGCAATCGGGCCACATTATTTTCCTCGATGATAGCCCGGCAGGTGACGGCTTGCTCACCGCTGTGAAGATCGCCTGCCTGGTGGCTTTGCGCGGATCGCTGGGATCGTTGGTGGAGGGTTTGAAAGACTATCCGCAGAAGATTGTGAACGTGAAAGTGAAATCGAAGCCGCCGCTCGATTCCCTGCCCCAAGTCGCTCGCGCGCTCGCGGAAGCGGAGGCGGCGCTCGGAGACAATGGCCGAATTGTGTTGCGCTACTCGGGCACCGAGCCGCTGGCCCGCGTCATGGTGGAAGCGGAGCGCGACGCGGATGTCCAACGGTATTCGCAATCCATCGCCAACGCCCTGCGTTCCTCGATAGGGACCTGAGCCGGCACACCTTGCAAGAAAACCTGCCTCCTTCGTTCTAAGGGAGATGCCGTAGGAGGCAATCCCGTGAGAAACGCTATCGTTTCGCTCCTTGCGAAGTTCCGTACCCTCTCCCCTATTCGACGCGGGTTATTCGTAGTGCTGGCCATCATCGTTGGCCTTTTTGTTTTTACCCGAATGACTCCGCAGCCCATGATGGAGCATTCCCGGACTACTGCTGCGTTCCAGAGCACAGAGTCTGGGACGAGCGAACTCCAAATGGAAGCTGGCCGTGCGAAGGAAGAATTGAAGGAGTACGCAAAGATGTCGCCTGCGCCAGTGGACTCCCGCGACTTTCCGGCCAGCAGGGTGGGTGGAATCATGCTGCCGGGGGACCCGTTGATTGCGCACACGGCGGAACTCGCGGTGGCCACGAAGGAGTTCGTTAAGTCTCGGTCCTCCCTCGAAGAAATCCTCGACCGTCATCGGGGCTATGTGGCAAAACTCCGGATGGTAGGGAAGCCGACGGGTAGCACTCTCTCGGCGACGTTACGCATTCCTTCTTCGGAATATGGCGCAACGTTAAGCGAGCTGAAAACTCTTGGCCAAGTCGAGTGGGAGGAGGAGGCTGCCGATGAGGTCACCCAACAACGTGCTGACCTGGAAGCCCGCTTGACCAATGCGCAGAGCACGCTGCATCACTTGCAGGAACTGCTTAAGCAGCAGACATATCCCGATCGCAACGTTATGGAGCTGCAGCGGCAGATCGCCAGCGTGAATGCAGACATCAATCGCCTGGAAGCGGACCGCCTCACGGCAGAACACCGCGTCGTCTTCGCGAATGTCCTCTTTGCATTGCGGGAGGAGATCACTCCGCCAACGGAATCCCTCGGAGCACAGTTTCGCAACGCAGCCGTCACGGGGTTTTCGGAAGCGGTACTGAGCCTCTCCGCCCTACTGATGTTGCTCATCAGCCGCGGCCCTGTTTTCCTCCTGTGGATCGCAATCCTCTATCTGCCCGCGCGATTCGCATGGCGTCGTTGGCGGCACTCCGCACTTCAGGGCGGAACGCCGGTTCAGATCGTCTGAATAGGGTGCTGGGGCTGAAAGACTTGCACTCTTCCCAAAGACTGTAGGAAAACTCGAGTTGGTCTGTGGGATTTTGTAGATTGGCAGTTTGGCAAGACGCTCTCGCCGAGGCTCTAAAGTAGTAAGTGCTTGCTTTTCAATAGAAAAGTGCCTTTTCTCACACTGGCACAGACTTGGCAAAGCGCGTGCATTGTATCAAAACAATTCATGAGATTGGCTTCCCGGGGTGGCTGGTACTCAACCTCGACTGAGTATCCGGTTATTGGGGGGTCGAATCAATTAAACAAGGGGGCTTGCACCGGCCCCCTTTATTTTTTGTCCACGGCCTCCCCCAAGACTGAAAGCTGCTGAGATTCCTTGCATTCGCCATAATCTGAAAACGCGGTCCAAAAAAAGTGAGCGGCCGGTGGGGGTGCCGGCCGCTCTGGCGTGGGGGATGGAGGGTACGGACCTGAAGCTCGGTTCGACTCCCTAATGCTCTGGAGGGGTTGGCCGCTCAACTGCGCTCGCCAGCAGCAGAACGACACACAGGATTAAGATCCCTACGATCATTCCACCCGCTCCAGGAGCCGAACTTAACTCCCGATCACATCCACAAGGATGCCGGACACGCGGAATTGCGTCACTAGTCCGCCGGGTTCATTCGCACCAGTACCTTGCCCCGGGACTATTGGGGCGTTCCTTTAGTACTCTCTTACCAGCGTGTCAGCACAGCGATCTTTGGGGGAGTGATTTGAACGCTCGCAGCGTCGGCGAAGCCCTTATGCAAATCACAAGATCACCTTTTTACGGTTCGCCCGCTTTCTCTCGGCTCCTGCCTGGGCTATGCTTTTAGCACCATGCATGATCTAAGCTACTTTCGGGAACATCTGGACGTCTTCGCCGATATGGCGAAGCGCCGCAACATCACACTCGACCTCGATGGTTTTCGCGCGCTGGACAAAGAGCGGCGCGAACTGATTACCGAAAACGAGCATCGCAAGGCGCAACGCAATAAAGCCAGCGACGAAATCGCGCGCCTCAAAAAGGAAAAGCAGAGCGCGGACGCCATCCTCGTGGAGATGAAGCAGCTCTCCGAGCGCATCAAGCAGGCCGACGCGCGCATCGCCGAACTGGACGCCACACAACGCGAACTGCTGCTGACCATTCCGAACGTTCCGCATTCCAGCGTGCCTGCGGGCCATGGCCCCGAGGACAACCTGGAGGTGCGCCGCTGGGGTACGCCGCCGAAGTTCGATTTTCAACCAAAGCCTCACTGGGAGGTTGGGGAACGCGCGGAAATCCTGGACCTGGAAGCGGCTGCCCGAATTACCGGCGCGCGGTTTGCCGTATACAAGGGCTGGGGAGCGCGGCTGGAGCGCGCGCTGGCGAATTTCTTTCTCGATGTGCACACGCGCGAGCACGGCTATACGGAAATCCTGCCGCCTTTCCTGGTGAACACTGCTTCACTGCTGGCCGCGGGCCAACTGCCGAAGTTTGCCGCGGACCTTTTCAAGTTGCAGGACACCGATTTCTGGCTGACTCCTACCTCGGAAGTGGAGCTACACAACCTCTATCGCGACACCACGCTCACCGAGGAGCAATTGCCCATTCTCGTGACCGCATGGACTTCCTGCTTCCGCTCCGAAGCCGGCGCGGCCGGTAAAGACACACGGGGCATCCTGCGCCAGCACCAGTTCCAGAAAGTGGAACTCTTCAAATTCACGCATCCGGGAAAAAGCTACGACGAACACGAAGCCTTGGTGCGCAATGCCGAGACAATCCTGCAGAAACTCGGATTGCACTACCGCACCGTGCTGCTCTGCTCCGGCGACATGGGTTTTGCTTCGGCGAAGACTTACGACCTGGAAGTCTGGCTGCCCTCAAGCAACGAATTCCGGGAAATTTCCTCTTGCTCGAACTGCGAAGCGTTTCAAGCGCGCCGTGCGGGCATCCGTTTCAAGCCTAAGGCCGGCGGAAAGAGCGAATTCGTGCATACGCTCAACGGATCAGGACTTGCCGTGGGGCGTACCTGGATTGCCGTGGTGGAGAATTACCAGCAAGCCGACGGTTCGATTGTGATCCCGGAAGTGCTTCGCCCGTATATGGGCGTTGAACGGATCCCAGCGGGAAGATAGCCAGGAACGCCGCGCCAGGGCGATTGCGGTCCCAAATGCGTAACTCTTTTGTATGCAATAAGGTGCAATCCTTTTGAGCGTCGCCGCGTGTTCGCCTCCGGCGACCCTTTCGCCGCGCAACCTCTTGAAAGTACAGCTTTTTGTTTGACTCCCCGTGGGCCCCTGCATACACTCGCCTCAACGCCGTCCAAGGGATAGAAAGGTCGAGTGAGGCGGCGGCCACACTCGCATCCAGAGATGACATTTATTGCTCGCTTACTGCGGTTTGTATTCTGGGTCGTCGTGGTTTCCTGGGGCGTGGCGTTGCTGCGCCGCCTGGTGCAGCGCATGGGACAGGGCGCGGCACAATCGCAGGCGCCTGTGGATGTGCCAAACGACGCGATGACGCGGAAACTTGTGCGAGATCCAGTGTGCGGCATGCACATCGCCGAAGTGCTGGCGCTGCCGTTGCGGCAGGATGGCGAGTTGCTGCACTTTTGTTCCACCGCCTGCCGGGACAAGTATGTGAGTGAGACGCGGAAAATCGCCGCGAACGGCTGACGCCAAAGACTTTGTAGAAAGAAAAGTAGTTCAACGCAATCGTAAGCTGCTACAGAAATCCAGCGCAATGGAAAGGACCGAAGCTGATGGCCACGGTCGCAAAACCTCAAGTCCCAACCCGTCCGGTGGGTGCCCCTCCAATGGTGCCGCGGATCGCGCCGCGCGAAGAACTTAATCCCTTCCGCATCGCGCAAATTCAATTCGATATGGCGGCCGAAGTCCTGAAACTGGATCCAGGACTTCGCCAGGTGCTGCGCACTCCCAAACGCATTCTGGAAGTGTCGCTGCCGACGAAGATGGACAACGGCCAAGTGAAGGTGCTGACCGGGTTCCGCGTGCAGCACAACATTGCGCGCGGGCCCGGCAAGGGCGGGATCCGCTTCCATCCCAACGTGACACTGGACGAAGTGAAGGCCCTGGCGGCGTGGATGACCTGGAAGACCGCCGTGGTGAATGTGCCGTTCGGCGGCGCGAAGGGCGGCGTCATCTGCGACCCGAAGCGCATGTCGAAGAGCGAGCTGGAACGGCTGACGCGGCGATTTGCCAGCGAGATTCTGCCGGTGATCGGGCCGGACAAGGATATTCCCGCGCCGGACGTCTATACCGATGCGCAGACGATGGCCTGGATCATGGATACCTATTCCATGATGGTGGGCCACACCGTGCCGGGCGTGGTCACTGGAAAGCCCCTTTCGATCGGCGGTTCGGTGGGACGCGCGGAAGCGACCGCGCAAGGCTTGGTATATGTCGTCGAAGAAGCCTGCAAGATGAAGAAGATCTCCTTGCGCGGCGCGACCGTGGCGATTCAGGGATTTGGCAACGCCGGCGCCACCGCAGCGCGCCTTCTGGCGGACAGAAAGGCGAAGATCATCGCGCTGAGCGATACGCGCGGCGGCGTGACGAATTCGCGCGGCATCGATCCCATCAAGGCCATCCGCTATAAGGAGCGCTCCGGGACGGTTGTCGGCATGCCCGGCGCTTCGCGCATTTCCAACGAAGACCTGCTGACGATGAAGTGCGACATCCTGGTGCCTGCGGCACTGGAAAGCGTGATCACGCTTCAGAACGCGGAAGCCGTGAAGGCGCGCATCGTTGCCGAAGCGGCCAACGGCCCGACCACGCCGCATGCCGACGAAATTCTGGCGCGCCGCGGCATCACCATTTTGCCGGACATCCTCGCGAATGCCGGCGGCGTCACGGTCAGCTACTTTGAATGGGTGCAGAACCAGGAAGGCCTGTTCTGGGATGTCGACGAAGTGAACGCGCGCCTGCAAAAGATCATGGTGCAGGCGTTCCACGACATGGTGGACGCCATGCGCAAATACCACGTGCCGCCGCGCGCGGGCGCCATGGTGCTCGCGGTCGGCCGCGTTGCCGAAGCCACGCTGGTCCGCGGCCTCTTCCCGTGATGGTAGGCCGAACCAACGCCATTCTTCCCTGACGCGCAGGGGCTCTTTCTTCTTCCCAAACTCATCGACTCGGGGCCGAACGTCTTTCTGATTTCCCTGCAAGTGAAATACTTCTTGCAGGGAGAAAATAGTGCGCGTACATTCGCAAGTGCCGGGTGTCTTCTGGTGCGCGGTATGGAAAGGGCGTGCCAGGCAAAACGTGTCCGGCTATTTTCTTCACGGAACGCGAGCAAACACGGACGATCATGAGCCATCTCCATTCGCAAGGGATTGCCGCCCCGCCCATTCTGCTGGCCATCGGGGGGTTTGACCCGAGCTGCGGCGGAGGCGTTGGCGCGGATCTCAAGACTTTTGCTGCCTACGGCTGCTACGGTGTGGCAGCCATTACTTCGTTGACCGTGCAGAACACCCAGGGCGTGGAAGCCATACACAACACGCCCAGCGCGGAACTGCGCGAACAATTGGAAGTCCTGACGAAAGATTGCGACATTGCCGCGGTGAAAATCGGCATGTTGGGAAACCGCGGAAACGCCGTCGTGGTGGCGGAGTTTCTCGACGCCAACAAATTTGCCCACGTGGTACACGATCCCGTAGTGTGCTCCTCCAGCGATTCCGAGCTGCTGGATGCGACGGGAATCAAGTACCTGGCCACGGAGCTTCTGAAGCGCTGCAGCGTGATCACTCCCAACATTCAGGAAGCGGAGATTTTGTCCGGCCTCACGATCAAGGACGTGGGGGACATGGAGGCGGCGGCGCGCAAGCTGGTGGAAATGGGCGCGCACGCCGTCATCGTAAAGGGCGGCCACATGGAGAAGGCCGTGGACCTCCTCCTTGATGGGAACGAACTCCACCTGTTAAGCGGCGACAGGGTGAAGCTGGAGCACACGCAAGGAACCGGCTGTACCTTCGCGTCGGCCATTGCCGCACAACTCGCCGCCGGAAGGTCGCTGCTGGAGGCGACCACGCTGGCCAAGGCCTATGTCATGAAGGCCATCGAGCGAGCTTATCCTGTAGGAAAGGGGCGATTACCGCTCGACCACTTTTACCGCATGAAGATTGAACCGCTCACGCGGGGAACGCATGAGGTGCCGCAGCACGGGTTTCATCCTGCGGCCGATCCCGCGGCGCACTGACGAAGAAGTTCAGAGCCCAGGTTCCTCCGAGTCTGATAAGGAGGGCATGTGCAGAAAATCTTCAGATGTGAGAACTGTCAGCGTGGGATGCATGTAGTCGGATCCACGGGGTTGGGGAAGGAGGTCGAGCGCGTGGTCCGCTGCCCCTACTGCAAAACCAAGAACAAAGTGATGTGGCCGAAGGGCGACAAGTTCAACGTGCAGCGCATCGCCACGCGCTAGGCGCCTTTCCACTCTTCGCCTCTTCTACGCGTTCCCTCCGTTCCGTTTGTACCTCATGACGGATCGGCCCGCGCAACTTCACGTCACCAGCCTCCACCCCCGCCGCCTCCTCCACCTCCTCCGGAACCTCCCGAACCGCCGCCTCCGCCGGAACCTGGAGCCGAAGACGAAGAAGAGATGGCGCTGGTAAAGGAATTACTGAACGAGGAGGCGAAGTTCGACCCAGCGAATGCACCCAAGGAAGCGCCTGAATAGAACGAAGGTGCGTAGACGGTGCTGGAATTGCTGGGCTCAGAACCCGCGGCGGCGAGCACACCAGAGAACTTGTTCGCCCAGTCCTGCTCGACGTCCAACGCCAATGCGTACGGAAGAAACTTCTCAAACACCGCGGGAGTCTGCTGCTGCGGCATCGCGCGGTTCAGGCGGTCGCTATCCACGGCGCCGAGGAACATTTTAAAGCCCTCTATTTGGTCCAGCAGGCGCCGCCCGGCATACGTCGGGGCTTTCATCAAATAGAGAAAAACAATGTGAAGTACGGCGCTGGCGACCATGAAAACGGCCAGTGCCACGGAGGAGGTTTTCACGAGGAAGGCGAGTCCCATGAATTCCCCTCCGACAAACGGGATGCAAAAAAGCGTAATGAATATCGCCTTGACCGTGTTGCCGAAAGGGATCTCCCCGCGTGAGAATGCGGCGTGCCAAGACTGCACAACATTCTTCAGCAGCGCGGCTACGCCAATGGACCAGAAGGTCAGCCAGAAACACAGAAAAGCGCCGATGAAAAGCTGCGGGCCACCTTGCGCCATCAGGTAGACGACGACAATCACAAGGGAAAGGAGAACCGGCGGCAAGAGATAGCGGGAATTGGTGACGAAATAGACTTTGTACTCGGCGCTCTTAAGCCACTTCTGGACGGCGAGCAAAGCGGCCTGGATGACCTCATGATTTTCCTGACGCAGCCAGATTTCCTTGCGCCCCTCGAACAGCACGCCGGCGATCTGCTTCTCGTCCGGAGTGAGCACGCGCTCATCTTTGTCGGCGAGGGTGAGCATATAGGAACCTGCTTCTTCCCTGATTTTCAAGTAGCCGCGCGCGGCCATGTCCAGAATTGCGGCGGCGAACGTCTTGTTGTCGAAGCCCATGCGGACCAGATAGCGCATACCCGCCGGCGAGAGAGTCGCAGGTGGATCATAGAGCGGCATGATGACCCCAGGACGCGGGTCGCGGCCCACCTCCGCCCAGGCAATCAGATAGTAGAGAAGCAGGACCAGGAGGCCGGTACCCAGGAGAAGCGCGTTGCGATTGTCCCGGAAGAAATATTCGGCTTTTTGTGAGAACGTGGGAGGCGTGACGTAGCCCTTGGGCCAACTCAGCAATACGCTTAGGCCTTCCCGCGGGGCCAGTGAGCGCGTCGTGGCGAATTGGAACGAATCGGTGTCGCGCGAGCTGGTTAGTTTGGATTCCCGCGAACCTTTCGGTCCCGTGAAGCCCGCTAATGTCACCTGGTCCGCAGGGATCGCGGACAACAAATGCACGATGGCGCTGGCGTGGTCAATGCGGAAATTCCAGCCCAGCCCGGTGACGTTCCAAAAAAGCTCGTCATGATCAGAGAAGAAGCCCAACTGCCGGTTTATTGCGTAAGTCAGCGTATAGACGTGACGCCCAGGCGGAACCATCGCATTGGGATCGCCAAGGTAAATGCGCACTCCGTTGGAATAGTTTTCGACGCGGAATGTCTCCTCCGCGGAATCGCGCGTTGCCGAGAGCATCTGAAAGCCGACAACATAGTGATTGTTGTAAGGGTCGGAATAATGCGTGGGGAATTCGCGAAAGATGCCGTGGCGGATCTGGCCGCCTGCCGCGACCACAGTGATGGTCTCCGTGACTTGGAGAGAAGAGTCGTCCTGTAGCGTAACGTCGCTATGGAAATCAAGGATGCGCTCCGTTTGGGCACGGGATGGCGCGGCCCAGGCAAGCAGAGCGACGACGAGGAGGAACACACAGCTATTCAACAAGTGGCGCATGGTGAGGTGCTCCATTTCAGTCTAGCTGTAACAGAGCGCGCATACACGGAGTCGCGCTGAGGTGGTTAATTGCTAATCAGCAACAGCAGGAACGGACTGCAGGTGGAAAAACCCGAACGGCTCGCGCCAGAATGCGGCGGGCTGAAAAGCGCCGGGACTCGCCCTGCGCTACAGCTCAAGCGCGATAGACAATCTTGCCGGCGACGATGGTCGCGGCCGGTCCACCCTTGAACGATTTGCCGTCGAACGGCGAATTGCGCGACTTGCTCGCCGACTCTTTCACGTTATACGTCCATGCCCGATCCAGCGAAAAAATGGTGATGTCCGCGGGCTCACTGACGGCGAGTTTGCGTTCTTTGCCCAAGACGCGCGCGGGCCCCGTGGTAAAGAGCTCCACCATGCGCATCAGTGAGAGCTTGCCGCTGTGTACGAGTTGCTCCAGCGCCAGGCCGAGAGCCGTCTCGAAGCCCAGGATGCCGAAGGGCGACTTATCGAACTCCACATCCTTCAAAGCCGGCTCGTGCGGGGCATGATCGGTGGCGATGGCGTCCACGGTGCCATCGGCAAGGCCCTGCCACAGGGCTTCCCGATCGGCCCGCGCGGCCAGGGGCGGATTCATTTTGTAGCGCGAATCGTAAGTCACATCCTCGTCGATCAGCGTGAAATGGTGAGGCGTGACTTCGCAGGAGACGCGCAGCCCATTCTGCTTGGCATAGCGCACCTGATCGAGCGAAGCTTTCGCCGAAAGATGCGCGATGTGCAGCCGCGCGCCGGTAAGCTCCGCGAGCTGGACATCGCGGGCAACGCACACGGATTCCGCGGCCGCCGGCATGCCCGGCAAACCGAGGCGAGTGGAAGCAATGCCTTCGCGCATGACCGCGCCCGCAGCCAGAGAAACATCCTCGGCGTGCTCGATCACGGGGAGTTCCAGCGTGCGGCAGTAGTCCATGATCTGCCGCGCCAGTTTGGCAGTGGCGATGGGTTTGCCGTCATCGGAAACGGCCACAATGCCCGCATCACGCATGGCGCCAATCTCGGCAATGGCTTCGCCTTTGCTGCCCACGCTGGCTGCGCCAATCGGCCAGACACGCACGTGGCCGTGCGCCTTGGCGCGATCAGCAATGAACCGCGTGATCGACGCGTTGTCGTTCACCGGCTTGGTGTTGGGCATGCAACAGACCGCCGTGAAACCGCCGCGGGCTGCGGCTAGCGTCCCGGTCTCGATGGTTTCGGAATTTTCCTGACCGGGCTCGCGCAGGTGCACGTGCATGTCAATAAAACCCGGCGCAACGATCAAACCGGCGGCGTCGAACACCTCCGCCCCGTTCGCGAGGGATATTTTCCCGGTTGGGGCGATTTTCGCGATGCGCTCGCCATCCAACAGGATGTCGCGCGGCGCATCGGTCTTGGACGCAGGATCGAGGACGCGCCCGTTCTTAATCAGAAGCATGAGCGGATTCCTTGGGCTTCGTTTCGCCTTTTACTTCCAGCGCGGGATGCGTGCCTTCCGTGGCGCCCACCATCAGTAGATAGAGAATGGCCATGCGCACTGACACACCGTTGGTCACTTGTTCGAGTACGGCGGAGCGTGGCCCATCGGCCACTTCCGGAGTAATCTCGATGCCGCGGTTGATGGGGCCGGGATGCAGGATGAGCGCATCTTTCTTGGCCAGGCGCATGCGTTCTGCGTTGAGCTGGTAGAGCAGAATGTAGTCGTTTTGCGCGAGAGACGGCTCGTGCAAGCGCTCGGTTTGCACGCGGAGGACGATAATCACGTCCGCATCTTCCAGCGCTTCCTCGACGCGGTAAACGCAGCGGATGGGCGTTCCCGGCGGCCCGATCTTCTCCAGTTCGCGCGGAACCCACATGGCGGGTCCGCAGAGCGTGAAGCGGCAGCCGAATTTTCCCAGCAGGTGAATATTGGAGCGAGCCACCCGGGAGTGGGAGATATCGCCAAGAATAGTCACGTTCAGGTTTTTCAACGTGCCTTTGCGGTCGCGGATGGTCAGCGCATCGAGCAGTCCCTGGGAAGGATGCTCGTGCGTGCCATCGCCCGCGTTGACCACGGGAATTTCCAGGTGCCGCGCCACAAAGTCCGCCGCGCCTGAAGAGGAATGGCGCATTACGAAACAATCCGGCTTCATGGCGTTCAAGTTGTTAGCGGTGTCCAGCAGCGTTTCGCCCTTCTTCAGGCTGGAGGCTTCCGCCTGCAGGTTCATGGTGTCCGCGCCGAGGCGCGAGGCGGCCGTGCCGAAACTCAAGCGCGTGCGCGTGGAGTTCTCGAAAAAGGCGAGCACCACGGTCTTGCCGCGCAGCGTGGCGAGCTTTTTCAGCGGGTGGCGCTGGATTTCCTGGAATGGCTGGGACTGATCGAGAATGAAAGTCAGTTCGTCCGCGGAGAGCGGCTCAAGGGCGAGCAAATCACGAAAACGATAGGTCACATTTGGGCTCAGATGATCACGCGGCGGGCCTCGGAGCGTCGAGGAGTTCTCCGCCCCTTCCTTAATCTCATTTTACGCGGACCGGCGTCACGACGCAAAAAATTCGCTGGCGCCCCTTAGGACTCCACGCGGTCCACCAGGATGACGCGCTCTTCGTTGTCGATCTCTCGCAAGCGAACCTCGATAATCTCGGTGTCGCTGGTCTGGATGTCGCGGCCCACGTATTGCGCCTCAATGGGCATTTCGCGGTGGCCACGGTCAATCAGCACGCACAAGGAAACTCGTTTGGGCCGGCCAAGATCGAACAGGCCGTTCATGGCCGCGCGGACCGTGCGCCCGGTGTAGAGCACGTCGTCAACAAGGACCAGGTCCAGGCTGTCCACCGGGAACGAAATATGCGAGGACTGCAGCACCGCCTGTGGCGCAACCGTTGACAAATCGTCGCGGTATAACGTGATGTCCAGCGTGCCCACGGGGACTTCCACGCCATCAATCCCGCGCATAGCCTGCGCGATTCGCTGCGCCAGGGGCACGCCGCGCCGGCGTATCCCAATCAACGCCAGATGCCGGGTGCCCCCGCTTTTTTCCACAATCTGGTGCGCCAAACGCTGTAACGTGCGGTCGATTTCCGCCGCGGACATCAACTGACTTTTTTCGACGAGTCGCATAGTTGCGTAATCCTAGCACAATTGGCGGCCACAAATGGCGTGACGCCCGGCACAGAATCGCGTGCGCATTTACGGGCCATTCCCGCGGGCATGCTAGACTCTCGCTGATAGAGGAAGGGAGTCAACGAAAATGCGCTGGGCGGCGGCGGTCTGCATTGCAAGGCGTTTATTGGGCATAGCATTTGCCTCGGCGTTGTTCACAGCACTGGCATTCGGGGCCCAAGCGCCGAGGAAGCCCCCCGTCAGGAGCATCCCGCATCCCGCGCACCCGAAACTCGTTGTGATGATCGTCGTGGATCAGATGCGCGGCGACTATGTGGACAAATTCGGTGGTCAGTGGACCGGCGGGCTCAAGCGATTGGTAGAGGAAGGCGCGTGGTTCCATGAAGCGGCCTATCCCTATGCAGCGACGGAGACCTGCGTGGGCCACGCCACGATTTCGACAGGAGCGTTCCCGGCGACCCACGGAATGATCGCCAATGCCTGGTGGGACCGCGATCAACAGAAAATGGTCACCTGCACCAGCGATCCCAATGCGAAAAATGTGGCCTATGCGGGCGGCAGCACCAATGGCGGCGATTCCGCGGTGAGGATGCAACTGCCCTCGTTTGCCGAGGAACTCAGATTTCAGACGGGTGGGGCCACACGCGTTGTCACATTCTCTCTGAAGGCCCGCGCCGCAATCACCCTGGCGGGACACAAAGCCGATGCCGTCACCTGGCTGGATACGGGCACGGGCGCGTGGGTTACTTCCTCAGCCTACGGCACGATGCCCTTTGTGGAGGAGTTCGCGAAAAAACACCCGGTGTCGGAGGACTACGGAAAAACGTGGTCGCTCTCCCTCCCGGAAAGCGCCTACTTCTATGACGAGAGGGCCACGGGCGCTGCACCGCCGGGGGATTGGTCAGCCAGTTTTCCTCACGCATTGCGCGGGAAAGAAGGAAGCTCATCCGCCGATGAGGTGTTTGTCGAGCAGTGGGCGAGCAGCCCGTTTGCCGATACCTATTTGACGCGCATGGCGGAGGCTGCCATTGATTCTCTAGGCTTGGGCAAAGCGGGCGGCACGGACTATCTGGGCGTGAGCTACTCCACGGTCGATTACGTTGGACACGCCTTTGGCCCGCGCAGCCGTGAGATCCAGGACATTCTGGTGCGCTTGGATAAGGATCTCGGCGAGTTGCTGGCGCACCTCGATCAGAAGGTCGGACGCGGTAACTATATCGTGGCATTGAGTGCCGACCATGGTGTCGTGCCGGTGCCGGAAGACATGGCCAAGACGGGCGTTGACGCTGGTGTGTTGATTGTTCCCGACTTGCAGGAACGCATGGAAAAGGCGCTGGAGCCGTTCAACTACACGAAGCCCGCGATCGCCCGTATGGCCGAAGGAAACGTGTACTTTTCCCCCGGAATTTATGGCCGGCTCAAGCAGGACCCCGCGGCGCTGCGAGCAGTGGTGGATGCGGCGCTGACGCAGCCGGGCGTGGCTGCGGTCTATCGCGCGGAAGACCTAAGCGGAGCAGATTCGAGCAGTTCGCAAATCCGCACAGCCTTGACGCTCAATTATTTCCCCGGCCGCAGCGGCGACCTGTTCTTCGTTCCGAAGCCTTACTGGCTCGTGGGTGGATCGCCCGCGGGCAAGAGAGGTGGCTCCGGCACAGGACACGGAACTCCTTACAATTACGACCAGCATGTGCCGCTGCTTTTGCTGGGATACCGAATCCAGCCCGGCGAATATTTCGCCGCCGTCACACCCGCGGATATCGCACCCACCTTTGCCGCGCTCTGCGGCATCACACTGGCCACGCGCGATGGGCGTGTCCTGGCGGAAGCTCTGCATACACGCGCGTCCGAATAATTCCACAAGCTGCGCAGGATTTTTCGGATGGACAAGGAGCTTCGTGCTATTCTCTCCGCAACGTGAGTTCCTCTGACCGCGTTGACCTCCATGTGCAGGTTGGCGCCCTGCGCCTCGCTAATCCCGTCATCGCTGCAAGCGGCACCTTTGGCTATGGCTTAGAATTTGCTCATCTGGTCGACTTGAACCGCCTGGGCGGCTTCGTCACCAAGGGCATTTCCCTAGAACCAATAGAAGGTGCGCCCGCCCCCCGGCTCTGTGAAACTCCTTCCGGGATGCTGAACGCGGTCGGCCTGCAGAACGTTGGGGTAGCATTGTTCGTCAAGGACAAGCTGCCCCTGTTGCAAAAATACAACACCACCGTCATCGTCAACGTCTTCGGATATGCTCTCGAGGACTATGTGGAGGTCATACGGCGACTTGAGGATGCCCCCGGGATTGCCGCCTATGAGCTCAATATTTCCTGCCCCAACGTAAAAAAGGGGGGGATGCAGTTTGGAAGTAATCCCGATTTGGTCGCGGAAGTCGTTATGGCAGCCCGTCGGGTCGCCAGGCAGCGCCCCCTTTGGGTGAAGCTGATGCCGTTGGTCACAGACATCGGTCTGATCGCCAAAGCGGCGGAATCTTCCGGGGCGGATGCCTTGACCGTGGCCAATACCTATCCTGCTATGGCCATTGATGTTAGGACGGGAAGATCGAAGCTGGGGAACCTCACTGGTGGGCTCTCTGGACCAGCGATCAAGCCGATCACACTACGGCTGGTCTGGGAGGCGCGGAAGGCGGTGAAGATCCCTGTCATTGGCTTGGGAGGGGTCGAGACGGCAGAAGACGTGCTCGATTATATCTGCGTAGGCGCGTCGGCAGTACAGGTCGGAACGGCCAGTTTTGCTGACCCGAGGGCCAGTGAGGCCATTATCGAAGGTTTGGGAGCATTGGTACGTACGGTTAAGTGCAATACTATCAGAGAATTAAAGGATAGATTTGGAACCGATTTTGGTTGACATAATGCTGTTTTTCTACTACACTTCCTGAACGTTTGTAGTGAAAAGAACACACTATGCAACGACCACTCTTCATCGCTTGGGCTGCTATCCGGTGGGTGCCGCTGATGTTTCTCATCGCACCCGTCATGGAAGCTCCCCTAGTCGCTCACTTGAGTGAGCCAGTCAAACCCATAAAGGTCTGGAGCGGCAACGCCAGTTGGTATGGTCCGGACTTCAATGGCAAGCGGACCGCCAACGGGGAGACCTTTAGCTGCGAGGCTCTGACCGCAGCACATCCGAATCTACCCTTCAACTCCTGGGTGCGCATCGTCAACCCTCGTAACGGTAAGTTTGAAGTGGTACGTATTAATGATCGGGGTCCCTACCAAGAAGGCCGCGAAATTGATGTATCCTATCGGGTAGCCCGAAAGATTGGCCTGATCCACTCGGGAGTAAGCCAGGTGCGGCTGGAACTGATGCAACTGCCGCCCAAGCGCGACCGAGCCGACGAAAGCCAGAAGTAACTGTTTCGGGCACGTCCCGAACCTTGACCTTTGACGCCCATCCACGCAGCAGTCTGATTGTTGCCCTCGATTTTGACTCTCTATCCACAGCGCTGAACTTCGCCAAGCAGGTGGCGGATCTTGTCGGCATGTTCAAGATTGGCAGCCAACTGTTCACATCCGCAGGGCCCGAAGCGGTTCGCCAGGTGGCGCAACTGGGCGCGGACATTTTTCTCGACCTGAAATTCCACGACATTCCAAACACGGTGGCGGGAGCAGTGCTTGCCTCTGCCGCGATGCCCGGCGTGCAGCTCGTCAATGTGCACGCGCTTGGCGGCAGCGCGATGTTGCGCGCCGCGGCGCAGGCCATCAGCGCTGGCGTGCCTATGGGCGCGGACCGTCCGCGGCTACTTGCAGTGACCATCTTGACCAGCATGGATCAGAAGGCCGTTCGTGAAGTGGGTATTGGCGGGCCACCGGCAGCACGCGTGGTGAAACTCGCAAAACTCGCGCAGAAGGCCGGCGTGGATGGCGTAGTGGCCTCTGTACGGGAAACCAAGGCGATTCGCAAAGCTTGTGGGAGGGAATTCCTGATTGTGACCCCGGGCGTGCGTCGCAAAGAGACGATGGCCGGTGCGAAGAATGACGATCAGACGCGCACCGCGACTCCCCGCGAAGCGATTCGTGCCGGCGCCGATTTCATCGTCGTGGGACGCCCCATTCTGGCGGCGACCGATCCGCGCGCCGCTGCCCAGGAAATTGTCGACGAAATCGCCAGCGCCAAATAGTAAAACCGTTGTGAATCATTCTCTAAACTCACCCCGCAAGAGTCTCATCATCGGCACCGCCGGTCACATTGACCACGGCAAATCCACGCTGATCGAAGCGTTGACGGGCACGCATCCGGACCGCCTGGAAGAAGAGAAGCGCCGCGGCATCACCATCGATCTTGGCTTCGCCTTCCTGGAAGAAAGCGGCGTGCGCTTTGGTTTTGTGGACGTGCCGGGGCACGAGCGTTTCATAAAGAACATGCTCGCGGGTGCTTCGGGAATCGACCTCGTTCTGCTCGTCATCGCTGCGGACGAAGGCATTCGTCCGCAAACCCGCGAACATTTCGAGATTTGCCGTTTGCTGGGCGTGCAACGTGGCGTGATTGCTCTGACGAAGAGCGATCTGGCGGACGCGGATACTTTGGGTCTGGTGCGCCTGGAAGCCGAGGAATTCGTCAAGGGATCGTTTCTGGCCGGCGCGCCTATCTTGCCCGTCAGCGCGAAAACCGGCGCAGGAATCACGGAGCTGAAGACCGCGCTCGTGCAAGCCGCGCGCGATTCAGGCGCAAGAGACACGGAGCGCTACTTCCGGCTACCGATCGACCGCTCGTTTCCTGTAAAAGGCTTTGGCACCGTGGTGACCGGCACAGCGATCTCCGGCCAGGTGGCCGCCGGTGAGGAGGTTGAATTGCTGCCGGCGCATCAAGTTCTGCGCGTTCGCGGATTGCACTGCGGTGGAAAAGCTACTGAGCGTGTACAAGCAGGCCAGCGCAGCGCGGTCAATCTTTCCGGAATTGAGCACACCGCGATCGAACGCGGCATGGTCATTGCTTCGCCGGGGCGTTTCCGCGCAACACGCCGCGTTGACGTTCGCTTGGAATTGCTGCCCACAGCCCCAAAGTTGAGACACCGCGCGCAAGTTCATTTTCACGCAGGAACGGCGGAGACCATTGCAGAGGTTTATTTGCACGAAGGAGCCTCCATCCTGCCGGGGACGAGTGCCTTTGCGCACTTCAAGCTGCAAGACGAAATCGTTTTGGAGCGCGGCGACCGCTTCATCGTGCGCCAGTTTTCGCCGGTGATGACCATCGGTGGTGGCGCGATCCTCGACCCGCTGGCACGGCGTCCCGCGCGAAAAGACACCGGACGTGTCGCGTATCTCGCGACATTGGAGAAGGACACGCGCGAGGAAATTCTAGCCGCGCTCGCCGAGCGCAACATTCTTGGTGTCCCGTTGCAGGAGGTTGTCGCCCGAACGGGATGGCTGGAGAGCGAAGTGCATGCCGTGGCCGAAGACCTAGCTCGGACCAAGCAGGTCCGTATCGTCGCGCTCGTGCCTCTGCTTGTGCTCTCCGAAAAAGTCTTCACCGACATTCGCGAAAAGTTGCTCGCCCGCATGGAGCGCTTCCACAAGGAAAACCCACTCCTGCCCGGCATCGCGCGGGAAGACTTGCGAGCCAGCCTCGGCAAGCGCGTGCGCCCAGAGTCTTTCCGGACAGCGCTTGAGGCGCTCGTACAGGAGAAAAAACTGGCGCTGCAAGCGGAGCTTGTAAAAAAACCGGGCGCGGAAATCACCCTGACGCCGGAAGAAGAGCGCGCCAAACAACAGATCGAGCAGGCCTTCGCGAAAGCCGGTCTGGCAGCGCCCTCGGCGAAGGAAGTTTTCGCGCTGCTGGCCATCGAGAAGGCCCACGCGGGAAAGCTGCTGCAGATTCTGCTTCGGGAAAAGGCGCTTGTTCGTATCTCGCCAGAGCTCATTTTTCACGCTGCCGCGCTGCATCGCCTGCCGGCGCTTTTGAGAGACTACAAAAAGACGAAAGGCGAGCGAATCGGGGTGCCAGCCTTCAAGGAACTCACTGGAATCACCCGCAAGCACGCCATACCGTTACTCGAATACCTCGATCGGCAGCGGTTGACGCGCCGGGCAGGGGACGAGCGTGTTATAATTTAGGATGCTGAGGATAGCCGGTGTCCACGGCCCGAGGGGTGGCACGACAGGTTTTCGTTGGCGGGTGAAGGAGACATCATGGAATTCCCAATGCACTGGCTAGTTATTCTGGTCGTCGTGCTCATTCTATTCGGCGGACGCAAGATTCCGGAATTGATGCGGGGACTGGGCGAAGGCGTTCGAGGCTTCAAGGAAGGCATGAGCGGAGCGAACCAGCCGCAACCGCCGGCACAACCGGCGCAGAGCTCGAGCGAGAAACCTGCAGAAGAGAAGAAGTAGTCACAGCCGTTACAATTTGAAAAATTTGGAGTGGGCGGCCCGTGCGGCCGCCCGTTTTTTTGGCCACAAAGCGGCGGCCCGGCGAAGCGCCAAGACTCGCGCTTGCACTACATTGGTTCGTTCTCCGTCCAGCCCAGTTCCCGCAGGGCCGCCAGAAGATGTTCCAGGGGCAGCCCGACGACGTTGTAGTAGCAGCCCTCGATCCGCGGGATGAAGCGGCCGGCGCGTCCTTGAATCGCATAGGCGCCGGCCTTGTCATAAGGCTCTTCGGTAGCGAGGTACAGCGAAATGTCCTCCGCCGTGAGCCGGGAAAAATGCACCAGCGTGGTTTCCACGAAATGCAGGCGCTGCGCATCCGGCAATCGAATCAGCGAGACGCCCGTATGCACGGAGTGGGTGCGTCCGGAAAGTTGTTCGAGCATGTGGCGCGCATCGTCGGTGGAACGCGGCTTGCCCAGAACCTGGCCATCGAGAACCACCACGGTGTCCGCGGCAATCACAATCGCCGGACCCACGGCGCGCGCGGCCACCAGATCCGCTTTGACGTCGGCCAGCCGCTGGACGAGTGCCTGCGGCGCTTCGCCGGGGTAGGGAGTCTCATCCACGGCCGAAGAAACCACGGTGAACGACACACCTGCATCGCGAAGGATTTCCGCGCGCCGTGGTGAAGCAGACGCAAGAATGAGTCTCATGAAACCCGCCTAGTCGGAAGAATACTACAGGGTGCGTGCGCTGGCAGCCTGTGCTTTGGCGCAAAGGAACGTGGCTCAAATGACCACAGATTCCTGGTATTCTCCGTAGACTTGGCGCATGGCGTCGGAGATTTCGCCGACCGTGGCGTAGGCCTCGACGGCGGCGAGAATAGCCGGCAACAGATTTTCGGGTGTTCCGGCACGCCGCTGGAGTTCTGCGAGGGCCGCCTTGGCCCTGGGCGTATCACGTTTCGCGCGCAGCGCCCTCAGCCGCGCCACTTGCGCGCGCTCGATTTCCGCATCAATACGCAGCGTGGGAATCTGGTGATGGTCGTCGGTCACGAAGTCGTTCACACCAACAACGATGTTGTCCTTGGATTCCACGCCGCGCTGATAGTCATACGCCGCGCGCTGAATTTCCGTCTGTACGAAGCCCGATTCGATGGCTTTGATCATCCCGCCCATGGCGTCGATCTTCGAGAGGTATTCCTGCGCGCGCGTTTCGATCTGTTCCGTGAGCGATTCGATGGCGTAAGACCCGGCAACAGGATCGATCGTGTTGGTCACGCCGGTCTCGTTGGCGATGATCTGCTGTGTGCGCAACGCGATCAGCGCCGATTCTTCCGTGGGCAGCGCCAGCGCTTCATCCATCGAATTCGTGTGCAACGATTGGCAGCCCCCGAGGATCGCGGCCAGCGCCTGGATGGCCACGCGCACGATGTTGTTTTCGGGCTGCTGCGCGGTGAGAGACGACCCAGCCGTCTGCGCGTGGAACCTCAGCAGCAGCGAGCGCGGATCCTTGGCCCGGAAACGATCGCGCATGATCTTCGCCCACAGCCGCCGCGCCGCGCGGTACTTGGCGATTTCTTCCAGCAGATCGCTGTGCGCGTTGAAGAAGAATGACAATTGCGGCGCAAATTCGTCGATTTGCAGGCCCGCATCGAGCGCCGCCTGCACATACGCGATGCCATCGGCAAGAGTGAAGGCTACCTCCTGGACCGCCGTCGAGCCTGCCTCGCGAATGTGGTAGCCGGAAATGGAAATGGTATTCCACTTCGGAAGCGCGCCGCGGCACCACGCAAAAATGTCGGTAACGATACGCATCGCCGGACGCACCGGATAAATGTAGGTGCCGCGCGCGATGTACTCCTTAAGGATGTCGTTCTGGATGGTGCCGGAAAGTTTCGCCAGGCTGGCGCCTTGTTTCTTAGCCACGGCGACATAAAGACACAGCAGTATCGCGGCGGTCGCGTTGATGGTCATGGAGGTGGAGACGTTTTCGAGCGGGATCTGATCGAAGAGCGTTTCCATGTCTTCCAGCGAATCAATCGCCACGCCGACTTTACCGACCTCGCCGAGCGCCAGCGGGTGATCGGAATCCATGCCGATCTGCGTGGGAAGATCGAACGCCACCGAAAGCCCCATCTGCCCTTTGCTCAGGAGATAGCGGTAACGCTTATTCGATTCGACGGCGCTGCCGAAGCCCGCGTATTGCCGCATCGTCCAGAATCGTCCGCGGTACATGCTGGGATAGATTCCGCGGGTGTACGGAAAT
This sequence comes from Acidobacteriota bacterium, assembly GCA_003154775.1. Lineage (GTDB taxonomy): Bacteria > Acidobacteriota > Terriglobia > Acidiferrales > UBA7541 > Acidiferrum. Next base: position 6,632 of record PMES01000110.1, on the reverse strand, counting down.
TCGCCGGGGAAGCCGAGCGCCTGCTCCGGATTCCAGTGCTCGAGGGAATGGGAAGTATACAAACGCTCCAAGGGCAGACCCGAAAGAGTGGTGAAGCGCGGCTTGCGTTCCGCGGGTGTATCAGATTTGGCTTTGCCGTCTGACATCAAAGAGACCTGCTTCCGGAGCGAACTTTTCACTCGAAGAATAAGTGGCTGCGGGTGCACAGCCGCGATGTACTACAACTGCCGGGCGCGGCGAAACGAACCGACGGCAAAGGCGATGAACACACCGGCGACGCCAACCGATACTCCGATGAGCCAGTGGGCGACGTCGCGGGTCCACGCGCGGAACGCCAAATTCAGCCAGCCCAGCGCCAATACCGCAAACGACGCGCCGACCATTTCGTGAAACAACTGCCTGAAAACCCGCCATAATCGGCGAAATCCGCGTGGTTCCCCCGGACGAAATACCTTTTCCCCAGCCGTGCTCATACCTGCCATCTTAGCGCAGATTGCCGCGAACAGCCGACCGCACCCCGTCCCAAAGTACAGTTTCATGTCTGTGAATAGATTGAAGACAACGCCAAAAGGGCATCTTGTGTCGAATCGGGTGTAGGCCTAAAATCAGCTCAGGAGTACTGGGGGAGCCACCCTTGCAACTTGACGATCATCTCAAGAATCTGCTTCGCGAGCTGGGCCATGCCATCAACGACACGGTTTCGGAATCGGACCGCATTACGGGCGCAATCGCCGGAGTGCGCGCGCATGGCTACGACATCGTCCTGAAACTTGATGCCACCATCGGCCTGGCAAAACGCGATGGCAGCAACGCGGAAGAGCCAGGTATGAGCACACAGGACCGCCGCTTCCTGGAGTCTCTGCGCATACAGGTGGACCAGGATTCCATGGAGCAGCAACCCGAGAAGCGGCCCGCTGCGCGGCTCACCATGACTCCCCAGGATGTACGGTTCCTGAAATCACTTCGGATTGCAACGGACGATATCGAATGAAGCGCGATCTCCTATTCGCGGGCATCGGGGCGCTGGCTTTCTTAGTGACCGGCACGTTCGGTGTTTCAATCGCTGCGGCGCAGGCACCGGTGGTCACTCCGATCATTGTGGATACCGCGGCGCCCATTATTGTGAACGCGATCAAGCCGAAGCCCAAGGCGACAGGGCTGGTAAAGTTCCAGGGCTTTGTGATGCACGCGAATATTGCCCAGGTTACCGTGCGGGCCAAGGACGACGAACGGGCGATTCAGAGTTTTCCGCTCGGCGAAAAGGCTTCCGCGAAAATGCAGCAAATCGTCGATAAAGGCGGCTATCAGTACGGCGACAAGATCACCGTGTACTACGACCCGCGGTCGCTGAAGGCCATCAAGTTCAAGGGTAAACCGTCGCCGCCCCTCTAAAGGAAGCGAGCCATGCTACGCCTTCCTGCCGTTGCTGGGAAGTTTTATCCTGGCCATCCCAGGGAACTCACCTCCCTGATCGCAAAATTCACAGACAGGAAATCTGCGGCTGAGCCGGTGCACGTGCGCGCGTGCCTGGTGCCTCACGCCGGGTACGTCTATTCCGGAGTTGTTGCCGGCGCCGTGTTTTCCCGCATTTTTCTGCCAAAGAGTATTCTGCTTTTGGGCGTGCGCCATTTCCCGCGCGGAGAACCGCTGGCCATCCTCTCGGAAGGATCCTGGCGAACACCGCTGGGAGATGCCGCCATCGATTCTTCGCTGGCCCAGCGTTTACGTGCAGCCTGCCCGGCTTTGCGCGAAGACGCCGCCGCGCACAGCCAGGAGCACTCTCTGGAAGTGCAACTGCCATTCCTGCAGGAACTCGATCCAGGATTCTCGTTTGTACCGGTGGTGCTCGGTACGATCCGCTTCGATCAACTGGTCCAGGTGGGAGAAGGAATCGCCCGCGTTCTGAGCGAAGGCAAGGAAGAAATTCTCGTGGTCACCTCCTCGGACATGAATCACTACGAAGACGACGCCACGACCCGCAGCAAAGACCGCAAGGCCATCGACCGCATGCTGCAGTTCGATGCCAAAGGGCTCTATCAGGTATGCCGGGATGAGCAGATCTCTATGTGCGGACTGGGGCCCGCCGTTGCCATGCTCACAGCGATGCAACGCCTCGGCGCAAAGAAAGCGGAACTCGTGCGCTATGCCACTTCTGGAGATGCCGCGGGCGATCGCGACGCGGTGGTTGGCTACGCGGGTATGACGTTTGCCTGACGCGCATGCAGAAGACTCTGCGCGCTACACAGAAGGGGAATGTGGGTCTTACGAGGGCGCGGTGAAGCACGCCACAAAGCTGCACGATCTCCGAAACGATTAGTGCGGATGCGCGCTCCCGCCCCCGCCGCCTCCCGATGGATGCGATGAAGAGGAAGACGAGGAGCCGGAAGAACCTCCCGAGCTGCGACTGCCTCCCCAAGCTCCTCCACCCGAAGAGCCGGAACTGGGCCGTGAGGAGCCACCCCCCGAAGTGTGCGCTGGCGGCGGCGTCATGGCCGGACGCGGTGGGAGAGAAGCCTGCGGCACAGCCGGAGTTGACGGCGTATTCGCCGGCTGAATCGCCCTTGCATTAGGCGGCAAATCATTCCCCACTATGGCCGTGGGCGTCTTGACCTCATTTGAAGCTATCGCGCCGTTCGCGCGGTTCGGCGGATTGTTCGCGTTCACGAAACGATGTTCCTGTGGATCGTAGGTGATCGACGATCCGACCACCGGCGTCGCGGCTCGGCCCGTCGTATTCCCCGCATACATCGTACGCGACACCCGCGGCGGCGCCGCACTGGCGACGAGGCCACTCGTGAGAGTTTCCCTCGGCGCCCGCTTCACCACGGACCATTTTTCCGTGCTCGTTAACGCCAAAGGCTGTTCGATCTCTCGCCCCTGTACCGGGTACACGCCCTTCCCTAAATTCACCGGTGTCTTGCCGCTCTTGTCTAGCGGATGAAGCGGCACGATGCCCATCTTCGTACCGGAGCGTACCCACACGGCGGTCACCGGGTGCCACTTCACCGGGCGTCCGAAGCCAAAACCTGCGGGGTTCCAGCACCAGCCGTACATTGGCGAGGAGATCCAGCCACCATAGTGATAGGGCAGCCAGCCCCATTGCGCGGACCCGATGAACGTCGAGCCAAAGACCGGATCGGAATACCAATCGCCGAACGAGAATGGAGACCAACCCAAGCCGGCTCCAAACGGCCGCCAGCAGTTGCCATAGCCTCCCATGGAAAACCACGAACCAAAAGTGTACAGATCCGCAAAGCCCGCGGTGTAATTGGGCGAGTTCACATACTGGCTGGAAGAATTCGTGGCCGCGACCTCGCTCTCGATGCGCCCGGAAACCCAGTGATCAAAATCATCGCGATCCACCGCGCGCCCGATGACCATGTCGCCTGCGCTCCCCGCATGCACTGAAAGAGACTGCCCCTTTTCCAGCGGCGTGGAATGATCGTTGCGCAGCACCGCAGCGCTGCCCCGCTCCACCTTCACCGTGCTGCCGTCGTCAAAATTGTCCACCCGGAACGTCGTCCGGCCACTGGCTTCCACGGTAAAGTCCCCGCCGGTCACGCTGAAGTAATCGCCGCTTGCAGGATTGACATAAAAGGACGCGCTTCCCTGTCGCAGAACCAGCCGCGTGATCCGCCCGCCGTCATGCAACGACAGATCGTAAAACTCCAGCACCGCGTTCCCGCTCAAGAAAGCCATCGCACCACTCTCGAATTCCACCTCGGCGCGCCCGCTGCCGGTGGCCAGGACGTAACCTTCGCGGAGCGGGAGGTTTAGAGCAGCCTGTTCCCAGGTGGCATTGCCTTCAGCGAGAGGATCGTCATGGAAACTCCGAGCGTACCGGACATCGCCCTGAATCAGGCTCAGCCGCACAATGCGCGCGTGACTTGCATCCGCCAATGCGACAGAAGGCATCACCACGCATACGGCCAAAAGCAGCAGGCCAATGGAACATGTGAAGCGTTTCATGGGAAACCTCGATGGGGGCGCATCCCTCTGTCTATTAGACGATAGCGCAAGTTGGCAGGTTGCGATAAAGAATATAGGCCAGTGACCTTCGCGAGCAAATTCGTCCGATTGCCCCACTTTCCGCTCGGTGCCTGGGAGAAAGGTATTACCGGATGCAACCCAGCAGCAAAATGACTGCCAAGTCATTTTCAATGAGTGACTTAATAGCACATTTGGCGGCTCGAGCAGTCTCACTCCGCGTGGTCTGATTCCGCGCCACGGCGGCCCGAGTCTAGTAAATCCCGTGGTTCGAGCCCTCGGCCACGACCTTGCCGTCGATTACGGAGAGCGTGTAGTCACCTCCCTCGCCTTTCCACTTCGCGACATCAAACGTCATTCCCTTCGTCGCGCGGTGTGCGGCTATTCCCTTGAACTGGAGCGGTGTTTTTCTCCGGCAAACCTCGGGGCGAGTTTTCGCCTCCAAAAAATAGGCCGGCCCACCCACGACCTTGGCCTGGCCATCGGGCTCGATTAGCACCGCCGCATTCTCTTCTACGGCGATGGCTCGCACTTGATCCGCCCAGCCGTCCTGCAGGATGCGCGCCATAAAGACCAGCAGGCGCCCCAGGCGGTCGCGCTTCACGAAATGCGTATCGGTGATCGTTCCGGCAAGCAAGGGGACGCGCAGAAAATCGCGGGAAAGAGTGACTTTGTTGCCGTAGGGGTCCGCGAGCGCCTCCGGCGAATAAATCGTATCAATCATGGAAGCAAAGGAAAACTCTCCCAGAATCGCCAGGCCCGCGCTGGAGCCGCCCATGGGCTTTCCCGCGGCGATATGGCGGTTGAGCGCGTCCTGCACGGGCGTGTCCTGCCAGAAGCGCAGGTAATTCGACTGGTCGCCCCCGGCGAAGAAGATGACCTCCGCCTTCTCGATGATGTCCACGACTTTCTTATCGTCGGAATTTTCGCGGTCGGAGAACACGATCGTGCCCACCGAATTGAGCGGGCAGAGCGCGGCAATCTCCTCATTGAATTTGCGTGCGTAGTCGTCCTCCGTGTTTGCGCGCAGGATCAGGAAGTCGCCGCCGTTGGCGCGCTCGCACAGGAAACGGAAGGCCGGCTCCAGCTTGCCTCCGCCACCCATCAGCGCAAAGCCCCCGCGCGGCTGGACGACCTTATCCGCTTCCTTGCCGGTTCGGAAGTATTTCCACTTGGCGGGCGCGGCGCTCGCGAGCAGAAGAGAAAAGCAAGAAAGAAGAGCGAAGGAAAGAATTCGATGGCTGTGCGTCATAGTCACTTTGCGATTCGCTTACTCTCTCAACTTGTTTCCTGCGGGCCGTCAAGAGAAAGTTCGCGGCTGCGGGCGCATGCTGGCGATGGCCTGCAAGCGGAGAGTTTTCTACCTGCTTGCGGGAGGAAGATAATCCCGCTGGTATTTAGCGATGTCCACCTTCTGCCAATCGCCGCGCATGATGCCTTCGCGGATTTGCTCCGGCTTCTTGCCTCGGCGCGTCTGTTCGTAGGAATAGAACGCTTCCTTCATGCAGATGTCGCAGCCCGATCCATGCCTGCTGACAAAACAGTCGAGCAGGCTGCCGTGCCCCTGGCTGCGGTCGCAGTGGCAATAGCAGGGCTGCTGATAGAGCACTTTCTTCACGCGCCCCGCCACCACATAGGCGTTGAAAATGAGCTTGTCGGTGAACAAGGAAGGCTCCATCGTTGGCGGCAGCTCGCCCTGCGGGGGCTGTGCGTGGAAAGCCGGCACAGGTTCATCAGCGGAGGCGTGCTGCATCCCAGGCATCGGCGGGGCCTGAGACGAAGCAAATTGCGGACCCCACAGCAAGGCCGCCGCGGCCAGCAAAAGCGCGCTACACGTAAGAAACTTGGCAAAATGTCGCATGGAACCCCTCTCTCCGGCTGAGACGGTGTATTCCCACTGTACGTGGGCTTGGGGCGAAATTCCAGGTGCGTGCCGCATCCGGCAATGGTTGCGCGCTTCCGTTCCGCCTCTCTTCTCCCTCCGTCATCCCGATCCCGCATGGGCGGGAGAGGGATCCCTCTGCCTCCTCGTGTCTTGCCATGTTTCTCGTTCCGATTCGGGAGGGAACTGTTGGCGATGGAGTAACCCCCTCCCCCTGGGTGTTTTTGTGAAGCATGTCAAAACAAAGGGGTTGCAGGCGCGAGAGTGCGCAAGTATGTGAAAATAGGGGAGTTAGAAACTGACTATTTTGATTTGCAAAGCCTTTGTTTTGATATCGATGCGCACTGTTGGTGCGGAGGGTGACTGTGCTGGGGATCTGCGGAGCGCGGGCCGGCTTGTACCGAGTATTCATAAGAGATTATATCGCTATAATTACCAACTGTCAATAGATATTGTGAGGTACTTGTTTCGAGACTGGTGCGAGGAAGAAGGGTGCGGATGAAGGCAGAGAGAAGACGAAGAGCCCACCCTTTGCCTGAAGCGCAAAGGGTAGGCCACCCGAAATCGTCTCAGCGCTTTCAGGGTGCGCGACCCCCCTTTCAACCCGCACCGCTAGGAGCAGAGATGGTGCGGACAATAGAGTAGAACCGCTCTTGATATACGGCGCTCCCCGAGAAAGAAGCGGCCAGCGTGTCGTTGTCGAACCAGCACGAAATGCTAATAACGGACAAGTCGAAATTGACTAGCCGAAGTTCGTCACCAA
>PMES01000054.1 GCA_003154775.1 Acidobacteriota bacterium | reverse complement strand
TTTTATGAGAAATTCAGGCTAACCGAATTCACCTCAACAAAAAGGCCCCCGCAAGGGGGCCTTAGTCTTTGTAGGGGCGCAGGATACATTCGTGCCCCTCTTGGGTTCGCCGGGAACGCCATTCTCCTGAATGGCATTTTTACCTCGGCAAGATAACTACCTCAATTCCGCTCCGTTTTTCCCATTCCCTAATCGCGCCATCCCTACGCGTGCGCGCAATGCACCGCGTCCAGCGCGCCCCATAGCGCATCCAGCGCCTCGTGCGTGGTCGCCAGGATCTCTTCCTCGTCGCCCTGCGCGTGCTCCTCCAGCCAGTTCCGCCACGCCGCGCGGTGCTCCCTATCCGCAACCTCGTGCACCGTAAAATAAGCCAAGCCCTTCGCCGAATCCACTCCGTAAAACTTCTTCAAACCATCAATCTTTGTCGTCGCGATCTCCGGCACCTGCGCTTCGTAGGCGTAGAGGGCCGCGACCGCTTCCGCCACCGGCCGGTCGCCCACGATCTCGCGGAAAGTCTCCACCACCGTTTGGGTTCCTGGCAATGCCGGGCAGCACGTGATGTCTTCTTCATTTACGCCCAGCGTCGCCGCAAAATCGCGCCAGAGTTTCGGGTGCGGCCGCGCGGGATTTTCCTCTTCCGCCAGGTTTTCCACCACGATTTCGCGGAGCGGGCCTTCTGTGCGGGCGGCCAACACGCGCAAGTGCTTCGGGAACGCTTCGACGTGCCGGTAATACTGTGCGGCATACAGTTGCAACGCCTCGCGGCTCAGCTTCCCCTCCATCCAATCCTGGTAAAACGGATGCTTTAGCAGGCTCTTCTCCGCAATCGCGGCATCGATCTTTGCCATCAGTTCGGTGTTCCGCATGGGTGGCCCCTCCAGTTGGTTTCCCCTGGCGCTTCAGAATTGCCCTGCCACTGGGTGCAAGGCAATTCGCGGATTGTACCAGACTTTGCCAAAATTTGCCCCAATGCATCCTGCCTCTCAGAGCGGCGCATCTAGAGAGACGAAAGTCACTGCTGTCGGGTAGAGGTAGATGAAGGTCACCTGATGGCGAACGGATATTATTTGGCCGTTCCGCTCGGACGCCAGAAGAAAAGAGCCATAAGTGAGCCAAATGCTGTCGATAGGAAAACTGCAGTGCATGTTTGCAGGGCTGTGTAGACAACATCTGTTGCACTACCCGGGCGGTCAAACGGTTTTCCGCCAACGTAAATACAAAACCCGAGGGCAACTAACTCAAGTATTCCTGACCCGATCGCTACTCCGACCCACTGAAGGCGCTTGAATCCGTGGGGGCGACCCTTCCATGCCAAGAATGGAATCAGGAACGGCATCACCACAACCAAAAGCAGAGGCAGGATAACAAGAGAGAGCATCAGCATGACTCCAGCTTGCTGAAGTTTTGCAATCGTACTTCTTGTGTGGGCCGAAAGCAACACTTGGAAAGATGTATCGAGGGGTGTATCGTACATGTGACAGTGGGTCGGACGTATTATGCGCCCGGCCCTTTTCCTTTTTCTGAAGGAGGCTAGCCGTGGGAAACTTCCATATCTACGAGAACTGGCAGGCGGGACCGCATAAAGCGGTCATTCACAGAGGTTCATGCGGGCACTGCAAGGACGGCCACGGAAGTGCGGGCGGCTCAGATCCAAGGCATGGCAGGTGGCTCGGACCTTATCCAACACTGGACGTAGCGGAAGGCGTTTCCGCAGGGTTGCCAGGTATCCTGGTCCGTAAGAGACATCGCTGCGTTTGAAATCTCGGCGGAACCAAGCGTCAAGATTACAGAAATCAAGAGCCCCGGTCCTCTGCGAGGGCCGGGGCTCTTCTTGGTCAAGAGAAGTTCGGTGAATCACGACCCAGACACATGCAACCGCTTAATATCCGCTCCCACACCCTGCAATTTCTCCACAATCCGCTCGTACCCGCGGTCAATGTGATACACGCGGTCAATCATCGTCTCACCTGACGCCACCAATCCTGCCAGCACCAATCCCGCGCTCGCCCTCAGGTCGGACGCCTGCACCGTCGTCCCCGTCAGCTTGGCCGGTCCGCGCACCACCGCGCGACGCCCGTCAATCGAAATATTCGCGCCCATGCGCATCATCTCGCTCGCATGCAAAAAGCGATTCTCGAAAATTGTTTCCGTGATCACCGAAGTGCCTTCCGCCTGCGTAGCCAGCGCCATGTATTGCGCCTGCATGTCGGTGGCAAAGCCCGGATACTCTTCCGTGGTCACGTCCGCCGCGGCCAGCGTCTTCGCGCCCCGCACCCGCAGTGTTGTCGCATTCGGCGTTTCAATGGGCACGCCTGCCTTTTCCAGCTTGGCAATCACCGCGCCCAAGTGCGCCGGCGCGCAGTTCGTGATTGTCAGATCGCCGCCGGTAATGGCGCCGGCCACTAGAAAAGTGCCCGCCTCGATGCGGTCCGGAATCACCGAATGGTTTGCGCCGTGCAGCTTTTCCACGCCGCGGATGCGCAGCGTCGAAGAATCGTCGCCGCGAATGTCTGCTCCCATTTTTCGAAGGAGGTGGATCAGGTCTGTCACCTCCGGCTCGCGCGCGCAATTCTCCAGTATCGTTTCGCCCTCCGCCAGCGTCGCCGCCATCAGCAAATTTTCCGTTCCCGTCACCGTAATTTTTTCAAAGACGATGTGCGCGCCCTTCAACCGGCCATTCCCTGGCGCCTTTGCGCGGATATACCCGTGGTCCGTGCTGATCTCCGCACCCATCTTCGCCAGCGCGGCCACATGCAGATCCACAGGCCGTGCCCCGATCGAGCAGCCTCCCGGTAACGAAACGTGCGCAATCCCGGCACGCGCCACCGCCGGCCCCAACGTTAGGATGGACGCCCGCATCGTCTTGACTAGTTCGTACGGCGCCACCGCACCATGCAGTGTTGTCGCTTCGATGGTGTAGTCCGCCGCGGGGAAGTCCGCCGTCGTCACCCTCGCGGACATGAACGCCAGCAGCCTGGCCATGGTGATGATGTCCCGCACCATCGGAATGTTATGAAGTGTTACCGGCTCCGAGGTCAGCAGCGCCGCGGCCATCGCCGGCAGCGCGGAGTTCTTCGCGCCGCTGATCGTCACCGTCCCGTGCAGCGGCTTACCCCCGCGAATTTGAAATTTGTCCATGCCCCATTTTCCCTGTTATTCGCCCAATGCCCGGCGCAAATGGCCTCTGGCCGCCGCCAGGCGCTTCTTCGCCTGTTCCGCCGAAATGTTCCGCTTCAGCATGATCAATGCGAGGCGCAGGTTGTGTTTACTCTGACGCAGAGCGTGTTCCACAGCAGACACATCCCTCCCGCTCGCTTCCATCAGGATCCGCTTCTCCCGGTCCCGAAGCTTCTCATTTGTCCGCGCAACATCAATCATCAGGTTGTCATACAGATGGCCCAGGCGCACCATCGTTGCGGTTGAGAGCATGTTCAGGACCAGTTTCTGCGCTGTCCCCGCCTTCAGTCTCGTCGAGCCCGCAATCACTTCCGGGCCCACCTCCGGCGCGATGGCAATTCTTGCCGCGCGCGCCAGGGGCGATCTCCGGTTCGACGTGATCGCAATCGTCAGCACCTTGCGCTTCTTTGCGAAGGCCAGCGCCCCTAGGACGTAGGGTGTTGTTCCACTTGCCGCAATCCCTACAACCGCGTCTGTACCGGTCAGCCGAATCTTTTTCAAATCGCGCACCGCGTCGCCCCGGCGGTCTTCCGCGCCTTCCACGGCCTGCGTCATCGCTTTCTTTCCCCCGGCAATCAGCGCCTGCACCAATTCCAGCGGCGTTCCAAACGTTGGTGGGCACTCCGAAGCATCCAGCATTGCGATCCGCCCGCTCGATCCCGCTCCCACATAAATCAACCTGCCACCGTTTTCAATCCTTTGTACGATCGCCTCTACAGCCCGCGCAATCGCGGGCAACTCCCGCGCTACCGCCGCCGCCACTATGCGGTCCTCGCGGTTCATCAGCCGCACAATCTGCATCGCCGTCATGCGGTCGAGATTCCTGGAGTCTGAATTCCTTTGTTCTGTCTGCCGGTGTTCCGTCAGCCTGCGCTTATTGCCTGGGATGGGCATTCCTAAATTATAGCTGTGCTTGGAGCGCTCGTCTGATCTGTGCTGGAACAAAACAGCGTAAGCGGCAGGACCGTCAATACGCTCGCGGGACTCTCCTCAGAAGCTATCTCACAGATAGTTTCTCGGGAAGGCATGGCTTTTTACCCTGAGCGTAACGGAGGGCATAGCTTGTGGTTTCTTTAGGAGGCCGGGGCTTCAGCCCCGGCGTAATGCCCCTAAATGCAATGGGCTTTAGCCCCTGAAGAAAGGTTTTCCAGTACTTTTCAGAAAGCTCTTAGGAAACTGCCCCGAATTAACGTCCACGACATCTTCCCGCGTTCCTTCCTATCGGCATCCCCGGAATCATCTATGATGGAAAAGCACGCACCTGGCCGGCTCGCAAAACCGATTTACCGGAACTCTTGTCTATGGACATTCTCAAGAAACTTTTTGAGCAGCATTTTCATGCACCCCCCGCGCGCATACAGCCGATTCAGGGGGACCTCGGCGGCTCCGGGCGCAAGATCATCCGTCTTGCCAATGAAAGGGTCAGCGCCATCGGGATTCTCTACGGCGTTCGCGAGGAAAACGTCGCCTTCCTCGAATTCTCCCGGCACTTCCGCAAACATGGCCTGCCTGTGCCGGAGATTTATGCCGAAGATCTGGACCGCGGCGCGTATCTCGAGGAGGACCTGGGCGACACCACGCTTTTCGAGTTTCTCTCAAAAAATCGCGATGGCGCGAACATCACCGCGCCGGTCGTTGAGGTATACCGCAAAGTCGTCGCCGTCCTGCCGCGTTTCCAGGTCGAAGCCGGCCGCGATTTGAACTATTCCGCCAGCTATCCTTGCGCCAGCTTCGATCGCCAATCCATCGCCTGGGACTTGAACTACTTCAAATACTATTTTCTCCGCCTCGCCGCTATTCCCTTCAATGAACAAGGCCTGGAGAACGATTTCAGCCGCCTTGCCGATTTCCTCTTGAGCGCGCCCCGCGATTATTTTCTCTACCGCGATTTTCAGTCTCGCAACGTGATGTTGCGCGATGGCCAGCCATTCTTCGTCGATTATCAGGGCGGCCGCAAAGGCGCCCTGCAATATGACATCGCTTCTCTGTTGTTCGATGCCAAAGCAGATCTGCCGCCGGAACTCCGCCAGGATCTCCTGGATGCTTATCTCGACCGGCTAAGCGAGTTTCTCGATCTGGATCGCGATGCGTTCCTTCACTTTTACTATGCTTACGTGTACGTCCGTCTCCTGCAGGCACTGGGCGCTTATGGTTTTCGCGGCTTTTACGAGCGCAAAACACATTTCCTCCAGAGCGTCCCCTACGCCCTGAAAAACCTGCGCTGGCTCCTGCACAACACAAAACTGCCCATCGAGTTGCCCACGCTCATGGAAGCGTTTCAAGGCATGCTAGCCTCTGAGAAGCTTCTCGGCCTGGCCTCCGAAGCGCAAAATCTTGTTGTCCGCATCTTCAGCTTTTCCTTTCATCGCGGTTTACCGCAGGATGAAACAGGAAATGGCGGGGGCTTTGTGTTTGATGGCCGCAGCCTGCCGAATCCCGGCCGCGAGGAGCGCTTCAAAACTCTCACCGGCAAAGATGCGCCGGTGATCGAATACCTCAACCAGCAAGAAAGCGTGCACCAGTTCCTTGCGGGAGTGCTATCGCTGGTCGATGCGAGCGTGAGCAACTATCAGCAGCGCGGCTTCAAGAATCTGATGGTTTCCTTCGGATGCACGGGCGGCCAGCATCGTTCGGTCTTTCTAGCGGAACAGTTGGCCAAGCGCCTACGCATCCGAAACGGCCTCGAAGTCGTTGTCCGCCACATCGAACTGGAAAAGATGGGCAAATGAAAGCCCGGCGATGATGAATCTGCTTGGCAATTGGGGGTCGGACCTTCAGGTCCGACATGAGCGGCGCCTTTTCTTCACGGCTTCAGCCGCTGAGGAATTGGCTACGCGGTTGCCATCCTGGCTCAGGAAGGTCGCCCAATGAGAGCGATGATCCTGGCGGCGGGGCTCGGCACGCGCCTCCGCCCGCTCACCGACACTCGCCCCAAGGCCCTCGTGGAAGTCGCCGGCCGCACCCTCCTCGAAATCACTCTTTCCCGCCTGAGTTCCTTCGGCGTTCGCGACGTTATCATCAACGTGCACCACTTCCCGGAGATGATTCTCGATTACCTCAAGGCCCGCGACAATTTCGGCCTGCACATCGAAATCTCCCGCGAAGAGCAATTGCTCGATACCGGCGGCGGCCTGAAAAAGGCCTCCTGGTTTTTCCTCCAGGATTCCGCGCATTCCGATGAGCCCTTCATTCTGCACAACGTAGACGTGATCAGCACCATCGATCTCCGCCGCATGCTCGAATTCCATATCAAAAAACAGGCGTTAGCCACACTGGCAGTCCAGCACCGCAAGAGTTCCCGGCAGTTGCTGTTTGACGCCGACCTCCGCCTGTGCGGCCGCCGAGTCGCCCCTGACCAAGAGCCTGAATTGGACCGCAGCAATCCCACGAATGCTCTTCGGGAGGGCACGCCGAAACCCGTCTCGATCTCAGCCGAAGGTGCCATGCCGATCCGCGTGGAAGGGGAGGGCGCGGCTTTACCGCCTGCCGAAACGAGTGAGCATTGTCATTCCGAGCGAAGCGAGGAATCTGCTTTTTGCGAATCACAGCCAGTGCGCTCACAGCCGCCGCAAGCTCTCGCTTTCTCCGGAATCCACGTCATCTCCCCGCGTCTCCTCCGCCTGATGGAGGAACAAGGCGTCTTCTCCATCATCGATACCTATCTCCATTTGTCCGCCCACGGAGAGAAAATCCTCGCCTTCCCAGCGGACGATGCCTATTGGCGCGATCTAGGCAAGCCAGACGACCTCGCCCAAGCCAGCCGTGATCTGAAGTAACAAAGCCTTTTGTAATGTGTGTTGGCCAAGCCTGTGATCTGGAAATCTTACATTAATGGGCGGGGAGTCAGTTTCCAGCTACCGCGCAAGTCAGGTATTTGGCAATTGCCCGCAGCACAATTTCAAGGTACAGGCCGTGCCATCTGTTGACCCATCAAATGCCACCGAGCTTCACACTAGAAACGATGTACTTCTGCTTCTCGCAATCATAGCGGAATTCGACTTCGCTCCAATCCGAAAGTCCAAGAAGCAATTTATGCTTTTTGTAGCTGAGGTAGTAGACAGAAATCACGATTCTCAGTCGTGCCCCGTCGCTCTGCATAGAACCAATTTTGAGAATTGAAAATTCCTTCCGCAGTTTCTTGTATCTATCAATCTGCTCCCGGTAATCCAGGTATTCGACCCGATAATCTCCCAGTTGTGACGGTAAGCCATCTGTGATCTCATTGTCCTTTTGTACCAGCATGCGGTGGTAGTCCGTATGTATTCTACTGCCGCCATCACTGTCATCGATGTGGCCCCAAGATTTGTCCATTTCAGATATGCTGGTGAACAACGCTACTGAATAGAGATTATCTTCCTTCGCGGGTGTGCCGCCCTGCTGCGGGGAAGCAGAGAGGGCACTGATAAGCAGCACAAGGCAAGAAACAACCGACCGCTTGATTGCGCACACGAGAAGTCTCCTTGTTCACGATAAGCTGCCACAGTATTCCCTATTTCTATCGCCTGGAGCAACGGCATGTTACGTGGCCTTCTCGCACATTGCAGGAAATAGCTAGGCCGAATGGTATTTGGGGGGGCGATGCCCAGAACAGAGCGTCGGGACAATCCACTTACAAGTGTCCGCCACCACTCCCTGTTTTCTGATTCCTGAAAACTGATAACTGATTACTGATTCCTGATAACGTTCAGCCTCGTCACCTAACCGGCGCGCTCTCGCCCGCAAACCCCAACGCCTTCATCACCGCATCGTGCACCGCCGGCCGCACCTCGGCAATCTTGTGATTCTCGCGCGTGGGATGGACGCGGTTCGTCAGCAGCACCACAAACAATTGCCGGTCCGGATCGATCCAGATCGTCGTACCCGTAAATCCCGTATGCCCGTAACTGTGCGCCGAAAAATAATGCCCGCTGGAGCCGCCTTCGGTCGGCACCACCCAGCCCAGCGTGCGCATATTCTTCGCCAGCGCCTGCGGCACCGTGAATTCCGCGATCGTCGCGCGTTTCAGCAGCCGCTTGTGCCCGTAAACCCCACCATTCAGCAGCATCTGGCAAAATGCCGCCAAATCCGGCGCGGTGCTGAACACCCCGGCGTGCCCCGAAACTCCCCCAATCACGTAAGCATTTTCGTCGTGGACTTCGCCCTGCACCAAGCGGTGGCGCAACTCATTGTCCACCTCCGTCGGCGCAATCTCCGGCCACAAATTCTTCGGCGGGAGGTACATCGTGTTTTTCATTCCCAACGGGCCGAAAATCAACGAGCGCGCCAGTTCGTCGAGCGGTTTTCCCGTCAGCCGCTGGATGATCTCCGTCATCAGGATGATGCCCAGGTCCGAATACTCCACCTTCGTTCCGGGTTCGTACTCCAGCGGCTCCGCGAAAATCATGCGCAGCGTGTCGGCTTTGCCCTGCGACGTGCGCCAATACTCCTTGAACGGGGGCAGCCCCGAAGTGTGCGTCATCAGATGCCGCACCGTCACTTTGTGCCGCCACGCGATTTGCCGCTCGCCCGGCCAATTGGCGAGTTCGCGCAAATCCCGCACCACGATTTTGTGGGGACCCTTGACCTGCGGTCCGTCGATCCATTCCGGCAGATACCGCTCGATGGGAGCGTCGAGATCCAGCGGGGAAGGGAAGTCGCCCTCCACCAACATCTCGACAAGCGTGGTCGTCGCCACTACCTTTGTCAGCGAGGCGATGTCATACATCGTGTCAATCTTCGTGGCCGGCGAGTCCGCGTCGTAGCTCAACTTTCCAAAGGCGTGCAGCGACACCTTTCCGCGATACCCCACCGCCAGCGTCGCTCCGGGGAACGCTTTGTCCGCGATGGCCTTTTCCACCACCTCAAACGCCGGCCGCAGTTGCGCCTCTCCGCGCACGTCCATCGCCTGCAGCTTCATCGGATCCGCCGCAACTTCGATCCCGAAGCCCGCCTTCAGCTCCACGCCGGGAATCGTCACCGGCAAGTGTCCTTGCACGGGAATTTGCCCAAAGATCGCGCGCGCAATCGAAATTTGCGCCACGTCGCTGATGCCAAACGCGGAAAGCCAAGTCTCTGCTTGCGGGAATTTTTCAATCAGGTACGGACTGCCCAGACCCACCATGATCACCGGCTTGCCCGCCTTCAGGATTTGCTCGATCACCGGCAACTGGTCTGCCGGCACGTCCACATTGCCCTTGCGATCGCTCACCCGCACAAACAGCGCCAGTATGGCCACGTCATACTGATCCGGTGAAGGCAATTTCAGCGTGTCCGCCTTCACAAATTTCGTGTCCGCGCGCAGTGCAATCAGCGAATCGAACCGCAAGCGCAGCTCCCGCTCCAGGTCTTCCCCCGGATAAGGCTCCGGGTCCGCATAAAGCGAAACCAGCAACCCTCGTAGCGGCTTCGTCCCGTTCAGCGGCAACCGGTGCGGCGTATCCCGCAGCAACGTGATTCCCCGGTCCGAAATTTCCTGCGCCTCCGCTTGATACGCGGCGCTGCCGAACTTCGCATTCAGCGCATCCAAATCCACCAGCCGGTTGCTGTTCAACCCCAGCCTCGCCTTGGCCAGAAGAATGCGCCGCACCGAAGCGTCCAGCCGTTCCTCGGTGATTTGCCCGGACTGCGCCGCGGCCAGCAGCGCATCGTACGCCGCATCCGGCACCGGCGGCATCAGCAACGCGTCCGCGCCCGCCAGGAACGCGCGCACCGCCGCATCTCCCGGCGCAAAACGAACCGTGATCCCGCCCATATCCATGGCGTCCGTCACCACCAGCCCTTCAAATCCCAATTCCTTGCGCAGGACATCCGTAAGAATGCGCGCAGAAAGCGTCGCCGGCGTATTCGCATCGGGTTCCAGCGCCGGCACCGAGAGGTGTCCGGTCATGACGCTTCCCACGCTCGCCGCAATCGCCGCGCGAAACGGCACAAGTTCCAGATGCTCCAGGCGCTCCCGGTCCGCCTTGATCACCGGCAAATCAATGTGCGAATCCGCCGCCGTGTCGCCATGCCCGGGGAAGTGCTTCGCTGTGGCCAGCCCGCCGTTCTCCTGCACCCCGCGAATGAATTCGCTTACAAATTCCGATACCCGCGCGGGGTTTTCGCCAAACGACCGCGTATTGATGATGGGATTCCCCGGGTTATTGTTTACATCCGCGTCCGGCGCGTAGATCCACTGGATGCCCACGGCCCGCGCCTCCAGCGCCGTGGTTTTCCCCATGGTGTACGCATCCCTGGGATTTCCGGCGGCCGCCAGCGCCATCGCCGTCGGGAACGATGTCCCTTCATCCAACCGCATTGCCGTGCCGCGCTCGAAATCCGCGCCAATCAGCAACGGGAGCTTCGATTTGGATTGCAGTTGGTTCGTTAGCACGGCTGTCGGATACGCCTGGCTCTTCACGATGCCCAGCGGCGATCCGTGCGTGATGTTGATGAATCCGCCGACGTGCAACTCGTTCACGTCGTGCATCATCTGCGCGTACGCTTCGGAATCCGTGGGCGTGAAGCTGCCATGATATGTCGTGAAGAGGACCTGCCCGACCTTTTCCTCCACGCTCATCTGCCGGAGCGTTGTTTCGGCCCATTTCTCCTGTTCGGCCGTGGATTTGCCCGCGAGGGCGCTCTGGGCGGCGCGCTTTTCACTTGCCGTGGCTTTCGCGGATTCTGCGATTCGTAGGTCGCTGCGAGCGTTCAGTGTCATAAGAAATAGAAGCAAAAATGGCAGAAACAACAATCCGGCAGCACGCCTGTTCATATTCCGATGATCCCCCGGCCGCCTGCCCGCCGCCTCGACTGTATATAGCACGCGCACTCCATGCTCACAATGAAGGTGCGGACGGCGCGTTCCAGAATATCATTGTAAGCTATGGAACCCATCGGCCGTCCGAACTGCTCCCTCCGCCAACTCCGCCGCGCGTTTGCCTTTTCGCTTCTGGCCGCCGTTTTCCTGGCGCACTTCACTTTCGCAGCGCAGAAGCACGCGAAACCCCAGCGGAGCCACGTTGGCCGGGTTCAGACGGGCCTCGACGTCCTCGAATCGGAGAAATTCGCCTCGCTACGCGGCAAACACGTCGGCCTGATCACCAATCACACCGGCGTGGATTTTCAGGGGCGCTCCACCGTGGAAGTCCTCGCAAAGGCCCCCGGAATCCAGTTGGTCGCGCTGTTCAGCCCCGAGCACGGCATCGCCGGCCACGCCATTGACACGGTCTCTTCCTCCAAAGATCCCTCGACCGGGCTCCCCATCTACAGCCTCTATGGCGAGCAACTTCGTCCCACCGACGACATGTTGAAAGATATTGATGCGCTCGTTTTCGACGTGCAGGACGCCGGCGTTCGCTTCTATACCTACACCACCACGATGGCCTACTGCATGGAGGAAGCCGCGAAACACGGCATTGCCTTCTATGTACTCGATCGCCCCAATCCCCTGAGCGGCGACATCCTCGAAGGGCCCATGCTCGATGCGGACAAAACCAGTTTCGTCGCCTACTTTCCCATCCCCGTGCGTTACGCGCTCACCATCGGCGAACTCGCGCAGTTCTACAACTCCGAAAATCACATCAATGCCGATCTCCGCGTCATCAAGATGAAAAACTGGCACCGCAACTATTTTTTTGAAAGCACCGGCAGCCGCTGGATTCCTCCCTCGCCCAATCTCCGCACGCTGAAAGGTTCCATCCTCTACCCCGGCCTGGAAATTCTCCAGAGCGCCGGCGTTTCCGTGGGCCGCGGCACGGAAGCGCCTTTCGAGGAGCTTGGCGCGCCTTGGATCGATGGCGACGACGTTGCCGCGGAATTGAATGCGAAAAATCTTCCCGGCCTGCGCTTTTCCAATCAGCCTTTCATTCCCGTCAGCGGTCTCTACGCCGGACAGCGCTGCGGCGGTGTCGGCGTCAAGGTCACGGATCGCGCGGCCGTGCGCTCCATGCGCATGGGCCTGGAAATTGCCGCCCTCCTGCAGAAGAAATATCCGCAGCAGTTCGATTCCTCCAAAATCCTGCAACTCATCGGCAATGAGCAGGCCGTGCGTGATCTCCAAGCCGGTGTATCCCCGGAACAAATCGTCCGCGGCTGGGCCGAGGCACTCGCGGCCTTTGATCAAGTCCGCCGCAAGTATTTCCTGTATCCCTGAGCAGCCGCCCCGCCGGTACCTTCGTACAGTTGACAATCGCGCTGTTATATATAATACTCTTATATGTAAGGGGACACGCCATGATTCGCACCGAACTGAAGCGCGGCACCGCCGAACTCGCCATCCTCAGCGTCCTGGAGCAGCAACCCCTCCACGGCTACGAAATCTCTCGCCGCATCGAACACGATTCCGGGGGCGCCCTCCGCTTCACCCTCGCCGCGCTCTATCCGCTCCTCTATCGCATGGAAAATCGCGGCTGGCTGCGCGGCGAGTGGGAAACCGGCGACAATGGCCGCCGTCGCCGCTGCTACAAATTGCTGCCGCGTGGCCGGAAGATGCTCGCACCCCTTCGCGCCGAGTGGTCTGACCTCTTCCGCGCCATGCGCCGCGTCGCCAGGGTGAACCATGCCTGATTGGCTCGCGTATGTGAACGGCCGCCTCGGCCGCTTGTCTCTTCCGGAGGTGGAGTCGGCGCAAGTGAGGGAAGAGCTTGCCGCGCATCTCGAAGACACCTATCTCTCCCTGCGGGCGCAAGGCGTTTCTGAATCGGACGCCGTTCGCCTCGCGTGCGATCAGGTCCCCAGTTGGTTGGAACTTCGCCGCGACATTCTCTCGGCAAAATTGGAGGCTTTCATGCAAAACCGCGTCTCGCAAATCTGGATTCCCGGGCTCGTCACTCTATTCTCTGCGTATGTTCTCTTGGCGCTGATGCAGTTTGCCGGCTTGCGGGTGATGATCTCTCACCCCGGTGAGCCGCGTGGAATCGTCCTTTATCTTCCGTGGATGTTGAGCCTGCCCTTGATCGGAGCTATCGGGGCATATCTCTCCCGGCGGGCGCAAGCAACAGGATGGCGCGTTTATTTCGCGGCCTCCCTTCCCGCCCTGGCTCTTGGAGTGTTTTTCTTGCTGCTTTTTCCCTTGGCGTTCCTGATCGACCCGCAAGTCTCCCTGTCCATCAAGGCAACTGCGCTCGCCGCTGCCATCGTCAATTGGGTAATTCTGCCCGGTTTTGCCCTGTGCCTGGGTGTTGCCTTGCAGAGCCTGCGCAAGGTGCGTGAAGCGCACTCCTAGTGCCGTCCTGGAAGTTCCTTGCATTTTTCCTTAGGAGGCCGGGGCTTCAGCCCCGGCGTAAAGCCCGTGGAGCGAATTGGGCTTTAGCCCCTGAAGACTCTGCACTTTTGCACGGTATTTTCGGGACACAACACTAGCTTTGCGCGTCGGCGGCTCTCCTCGTCCACCACCGGTAAAACGGCAGCCCCGCGAGTATCAGTAACAATCCAATCGTCGAGCGACCCGGCCGATCCAGCCAAAGATTCACTGTGAGCGCCAGCGCGCCCAGAACGAAAGCACCGGGAATCCACGGATACCCCCAGCAGCGGTACGGCCGCTCCATTTCCGGTTCCGTCCGGCGCAATCGAAACAGCGCCACCACCGCCAGTCCGTAAAAAATCCAGCCCGCAAAAATGAACAGGTTCGTCAGCTCCTCAAACGTTCCGCTCAGCGCCAGCACGCTGGCCAGCGCTCCCTGAAATATCAGCGCCCGCGCCGGCGTGCGGTGTTTCGGATGTATGCCATCGGCGATCTTGAAGAAAATTCCATCGCGCGCCATCGCGTAGGGCACGCGCGCGCCGCTCAGGATCGAGGAATTCATCGACCCCAGCGCGGAAATCAACATCGCCAAAGTTACCCACGCGGCCGCGCCATGCCCCACAACTCGCGCCACCACGTCCGATGCCACGTGCGACGAATTCGCCAGGCTTGCAAACGGCAGCACCTTGAAGCAAGCCGCGTTGAACAGCAGATACACCAGCGCCACGCACGACACTCCGCCCACTAGCGCCCGCGGAAAATTCCGTTGCGGATCCTTCACTTCCGATCCTACCAGGTTCAGATCTTCCCACCCGTCGTACGCCCACAGCGCCGCCGCCAGCGCCGCCAGAAACGCGCTGAACAATCCCGCATTCACCGCCGCCGGCCACACCGGGTCCCCCGCATGCGCCCCGCCCGACGGAAGAACAAACGCCACGCCAATCACAATCGCGATGCTCACCAGTTTGATCGCCGTCAGGAAAACCTGCACGCCTCCGCCCAGCCGCACGCCCAGATAATTCACGCCGGTCATCAGCACCAGCCAGAACACGGCCAGCGGTTGCGCCCACGTAAAAGCAAAATCGTACGGCTTGATCCACGCGGTCAGCCCCGGAAGCGCAATGTGTACGGTGAAGATCGGCGCCGCCACCGCCGGAAGAAAAAAGCCGAGGAAGCGCATCATCCCCGCGGCAATCGACGCCGCCGAAGCCGGCCGCCCCACAATCGAATGCATCCACCCGAACAAATATCCCCACACCGGCCCGAAGCCGCGCCGCAAATACGCGTACTCGCCGCCAGCCTCCGGAATCGCCGCGCCCAGCTCCGCATACGACAGTGCGCCAAAAATCGAAAGCACTGCGCCAACGATCCACGCCGCAAAAACAATCGAAACCGAGTGGCCTTCCCGCGCCATTTCCGCCGGCTTCAGGAAAATGCCCGTTCCGACCATCGTACCGACCACAATGGCCACCGAGGCCCACGGCCCAAGTCCTCGCACCAACTCTAGGCGTTTCTCGCTCATACTCCTCCGCGCAAATTCTCAGCCACCGAGTCTAGCCCAATTCTCGCTGGCAATTCGTCACCCCGCCGCCCGGCGCTCCACAATTAATCGGCTCACCACCGCCCCAACGGCGAACGTCACGCACGCGCCAATCAGCACGTACCACGTAAACGCGATCTTCGTGAACCGAAAAACAAGCAGCACCGTCGCCAGTCCGGCAAACATCCCTGCGAGCGAGCCTCTCGAATTTGCCCGTGCATCAAACGTCCCCAGCAAAAACAGCCCCAGCAAACTTCCAAACGGCAAGGAAGCGACCGTCAGCCCGGCCTCCAGCACTGGTCCCCATTTCACCAGCCCAAGGACGATCAACACCGCGCCCCACACCAGCGTCATCCTCCGCGAAAGCTTCAGGAAATTGCCGGGATCCGTGGAGTGCCCGCGTAGCACCGCCAGGTCCATCACGCTCGAAGCCGCCAGCGAATTCAACGACCCGCTCGCATTGGACATCGCCACCGCCAGAATCGAAGCCAGCAGCAGCCCCGCCAGACCCGTCGGCATCTCTCGAATCAGGAACAACGGCAGGATGCGGTCCGTCCGCTCTCCCGCGGCCAGCAGCGGCGTGTGCTGCGCAAACACAAAAAGCGCCACGCCCATCAGCAGAAAAATCGTGAACTGAAACAACACAATGAAGCCGCTCGCCAGCAACGCGCGCCGGCTGTCCTTCTGATTTCGCGCTGCCAGCAACCTCTGCACGATCGTCTGGTCCGTTCCGTGGCTCGCCATGGTCAGGAACGCGCCCCCAATCACTCCCGACCAAAACGTATACTTCGTCGCCAAATTCCACGAGAAATCCAGCACACGCAGCTTATTCCCGCTCACCGCCGCCACCTGACTCACTTCCGCCCATCCTCCGGGGATGCGATGCAGCAGCAAGCCCAGTGTGAGCAAACTCCCCGTCAGGTACAGCAGGAACTGCGCCACGTCCGTCCAGATCACCGCCTTCATTCCGCCTTCAAACGTGTACAGCACCGTCAGCGCAATCACGATGAACACCGCCAGCCGCTCCGATGTACCCAGCGCCACGCTTACCACCAGCGCAATCGCGGACACGCGCACGCCCTCCGCCAGTGTCCGTGTGGCCAGAAACGTCACCCCAGCAACAGAGCGCATGCGGCTGCCGAAGCGCTTCTCGATCACGGCATAGGCCGTCAGATACTCCCCGCGAAAATATCCTGGCAACAAAATGATAGTGATCAGAATCCGCCCAACGATGTACCCGAACACCAACTGCAAAAATGTCATGTTCCCCGAATACGCAATCGCCGGTGTCCCGATGATCGTGAGGGTGGAAGTTTCCGTGGCGACAATCGAAAACGCCAGCGCCCACCATGGCGCGCTGCGTCCTCCCAGAAAATAGTCGCGGGCGTCCTGCTGCCCTCGCCGGAAATGCAATCCCAGCGCCGTCACTCCCAACAAGTACGCAACAACAATCGCCAAATCCAGCGGATGAATGTGCATAAGCACCATGCCGCGCAGAATTACCGGAAAGTTCCGTGGAGCGAGTCGAGAATAGTGGCTGCGCATAACACCGTCAAGCCAACACTCCGCTGCTAATCCGATCTTCCGCCTGGTTCTGGCTCGCCAGTTGGCGCCCGGTCGGGGCGAGCACTGCTGTGCCCCATGTCCGCACTATTTTCCCTTGGAGCGCGGCGGCTTGCCGCCGCTTTTACGCCCTAAGCAGATCCACAATCGTGTTTTTCCCAAGAAGATGTGGAGGCCGCCACCAGGCTGGGTGCCTTTCTCTTGGGTTTGTAGCGCTGTGCCCGCCGTTTTCTGGCGGGAGCCCTGCGGTTTTTCTCTTCCCGCTCCCGGTGAGGAATCCTGGCCAATCTCTCCTTACCCGCAACCCTTTCAGCACCCCGCCTTTCGCCCTTGCGCACATAGGCCCCGCCTCGCGTATGCTTTGGTTATGCGCTATGTTCTCGGGTTCGATGGCGGCGGCACGAAAACGGAATGCGTCCTCATGGACGAATCGCGCCACGTCCTTGCGCGCAGCCGCAGCGGCCCCTCCAATCCGATGCGCGTCGGATTTGGCGGCGCGCTGGCTGCCGTTTGTGAAGCCGCGCGCTGGGCCCTGCAGTCCGCCAATATCCCGCCGGCGGAAGTCATCGCTCTTTGCGCGGGTCTTGCCGGCGCGGGCCAGCCGGATGCCGAACGAAAAATGAAACGCCTCCTCGAGGAAGAATTTCCCGGCAAAACCGTGGTGGTGTGCACCGATCTTGAGCTTACTCTGGAAGCCACCGGCGAAGGTCCCGCGATTGTCCTGATTGCCGGCACCGGTTCCGCCGCGGTTGGGCGCGATGCGCAGGGCCAGATCGCCCGCATTGGCGGCCACGGTCCGCTCCTCGGAGACGAAGGCAGCGCTTTCGATGTCGGCCGCCGCGCTGCCATTGCCGCTTTGCACGAATTCGATCGTACTGGCGCCAACACCACGATGGGCCGCCTGATTCTTCAGGAACTCAACGCCACTTCCTGGCACGAAGTCCAATCCCTCGCCCACGGCGTCCCCGATGAAGTCTTCCCCAAGATTTTCCCGGTGATTCTGCGAGCTGCGGATCAAGGCGATTCCGCCGCGCACGCCCTGCTCCAAGCGGCTGCCGACGACCTCGCCACGCTTGTCGCCGCCCTCATCGAGCGCCTGCATCTCAAGGATCAGAAATTCCTTCTGGCCAAGACGGGCGGCATGGTGGGCTGCTCCTTCTTCTTTGATCAGTTGGTGGACGAACGCCTCCACGCCGTTGCCCCTCAGGCGGAATTTGGCGCCATGGCCATCACCCCTGCCGAATCTGCCGCACGCCTCGCTCTCCGCTTCCTGGTGCCCATCGAGGAAAGGAACTAACGTGCGCGAGTTCGAGCAAGAGCTGCAACTCGCGCGTACCGCTACAGGTGATGACCTGAGCGCTCTCCTTTATCACCCTGCGCCCCAAGTGCTCGCCGCGCTCCTCGATAATCCCGCCTTGGATGACACGAAGCTTTGCCTGCTACTTTCCCGCAAGGATCTTCCCACGGAAATACTCGAAAACATTGGCACGCGCAAAAACCTCCTGAAAAGCTATTCCGTCAAGCGTGCGCTGCTTTTTCATCCGCGTGCCCCGCGCCTCGCCTGTTTGCGCTTGCTGCGCGACATCTACCTCATGGATCTTGTCCAGTTCGCCCTCTCGCCCGCCTCCTCCGTGGAGCTCAAACGCCTCGCCCAAGCCCAAATCGTTGCGCGCCTCCCGCAATTACCCCTGGGCCAGAAGATTACTCTTGCTCGCCGCGGACCCACGCACGTTGCCGGCGCACTCGTCGCGGAAGGCCACCCGAATGTCCTGCCTGTCGCCCTCGATAATCCCTTCCTGACGGAAGCCCAGGTGCTCAAGGCCATGGCGCGCGAGAAAACTTCTCTTCGCGTAGTGCAAGCCATCGCCAGTCACCGCAAATGGTCCCAGACCTACAACGTGCGCCTCGCCCTTGTGCGCAATCCCTCCGCGCCTCTCGCCACCGTGCTCGCCTTTTTGCCCCACCTCACCGTTTCGGATCTTCGCGCACTCGCGGATCCCGGCATCGTCCCCGAAAACCTGCGCCGCTATCTTCAGGCGGAGGTCCAGCGCCGCATGCGCGCCTCCAAAACCCTCGCCAACAAAAACTCCCAAACCTAATTTCTCACCGCCAAATCCGCACAAATCGCGATCTTCTGTAGTGGCCGGCCTTCAAGCCGGTTCTTGGGTCTCTGCCTTTTGTAGCGGCCGCCTTCTGAGGCGGGCGCCTTTGCCTTTCTCTCGCGTCTCTTGTTCTTGCATCGGCCGCCTTTTCCCCCCCCGCTATTTCCGCAACCTGGCGATCAAAATCGCCCCCGCAAAAAACAACACCGCCGAAAATGAAAACGCCGCCTTCACCGAAACCTGTGACCACAACAACCCCACGACGATGCTCGAAAGAAAATCCCCCACCGCGTTCACCGCCGCCAGTGTCCCGAACGCCATGCCATGCTGCTCTTTCGGCAAAAGTTCCGCCGCCAGCGAATCCTCCAGCGCCTCTTCCGTTCCCACATAGACGCCCGCAAACACGAAGATCGCGGCCAACAACCAGAGCGAATGCGGTGCCGCCGTCAGAAATATCGCTGTCACACCACCCAGCGCATAACCTCCTGCGAGAATCGCCTTTCGGTGTGGCACGTGGTCGCTGATCCAACCGCTCACGTATGCCGAGCCTGCATAAAACACGTTGTGCAGCGTGTATAGCCCCACCGCAATGCTCGCCGCCCAGGCCATTCCCCGCGTTGGCGCCAGCATGCGCGTCGCATAAAGAATCAGCAGCGTGTGTGAAAAATCGCCAGCCCCGAATATTCCCACTCCCAGCAAAAACCGGCGAAAGGAACCCGGCAGCGCGCGCAGCCCCGTCAGAAACGACACTTGCTTGCGCGTCCCAATCGGCCGCTCCCGCACCAGCAGCCAGAAGCACAGCACCGCAGCCAACCCCGGCAACAGGGTCCAAAAAAACACTGTGCGATACGCGTGATTCGTTACCCGCAGCAGCCACAGCGCCGTCAGCGGCCCCGCAATCGCTCCCACCGTGTCCATCAATCGTTCAAAGCCAAACGCCCGCCCGTACGCGGAAGGCGGAACGTCCGCTGCCAGCAGCGCCTTCTTTGCCGGCGATCTCACCCCCCGCCCGAACCACGCCGCTGCCCGCCCAAACAACACATGAATCGCCTGCGTTGCCAGCCCAAACGAAGCCGTCGCCACGGCCGTAAACGCATACCCCACAACTACCAGCGGCTTGCGATGTTTCAGCCGATCGGTGTAGTAGCCCGCCGCCAGCTTGGTGAAGCTGGACAATCCGTCCGAAATCCCTTCAATGGCGCCCAACCACGCCGGCCCCGCGCCAATTGCCGCCAAAAAAGCCGGCAGTATCGCCGTGGCCATCTCGTGGCTCCAGTCGCTGAACAGGCTTGTCAGTCCAACGCCCAGCACGGTCCTGTTTAGCCAGTGCCCGCTGCTCGCCTGTATTGCGCTAGTTTTTTCGGAATTCACAGCCAACAGTGTACATTCTCAGCACACTCTTGCCCAACGTTCCTCGCAGCGCGGCCAGTCAATAGAAGTTGTCGCATCAATGCCCTTGCTGGTTCGCGTCACCCGCCGGAGGTGGCGCCGGCACGGCCTTTTCCACCAGCACAATCTTTTCCAGGTGCCCCACGTTTTCCCCCACCACCAGATCCGCGCTGATCTTGTCCCCTGGCTTCAGCGGCTCGATCTGCTTTTCATCCGCCACCAGGTAATTCATGGTCATTGCAGGCATCAATCCCGGTATCTCGCCATGCTTCACCGTCACCATCTTCTTCGGCACGTCCACCGAGATCACCTCCGCCTGGATCGCATAATGTTTCACCGGCGTCGTCTGGCAGCCTGCGCTCGACATAACGAACATCCCCAGCAAAAGTAGAATGAATTGTCTCATCGCTGCTCCTCAATAATGGAAACGATAGCGGAATTCAGCGTAGATTTCCCGCGGATCGTTGTAGTGAAATCCTCCGAACGTCAAACTGTTGTCCAGCAGCACGCGTCGGTTCCCCACATTCAGCGCGGTCACGGAAACGCTGTATTTCTCAAAGAAGCTTTTCCCCAGCGAAAGATCAAACGTGGTGTGCTGCGGCAGATAGTTCCCGGGATATTGCGCGTCCGGCATCCCGTTCGTGAACCCTGAGCCGTAGTACACATTCGCCGAAGCGAACGCTTGCCAGGGAAGGGTTGCGTTAAAACCCAAGTTTAGTGTGTTTCTCTGGTCATGGTCCACCGCGGCATATCCTGGCGGCGGTTCGCATCCCACCGGCGCGGGGTTCGGGCAGATCAAGCCTCCCGTGAAGGGCCCCTCTGCCTGCGCGATTTGATTCGCGTAAGCCAGGTGAAACTGGCCGCGGTGCCAAAGGCGGGGGGACCGCAGCGTGAGTTCCCAAGTTTGAATCAATGCCTGATACCACGTGAGTGGCCAGAACAGGTTTGATTCACCGATATTGCTGTGATCCAGCCAATTCTGTGCCTTTGTTTGAAAATGATCTGCGTCAAGAGCCCAGCCGCGAAAAGGAATCGTGACCCCAAACTGATACTCTTCATCCCGCTCACCGTGCAGCGGAGCAAAAGTCAGATTCTGGCTGTTTGCTAAATCCAGCAGCGGGCCGGTGGCCGTCAACAGCGGCGGGGGTTCGTAAAAGTGGCCATAGAAGGCGTGAAAGACCCAATTCAGCCGCGGGACCTTTACGGCCATGCCAAAGCGTGGGTCCACCTCATTTTCCACAATATCCGCCGTAAAGTGTGATTGGCGAAAGCCGGCGATTAATGTCAGCCACGAAGTCACCTTGAATTTGTCGCTTACAAATATTTCCTCAAGTCCCCCCGTGACAGAAGCCGAGGAAGGAGGGAAGTTTTGGCTGCCGTCCGTGAATAGGTTGTCGAAGTAGTTGCTCTGGTGTTGGGCGAATCCGTACACGCCGGCCTGAATATCATTTCTCCAAACACTTGCGCTCACGGCCGCCTGTAACCCCTCATAATTGGAAGTTTGATCCGCGCTCGTGACCACCGGCGTGTCGTTGGGTGAGGCTTGGTAGTTGGCTTTGCTGTAGTGATAAAAGGGCGAAACCGTAAGCAGCAGGTTTGCATTGAATGTGTGGATCCAGGAGAACGCAACATAGCCGTCGGTTTCGTGCTCGCCATCGCGAAGGCCGTAGCTGGGGTACGACTGATTTCCAGATGAATTGGGATCCGGGTCGTAGGGAATCTGGTAGTAGTCCTGCCGCAAGGACGTGACCAATCGAAATTGGTTCTCGGAATTGGGGTTGTAGATGAAGGACGCGAATCCCCCATAGCCGTTCTCTGCATCGTGAAAGACTTGCCCAATCGGGGTCTGCAGTCCGTAATTGCTCCGGTTTCCGTTTAAGCTTGCATAATAGGCGAAGCGCTCGGTGTGCCCACCGAAATTGATTTGATCGTTCGTTTGATCCCAGTTCCCCAAACTCAGCACGAGCTCCGCCTCATTGTTCCGCTCAAACCCGGTTCGCGGCACGATATTGAAGATTCCGTAGGTGCGGTCCCCATAATCGGCTTCGTAGCTGCCTCTTTGCACCTCGAGATAATCAATGTCCTTTGGGTCAATCACCGGGCCCAGGTTGGTGGCGATATTGGTGTTGGGTATAGGAACGCCGTCAATCAGCCAGTCCACCTGGTGGCCTCCGCGCATGTGCAGCATATCGTGAGTCACGTAGGCGGCTGGCACGTAGTCGGTGATCATTTGCAATGCGTTCGTGCGGTCGGCACCGGGCGTCTGCGCGATGTCCAATCGTGCCACGAGCGTTGTCGGCGTCACGGAATCCACGTTCGCCACTTCTTCCTGTCCTTCTGCCAAAACGGTTGTGGTCTGATTTACCGAAGCGATCTTGAGTTGAAAATGCAGCGTCGGCGAGGAAGCCGAAACCACGGTGACCGTTTCCTGCTCCTCCGCAAAGCCGCTCCTTGTCACCGTCACCTGGTAATCGCCCACCGGCACCGCTGTAAACAAAAACGCCCCATCTTGGTCTGTTTGCGCCGTTTGCGTCCAATCAGAGGTCGCCGACTTCAGCTTCACCGCGGCGTCGGCCACTGGCCGGTGCTGCGGATCGTGCACGACGCCTCGTACCGTTCCAAATATGGTGGCAAACACTCCGCTCACAAAAAGAAATACGACTGCCATGACAAGCAAAATTCGTTGCATCTTGAATTCTTCTCCGTTGAATGGCGGGAAAATCCGCGGCGGGTCGCTTGGACCCGGAAAATTTTCCATTCCACGAAAATAAGCGGGAAATTACAGGGAGACGAGAGGCGTGCGAGGAGGGGGAGAGGGTGGCGCGAACGATTGCACAAATTCCTTCGGCGCAAAGGTACCGGCCGCTATCGTGGCCTCGGATGGCTGGCCAATGGTTGCGGGCTCTGGCGTCACAAAAATCGCTGGTGCCGCCAGGATTTGACTGCGTTCATGGCAGCAGGACATCGAGCAGTTGGCCATGCCGCTTCCGCCATGGTGCGCGCAGTCCATCGGCGATTCCTTTGCCCCTGCCTGCTGCGGACGGGCGGGATTTGATTGCGAGTGAGCGTGCGCCATGCACAGGCCGTTCTTACAGCAGTCCATGCCATCCGTTGGCCACGCCGCTGCCCACATCGGAGCCCACAGCAGCACCACCGCCACCAGGCACACCCACGCCCCCAGTTTTCCCGGAGCGATAGGGATGGCCCGCAATCTCTTCATAGTTGGAGTTGGCAGGATACCCTAACTCCCACGTCCTCTCCAAGCCAAATAGGAAGGGGGCCCCGCCAGCGCACTGCTAGCGCCGCAATCCACTGGCATTTCTTGACTTACTCCCCCCGCGAGCCGCAAAATCATTTTATGCCCCACACTTATATTCAATTTGACTTCGCAAAAGACGAAGAAAAAGCGCAGCAAGCGCGCCACAAACTCGAAGGCTGGAAGCAGGCCTACCGCCTCGACAAGAAACTCCTCTTCAAATTTGAACGCATCGCCGCTGCTGCTCCTGCCGAAGTCGGCGAAAAGCCTGACAACTCCAAGGGGAAGAGCAAAGACAATCCTGAAGCTCCCCCAGCCGCACCTTCCGAAACCGTCAAGCTCCTCGTGCGTCTCGACTTTTCCAATCACGAAAAACTCTCCGAGCAACGCTGGCTGCAAAGAATTCCGTCCGAGGAACCATTTCAGGGCGCTTCGCCTACCATCGTCAAACCCTCCGACGCGCCTTTTGCCGATACCGAAAAGCACTTTGACGACCTGGTATAGTACTGCCGTTTGCGGCGAAACCACCCTGCTTTCCTATCGATTCGCCGCCCTCATCCGGTATACTTAAAATTCGCGCGTAAGTTACTCCTCTCCATCACGAAGGCGAACCGAATGTCCGTGCAAACTCGCGTGAAGATCGCCAAGCTGGAATCGCCCAAGTACCACGGTCTGGACCGCGACACCCTCGTCCGCCTCTACCGCACCATGTATCTCTCGCGGCGCCTCGACGACCGCGAAATTCAGCTCAAGCGCCAGAGCAAAATCTATTTCCAGATTTCCAGCGCCGGTCACGAAGCCGTCACCGCCGCTGCCGGCCTTCTCCTGCGTCCCGGTGTGGACTGGCTCTACCCCTACTATCGCGACCGCGCTCTCTGCCTCATGCTCGGCGTCACACCTCTCGACACTCTCCTCCAAGCCGCCGGCGCGAAGGACGATCCCAGCTCCGGTGGACGCCAGATGCCCTCCCATTGGGGCCATCCGAAATGGAACGTCGTCAGCAGGTCCTCCTGCACCGGCACGCAGTTTCTCCACGCCGCTGGCGCCGCGGAAGCAACGCTCTACTACGAGCATCGCCACAAGGCGCTTGCGCAAGCGCAACAGGCCCCGCTGGGGGAACACGTCAATTACCAACCCGAAGAGATCGTCTACGTCTCCTCCGGCGATGGCGCCACCAGCGAAGGCGAATTCTGGGAATCACTCAACGTCGCCTGCGCCAAGAAACTTCCCCTTTTCTATCTCATCGAGGACAACGGTTACGCCATCTCCGTTCCCGTCGAAGTGCAAACCGCCGGTGGCAGCATTTCCCGGCTGGTCAAAGGTTTTCCCGGCCTGCACATCGCCGAATGCGACGGCACCGACCCGCTGGAAAGCTACGCCGTCTGCAAGGAAGCCATCGCCTACGCTCGCGAGCGCCGCGGCCCCGCACTTGTTCACGCCCGCGTCACGCGTCCCTACTCCCACTCGCTTTCCGACGACGAAAAGCTCTATAAGACTCCGGAAGAGCGCGAAGCCGAAGCCCGTCGCGACCCGCTCTCCAAGTTTTCGCTCTTCCTCATTCGCGAAGGCCTTCTCGATCAGAAAGAAATTGAATCCCTCGAAGCCCAGGTTGATCGTGAAGTCCGCGAAGCCGCCGATCAGGCCCTCGCCGCCGAGCATCCGGAACCCTCCTCCATCCCGTTGCACATTTATTCGCAGGACATCGATCCCACTTCCGCGAGCTTTGCCGTCGAGCCGAAATTCCAGGCCGCTCCCAAGACCATGGTCGAAATGGTCGCTGCAACGCTCCTGGATGAGATGGCTCGCGATGAACGCATCGTCGTCTTTGGTGAAGATGTCGCCGATGCCAGCCGCGAGGATACTCTCCGCGAAGTGAAAGGGAAGGGCGGCGTTTTCAAAGCCACCGCCGGTCTACAGCGCAAATACGGCTCCGATCGCGTCTTCAATACGCCCATCGCGGAAGCCAGCATCGTTGGCCGCGCTATCGGCATGGCCACCCGAGGCTTGAAGCCCGTCGCGGAAATCCAGTTCTTCGATTACATCTGGCCGGCCATGATGCAGATTCGCAATGAACTCTGCGTCCTTCGCTGGCGCTCCAACGGCGCCTTCAAGTGCCCCGCCGTCATTCGCGTGGCCATCGGTGGCTACCTTACCGGTGGCGCCGTCTATCACAGCCAGAGCGGCGAATCTATTTTTACCCATTGCCCCGGCTTGCGCGTTGTCATGCCTTCCACCGCGCTCGATGTCGCCGGCCTGCTGCGCACCGCCATTCGCTGCGACGATCCGGTGATGTTCCTCGAACACAAACATCTCTATCGCCAACCCTACAATCGCTCCGAATACCCCGGCCCGGATTTCACCATTCCTTTCGGCAAAGCGCGCCTTGTCAAGGAAGGCGAACAGGTCAGCATCATCACTTACGGCGCCGTCGTTCGCCGCGCTGAAGTTGCCGCCGCGGCCCTCCAGCGCGAAGGCATTTCCGTCGAAATCCTCGATCTTCGCTCCCTCTCCCCCTTCGATTGGAATGCCATCGCCGCCACCGTGCGCAAAACGCACCGCGTCATCGTTGCCTATGAAGACATGATGAGCTGGGGTTACGGCGCCGAAATCGCCGCGCGCATCGCCGAAGAACTCTTCGCCGAGCTGGACGCCCCCGTCAAGCGTGTCGCCGCCATGGACACCTTCTGCGCCTACCATCCCAAGCTCGAGGACGCCATCCTCCCCCAAACCGACGACCTCACCGCCGCCGTCCATCTCCTCCTAGCCTACTAACAACTCGCTTCGTCTTTGTAGTGGCCGACCTTCAGGTCGGTTCTTGGGTTTCTCTTGCCCTCGTAACGGCCGCCTGGCGTTTGCCCCGACCTGGTCGGGGAGGCGGGCGCCTTTCGTGCTGTTGTTGCGCAAGCCGAGTCCGCGAGCCCTGTGGCTTTTCTCCCAGTAGGGGCGCAGGATGCCTGCGCCCCATGTCCGCACGATCTCCGCGTCTAGGCTCTTGGTCTAACTTGGAGTGCGGCGGCTCGCCGCCGCTTTTACGGCTGCAAGCCCTGCCACCAAACCACAATTCCGCCGCCCACCATCCCTAAGCCAAATGCACTCCTGTTTACCCTGAGCTTCGAAGGGTTTACCCTGCTTGCCCCGATCTTCGAGGGGAGCCGCGAAGGGACTGTACTCTTGGGTGGGCCTCTTCTCGCTGCCCTCTCCGCCGGAAACATTTTCCTCCTCTTTTTCGTATATACGTTTAGAATCCATTCGATACCGCTCTGTGGGGGGTACCTCATGCTTTGCTCATCTTGTCAGAAGGAAATCGCCCCAGGTTCCAAGTTCTGCTACAACTGTGGCGCAAAACAGTCTGATACGGCCGCTGCGGGCGCTCCTCCCTCCGTCGCCGCACCCAAGCGCTTGATGCGCTCCAGCAGGGACAAGAAAATCGGTGGTGTCTGTGCCGGCCTTGCCGATTATTTCGATCTTGATCCCACGCTGGTTCGCGTGGTTTGGCTCTTGGCCATTTTCTTCGCTGGCACCGGCTTCCTGGTTTACCTGGTTCTGTGGATTGTGCTTCCGGTTGCGCCCGCGACCCTGCCAATCACTGTGCCGGGGTCTCCCGCGCAAGTTTGACGGTCTGGCAGCGGCACGCCTCACCTATCCAAAATCCGTCATTCCGCCTGCCCGGAGCGGAGGTACGGTTCTCCATCGCACGTTTTTTGTGCGATGAATCCCTCTGCGACTTCCGAATTCAGACTTACTCCTTGCCGCTCTTCGCTACCCGTCTCTTCTTCCCGCCATCTCCAAAGATCAAATAATCCATCGACACGGCCCCCGCTCCCACCGTAGCCAGCGCAAAACACGCCGCCCCCACAGCCAGCGGGAATTCATAATCTTTCACCGCCATGTATCCGTGGCCGCTGTGTACTTTCCAGATCGCCACGCCCATCTCAATCGCCAGCAGCAACGCCACCGGCCTCGTGAACAATCCCAGCACCAGCAACAACCCCCCAAACCCCTCCAGGATTCCCGCCACCGGCACAAGGTAGCCCGGCAGCCCGTGCATCACGAAAAACTCCCCCATTCCCGCGTTCGCGTGTACCAGTTTGGGATATCCGTGGTACACGAAGATAATTCCCAGGCACACGCGCAACACCAGCAACGCCAACGGCTGCATTCCATTCAAGAACTTCATTTTGATCCCCCTGTGTCTCCCACCTTACTTTCGTTCTTGTTGCCTTTCCATACTCACACTGGTGCGCTGTGTCACGTCGGCTACGCCTCCAAATCAGGTACAATTTGTCAAGTAGTTAAGTGTCCTCTGCGAGGCTCCATGAAATCTTCCGTTCGCACCTTAGCCATTGTCAACGGCGGCGGCGACGCACCAGGTCTCAATCCCGTCATCCGCGCCATCGTTCGCTCCTCCATCTATGAACACAACATGCGTGTGATCGGGATCCGCAACGGGTTCGATGGCCTCATCTGGCCTGAAGGCGCAAAGGAAATGACGGAGGAAACCGTCAGCGGTATTCTTCCGCGTGGCGGCACCATCCTCGGCACCACCAATCGTGGCAATCCCTTTGCCTACATAACGACCGAAAATGGCCAGGAAGTCGTTCACGACTATTCCGATCTTTGTATGGATAACGCTCGCCGCCTTGGCATTGAAGCCATGATCGTCATCGGCGGTGACGGCACCCAGCACATCGCCCGCGATTTCTCTCGTCGAGGCGTCAACATCGTCGGCGTCCCCAAAACCATTGATAACGATCTCGACGCCACCGAAGTCACTTTCGGTTTTGACACTGCACTGGTCATCGCCACCGAGGCCATCGACCGTCTCCACACCACCGCCGAAAGCCACCACCGCGTCATGCTCATCGAACTCATGGGCCGCGACGCTGGCTGGATCGCTCTCCACGCCGGAATCGCCGGTGGCGCCCACATCATCCTCGTTCCCGAAATCCCCTTCAGTTTCGAGGCTGTTTGTGACGCCGTTCGCGCCCGCGAACTCCGCGGCAAGCACTTCAGCATCATTGTCGTCGCCGAAGGCGTAAAGCTCCCCGCTGCTGATCCCCAAGGCAAGCCCATCCCCCCCCGTCGGCCCCGGCGGAGTTGCCAATGTCATCGCCGATATCCTTCGCGAAATGCTGCACAAGGAGATTCGCGTCACCGTCCTGGGTCACGTCCAGCGCGGCGGCTCTCCCACCCCCTTCGACCGCATCCTCGGGACACGCTTTGGTGTCGCCGCCACGGACCTCGTCGCCAAGGGTCAATTCGGTCGCATGGTTTGCCTCAAAGCCGGTAAAATGGCTTCTGTGTCTCTCGACGAAGCCCTGGAAAAAATGAAGTTCATCGAACCCGGCTGCGAAATTGTTCACGCGGCGCGCGCCGTCGGCGCCACTTTCGGGGATAGCGAATGAAGCGAAAGCTTCTCGTTGCCGTGCCGATTCTGTGTCTCGTGGCCCTGCTGGCGTGGTTCTTCCGGCCAAAACACGAGTCCCTCGGTGTTGCCTATGTCAGCGAACGCAGTGTCACTCTCTGGAGTGGCGTCGCTCAGGTGCGCGAACAGCTTGGCGTGCTTCTCTATGGGGACCGCGTCGAAGTCCTCGCCCGCCGCAACGACAACGTCAAAGTGCGCACCGCCGTTGGCGTAACTGGATGGGTCGATGGCCGCTATTTGACGGAGCCGGAACTCTGGCAGCGCAGCGCGAAACTCCTCGAGCAAGCCAAATTCTTGCCCGTCCAGGCTCGCGGCCGCACCAAGGCCACCACCAATCTTCGCGTTGCGCCGGGCCGCACAGAGCCGCGCCTCTATCAGTTCGGCCGCGGCGCCGAACTCGAAATCTTGGGCCGTGCGGTTGCCGATTGGGAGCAGGTTTCCGACGAGAAGGAATCTTCCGGCGACGCCGAAGAAACCAAGAAAGAAGACTGGTTTCTCGTTCGCGGCGTCGCCACGCGTCCTCCTGGCGAAGGAGTCGTGCGCAATTCCGCCATCACCACCACAACGCAGCCCGGCGATCAGACCATTCCCAT
The DNA here is from genome assembly GCA_003154775.1 of Acidobacteriota bacterium. Taxonomy (GTDB): domain Bacteria; phylum Acidobacteriota; class Terriglobia; order Acidiferrales; family UBA7541; genus Acidiferrum. The sequence goes on along the minus strand of PMES01000054.1, from coordinate 105,534 downwards.
CGCGGGCTGGGTCATTGCCCGCTTCGTATCCCTTGACGTACCGGATGCTGTCCGGGAAGGCACCAACTCCGCCAACGTGCGTCCCCTGGCCTGGTTTGAGCTGAATCGCGTCACCGATCCCGATGGCGATCACCCGCAATATCTCGTTGCCGGCACCCGCAGCCCGGAAGGACAGCCCTGCGATTTCACCACGCTTCGCGTTTTCACCTGGAACGCCAGGAAATCCCGCTATGAAACCGCTTATAGCGAAAATAACCTCTGTGGCGCCTTCCCCATCCAGGTCGGCAAGGGCCCCAAGGGTGAGCCGGAATTTCGTTTCCACGTCATGGATGGCGCCAAGGAAGAACGCGCCTATCACCTCAACCAAACCGTAGTCCGCCGCATCCGCGAAGAAAATCCCTCCAAGAAAACTCACGCTTCTCACTACTGACCCCGTCTCTTGACACTCAACAGCGGCGCTGTGCCCCATGTTCGCAAGATCTCTGCGGCTTCTCGGCTAATTTGGAGTGCGGCGGCTCGCCGCCGCTTTTGCGGCCGCCTGCCCCGCCAACAAGACATAATTCCTCCACCCGCCCGCGCATTCCATCCCCTGTGCTAAATTACCTTATCGAGAACTCCCATGACCCTCCACATCAACGAATCCGAAGTTCGCCAACTCCTCACCATGCCGATGGCCATCGACGTCGTCGAAGACATCTCTCGCAAGCAGGGCCAGGGCAATGTACTCGTCCACCCCCGCCGCCGCTTTGAACTGGGTGGTGGCGGCTTCTTCCATCTCATGGCCGCGTTCGATAAGGAAGCCGGCTTCGTTGCCACCAAGCAATACACCTACGTCAAGGGCAAGCTCTGCTTCCTCGTCACCCTCTTCAGCGCGACAACCGGCGAACTTCTTGCCCTCATCGAAGCCGATTACCTCGGCCGCCTACGCACCGGTGCCGCTTCCGGAGTCGCCACCAAATATCTCGCCCGTCAGAACGCCAGCACCGCCACCATCATCGGCACGGGTGGCCAGGCAAAAACTCAGCTCGAAGCCCTTGCCGCCGTCCGCAAAATCACCGCCGCGCGTGCCTATGGCCGCGACGCGCAGCGCCGGACCCAGTTCTGTGAAGAGATGTCCGCCCGTCTACAGATCCCCGTCACTCCCGCGCACTCTGCCGCGGAAGCTGCTCATGGTGTGGACATCATCTCCACCGCTACCACATCCCCGCGGCCCGTTCTCGTCGCAAACGATCTCTCGGCAGGCGTCCACATCAACGCCATCGGCGCCAATCACGCTCACAAACAGGAACTCGACGCTGCTGCCGTCGCCAAAGCCAATCTCATCTTCGTGGATTCCCTCGAACAGTCGAAGCAAGAGGCGGGCGACCTCATTATCCCGTTCCAGCAGCAACCCGCGTGCTGGAACGACGTTCACGAACTCGCGCAACTCGTCGCCGGCCAAGTCCCCGGGCGCACCTCGGATTCCCAGATCACCCTCTTCAAATCCAACGGCATCGCTGCCTGGGATCTCGCCGTCGCCGTCAAGGTCTACCATCTAGCCAAAGAAAAGGGCTTCGGCCGCGATCTGCCGTTCTATTCCTCAATTCCGGCTTAATCCCTCTCCCACCGGGAGGATGCCAAGGAAGGCCGCACCGCCTATGTAGAAAAGCGTGCCCCGAATTTCAAAGGCAAGTAGAATCTATGCACTGGCTCGCGCAGCACGAAAGGCTTACCATCGGAGCGCCGCGACAGAACTGTTCTCCTGATCGAGTGAACGCTGAATGAAGACACTTCCAGACTATCTCCGCAAAGGCATGAAGCTCGTGATCGTGGGATGCAACCCCAGCGAATCCTCCGTCCGCGCCGGCCATTATTACGCCGGCCGCGGCAATCAATTCTGGCCCATGCTCTATGAATCGGGCGTGGTCCCCGAACCATTCGACTATCCCGACGACCGCCGCATCATCGAATTCGGGATTGGCCTCACCGATCTCGTCAAGAAACCCACCAGGGGCGTCGAGGAACTCACGCGCGAGGATTTTGCCGAAGGCCGCATCGTCCTCTCGCAAAAACTCGAGGAATTCACGCCGCGCGTGGTGGCCTTTAACGGCAAGATCGTCTACGAGCAGTTTGCCCAGCGCAAATGCAACTTCGGCCTGCAAAAGGCCAATCTTTACGGCGCGCAGGTCTACGTTCTCCCCTCCACCAGCGGTCAGAATGCCCGCGGCAAGAGCGACCGCCTGAAGCACTTTCGCAAGCTTGCCCAGCTCGTCGAACGCACCCAGAACGTACGCGACTCGCATCCCGGCTAATGGGTAGCCGGGAAAAAGGACACCTACGATGAGCCACGGCACTGGATCTCCCCCAAAGGCGCAATCCAATGATCTCCCGCCTCGCCCATTTGGAGTGCGGCGGCTCGTTTACCCTGCTTGCCCCGATTTTCGAGGGGAGCCTCGAAGGGCCGCCGCTTTTACGGTTGATCCACTCGGCGAGCTCATCTGATCTTCAGACAATCCGCCTCCTGATCGCTGATATCTGATAGCCGTTATCCGATACCACCACCCACTCTCCAGCGCGCTTCCCCCTCGCTCAATCTGTTCTACAATGCTCACAATGAAACCCCTCACCGAGCGCATCATCATCCAGCAAGGCGACATCACCGATATGGATGTGGACGCCATCGTGAACGCCGCCAACAACGATCTCATCCTCGGCGCGGGTGTTGCGGGCGCCATCTACCGCAAGGGCGGCGACACCATTCAGCAGGAGTGCAACAAAGTCGGCAGCATCCCCATCGGCTATGCGGCCATCACCGGCGCGGGCAAACTCAAGGCGCGTTACGTCATTCACGCCGCGAGCATGGGCCTCGGCGGCGTGCGCACCACTGCCAAATCACTGCGTACCTCCACGGGGCACTCGCTGCGAATCGCCGCTGAACGCAAACTCAAGTCCATCGCCTTTCCCGCCGTGGGCACCGGCGTTTCCGGCTTTCCCCTGGACGAATGCGCGCAGATCATGCTCAGCGAAACCATCGAGCATCTGAAGGGCGAATCCTCCCTGGAATCCGTTTACTTCGTCCTGTTCGATGCCCGCGCCCGCGACGTCTTCCAGTCCACTTGGGACGATCTCCGCAAGCAACTCTCCACGGGAGCCGCTTCCGCATGACCCCGCTCGCCGCACTTCTCGCCGAACGCATCCGCCGCTTTGGGCCGATCACCTTTGCCGAGTACATGCGCGAGTGCCTCTACCATCCGGTTCACGGTTACTACAGCCAGCCGGAATCCGCGCGATTCGCTGATTACTACACGAGTCCCGACGTGCATCCCATTTTTGGCCGCCTGCTGGCGCGCCAATTCGCCGAATTTTGGGAACAACTGGATCGCCCGTCTGAGTTTTTGCTGGTCGAAGCCGCTGCGGGCGTAGGCCGCCTGGCCAGACACATCCTGGAATTCGCGCAAACCAAATTGCCGGACTTTTACGCTGCGCTGCGCTATGTGGCCGTTGAGCGTTCTCCCGCGCGTTGCGATCAGATGACCGTGCAGCTCGCGCCTTACCTTCAGGAGGGGAAGTGCCGGCCATCCATCGAAATTCCAGCCCACATCCCCGCCGGCTGCGTTTTTTCCAACGAACTGCTCGACGCGCTCCCCGTGCATCGCCTCCGCCAGCAGGAGGGCCACCTTCAGGAAATCTTCGTCGGCCACGACGGCAACTCCTTCGTGGAACTCCTCGTGCCGCTTTCTACCTGTGCCATCAGCGAGTACTTCGCCGCGCAACAGATTTCCCTCGAAGAAGGCCAGCAGGCCGAAGCGGGTCTCGAGGCTTGCGACTGGATCGACGAAATCGCGCGGCGCCTGGATCGCGGTTTTGTTCTGACGATTGACTACGGCCACGAGGCCGCCGATCTTTTCGATTCCCACCATATGGCTGGCACCCTGCTCGCTTACGCGAAGCATCAGGCCAGCGAAAGTTTTTATGCCGCCCCCGGCGAACAGGATCTGACCGCCCACGTCAATTTCACCGCGCTTCGCCTCTGGGGCCAGCGTCGCGGCCTGGAGACCCTGGGCCTCATTTCCCAAACCGCGTTCTTGCTCGCATTAGGGCGGGGGAACGAGTTCGCCGACCTCTACGATGATCGCATGGATGAAACCGACCGCGTCCGCGCGCGCCTCCAACTCAAAACGCTCATCTATCCCGAAGGCATGGGCGAACGCTTCCACGTCCTCCTCCAACAAAAATCCGTCCCCGCCGCCAAACTCACCGCCCTCTCCTCCGTGTAGCGGACGCCTTTTGACGCGGGCCGCTCTTGGGTTCCTCCTCTTTGTGCAGGGCGCCTCCTCCTGCCTGCCCGCCGTTGGAGGGGGGCGTGACTCGTGACCCGTGATTTGTGACTCGTGATTTGTCATCCCGAGCAACGCGAGGGATCTGCTTTTGTCTTCCCCTCGTGCTGGCGAAAGCCGGCCTTGGAGTGCGGGAGCTTGCTCCNNGTATCGGTACCCCCCCCCCCTGTTTTTGCGTATGTACGGGAATGATTGGACTTAGCGGTGGTTTGTGGCCCCAAAAGCGAAGAAAAAACAAAAGGACTAGGGAAAAGTGGTCTGGGATTTAGTCCGGGGAGGATGCTCCGGGAAGCACACGCGGGTTTGCGCCGACGATTCACAACTCATGATATCATGAATTAGTTACCACGTCAATAGCTAATGTAGTGGTACTGCGTTCGAATGCAGCGTGGGGCGACGGTAGAACTGGCGGGTGGCGCAGCCTCAAAGCGCCGAGTCAAACTCGGGTGGCCTACCCTTTGCGTTTTCTGCAAAGGGTGGGACGTTCTTCTCTTTGATTTTGCAACTTGACTGCCCCACAACTGAACGCAATAAAGTGCAAATGCCCTTTGCCGTAGTAGCGCTTCAGCCCAGCCGGCATCGCAAACCCCAAAGCGGGAAATGCCGCCCCAAGACCCAGGTTCCCACACCGAACCTGGGGCACCCTCCGTCTCTCTCCACTTCCGCGGGAATTGTTGAAGTGATATCCTCTCCCCGTCTCCCATGTCAACAAGTTCTACTACGTTCAACCAGGGCCACCCGCCAAAGGAGGACGCTAACCTATGGCGACCAATAAAAAAAAAAGAGACTCTACTGAGCCTACGGTAATCGCTTTCATCTCCTACTCGCACGAAGATCGTAAGTACGGAGCACAGGCTAAGGATGTGCTGGCGGAAGTCGGTATCCAGGCGTTTCTGGCGCATGAGGACCTGCATGTATCGGACGAATGGCGCGAACGAATAATTGAGGAGCTAAAACGGTGCAACCTGTTTATCCCCCTGCTGAGCGCGAATTTTCTGGCGTCCAAGTGGGCACCGCAAGAGGTCGGGTTCATAGTTTCGCGTCCCGAAGTAACCATCGCTCCGATATCACTTGACGGTACGACGCCGTTCGGTTTTATATCTCACGTACAGAGCAGCAAGATCACCAAGGGCGGCATTACCCGCGAGCTTCTCGTTGAGCCACTTGCGCGCCGTATACCCAGGAAGATTCTCCCCGGCCTGATCCGAGTAGTCTCAGATGCTGGCAGTTTCCGGTCGGCTGAAGCTCTCATGGCTCCCCTCGTGGAGTATTTCCCGATCTTCACTGCGACCGAAGCCCAGGCCTTCGCGGAGGGATCAGTCCGCAACGGTCAGATTTGGTCCGCTGCTCTGTGCAGAACAGAGTACTTGCCGCAGTTCATTCAACACCAAGCGAAAAACATTGATCCTAAGACACTCCGAGCGCTGAAGTATCAGATCGCCAACGACAAATGGTACAACGAAGAAGATTGAGGCGGGCGGCCCGTGCTTAGCGCAATGGAATTCCCTGATTTGGGAGGGGCGAAGAGGACAACGCGTGAACAATTTCCGTGCAAGCACAAAGACCGTCCGTCCCTGATCACTTCCTCGATATCTGTCGGAGTGATATCCTCTCCCCATGCCCCATGTCAAACGATTCCACCACCCCTAACCAGGGCCACCCGCCTACTTCGCTGCGTTCAAACCGCTCTAGTTCGGGCTGCTTGGGTGTCGGAATTGGCTTTCCCATTCCTGTTTGGTCGCATTCCATTTTCGGACAGGCGATAACGGGCGTTCCCGAGAGCCAGGAGCATCGTACTCATGATTCCCCGTTCCGTCCCCGCTGGTGCTCAGAGACATGGCTACATCCCCACCCCACCCATATGAAGCATTGCACGCCCCGCTGAAAATACTCCGACCAGCACCCATGTCCTGCCTCGTCTCACTTATTACGATCGGGTCGTTTTGACCAATCACGTAGAATATTCCGAGCAAATGTATCACGTGTCGGTTGAGGTATCTTACGTTTAACACTTCTGTTCCCTCTTGATCCGTCACTATCAAGGTGCTTCTGTCTGGCCGTTGCATGGTCAGTATATGGGTGCGATTTACTATAAAGTAGTTGTGTTTAATACGTGCGACAATTATTCCGTCCTTTCCTCGCACATCGAGGTCAATTGCAATCCTAGGGTCTAAGTCTCGTTCAACAACAAGCACTGGCGTAGGAATCCTACGGTCTTGAGGCACCAAGACAGACCACATGGTTACATCTGCACCAGCAACCAGCCTAGAATTTCCTAGATAGAGTGCTGTTGCACCCTCCGGAACTGGAAACCTAGTACTGCAAGGAGGGTCAGGGTCATTGGCTGGATACAGCCAGCCCTCATATTGTTCCAGTTCCCATACCCACTGTAGGCGATGAACGAAATAACCACAGCCAGCAAAGAACGCAATCATCAAAAGAGTTGGGATGGCTTTCCACAGCATGTAGCGCCGACCCGAAGGAACGTACAGCGTGGCGTCGGGTAGGACCAGAGAGCTGCGTGGCCGCTTTTGTTCCAGCGCATCGGAACTAAGCCAGCAACCTACCGAATAGACGCCACATATCAAGATGAACGTATACGCCAGTTCGAATTTATCGGCCAGTGCTGCGGTCAAAGCAGCACCTCCGGCAAGCGCAATAACCCAACTGGTGTGCTTCCAATGAAAGGCGCGATGGATAGCAGAGAGCATCGCCGGCACTCTAGCACATTTTCTGTGCAGTATATTGGTACCCTTACAAAAAACAGGGGGGAGGGGCGGGTGGCGCACGCTTAAAGCACTAAGGCAACTTCGGGTGGCCCATCCTTGCGGTTTTCGCAAGGGTGGGTCCGCTCTTTTCTCTTTGTTCCCCAGTCTCCTCGTCCCAGTTTCGGACCTACTACCCAAGATTTTCCTTGACTGTCTATTAATCTTATAGTATAATGAATTTGAATGGTATAGCCGCCTCCGCGCGGCTAGGGGCTGTCCTTCTACAGAGGCCCCAGGCTCTTTGAAAATTAACCCCCGGCAAGCACTCTCTAACCTCCTCTAGAATCAACACTTTCAAAAGTGTATGAAAACAAACAAACTTATCCCCCTTTAGAATCAACACTTATGAAAAACAGGGGGGGGAGGGTCAGTGCACTCTTCCGCGCGCAATCGCTACGGATTCGGCCGCTTCAACGTGGGCCTTTCACCTGACGCCGGCTCCGGCATCTCAGCCGTTTTCGACTTTGCCGGCGTCGCACTGGCATCCGTGGGGGTGACCGCAGGCATGCCACCTTCCGTGTACGCCTTCTTCACCAGCGCTTCCACGTTGTCCTGCGCGCCCCCAGTATTGTCGTTCGTTTGCCGGGCCTTGCTGTATTCGTTCAGGGCGCGCTCGCGCTGCCCCAGCAAATCGAAAATCTTCCCCAGGTAGATATGGCCCCACACTTCCGTCCACTTCTCGGAGGGCTCCGGAACCGTGGCCAGGGCTTCGCGAAAGGCATTCGCTGCGGCCTGATAATTCTTTTGGTAGAAAAACGCCTCGCCCATGCGGAAATTCGCCAGCGAGCGGTTGGGCTGGATGCTCAGCGCCCGCTGGTACTGCTGCACCGCATCGTAGTATTTGCCGAGTTCGGCGAGTTCTTCGCCGCGCGCAATCGCCGCCCGCGCGCGCAGGCTCGGCGAACTCTTCAGAATCAAGTTGTTGGGATCGATGTGAATGCCGCCGGATTTCGGCCGCCCAAAAGTCTCCACCGTGAAATCGGACTCCATGCCAACGACGTCGATGGTTTTCAACTCCGGATTTCCTTCGGTATCAATGCGCACCTGGATGAGCATGGCGAAGGTGTCCAGCGGCTGCTTGAGCTTGCCGACGATGCGAAAGCCCTTGCGTGTCCGGTAGGTCACATACTCCAGCGTAAATTCCGGAATGCCGGTCGAGTTCAGCCATTGCGAGAAGTAGCCCTGCAAGTTCCGTGGCTCGTCACCGCGCTTTGTCGCAGCATCGGCGGTGGCGATGGCCATGCCCTCGAAAGCCAGCATGGTTGCGGTCTTGCCCTGGAACGTGGTGTAGAAGGCGTGCAGCAGCGACTTGAAGGCGACGTCGCCCATCTGCGCGCGCAGCATGTGAAAGAGCATCGCGCCCTTGTTCATCACCACGGAGCGGTACTCCGCGGAGTACGGCACCAGCCGCGCCGACTGTGCCACCGGGGCCGAATCCTCGAACATCAGCGCGCCCACCGCAAATTCGTCAATGGCTCTCAGACCGGCTTCCTTGCCGAAATTCTGTTCGGCGTAAAGCTCCTCGGAATAGCGCGCCAGTCCATCGCTGATCCAGACATCCGCGGTGGAGGCCGGCAGCACCTCGCTTCCCCACCACTGGCCCGCCACCAGGCGGCTCAGCGTGCGATCGCTGTACTTGGGATCCCACACGCGATGGCCGAGCATCACCACACCTGGCGCGGAAAATTCGCGCAGCGTGCCGTCGGGCAATTCCACGACGGCGATATCCGGGTCCGGGAGCGCCCCGAATAAATCCGAAAAAATGATTTCCTGGTGGGCCACGATATTCGCGAACTCCTGCGCCTTGCCGGAATCGGCGTGCGGCGCGTACACGGCCACGCTGATCCCTTCGGCCTGCTTGGGATTCAATTGCAATGGGCCGCCTACGAAGGACCCGTTGGGTTCCGGGCGATCGCAGTGAAACGTGTACATCAAGCGGTTGCCCTCGGCAGGTGCGCGCGGCGCCAGCGGTTGCGGCGAATCGGCTTTGCCCGTCCCCGCCATCGCCATCGTATCCGGCACATTCAGCCGAAACGTTCCCGTGTAGCGGTTCGCCGGATAATTCGTCAGGGGAAACCAGCGCGACGGCAGCAGCAGGTACACCCAATCCTTGCCGATGGATGCCACGCGAATATTCGGCACCGGACTGTTCTCTTCATTCACCAGAAGCCCGGCGTAGCTGAAGGTCAGCGTCACGGTTTTGCCGACCGCCACCGGCGCGGGGAGAATCACGTTGACGAACAGGGGATTATCGTTCTCGCGCTGAAAAGTGAGCGATTTTCCGTCCGTGGTTTTGACGTCCCTGACGTCCAGATTTTGGTGTAATTCGACGCGCAGATTCGTGGAAACGTCCATGGCGCGGAAATCGATCTTCACAACCGCGTTGATGGATTGGCCGGCGGTGTCCAGATAGGCGGCAAGTTCGTACTTTTCCGCCAGAAAGCTCGGTGGACGCGCTGTCTGGGCGCGCAGGGGCGAGCAGAAAGCCGTCAGAATCAGGAGCAGGGCCGACCACACCGCGGGGCAGCCCAATTGGCGTCGCGTCATCGTTTACCTTTCCGGAGGGTTCCCATCCGGGGCATGTACATAGGATAGCAACGCCTTAGGAAGCGTTGCCAGTGCCGGGGCCCAGTAAAGCGGCAATGTGGTCGGCGGCGCGTTCGATGGCCCCCGGCGGCCCCAATTTCCGCCGCACTTCGGCTAGGCCCCGCCGCAATTCTTCTCGCGCGTTGGCGTCTTCCAGAAGGTGCAGGGTTTCCGCCGCCACGCGCTCCGGGGTAAAGCGGTCCTGCACCAATTCCGGGACCACCTTGCGCTCCGCTATTAGATTCACCATGGCGAAGAAAGGTGTACGCACAAGGGGCCCAGCCAAAGTGGCCGTCAGCGCCGACACTTTGTAAATCACCACCATGGGCGCATCGAGCAACGCGGCTTCCACCGTCGCGGTTCCGCTGGAGACAATCGCGGCATCGGCGCAGGCCAGGGCGTTATACGTTTCCCCCTCGACGACGCGCACGGTCAGCGCCGCGGGCCAGCCAGCCTTCAAACGCTCCACGTTTTTCGGATGCGCGGCCGCCACGACGAACTGTGCCGGCACCTTCCCGTGAATAATCGCGCAGGCCTTCTGCAAGACAGGTAAGTGATGCGCCAACTCCCCCGCGCGGCTGCCTGGCAAAACCGTCACAATCTTGCCGCCGGGGTCGAGGCCCTGCGCGGCGCAGAATTGCTCGCGGCTCTGTGTCGCGCTGACCGCGCCTACCAGTGGATGCCCGATAAACTCCGTGGGCACGCCGGCATTCCGGAAAAACTTTTCTTCAAACGGAAAGATGCACAGTGCTTTCACAAACCGCTCGCGGATCAGCCGCACCCGCCACGGACGCCAGGCCCAGAATTGCGGGCAGATGAAATAGACATTGCGAATGCCGCGCGGAAAAAGCTTGCGGGCCAGCCGCAAATGAAAGCCGGGAAAGTCCGTAAGAATAGCCAGCGCGGGTTTCCTGCGGTCCGCTTCGCTGACCAGGCGATCCATGGCGCGGAGCAGCGACGGCAAACGGCCCAGGATTTCCGTGATGCCCACAACGGCCACCTCGGAAGAATCAATGATGATCTCAACGCCGGCCGCGCGCATCTGCGGTCCGCCCATGCCGAAAATTTCCACATCCAATCGCTCTTGCAGCGCTTTTGCCAGCCGCGCCGCGTACATATCCCCGGAAGCTTCACCGGCTGAGAGCAGTAAGGGAATCGGTGGCATGAGAGAAAGAATGCTCAATCGCTGGTGGGGAGCGAAGCCGGCAGCGGTGAAGAGCCTGCCAGGCGATCGTTAGCCAGCGGTTCGTGGAGCTCCTGCTCCTTATACTGCAACTGGTACAGGCGATAGTAAATGCCGCGCTGCGCAAGCAGTTCCTGATGCGCGCCCTGCTCGCGCAGGCGGCCTTTGTGAAAGACTAGGATGTGGTCGGCGTCCTGAATGGTGCTCAAGCGGTGGGCGATGACCAGCGCCGTGCGGCCCGTCAGCAGCCGGTTCAGCGCCTCGCGAATCAGCAATTCCGTCTTTGTGTCCACGCTGGACGTGGCTTCGTCCAAAATCAGGAAGCGCGGATTGTGCGCCAGCGCCCGCGCGAAGCTGATCAGTTGCCGCTGGCCGACGGAAAGCGTGGAGCCGCGCTCGTTCACATCCGTGGCCACGCCTTGCGGCAGCGATCGAATAAACTCGCCCAGCCCGATTTCCCGCAGCGCGTGCTCCACATCTTCCCGCGTGATTCCCGGTGTGCCCAGCCGGACATTCGATTCGATGGTGCCGGTGAAAAGGAAAGGGTCCTGCAGCACAATGCCAAACTGCTTGCGTAATTCCTGCAGATTCAGCAGGCGAATATCAACGCCATCCAGAAGAATCTGGCCGCGCTGAATATCGTAGAAGCGCAGCAGCAGCGAAATCAGCGTGGTCTTGCCCGCGCCCGTGTGGCCCACGATGGCAAACGATTGTCCGGGCAGCATGCGGAAGGAAACATCGCGCAGCACCCAGTCCTCGTCGGCGGGTTCGGCTACGTCGCGGTAGCTGAACCAAACATTGCGGAATTCCACTTCGCCCCGCGGCTTCACGATCGCTTGCGCATTGAGATTCGTGTCGATGGTAATCGGCTCATCCAGCAGCTTGAAGATGCGTTCGGAAGCCGCCATCGCCGACTGCAAAATGTTGAATTTCTCGCTCAAGTCCTGAATCGGCCGGAAGAATCTTTGCGCGTACATCGTGAACGCGGTCAGAACACCCAGGCTCAGTGTTCCGCCCAGTATCCGGTTGCCTCCCGAATAGTAGATCAGGGCGATGGTCGCGAAGCTCAGGAATTCCACCACGGGATAAAACAGCGCATACGCGAGGATGGCATCCCGCCACGCCAGCATGTTGTCCTTGTTCCGGCGCGCAAACTCCTCTCGCGCTTGGCGCTCGCGGTTGAAAAGCTGCACCACGCTCATTCCGGAAATGTATTCCTGCAAGAACGCGTTGATCCGCGCGATGGCCGTCCGGATCTTCCGGTTCGCGTCGCGCACGTATTTGCGAAACACCAGCGTCACCACAAAAATGAAGGGCAGCACCACCAGCGCGTCCAGCGCCAGCCTGCGGTCAATGGAAAACAGCAAGATGGCCATCACCGCCAGCAGGAAGAAATCATTGATCATGGTCACGACGCCGGCCGCAAAGAGGTCGTTCAGCGCGTCCACGTCCGTGGTCACCCTCGTCATCAGCCGTCCCACCGGGTTCTTGTCGAAATAAGTCATGGGCAGCCGCTGCAGGTGCCCGAAGATCTCCTTGCGCATGTCGTACATCGTCTGTTGCCCGACGCGCTGCATGATCCGGATTTGAACGTATTGCGCCAGAAAATCGAACAGAAGCACGAGTATGTAAATCGCGCTGATCAGCAGCAACCCATGCTTTGCCTCTGCCACGCTGATAATTCCCGTGGTGCCGGGTATCAGGTATTTGTCGATGGCCTTCCAGAAAAGCGCCGGCGGAGCCAGCTCCAGCGGCGTCACCACGGACACTAGCGCCATTGCGAACACCACGCGCCACTTGTACGGCCGCATGTACTCCAGCAGCCGCTTCATTAGCCGCGAGTCGTACGCTTTTCCTATCGCTTCTTCTTCTTGAATATTGCTCATGCCCGTTCGAGCTCTTCTTCCAGCAACTGCTTCTGATACAAATCCGCGTAGTAGCCCTGGCGCGCCAGCAATTCGTCGTGCGTGCCGCGCTCGATGATCTGGCCGTCCTTTAGCACCACGATCTGGTCGGCGTCGCGCACCGTGGACGTGCGGTGGGCGATCAGAATGGTGGTGCGGCCGCGCATCACGCCCCGCAATTGCCCCAGGATTTTTTCTTCGGTCTGCGTATCCACGGCGGAAAGGGAATCGTCCAGGATCAGAATCCGGGGATCGCGGACAATCGCGCGAGCGATGGCGGTGCGCTGTTTCTGCCCGCCGGAAAGCGTGATGCCGCGCTCGCCTACCATCGTTTCGTATTTCTTCGCGAAGCCCTCAACGTCGCCATGCAAGCTGGCGATTTTCGCGGCTTCCTGAACCTCAACTGGATCGTGCGCCGGCACGCCGAACGCAATGTTCTCCCCCACCGTTTCGCTAAACAGAAAAGTATCCTGCGGCACGTAGCCGATCGCGCGACGCAGCGTTTCCAGCGGCCATTCGCGGATGGCGTGCCCGTCGATCAGCAACTGGCCTGCTGGCACTTCCCAGAGCCGCGCCACCAGCGCCGCCAGGGTCGTCTTGCCGCTGCCCGTGGGCCCGACAACGGCGAGCGTTGAGCCGGCGGGAATTGTCAGATTGATGTTGCGCAACACCGGCTGAGGAACGTGGCCGTTGGAAGCGGGCGCGCCGTTCCCGGAAAGCCTCGTAGGGTAAGTGAAGTTTAAATTACGGAACTCGATGTTGCCCTCAGGCTGTCTTCCCGCGGGGAGTTTCGCGTCGCGATCGTCAATCTGCGTCTTGGCCCGCAGGATGTAATTCAACCGCCCCATGGACGCCGCGCCGCGCTGAAAAATATTCGTCACCCAGCCGAGGGCGATCATCGGCCATACGAGAAAACTCAAATACGTGTTGAAAGTAATCAGCGCGCCCAGCGACATCTGTCCGTACAGGAAACGGTAACCGCCCTGCCACAGCACGATTAGGAACGTCGTCCCGATCAGCGCCTGCAGCGACGGCATGAACATGCTCCACATCCGGATCAACTGCACGTTTTTCGCCACGTATTCGCGGTTCGGCTCGTCAAATAGGTGAATCTCCGCCTCTTCCTGCGCATACGCTCGAATCACTCGCACCCCGGAGAGATTCTCCTGTACTTTGGCGGAAAGCGTTGCCAGTGAAGCTTGAATCTTTTCGTACAACTCGTGGATCACTTTGCCGAAATGCCGCACCGTGATCGCCACCACCGGAACCGGCAACAGCACCCATAAAGTCAGCGATTTCGACAAAACCACCATCACCGAGATCGATAAAACCATGGTCACGATGGTCGTGCCGCTGTACATGATTCCCGGGCCCAGCACCATGCGCACGGAATTCAAATCGTTCGTCGCGCGGGACATCAGTTCGCCCGTGCGGTTGCGCACGTAAAATTCCGACTCCATCACCAGCAGCCGGTCCAGAACATCGTTGCGGATATCGAATTCAATGTCGCGCGAAATGCCGATCAGGACCCAGCGCGTTGCGAACGACATCAAGCCCTTCAGCGCAATGCACCCGATCAGTATCACGCAATAAATCCACAACGTGCGCCGGCTGTGCGGTTGGTAGTAGGGCACCAGATCGCTCAGCCAACTCAGCGGCGGAACGTCATGCGCGCCATGCATCGCGAGTTCAAACGGCCGCGGGCTCCCCGCCAGCGTGTCCGTGATGATCCCCGTCGTCAGCGGCACCACGTTTCCGATCAGCCCCATCAGTAACAGCGTGAGCATGCCCAGCGCAATCGCGCCTTTGTAGCGCCCCAAATAGGGCAGCAGGCCGCGCAGATTCTCCCATGAAGAGACCTTGGCGCCCTTCTTCGCGGGCTCCCCTGCGCGCAGGGCTGCGGCCGCCGTGCTCATCGCAATGTGGACCTCGAATTTTGGAGCGTGGGGGCTTCACCCAGGAAATTGGTGTAGGAGTAGTCCATGGACTGATAGCGTTTCGTCGCGGGGTTCCAACGAACCGCGATGGGCAGTGTGCGCCCGCTCGTGCCCGCCTGCACGGGCGTCAGGTAAAGCGCCATTCCTTGCTCCGCGCTGTTTTCGTACTGCAGTCTCCAGCCGCTCACGGCTTGCAGTGGCGTGAGCGCCAGGTAGCCTTTCGCGTTCTTCAGGTATTCGTCACACCGCACCAGCTCAACCCACTTGCCATCTTCGTTTTCGGCGATCACGGCCCGCGTTATCACCATGCCGGCAACCGTACTTTTTGGAGTGTTTGGCACAACATTTGCCGCCAGAAATTGCTGCTTGCCCGTCTTTGCCAGGTCGCCAAAAAGCAAGACCTGCGCCTCGCTCCCTAAAAGCGATTTTGTGGCATCCTGAATTTCCTCGGGAATGGCGGGCTTCTGCGCGGCGTCTGCGGCGGGTTTTGACGCATCGAAGCCGAAGCCACAGCCCTGCAAAGACGCGGCGATCACCAGCAGGCCAAAGCACGCGGCATAGCGCGGCAAATGCAAACAGCGGCCGCCCGGGGAATGGGTAGCTTTTTCTTCGGACTTCGCCAATTGCACAAGTGCACGCAGCATCCTGGTCCTTTCCTCTCCTACCCGGGCTGTTCAACTCTTAAACTCTTACACTCTTAAACTCGTTAACTCTTGAACTCTTCAACTTTCAACTCCTTCATAGACGCGCCAATCACCGCGAAGTAACCGCCCCACCGCGCTTCCGCTTAGCTAGCTACAAGCTGGGCGCCGCCAGCGTGATCTCCACTACGCGTCCCGGCTGCCCGTCCTTTTCCTTCGTGCAAAGCACTTCCATCACTTGCGGCACATCCGGTCCCGCCCAGTCGAACGCGTAATACCACAATTCTAACGGTTGCCCGTCCTTCGTGCTAGGACTCCGCGAATCCGGCTCTCCATACAGTTGCGCCACCTTTGCCGCTGCGTCTCCCACGCGAAGCCCGCGGCCCGTTTTCCACGGTCCGGGCGGCCCTTCGCAATCCACCGTGGAACAGCAATAAAATCCCACCCGAATTACTTGAATTCTTTTCTCCTTGTCGCTGTCTACGGTCAGCGACGAATCCCTGCATGCGTCAAACCAGGCTGTCTGGCCTCCAGGCAATTCCTTTCTATTTCCAAATCGTTTATTCAGTTCTGCGGCCCGCGCCAAGTTGTCTTTCCCTGGCCGCAATCCCGCTAGCGTCAATTCATTCACCCGCCTTGCGGTCGTTTTTTTCGTCGCCGGTTTCTGTGTCGTCTGGGCGCTTGCGAACGTGCTCGCCAGGAACAAAAAGAAAAGCGCCCGCTTCGGAAAGCGGCCGCTACAACGGCGAGTCAAAGCACTAGCGCTGGCCCAGAATCGCATCCAGCCGCGCCTCAAAATTCTCTTCCCCCTCGCTCCACAACTCGCTGCGCTGCACCGGCAAGGCGTGCTCCACCGCTTCCACCCATGCGAATAACTTTTGGATGTTTTCCCTGGTCTTCTGGTGATACTGCTTCAGGTTCTCCCCGCTGGTCATCCAGCTTCGGAAGGTTTTCTCAATGGGGTGATCGGAGCCGGCAAACGGGTCCGAGGCCGCGCCGGGTGCGAGCAGCCCGGCATGCCCGGTGAAGAGATGCTCGAAGCCCAGGTCCGCGGAAAACTGGCCCTCGGTTGCCGCCGCGCCGTCGTCGTAGTCTTTCCCCTGGCACAGGATCACCAGCGGCTGCGGACCGTGTTGCCACTTCAACGTCTCGATGTCGAAGGCCCACAAATCCCACTTGGCATCGACAATGTAGGCGACATCCGCATAGAGCTGCTGCGCGGCGAGCGCCGCGACTTCCGCCGGGCCGTAATTCTGCTCGCGGAAGTCCCACTCCACGATAGGTATTTCCGTCGCATCCACGGCCTGCACTGTAAGCTGATCAAAACCCGCGTGCGATTCGGACAGGGGAACGCTGGCGAGGAATCGCGCAAACTCCGCGATCATCGTTTCTTCGGAAAAGTCGCGCGTCCACACGCGCAGATACGCTCGGTTGGCCATAAACAATCCTATGAATTATACAGGGCTTGACCCGCGCTCGCGAACGGAGCGTTAGGAGGGGGAATGCCCGTGTACTGGATGCCCCGAGCGGCAATCGGCAGGCGTCACTTTGAGTCAGGTGTTGGCTTCACGTTCTGCACCGTCAACTGGCCAGCGTCACGCCTGGGAGGAACGCCCTTGGGCTCTTTTTTCTTGGGCTTCTTCGCTTCACGTTTTCTAGCGTCTCTGTTTCCCATGCGAGATAGGTTGCCACAAGTCGCCCGCCATAGCTAGTGGAATCACTTCACAACCGGCCAACGACGCGCGCAGCCCGCTCAGGGCTTCGGCGGTGCGGGCTTGTCGAAGCCCGCGGCAATCTGCTGCAGACGCTCCCGCAGAGTTTCCCCGAATCGTGAGAAGACCTCGCTGGTGGCTTCCTTCAAGCGCTCTTCGGCGGTCGCGGCGATCTTGGCGATGACGTCGCGGGATTGATGATCCAGTGTAGCCACGGTTGCCACCATCCAGGAGTTAGTGATGTTTTCCAGGCGCCCGCGGTATTGCGCCGCCGCTTCTTCGCTGATCTGCGCCACTTCGCCGCGCATTTCCGATTGTTTGGCGTCGCCCATCGCTCTCCACGCATCCAGCACACTGTTGAAGCTGGATTGCACTTTTTCCTGCGCCTCCGCCAGGCCCCTTTCCACCGCGCCGTGCATCGAGGTTTGGAAGCGCCGCAGAAAATCTTCCTGTCCGGAATTCAAATGGTTGCCATATTCCATGCGTGCCGCATCCAGGCGTTCGCGCGATTCTTCGACGCCCTTCTGCGCCAATTCGTTGAACCCATCCAGCTCCTGCCGGGCATTGCGCTGAATCTCGTCGGTGAAAGCAGCGGAGGTAGTATCGGCCGCTTCGGAAAACAGGATTCGCACGCGCTCAAACGCGTCGCGCACCGATTCTTCCAATTGCTGCTGGGTCTGGGCCACAAAGCCCCGGCTCGCCTGGCTCAATTCGCTGCTGAACACGCTGGAAACCTCGCCGGCCTTCTCCCGAAGTTGTGCGCCAGACTGTTCCGCCAGCTTTTCCGTCAGACTCTGCAACTGGGTTTGCGTTTTTTTCTCGTACCATTCCGCGGACTTGAACATTTCTTCCAGGGTGTGGTGCTTCAGGTCCACGGCCTTGCTTTCCAATTCTTCCAGGTTGCGCCCGGTAATGGCCTGCGCGGATTCGTTCAAGATCTGTTCCACTGTGCCCAGATTTTCGCGGAAGCGCGCCAACGAATCGGCAAACGCTTCGTCGGCGGTGGCGCGGACGCGATCCTGCTGCATGGTCATGGCGGCATCCAGCAGCGAGCGGCCTCCCGCCAGCCGGTGAATTGCCTCTTCCGTGTGCGTCAGGTGCGGCTGCACCAGGGACTGCACCTGTTCGTCGAACTTTTCAAGCGCCGCGCTGTTGGCTGCTTCAAAGCTGCTGCGGATGCGCGCGTGAATTTCCTCAAACAGATTCTCCGAACGGCGCTGCAACTCATTGCGGTGCAGGCTCAGGACTTCATCGAGTTGCGACTGGAAACCTGTGACGGCCTGCTGCTGCACCGTTTCGATCCGGGCAGCGTGCTGCTCCAAACGTTCGGACACGCCATTGGCGCGCACCAGAATATCTTCCAGTTGCCGCGCGTTCGCTTCCATTGCTTCGCGCACGCTGGTGCTCTGCTTGGCGCCCTCTTCCTGTAATTCCGCGCGGTAGCCCTTGGTCTCCTCGTGCAACGCTCTCGTCGCCCGCTCCTGGGCCGCCTGAATCGCGGATTCCAGGGTAGCCTGCCAGCGCGCCTGGGCGGACTCAAGTTCGCGGGCAAGCTGTTCGCGCAGGGAATTCTGCGCCTCCGTCAATGTGCCGGACACGCGTTCGTGCAGCTCGTTCACCGCCGTCGTCAGCGCTTCCCGCTGCGCCCCTGTGGACTCCTCACGCCGCCGCGCCTCTTCTTCGGCATGCTGCGCCGCCGTGTCCAGCCGCGAAGTCACCTGGGATTCGACCGCTTCGGCCTGGGTGCGTAGTTTTGCCGCGGCTTCCTCCGCCTGTCCGCAGAGTGTCTGCAGGGTTTCGTGCGCGGCGGAGAGTTGCTTTTCATGCTGGTCTCGCTGCAAAGCGCCTTCGCGCGCGAGTTGCGCCGTCAATTCGTGCGTCAGTTGCTCCAATTGCGGCGCCAGCCAGCGCGGCAAATCCATTTTCAACGATTCGGCGGCGGCAGCCTGCGCGGAGCGTGCCTGCGTTTCCGTTTCCTGCTGGATCGTGCCGATGGCCTGGGCCGTTTCACGCGCTACTTCCTCTCGAAACGCCACGTACTTCTGCTCCCACTGCTCAAAGGCCAGCCGGTGCTCGGTGCTGACCGCCTGCACGGCCGCCTCGCGCGCCGCCGCATGAATCTGCTGCTTCGCTTCCGCAAGCAGCCGCGCGACCTGCCGCGCCAGTTGCAACGACGCGTCCGTGGCGCTCGCCGGGGCCGGGAAGACCCGCAAGTTGTCCGGCAATGGTCCGCCCGCTTCGGCTTCCACTGCGGGCAGTGTCACTTCTCCCGCGAGCGGCATCGTCGAACTTGTCGGTAATTCGGCGGGAATCCCGCCGCCTGCGGAAAAGCTCGGCTCTTCTGGAAACACAAACCAATCGTCGGGAGGGAACGCTATCCCCCAGGCATTGCCGGCCTGTTCCAATTCCAAGGCCACCTGGAAGAGCTGCCGCACCGTCCGTGGCCGCTGGATCCACGCCACCTTGCCGCGCACGCGCCTCGGCGAATGCCCGGAATCCGGGTGGGGCACCTCCAGGTTCACCCACATGTTTTTCAGGACGTAATGCTTGGACTGGTAGCGGCAGCCGTGGCAGTTGATGATGAGGGTCGAGGTGCGCTCGGCGAACGGACGTCCAAGGGCGTCCACGCCGGTCACCGTCAGCGGCACCGCCTGCACGATCCGCGTGCTGCGCCGCTTCCTCAATTCAGAGCTCGTGTTCACTGCGCTTTCGGTCACCATTTCGCCCGCCTCACCCTGTAGCTGAGGCGCCCCATCCGGTGCCAGTTCGGGCCCGTTTTCTTTATTTTGCATCGTCGCCGTATCCTGAGTAACATCCACCTTTACAATGACTTAGGACTGCTTCGGGGGCAGGGTGTCGTGCTCCTGTCCTTGCTGTGCCCTGCTCAGAAACGTCCATATTTCCTTGGCCACCCAGATCGGCCCTACCAGCAAATAGATCGCTCCCTGGAAAAACGCCGGGTTATTGCCCTCGATCCGGTGTCCTACGAACAGGAGAACCCAGCCGCCCACGAAACACGATACTCCCCAGCGCCACTTCAGCAGCACTAGAAGGATAATCCCAGCAAAAATCAGCGGGATCCCAACGCCACGGAGCAGCTTATTCCAAGGCGAACCATGTTCGTGATCGTACTGAGCCATGTAGTGCGGCAATCTGGGCATTGCGCACCTCCTGCACCGGTTCGTGTCGAACCAGTCGCGATATGGTGGGGACTTCCACCGCGGGATTCAAACTTTATCCTGAATTGCTCTGCTTGCCTAGAGGGACAAACATCCTAGACGTACTAGCGCTGCCGGTTCACGAGTTTTCCGTTTTTTCTGCTTGCATTTGCGGTCAGCCTGCGGCAATTCCCGCCTGCTGCCGCACCGCCTCGGAAATATTGCGCCCGGTGACAAGCAATGCTGTTTGCCCCGTGCGCGGTCCACTGCTTAGATACGCTGCCACAGCGGCGGCGCCCGCGGGCTCCGCCAAAAGTCCCTCCTCCCTGCGAAGTCGTCGGATGGCGTCGAGCATTTCTTCCTCTTTGACCAGCAGCACCTCGTCCACCACCTCGCGGATGCTCGCCACATTGCCTTCGTCGGGCGTGCGTGTCGCCAATCCATCGGCGCAAGTGTTGCACGTGTCGGTTTGCACCGCCTTGCCCTGTTGCCACGACAAATAATAGGAGGGCGCGCGTTCCGCTTGCACGCCGACGACTCTCACGGAAGGCGCGCGCTGCTTCAATGCCGCGCCGATGCCGCGGATCAGCGCCGTGTCTCCCATCGGCACAATCACGGTGGTCATCGCGGGCAACTGCTCGAGGAGTTCCATGGCGATCGTGGCAGGGCCCGCGGGAAGATCGGGATCGGTGGCATCATTCAAGAAATAGACGCCGGGGCGCCGCGCGTACTCGTTCGCGTGCTGAAATGCGCCGGCAAGGTCGGGGCTGCCCGTGTCCACGATCCGCGCACCCAGTTGCTCAATTTTTTTGCGTTTCACGGGAACCGGATGCTCCGGCAGGAAAATGGTGGCTGGCACGCCCAGGGAACTCGCGGCAAACGCGACCGCCGCGCCATGATTGCCGGTGCTGCAAGCGATCACTTCCTCGATGCGGCGGCGTTTCAGGTTGCTGGCGAGGGCGAAGAGCGCGCCGCGCGGCTTGAATGAGCCCGTCGGAAGCACCGTTTCGTTTTTAAGGTAAACCTGAGCGCCCGCACTGCCCAGGGTTTTCGACTTGATCAGCGGCGTTGGCCCGAAATGCTCCAACAGCAGCTCTTGCGCTTCGCGGATCGCCGAGAATCGCGGAGAAATGGGCATGGATCCGAACTCTCTCGCAGGCCGGGGGTCTTACCCGCGCAACGCAAGATAGTACTTCGCCACTGTTCTCTATTCCAGACCCTAACCGTCGGCCGGCAAGTCTTCAGAAATCGGATCGCTGCTATCCCGAATCCCTCCTGGCGTCACAGCTCGCGCCGCCCTTCCATGGCCTTCAGCATGGTGACTTCGTCGGCATATTCCAGATCCGCGCCCACGGGAATGCCCACGCCGATGCGTGTGACGCGCACGCCCAGCGGCTTCAGCAATTTCGACAGGTAGATGGCGGTCGCTTCGCCTTCGGCATTGGGATTCGTGGCGATGATGATTTCCTCGACCGTGCCGCCTTTCAGGCGTTCGATCAGGCTCTTGATGTGCAGTTGCTCCGGCCCGCGTCCCTGCAAAGGCGAAAGCGAGCCGCCCAGCACGTGATACATCCCGCTATACGCGCGCGTCTTCTCGATGGCCATAATGTTATGCGCTTCCTCCACAACGCAGATGGTGCGCTTGTTCCGCGTGGGTCCCACGCAATAGAGACACGGATCGGTATCCGTGATGTTGTAGCAGACCGTGCAGGTGCGGATCTTTTCCTTGGCGTCGCGGATGGCTTCGGCCAGCGAGAGGGCCTCCTCCGGCGTTGCCCGCAATAAATGGAAGGCCAGGCGCTGCGCGGTCTTCTGCCCGATGCCGGGCAGGTGCTTCAGTTCGTCGATGAGTCTTTCCACGGGAGCGGCAAAATCAGGCATGTCCCTTGTGTAGCACAGGCGTGCTTACCGAAGCAAACCCGCCGCCGATTTTCTGGTATCCTTTATGGAGAACCCCTCATCTAACTCGCAAGCAAGGTCATGTTCAGAGGATATGGCTCAACTACTTGACGGAATCCGCTCCCCCGCGGACGTAAAGCAACTCAACTTTTCGCAACTCGAGCAGCTCGCGGCGGAAATCCGCGAGGAACTCATCAACGTTCTCGCGAAGAATGGCGGGCACCTGGGCCCGAATCTGGGCGTCGTGGAACTCACCATCGCCATGCACTACGTTTTTGACACGCCCAAGGATCATTTTGTTTTCGACGTCAGCCACCAGGCCTACGTCCACAAATTACTCACCGGGCGGCGCGACCTTTTTCACACCATTCGTAAGCCCGGCGGCTTGAACGGCTTCATGCTGCGCACGGAAAGCGAACATGATTGTTACGGTGCGGGCCACGCCGGTACGGCGCTCTCCGCGGCTTTGGGCATGGCCGTGGCGCGAGACAAACAAGGCGGGTCCGAACACGTGGTGGCGCTCGCGGGCGATGCCGCGTTTACTTGTGGCATCACCTTCGAAGCGCTGAACAATATCGCCCATCATACGGAAAAGCTGCTGGTCATCCTGAATGACAACGAGTGGTCCATCGACAAAAACGTCGGAGCTATTGCCGCTTACTTGAACAGGATCGTCACCCATCCCCAGTTCGACGCGTTGCACGGCCACGCCGGAAAATTCGTGAAACTAATCGGCGGGCAGAGTGCCTTTCGTCTGGCAAAGAAAGCCGAAGAAGCCGCCAAAAGCATGCTGCTGCCCAGCGTCATCTTCGAGGAATTCGGCTTGAAGTATTACGGACCCATCGATGGCCACGACATTCCAACTCTGATCCACACGCTTGAATCGCTGAAGCGGCAGAAGCGCCCGTGCCTGCTCCATGTGCTCACCACGAAGGGAAAGGGCTTTGAGCCGGCCATGCAAAAGCAGAAGAAATTCCATGGTCTCGGCCCTTACGATCCTGAGACGGGCGAAACGAAGCCGGCCGGGACGCCAACCTACTCCGAAGTCTTCGCCGATACGCTGAACAAACTGGCGGACCGCGATCCCAACATCGTGGCCATCACCGCGGCGATGCCCAATGGCACCGCGCTCGACCGCTTCCAGGCAAAGCATCCCGGAAAATATTTCGATGTGGGCATCGCCGAGGAACACGCTGTGCTCTTTGCCGCGGGCTTGGCCGTCAAGGGACTGAAGCCCGTTGTGGCCATCTATTCCACCTTTCTGCAGCGCGCTTTCGATCCTATCGTCCACGACGTCTGCCTGCAGAATCTTCCCGTGGTTTTCTGCATGGATCGCGGCAGCCTTTCCGGCGACGATGGCCCCACGCATCACGGCCTCTTCGACATCAGTTATTTGCGCGGAATCCCCAACATCGTGCACATGGTTCCCAAGGACGAAGACGAACTTGCGGACATGCTTTATACTGCGACGCTCCACAATGGCCCTATCGCCATCCGGTATCCTCGCGGCGCCGGTATGGGCGTGGAAATGAAGCCGTTTCCCAAAGTCATTCCCATCGGCAAGGCGGAAATCCTGCGCTACTCCGAAAACGACCGTGTCGCGATCTTTGCTTTGGGCGCCATGGTGCCGCTGGCCGAAGAGGTTGCCGCGCAACTTGAAAAGGAGGACGTCAGCACGGCGGTGATCAACGCGCGCTTCAGCAAGCCCTTGGACGCGCAGACTCTGGAATTCTTCGCCCGGAATGTAGATGTGATTCTCACGCTGGAAGATCACGTGCTCATGGGCGGCTTTGGCAGCGCAGTCCTTGAAGAACTCAACAATCTTGGCATTCAAAAGCCGGTTGTGCGCATCGGCTGGCCCGACCAGTTCATCGAACACGGCAAACCAGAACAGCTCCGCGCGAAATACGGCCTTACGGCAACGGCGGCCCTGGAGAAGTTGCGTCCCCATCTGCAACTCCAGGAGTCTCGGCGCGCCCCCATACCGTTCCGCGCGGTTTCCCGCTAGCAGGTTGTCCCACAGGAAGGTCGGGAATTTCTCAAGAGGCACAATTTGGCCGGGTCCTCAGACACAACAGTAAACTGTCATCCTGAGGGACGCGTCGTTTGCGCCCCGAAGGATCTCAACTACAGCACCGTGCATGATTGCAGGGTTGAGCCCCCTCGCCGATCCTCATCACATCGCTTCAGAATGACGATGCTGTGCTGAACTTGAACAACCAATAAGCTGCGCCTGATGAGAAAGCCCCGCCGGCAATCCGTTGCAACGTTTTCTGCGAATCGGTTGACACTAGCCTCTTCGCCAAGTAAGGTTCCACAGGATAATTCGCCTGCTAATTTTCAAGGAGCAACCGCATGAGCCCCTTCCGCCAGAATGCCGCGCCATCACGGCGTCTATTCCTGCTTTTTTGCGCCGTGCTATTGCTCCTGCCCACGATTCTCCAGGCGCAAGCCAAGCCCGAAAATCCACCGGCGTACGACCTCAAGGCGCACTACACCAAGTATGAATTCCGCATCCCCATGCGCGATGGCGTCAAGCTCTTCACCGCCGTTTACGTGCCGAAGGACGCCTCGCACGCGTATCCTTTCCTCATCAATCGCACGCCCTACGGTATTGATCCGTACGGCCCGGATCGCTACCGCAAATCGCTGGGGCCCAGCGAAAGCTTCGCGCGCGATGGATTCATCTTCGTGTATCAGGATGCCCGCGGGCGCTTTCTCTCCGAAGGCGATTTCGTCGAAGTCACGCCGCACAAGGAAAACAAAAAGTCGGCGAAAGACGTGGACGAAAGCACCGATTGCTACGACACCATTGAATGGCTGTTGCACAATGTTCCCAACAACAACGGCAAAGCCGGCATCTTCGGGATTTCCTACGACGGTTTTTACACCGCCGCGAGCATCATCAATTCGCATCCCGCGCTGAAAGCCGCGTCGCCGCAAGCGCCGGTCACCGACCTTTACATGGGCGATGACGCCTATCACAACGGCGCGTTCATGCTGGAGGCCAATTTAGGTTTCTATGTAATTTTTAGGCCGCGCACCGAAATCGCTCCGGCGCCGGACGAATGGCCGCACTTCGATTACGGCACCACCGATGGCTACGACTTCTACCTGCAGATGGGGCCGCTCTCCAACGCCAGAAGCCGCTATCTGAAGGACTACAGCGTCTATTGGGATGATCAGGTCAATCATCCCAACTACGACGATTGGTGGAAGGCGCGCAACATTTCCGCCTTCATGAAGAATGTGCATTGCGCCGTGCTCGCCGTTGGCGGCTGGTTTGACGCCGAGGATCTGGTCGGCCCGGGAAAAGTGTTTCAAGCAGTGGCGAAATTCAATCCCGATACGCCGGACACGCTGGTGATGGGCCCGTGGGTTCACGGCGGCTGGGCTCATGGGGAAGGCGATCACCTCGGTGACGTCGACTTCGCCGCCAAAAATACCCCATTCTTCAACGACAACGTGCTGCTGCCTTTTTTCCGCCAGTATCTGAAGAGCGAGGGCAACGCCAATCTTCCGCGCGCCTTGATGTTTGAAACGGGCACGAATGTCTGGCGCCGCTACGATTCCTGGCCGCCGAAAAATGCGGAGCCGCGCTCGCTCTATCTTCATTCGGGCGGTCGGCTTTCCTTTGATCCGCCCACGGAATCAACCGGCAGTTTTGATGAGTATGTCAGCGATCCGGCCCACCCCGTGCCCTTCGTGAATTTCCCCGCGCTTGGCGTCCCGCAAACCTACATGGACGCCGACCAGCGCTTCGCCGCCAAGCGTCCGGACGTGCTCGTTTATCAGACCGCGCCGCTGGACGAAGACATTACCGTTTCTGGGGCGGTTGCGCCGCACCTGTGGGTTTCCACCTCGGGCACCGATTCCGACTACGTCGTGAAACTCATCGATGTCTACCCCGACGATTTTCCGAATCCTGATCCTAATCCCAAAGAAGTAAAAATGGGCGGTTACGAGCAACTGGTGCGCGGCGAACCCTTCCGCGGAAAATTCCGCAACACCTTCGAGCGGCCCGAACCCTTTGTGCCCGGCCAGCCCACTGCGCTCAATTTTGCTTTGCCGGACATCAACCACACCTTTCGCCGCGGCCATCGCATCATGGTGCAGATCCAGAGCACCTGGTTTCCCCTGGTCGATCGCAACCCCCAAAAGTTCGTGAATATTCCGGAAGCCACCGCAGCCGATTTCCAGAAAGCCACCGAGCGCGTCTATCACTCCAAGTCCAACGCCTCCGCGCTCGTGCTCCCCGTGTTGCACTAAAACGCGCAACGCCTCGCTGAGGACTTGGCGTCTTCGTATGATTCAGTTTTGTTGGAAGGGAATTCGATCTCTAATCCGAGTAGCAGGGGCTAGAACAATCCTGGAATTTTCAATCCCGCCATGCCGGGTATGCCGCCCGCAAGGTTCCGCATCTGGTTAGCCAGCTCTTCATCCACGCGCCGTGAAGCTTCATTCATCGCTGCCCGCAGCAAATCCTGCAGCATCTCCTGATCCTTGCTCGCATACACTTCCGCTTCGATCTTAACGTCCAGCACTTGTTTCTGGCCGTTCATCTTCACCGTGACCATGCCGCCGCCGGCCGAAGCCTCCACCGCGACGGAGTTCACTTGCCGCTGCAGGTCTTCCTGCACCTGCCGCAGCCGCGAAAGCATCTGTTGGAGAGCGTTGACTTCCATAATTTTCAAAGCCTCACCTTTCAGTGCGACTTCATTCCTCTTCACGCCGCCGCACTTCGGAAATTCTCCCGCCGAAGCGCTGCAGCATGGACTTCACCATCGGGTCATTTTCAAACTGCGCGCGCATTTCCTGCGTCGCCGGTGCCGCGCTCGCCAAATTCGGGCCGTTCGCCGCACCTGTTTCGAGTCTAGCACAGACGCGAACGGCGCGCCCTAGTACCTTGCTCGATGCGGCACGAATCTTTTCCAGCGTGTCGCGTCCTTCGATTAATCCCGCGAACGTGCTCTTCTCCGATGGAAAACTAATGCGCAATTCGCCGCCTTCGAGCTCCCAGCGCGACACGTGCTCCAGCAATTCGGCGATGAATTTCTGCTGCGCCTGAATCGTTGTCTTGATTTCGCCCACTTGCGCAACCGTCAGGCCCGCCACAGCGACTTCGGATGTCGAGACTTTAGCGGGCTCTGGCGCGGGAATGGATGCTTTTTCGTTCGCCATCGCGGCCCCGCTCGCTTGCCTCGCTGGTTCGGCAGTACGCGCGGGCACCGCCGCGGCTGCCACATCGCTTGCGCCCCACGCGTTTGTCGCCATCGCTTTCGTTTCCGCTTGCGGGGCAAACGCACTTGCCGACGCGAAACGCGAAGGGAACGACGGTGTTGCAGATCCCGATCCTGCGCTTCTCGGTGCCGCGCCTCCTCCACTGTTCCCACCTGCGCCGCCGCGTGCCTGTGCCAGCAATTCCTCCAGCGGAGCCAGCCGCGCCGCGTTCACCATGCGCAGCAATCCCATTTCCAGATGCACGCGCGGGTCCGGTTTATGCCTCAAATCATTTTCCGTCTGCAAAAGAATCTGGAAGTAGCGCGTCAGATCTTCTTCGCTGAAAAGTGCCGCGGCCTTTGCCAGACCGGGCCGCTGCTCCGGTGTGGCGGCGATCAAATCGGAATCCGCGCCGCAGACGCGCGCAATCAGCAGGTTCCGCATGTGCCGAATGGCTTCGCGGCAGAAGTGCTGGAGGTTCCGCCCCTCTTTCTGGAACGCGTGCACCAGGCCCAGGGCGCGCTCGGCCGATTGCCCGGCGATGGCTTCGACAAGTTCATTCAGGGTATCCTCGGGCACCACGCCCAGGAGATTGCGCACCGGCTCGTCGTGAATGTCGTCACCGCAATACGCGCGTGCCTGCTCCAGCAGCGATAAGGCGTCGCGCATGCTGCCTTCCGCCATGCGCGCCATCACGGAAAGCGCGCCGTCGTCAACCTTCAGATTTTCTCTTTCCGCGATGTACTGCAGCCGGCTGGTGATTTCGTTGAAGGTCAACGCGCGAAAATGAAAATGTTGCGCGCGCGAGCGGATGGTGTCTTCCAGGTCTTCGGGCTGCGTCGTGGCCATCACGAAGATGACGCGTTCCGGCGGCTCCTCCAGCGTCTTCAGCAGCGCGTTGGACGCCTCGCCCGTCAGCATGTGCGCTTCGTCGAGGATGACCACCTTGCTGCGAGACGAGGCCGGCGCGTAGCGCACCATCTCCCGCAACTCGCGAATCTGGTCAATGCCGCGATTCGATGCCGCGTCAATCTCAATGACGTCCAGCGACGACCCCGCGGCAATCTCCTTGCACGAATCGCATTCGCCGCAAGGCTCCGGCGTCGGCCCGTTCACGCAGTTCAGCGCCTTGGCCAGGATGCGCGCCGCCGTGGTTTTCCCCACGCCCCGCGCCCCGGAAAAAATGTACGCGTGCGCCACGCGATTCATCTTGATCGCATTCGCCAGCGTTTCCGTTACATGTTTCTGCCCGACAAGGTCCGCGAAGGTCTGCGGCCGCCATTTTCGCGCAATCACCTGATAAGTCATACGTGCTTGGGTGCCCCACCCTTTGCAGTTATTGCAAAGCGTGGGTTCATTTTCGGCGTCCGCCCCGAAAAAGTCAAAACTTTCGGAGTGCGGCAGCTTGCTTGGAGTGAGCGACGAGCGACCAGCGACCGGTGATCAGCGACCAGGAA
Source organism: Acidobacteriota bacterium (assembly GCA_003154775.1). Lineage (GTDB taxonomy): Bacteria > Acidobacteriota > Terriglobia > Acidiferrales > UBA7541 > Acidiferrum. The sequence goes on along the minus strand of PMES01000054.1, from coordinate 76,753 downwards.
GCAAAGAGCGGCCCACCCTTTCCAAAAGGGAAAGCCACCCGAGATCGCTTTTGGAGGTTAAAACTGTGCCGCTCGTCTGTTTGTTGATGAGAGAGCGTTCACGACTCCCCGAGCAACTTTTTTGCTTCCTTTATGTCTATCTTTGCCCGGTAGCCGTGCTTGCCCAGGAGATAGAGCAGTTCACTTCCGCTCAAAAGTGTCAACGGCTTTCCCTTGATGAATTCGTAGGCGTCGGGTCCGTAATCCGAAGTCGTGACGAGGATTCCCTTGGTTGCGCCTTCATTATGAACAGTGCCGAATAGATCTCTGACTGCCGCGACTCCTACGGTATTGGTATACCGCTTTGCCTGTATGACAATCTTCCCTCCACGAATCGGATCGGGATCAAATGCGATGGCGTCTACTCCACCATCTCGGCTGGCTTGGGTTATCTTGACTTCGCCTCCATCCTTGCTGAACTCCTTCTCAAAGAGTTCCCGTATCAGGTTCTCAAAGTCGAGCCAATCCATTGCGGCCAAATTCGTCTGATCGTTCAGAGCCTCCGCAACGTTGTAAGAGCCAACAAACCGAGGATCGTCCCGATTAAGCGACAACACCGGGCGTACAGGCGTGAAATCGATAAGCTTGCTACCAGATATTCCTTTTAGAGATCTAAAGCACACTTTCAGATCGATCTGACTGAGATTCAGAGCCAAAAACTCACTCTTGGCAACTTGGACAGTCATAACACAGGGATGAGTGTTCGCCCCTGTGGCTTTGTCCACCGCATCTACCCAACCGTTGAACACAATGCTCTTAATCATGTCTACCTGATCGGCCTGGAAAAGCTCGTAGAGGGTGCGCAGACAAATTTGGTACAGAACCTCATCGTACAGTCTTTTAGATTCGGCCTCCGAGATGAAAGTGTTTTGGAACTCCTTCCTGGCCGTTGAGTATTTGACACTCTTTACATTGGGCAGATTGTGCTGAGGCGGCAATTCAAAATCGACGACCAATACGCCATCCTCCGAATCAAAAGCAATGGCACAGTCCTTTGTAAAAGCCTCTGGATATTCAGAGCGGGCCAGCACTTCAGCGCAGTATCTTTTCAGCGCCTCTTCGGACCGATTCCCATATTGTTTTTGAAGGTCTTCCACTTCGAGGTTGAGATGATTCTGCTTCTCATGGAAAACTTTCTTAGCCAGCACCCATGCTGCTTTAGCCTTCTCGTGAATAGCCAGAGCAGCCTCATTTGCTTCCCTGATCGCTCTGCATTGCTTTTCCCATTCAGTGTGGGCTTGTTGGAACCGCCTATCTGCTTCGTCTCTTTGGTATCTATTTATCGAATCTGCTTCGCTTTGCCTCTTTTTCCTCAGTCCCGGAATGATCCAGTCGAGGAGTCCAAAATTCGCAATAACAGGTTGGGTCTTAAAGCGATCCTCCGTCCTTTTAGGTTCGGCTTGCAGAGATTTTGGTTGAGGGGGCGAAGGCTCGGGTTCCGCAAAGGAATTCGTATCCTTAAGGCTCTTCCAATCGAGTTCGTGATTCTTACCGAGAGCGCTGCTGAGTAGGTTCCTTGCAAGAGCGAGTTCGGCTTCAGCTTCTTTGGTGAGTTGGAGAGCCTCGTCCCTGGCACGCCTATCAATATCCGCTTGATGATCGCTCCAGTTCCGCTTATTGATACGCAGTTGTCGGGCTGCTTCAGCCGCTACAAGCCGTGCCCAGCGAGCATTCCAAGCTTCAATCTGAAGGCGTGCTCTAAGCTCTGCTTCCTCTTTTGTGGCGCCTCGGACCACACGATAGGTGTGTAATCCTTCGTGACTGACTCGTATCTCCCAACTGTGCAAGTTTGACATAGGAATAGTATCTAATTGTTATCTATAACAGATCTCGTGTGCCGACAAGAGGCGAGTGGCGCTTTCAAAAACCTTGAACCGTTCGTGAGCAAAATCGCCGTGGGTAGGAAGAGGAAAGCAGATCCCTCCGCTTCATGGCCGACGTTCGCGCAGCGCGAACGGGAGAAAAAGTCGGCCATTCCGGTCGGGATGACATGGATGAGAGTTCGGCGAGCGGGGCAGCCGGGGAATTGGAGGGGGTTTGGGCGGTGTGTTAAGCTTTGGGTTGCAGACGCGAAGAGCGCGACTGCCGAACCGTGGAACTTCGGGCTCTGTGCAACGAGGTCCCGCGAACCCCGCCAGGCCCGGAAGGGAGCAACGGTACCGGGTAAGCCAAGTGTGCCGCGGAGATCCCGAAGTTCCTCGGTTTGAAAGGCAGCGATCAGAGACCAGTGATTAGAAAGCGGCTGGTTGCCGTAGAGAACACATCCCCGAAACATATTGGCAAGTGGTGACATCCCCGGCCTAAACTAGTTGCCGGTTGGAGTTCCTCCCCAACCGCCTTGCGCCCCCGACCGCATCTGGGTCGCAAGGTCCGCGCGCCAGCGCAGCGTCCCGTTCGCGGGACCTCCCCACGTTACGGGGACATCACACCTGCACGCACCGTGCAGGCAGGAGGAATTGCATGAAAGCAGTGGTATCTCTTCTATTGGCATTAGCCCTTGTGTGCTCCGCGGCGCCACCCACCTACGCCGAGCCGCGCCAGGTCCTGCAGGGCACCGAAATCCATCTCACGCTCGTGAATGGCATCAACACGGCCAGCGCCAGGGAAGGCGATCCCTTCATCGCGGTTCTGGCGCAACCGGTCGCGATTGACAGCCGCATCATTCTTCCCGCGGGGACGCGCGTGCATGGCGTCATCGGCACGATTCAGCGGCCCAAACAGTTTGCGATGTTTCGCGGCCAGGCGTACATGAACCTCACGTTCAAGAGCATCGAGATGGATAGCCGGCTCATTCCGGTACAGATGAGCTTGCTGGCTATCGGGCAGCCGCGCGTCAATTCAGACAGCAAGCGCCGCCGCGACGTTAAAATCGTGGAAGGCGAAGTGGTCCAGGAGAAGCACGACTACAAGGGCGACGCCTTGGGCATGGCGATTGGGGGAGGCGGAGGTTCCGCGATAGGACTGGTGTTCAGCAACGTGGCCCGGGGCTTTGGCATCGGCTTTGCGGCCGGGGCCATCTATGTGGCCGCACGGAAGGGCAAGGAAGTAGAAATGCCCGCGCAGACCGGCATGCTCGCACGCCTGGACGGCACGGTCACAGTGCCGTACGTCGCGGCGAGCAACGACCCCGTCGGCGGCACGCCGAATTCCCGATAGAACAAGAAAGAACCCTCCTATCACGCGCCCGCTCGTGACAACACGGGCGGGCGTTTTCTTTCGAGAGAAGCCGCGGCGAGGCTACGGCTGGGTCTGGGGAGGATCGGGCGCCGTGATTCCATTAGGGTAGAATCACGACGCCCTGGGGGTTCTGGCTGGACAATTCGTGGACTTTCCTTGGGGTGATGAGTGACGCGGAGAAACAACGCTAGCTAGCAGATGCCAGTCCACGTTGCCTTCCGGTCGTCCAACAATACAGCTAAGCCAGCAAAGTGCAGGAGAGTGGCCATTGTGAGAGATTCCCAACTTGCTGCAAACTATGCGCTTACGTGGGAGCCCGAGGAACGAAGTTGCATCAGCGCGGGAAGGCGTTCCGTAACGGGACATTCCCCGTGGAAATTCTAACCGGCACTTAGCCGAGTCACGACTCCTCCCAGATTCCGTTGCCGCTGCTTGATTCACTTTTTTTGATGCACGCGATTCGTTTTTTCCTCTTCTTTCCCCGCCTTTTTCCAATTGACGCTCCGTGGAACACCGCGATACCTTTTATCCATCAAGGGACCACATGGTCAGCACAAAGCGATTCAAAAAATTCCATATCGCTCCATCTCAAGGAGATTCATGTCCAACGAACTGCGTAATTTTCTAGCCCTCAGCTACGAGGAGCTGGAAGAACTGAATTTGAAAGCGAAAGAGCACCGCAAGAAACGCACGCCCTTCGGCAAAATCCAGGAAGAACGGCTGAAGTACCTTACCGACGAAAAGCGCATTAAAGCGGTCACGGTCCTCTTCTCCGACCTCGAAGGCCGCCTGCACATGCTGGACTACGACAAAAAATTCCTGATCAAGAGCTACGACAACCTCACCTTCGACGGCTCCTCCATTCGCGGGTTCACGGCGCAGCGCGAGAGCGATCTTCGGCTCGGTATGGACTGGGCCTCGTTCTACTGGGCGCCCGCCGACATTTTCGGGGGCGGGAAAGTGCTGGTTTTCGGCGATGTCATCGACAAGGATGGGTCGCCCTACAGCGCGGATATCCGCGGGGTTCTGAAGGGTTACGCTGACTCGCTTTACAAGAAGGAAGAGTACACGCTCAACGCCGCCAACGAAATCGAGGGCTTCCTCTTTAAGGGCTCGGACGCCGAGCGCCAATACCACGAGAACCAGAAGTTCGAGTATGTGAACACGGGCGGTTACTACCACTCGCTGCCGGGAGATCCCCTGCGCACATTCATTGACACCACTGCGGAAGTGCAGCGCTCCATGGGCTTCCAGAACGAAAAGGACCACCCCGAAGTGGCGCCCTCGCAGTTTGAGATCAACTATAGCTACACCGACGTGGTTGGCGCGGCCGACCAGATCCAGCTCTACAAACTGATCTGCCGCCAGGTGGCCAACAAAATGGGTCTTACCGCCAGCTTCCTGCCCAAGCCCGTCGTGGGCGTCAACGGAAGCGGCATGCATACGAATGTTTCCGTCAGCAAGGAGGGCAAGAACCTCTTTTGGGATCCCAAGGGCGAGGAGAAGCTCAGCAAATTCGGGTGGGCCTTTGTCGATCGTGTGCTCACCCACGGCAACGATCTGTGCTTGCTGATGAACTCCAGCGTGAACGCCTATCGACGGCTCGACCCGCACTTCGAGGCGCCCAATCAGTTGAAAGCTTCGCCCGTGGACCGTGGCGCGATGATCCGCGTGCCAATCGGCAACGAGCGCAGCATGCGCGTGGAATTTCGCGCCGTCGCGCCCGACGCCAATCCTTATCTGGTGATGTACTCGATCTTCAAGACCGGGCTGGAAGGAGAAACCGCGAAGATCAAGAACCTGCGCTCTGCCGAGCGCTACCTTCCGGACAACATTTACACGGCCATCGAAAACTTCGAGAAAGCCGAGTGGACCACGAAACTGTTCGGCGGCGACGTCAAAGGCCGCTATGCCGACTTGAAGCGGGCTTCCGCGGATCGCTGCGCGCGCTCGCTGGGCACCATCGTCAAAGCCCCCGAAGTCCAACATCACCACGAGGTCTACAACCAGTTCCTCTGGAACATGTTCTAGACTCCGGCGAATTTCCAATTTGTGCAGACCCCTGGCGTTTGCCAGATCCCAGAAACGCCCGCCAACTTCGGATGGCGGGCGTTTTGCCGTCGCAGGGGTTTGCCCAGAACGCGGGCGAGGCTAGATGCCCGAAGTGGAGGATTGCGTGGGGAGGAATTCGGCGCCGCAGCGGTAGAGCTTGCCGTTGGGGAAGCTGGAGATGTTGGCGATGCGCGCGAAAACAAAGATGGCCGGAGCCTGCGGAGAATCCGGCGAAAAGGGGACGGCAATGCGCACGGTGGTGGTCACGAGATAGAGGTTTTTGGTCTTGAAGCAGAGGCCTCCGCGCGACATGTCAATACACACGACGATGTCATCGCCAAAAGCGTCACTGCGCACGCACGCGAAGTAATTGACCTTGGCGCGTACGCGCCGGCGGCGCTCGAGGAGTGGCGCGGGAGCAGGCGGTACGACGGGGCGGGGCGCCGGCAGTGGCTGCGGGACGGAGCGTGCCGGCGGCAGATCGAGAAGAGCCACGGCAGCGGCGGCAGGCCGCGGCTTTGCCGCGGGCGAAAGGGCGGCCAAAAGCGGGCGCAGCGAGGGCAGGTGCGTGGTCTGTTTCCAGACCGTGGCCATGCCGCAGTTGTCGCAATGGCGCACCAGTCCTCCGTGAATGGCGCAGACATCAAATTCAAAGTCGCCGTTCTCGAGGGTGATGGGCGTGCGGCAACTGCTGCATTCAAGGGCGAGGACCAGCGGGCGCTCCTCGGGCGGCGGGGGAGGCGGGAATTCGAGTTGCCAGAAATCGAGCGACTCATCCAGGAAGGCGACGCCATAGGTGTAGACACCTTCGTGCTCCGCGATTTCGCCAACGACGCGGGCTTCGACTTCCCGATTGGTGACCATGGAACGGATATGGAGCTCCTGCTCGGCGATGAGCTTGTTTGCGGAGACGATGCCGGCACCATGAAAGCTGATGACCACGGTCTTGGTGACTTCGGAGAAGACGCGGCCAGCGGCATCGCTGCCGATTAAAAGAATGGGAACTTGTTTGGAGATACGTCCACTCCGGCGGACCTTCTGGTAGGTCATCTTGGCAACCTGGGGAAGGGGCCAAGAGTTTTGCAGCTTCCATGATAGCTGACGGCGAAAGAGGCGTTGGGGGAATTCGCGCGCGTGTTGCGAGAAAAGCACCGTGAACCCGGCGAAAGAGCAGGCCAGTGCGGCAAATCAGGTGGAAAAGCCCCATTCGATCAAAGGGGCAACGGAGTAGAAAAAAGCAGAGTAGCGCAGTTCGACTTTAGCCGGGGAGCAGCGTTTCCTGGCTGGCGACGACTTTCCAGCCGCTCTGGCCGTAGACAAAGATTTGAATTACACGCGACTGGCGGCTGAAACTGCGACCATCCTGCGTGCCGCGCGCGGACCAGACCGACGTGACGACGGCGGTGTCCTGATAGATGCGGACGCGCACGTTGGTGGCGATAAATGTGGCGTACGTGGCCGGAGAATTCTGTAGAGAGGCAATCAGGGCAGCTCTGTCCATCACCGTGCCGTTGGGAGAGGTGCCGACGAAGTCGTCGCCATAGACGCGGCGGAAGAATGAGGGGTTCTTAAGCTGCACAGCCCGTGCGGTATCCCGCACGAGATTGTCGAGCTCCTCGCGGTGCATCTCCGCATCGGCGGCCATTTGCTTGCGCTCCTCGAGATCGCATTGTGCTCGCGCGGATGGGGAGAGCAACAAACATGACGCACCCAGCAGAATCAGGATGGAGAACGTTTTCATCGGAAGACCCCTCAACAGTCCGGCCTGGAAGGCTTTTGAAAGAAAAGCAGCGGCCTGCAATGCAGGCCGGCTCCTAGCGTAAGTATAGCGGGGAAAGCGGGAGGCGCACGGAGGTGGTGCGGTGAGAGTAAGCAGGGAGAGAAGCGAAGAGAGAATGCGCGTCCCGGCGGAGTGAAGCAGGGTGCAAGCCCATCGGAACGCGCTCAGGAGGAGACGTAAAGAACGGTAGAGGAAAAGTGAGCGGCGCGCGAGCCGCGGGAGAAAGGCGTGGCACAGGCGCGCGGAATGTCTGGTTAGCGCTTAAGCGGCGGCGCCGGTGGAATGCGTGTGCGGGCGGATGTCCAGGCCGTCGCGCTTGAGATAGCGGTACAAGCTGGTGCGGCCGATGCCGAGGATTTGCGCCGCGCGGAGGCGGTTGCCATTGCACATCTGGAGAACTTTCTGAATATGGTGCTTGCGGACTTCATCGAGCGAAAGCGGATGCCAGTCCTCGTCGTTGGCGAGCCGGGGGCTGCGATGCTGGAGATGCTCGGGCAGATCGCTGATGTCAATGAAATCGCCGGTAGCGGTGATACACGCGGTGGAGATGACGTTTTCCAGTTCGCGGACGTTGCCGGGCCAGGGATGCTGGAGGAGAAGAGTTTGCGTGCGGCGGGTGAGGCCGGCGATGTTCTTGCCATAGGCATCGTTGTACTTTTTCAGGAAAAACTGGACGAGCAGCGGAATGTCTTCCAGACGTTCGGAAAGCGAAGGAATGCGGATCTGGATGGAACTCAGGCGATAGAAGAGATCTTCGCGGAAACGGCCGGTGAGAACTTCGGCGCGAAGATCGCGGTTGGTGGCAGCGATAAGGCGGACATTGACCTGTTTGATTTCCGGAGAGCCAACGCGCTGAATTTCGCGGTTCTGGATGACGCGCAACAGCTTGGCCTGCATGGGCAGGGAAGTCTCACCGACTTCATCCAGGAACACCGTGCCGCCATTGGCGTACTCGAACAGGCCCGGGCGAGTATCCGTGGCGCCGGTGAAGGCGCCGCGGACATGGCCGAACAACTGGCTCTCCAGAAGGGTGTCGACCATGGCGGAGCAGTTGCAGACCGCCAAGCGTTGCTGGCTGACCGGGCTGATCTGATGGATGGCGCGGGCCACCAGTTCCTTGCCCGTGCCAGTGGCGCCTACGAGGAGAACATTGGTGTAGTGGCGGGCAACCTTGCGAGCGAAGTCGAAGACTTCGAGCATGGCGGGGCTTTTGCCGACAATACCGTGGAATTCGAGGTCTTTGAGGAGTTGCTCCTCCAACGCGCGGACGCGGCGGCGCTGATCGTAGAGGGCGGCAACTTCGTCGAGGGTGCGCTTCAGGCGGGCATGATCGACAGGTTTGGGGAGGAAATCGGTGGCGCCGCGGCGAATGGCCTCGAGAGCGTTGTCCAGGGTGTAATCGGCGGTCATGACGATGAGGTGGACGCCGGGATCGCAGCGGAGCGCGCGGTCAAGAAACTCAAAGGGAGCCGAATTCTGCATATGAATGCTGGCCAGGACGAGGCGGGAGCGTCCAGAGCGGATGAGACGCAGAGCTTCCTCGGGGTCGCCAGTGGGGATGGGCTCATAGCCTATGTCAGAAATCAGCGCGGAGAGCGAATCGCGCTCGAGGGGTTCGTCGTCAAAAATGCAAGGGGTGAGCGAGGTGTGAAGAGTTGCGACTTCTACAGATTTATAAGTTGCGTAAGCCATGATCAAGGAAGAGGCAACAAGTGTGCCAAACGGGACGCGGAGTGTTTCGCGGAGGAGAGGCAGAAGTGCTGGCAAATGTAAGTAGTGTGCAATGAAGGAACTAATGAGGCGCGACGGGTCAAAAATCAGAAAACGGATGTGCGGAAGCAGGAGAGGGGGTTAGAAAAGGCCGAGGAGAGCCTCCCGATTCGGGCCATTGTTCCGAAACGGAAGGGAATAAAAAACTAATTTACGCGGAAGCGATTGCGGCCGTGGCGAGGCTGGACGGGATTCAGGCGAAATTCGTGAGAGCCGTGAACGTCGCAGCCGATGAACTCCGCTCCATAGGCGATGGGAAAGGAACGCTGAAGAGAAGCCGGCTGGAGCGTGCGTATGAAAACGAGGGCGCCCTCGGCGAGCATGTGCTTCAGGGAGATGTGTTTGCCGGCGAAGTCGTCCCAGGAGAGCTCGGACTTCTCGACAAAGAAGATTTCATCCTCGTCCCAGCCGGAGACTTCAATGCGACAAGCGCTGGCAATAGGAAGCGTTTCCGAGAGCACCAGAGTTCCTCCCGACGAGGAAAGAGCAGTTTTCCTGCCAGGGGAAGAGAAGGCACAAGAAAGCAGGGAAAGCATTTAGGTGGGATTAGGAAGAACAAATGTGCAGGCGAGAAACAGAACGGCGCGCCGATGGTTCAGAGTGAAGCAGAGCGCGGAAGGAGTTCGGCGCGGCTCAGAAAAAGATGCGGAACGCCGCATATTGCACGATGGGGAAAATGCGCTGGAAGACCACCAGGCCCACGAGAAGACCGGCCATGGCAAAACTGTTACCGCGAATCCAGTCGAGATAACGCTGCGCGCGATCCTCGGTCATGAAGACCATGATGCCAGTGCTGCCATCAAGTGGCGGAACAGGAAGGAGATTGAAGGTGCCGAGGAGAAGATTCAGGGAAAAGACGATGAAAAGGGTCAGGAAGACAAGACCGGGTTTGCCGGTGAGCGGATCGACCGTCAAGAGATGCTGGGAACGGCCGATGCGGATGGCCAGAGCGGCGACGATCATAAGCGTGAAGTTGGCGGCGGGGCCGGCCAGGGCCATCCAGGCAGAGCGGTGAGGATGACGGCGTTCCCAGAGAGGATCGTAAGGAGCACTGGCCCAACCGATCATGCCGCCGGAGAAAAGAAAGCTGAGGATAGGGATAACGATCATGCCAAAGGGCGCCCGGCGGATGTGAGGGATGGGATTGAGGGAGACCTGGCCGCCGAGGGCAGCGGTGGTGTCTCCTCCGAGTTTGGCGACGAAGGCATGGGCCGCTTCGTGACAGGTGGTGGAGAAAAGAAACGCAATGTACCAGATAAAGCCGAGCGCGAGTGTTTCGGGAGAGAGGTCTGGCATAAAGAGTTTAGGTTAGAGTCTCAGGCGGCCGAATGCAAGGAAGGAGGAGCCAAGAAGCGAGGATGGATGTGCGGGAGATGGAGGGGTAGCTTCAAGCGGAGTTGCATGGCGAGCGAGGCAAGGGCTATGCACGGACAAAAGTTTGCGGTATGGTGAGGTCAATCTGTGTGTTGGCCGCCTAATTCTGGTGTGCTGAGGAAAAACAGGTTGAGGCTTCACGATGAAGGCGTGTTTCCTTAGCACACCCGCGGCAGTTGAGAGTAATCCCCTACAATATGGAGAATTCGCAAAGCCCAAACCGGCAGCCGGCGAGGTGCTCGTGCGGGTGCAGGTGTGCGGCGTGTGCCGCACGGACCTGCACGTCATCGAGGGGGAACTTCCTCCGAAAAGGTCACCAGTCATTCCGGGGCACCAAGTGGTGGGGCGGATTGCGGCGAGGGGCGCAGGGGCGGAGAGGTTCCCGGCGGGGACGCGCGTGGGAATCGCGTGGCTGCACAAGACGGACGGTACGTGCGAATACTGCCGGCGCGGAGAAGAGAATTTGTGCGATGCGCCGCTTTTCACCGGGTATAGCGTGAACGGCGGGTATGCGGAATACCTTGTGGCGCCGGAGGATTTCGTCTATGCGATCCCGGAAGTATTTCCAGACGAGCAGGCGGCGCCGCTTTTGTGCGCGGGTATCATCGGCTACCGTTGCCTGAAAATGAGCGAGATTCATAGCGCAGAGCGGCTGGGATTTTACGGGTTTGGCGCGGCCGCGCACGTGGCCATTCAGGTGGCGCGTCACTGGGGAGTCGAGGTGTATGCAGCGACGCGTGATGCGCGGCACCAGGCGCTGGCGCGGGAGTTGGGGGCGAGGTGGGCGGGAGGAACGCTGGAGCAGCCGCCGGCGAAGCTGGATGCGGCGATCGTGTTTGCGCCGGCGGGAGAGATCGTGCCGGCGGCGTTGCGAGCCTTGCGGAAGGGCGGGCGGTTAATTCTGGGCGGCATTCATATGAGCGCGATACCCTCATTTGCGTATGAATTGCTTTACCAGGAGCGGGTGATTCGCAGCGTGGCAAACAACACACGCAAAGACGGCGAAGATTTTTTGCGGCTGGCAGGGGAGATTCCGGTGCGGACACATGTACAAGTGTTTCCGCTGGCAGAAGCGAACCGGGCGCTGAATGCGCTGAAGAATGATGCGATATCAGGAGCGGCGGTGCTTCGGGTGAACGCGTAGGTCCCCTTTCCGAGCACGATCAGGAGTTGGCGAAGTTGTTTTGCCAGAGTGGAGCGTGACAGAGTTGGGAGAAGTTCCTGCCTGTGGCTATCTCGGAAGATCCATTTAACAATTAAATCGCAGAAGGGATTCGCCGGTGCGATCGGCCGCAACGTCCACCGCCGAAACAGAAGGCGCAAAGGTGGGACAGTGAACAGGCAAAAACCTGAGTCGAGGGGGAGCGGCGTTGGGAGGGGAGGGCCATTGCAAGTGGAGGAAATGCAGGGGTTTATGGAGATTGTTTAATTTTTCAACAGTCCTCTGTGTGATTTCGCATCACAAAATGAGGGAAAACACTCAAAAATGGGCTCCAGGACTATCTTTGATCGTCTGCGAGGAGTGATTAAGTAATGGCAATTGAATGGGTTAGGTCCACTTTATCGTTTTGAGCCGGTTCGGCACAGGGGGTGCATATAGGAACACGGAAATAGGGGTCAATGAATGAGCGCTTCCCTCGTTCAGGCTTTCTTGATGCAGTTGGGGCATCCGCAGAGTGCAGTTCTTCCCACTTGCTCCACAAGCTCTCAAGAGAAAAGACAAGGGCAATTCCCGGGGGGCGAGGATTGGATGAAATTCGTTGATCCCTGTGGTGGTTGACAGGGAGAAGAGCATGACGGTGACAATGACAAATCGCTCCCACCGCGTCGCGTACATGGTGCTGCTGTTGTTGGTGGCCGTGGCCTTGACCTCGGCACTGGTTCTGGCGGGGGAGCGGAGCTGGGGCAGCCAAAAGAAGGAAGTTTCCAAGCGGATTCCTGCAAGCGCACAAACCATAAACGTGAAGGCAGGGTTGACGGGATGGCGATGCGTCTAGCCATGATCGCACGGCACCTGGCGATCCTGCTGGGGAGTGCGGTTGTGCTTCTGCTGGTGGGAGTCACGCCGGCGAAAGCGGACATCCATCCGGTACCGCTGGAGAAGAACACGGATTCGGCGAAGTGCCTGGAATGCCACGCGGAGAAGGCGAAAGGGAAGGCGGTGCACACGGCGATCTCGATGGGGTGCACCACGTGTCACGAAATTCGAGTGAACAAGGATGTAACGCGGGTCAAGCTGACCACCACGACGCCGCAAGCGCTGTGCTTCACCTGCCACGCGGACAAGAACGCGGCGGAGATCAAGGGATTGGTGCACAAGCCAGCGGTGCGGGATTGCCTGAAGTGCCACGACCCGCACAGTTCGGACAACAAGTACCAATTGCTGAAGCCGACGTCGGGCGGCGTGAAGGAGAACTTGTGCCTGAGCTGCCACACGACAGGTTTGAATGTGCCGGAGAAGGGCAGCAGGCACGCGGCGCTGGATATGGGGTGTGAGACGTGCCATGTGACGCACAAGACTGGCGCGGACCCGACGCCCGAAAATCTGAACCACCTGACCAAATCGGCGCCGGCGCTTTGCGTGGATTGCCACGATCCGAAGGACAGCAGCTTGCAGAAGGCGCACCAGAACCAACCGTTCGGCACAGCAAATTGCCTTCAGTGCCACGATCCGCACCAGTCGGCAGCGCCGAAACTGATGGCGAAGTTTATGCACCCGCCGTTTGCCGACAAACAGTGCGAGGTATGCCACGCACCGGCTAAGGACGGGAAAGTGGTGCTGACGCAGGCGGACGCGAAATCATTGTGCGTGATGTGCCACGGCGAGCAGGCCAAACAGATTGAAACGGCGAAGGTGCAGCATCCGGGAGCAGCGGGTGATTGCACCGATTGCCATTCGCCGCATGCGAGCAAGACGCCCGGGCTGCCGAAGACAAATGGCGTGGAGATTTGCCTGACCTGCCATACGGAGCAGGCGGAAATGCTGAAGACAAAAAAGATTTTGCACCGTCCGGCATTCCGAGATGGTTGCGGGACCTGCCATGACGCGCATGGCAACGATAACGAGCATTTGCTGCGAGTGAAGGACGTCAACACGCTTTGCCTGGAATGCCATGGGCCGGACACCGTGCCGGAGAGGCTGGAGAGTCAGCATTTGATCGCGATTTTCGACGGGAAAGTGAAGCTGCCGGAGAAGTATCACGTGCCGATCCTGTCGCTGAAGTACAACGCGGGACACCCGGTGCAGTTCCATCCGATCGCGGGGCCGGTCGATGCAAAGAATCCGGCGGCGGGCCAGATGAACTGCCTGACCTGCCACCAGGCGCACGCCGGCAATCAGGTGGGGATGTTGGTGAAGGATCAGAAGCCGGGGATGGATTTCTGCAATACCTGTCATAAGGGCAGGCTGAATTAGGAACGGGAGAGACGCAGGTATGTTCGCTCATCGCTCAAATAGGACTCGCGGCTGGAAAATCATGGCAGCCCTGGCCGGCTTGCTGGCGCTCGCGTTGATCCTCCCCGGCGTTGCGGGCGCAGCCCAGAAAAAGAAGAAGAGTGGGGCAGACCCAAACGCGAACCTTGCGAAGCGAGTGAACTTTGACATCAGCAAGATCGTGTGGCCATCCCCGCCAGAGATCGCGCGTGTCAAGTTCGTGGAACAACTCACGGGCGAAAAGATCGATTTCAACAGACCGATCAACAAACCGCAAAAGGCAAAGCAGAGTTGGATGGACCGGTTGGCAGGCACGAAGCCGCAGGTGGATACGGTGCAAGATCTACCCTTCCAACTGGTTCGAACGTACGGGCTGGCTTTTGATTCGAAGGGGAATATCTACGCGGCGGACCAGGCGGTGGGAGCGATCTTCATCTTCAACCCGGACGCCGACAAGAAATTCGACGTGAAGTTGATCCGCAACGGCAAGGAAGCGCATTTTGGGTTGATCAATGGTCTGGCGATCGACGACACCGACCGGCTTTTCGTAAGTGACGACCAACACCACAAGGTGATTGTCATCAACCCGCAGCACCAGGAGGAAGCCGCCTTTGGCTCGGACGTGCTGGTGCGCCCCGGCGGCATGGCCATCGATGAGGAGAACCGCTTCCTGTATGTGGTTGACACGGGCAGCGACGTTGTGGATGTGTTCGATGCGGACACTTACAAACTGCTGCGGAAGATCGGGACGCCAGGGAAGAAACACCTGTTGAGCGATGCGGGCAATTTTTCGCTGCCGACGAACGTGGCGGTGGATAAAGAGGGCAACGTCTATGTGACGGACACGCTGAACAATCGCGTGGAGATCTTCGATGCGGACGGAAAATTCATAAGCGCGTTTGGAAAGAGCGGCGATGGCCCCGGACACTTCGCGCGGCCCAAAGGGATTGCCATTGATAGGGACGGACACATTTGGGTGGTGGACGCGGTGCAGCAGCGGGTGCAGGTATTTGATACCGAAGGACAACTGCTGATTTACTTCGGCCAGCCGGGGAACTGGCCGGGACAGTTCTCGGCCCCGTATGACATCGCCATCGATCCGAAGAACAATCGAGTGGTGACGTCGGAGCAGTTTCCGGGGCGCGTGCAGGTGTTCCGCTACGTGACCGATGCGGAAGCAGCGTCAGAGAAGGCTAGCCGCGAAGCGCAGCCGGATAGCACAACAACGAAGCCGGCAGAGGCACCGGCCCAAAAGTCGCCAGAAGCCGCGCCACCGAAGAGTGACGCGGCAGCGAAGGCGCAAGGATTGGTGACTCCGTGAGGCACCCAGAGTTCTGGCTGTCTCCGGAAAACCAAAACGGGGAGGGGCGGCTCCGGCCGGCTTGTCCCTTTTCGATTCGGAGAAGTGATCGTTCGAACGAAGTAGCAGTGGAGTGTTGCAACACAAATCAGGAGGTTCTTTCAATTATGAAAAGAATCATGTTGGTTCTAATAGGGGTTCTGGCGGCGGCGACGTTTGCTTCCGCCCAGGCGAACCCGAATTGGTCGTCGCCGACGGACGTGTTGGGTGCGCACCTCGTTTATGGACGGGGTTGTGTAGCCTGCCACGCACCGCACAGCGGCGCACGGGGCAATGGCATCGCGACAACGGACACCACCAGCGGCGATGCGGCGTTGTGGGGTGCGAATGTGACACCGTACTACAGCCAGACGTTTGCGTTTGGCGATGCGGGCGCTTACCCAGTCACGACCCCGGCGAATATGGCTGCGGGCGTGCATGACCCGACGGTCGGCATCATGCTCTGCCTGAGCTGCCATGACGGCAATCTGGCAGTGAACGGAATGATGACGGGACATACCTTCGAAACGATCCCGAATGCTATCGGCGGTCACGCTCCGACGTGGCTCGGCAACGACGGCAATGGCAAGGGCGACTACAAAAACGATCACCCAGTGGGACCGTTAGCCACGATCGGCTGCGGCGGATCCTACAACTGGGATTGCACGATTGCCGGCGGGAAGCTGGTAGCCCCAGCGGGCAGCCACTTCGCGCAGTTCCAACTCGACTACGGCTTCACCGTGAGCACCGTGTCCTTTGACGGTGTCAACCCCGCGGTGAACTGCACCACCTGCCACGACCAGCACAGCATGACGGCCTATGCCGGCACGATCGGCAACGTCAAGGGCGTGTTTCAGACGATGTTCTTCGTCCGCGGCTACTACAACCCCAGCAGCCCAACCAGCAACTCCGTGGCGCAGTTCTGCCGTCAGTGCCATGGTGGCGAATCGAACGAAATGCACAACACGAACCTCCCGACGACCTAAGCCGGGTTGTTCATGAAATGGGGGGAGGAAGTTTCTCCCCCCACTTTACGAGCGAGCAGCGATCCGTGGTTCGGAATAAGAGGAAAGAAGTGAAGTGGGCAGAGGGAAATATGAAGAAGGCGCTGATAGCGATGATGCTGGTGGTGCTGGCGGGCATGGGGTCATCTGCGAAGGGGCAGATGGCGGTTTCTCATGAGCTGACGGCCACTCCGGCAGCGCCGAGCGCAGACGCAACGACGGTTCCCCCGGAAAAGCCGGTGGCCCGGGTGAACGGAACGGTGCTGACGGACCGCGATTTGCTGCGCGAGATGTTCACGATTTTTCCCTATGCGCGGCAGCACAACGGCGGATTCCCCAAAGCGATGGAAGAGGACATTCGCAAGGGCGCGCTGCAAATGATTGTGTTTGAGGAGTTGGTATACCAGGAAGCCAAGCGGCGGGGGATGACGGTGACGCCTGCGAAATTGGATCACGCCGTGGCGGAGTTTCGGAAGCAGTTCAAGAGTCCCGACGACTACAAAGGATTTATGACCTGGGAATGCCAAGGCTCGGAGCAAGTGCTGCGGCAGAAAGTCCGGCGTTCGCTGCTGATTGACCAATTGCTGGCCGTCGAAGTGAAAGACAAGTCCGGCGTTTCGCTGGCCGAAACGAAGGCTTACTACGACAAGAATGCCGCGACGTTCCGGTCGCCGGAATCTTTTTCCTTCCAGACGATTTCGATATTGCCCCCGGAAAAAGCCACGCCCGAGCAATTAAAGGACGCCCGCAAAAGGGCGGAGGATGCGCTAAAGCAGGCCAAGGCAACCAAGAATTACGAAGAGTTCGGGTTGCTGGCGGAAAAGATTTCGGAAGATGACTACCGCGTGATGATGGGCGAGCACAAGTCCGTGGATCGCGACAAATTGCCGCCGCAGGTGGTGAGCGCGGCCCTGGCCCTGCAACCCGGGCAGGTGAGCGACTTAATCCAGGTGGAACAAGCCCTCACGATAGTGCGGCTCATCGCCCACAGCCCGGCTGGCATGCAGAAATTCGAGGACGTAAAAGATTCGCTGAGCAAGCAATTGCAGAACTTGAAGACCGAGCAATTGCGGTCTGGGCTGGACAAAAAACTCCGGGCGACGGCTAAGGTGGAAGTGCTGTAGGGGAAAGGGCGACGGGGCCGTGAAGTGGCGCGCAACGTGGATCGGATGCTTCATCGTGCTGGCAGCGGCAGCGCGCGTGCCGGCGCAAGTTACGGTCGGAAACGATGTGAGCATGAATATGAACGGGCAGATTTCCGCCGGGTACACAGGGGACTACGGAAACCAAATTCCCTCGGACCATGGCCTCACGGCCGGGGGGAATGCCACGCTGAACGGATCCTTTTATGACCCCAATTTTCTATCGTTTCAGGTGAGCCCTTATTTCAACCAATCGCGAGACAATTCGACGTCATCGTCGATTTCCGATAGCAGCGGAGTGCTCGCAAATGCATCGCTTTTCAGCGGGAGCAATTACCCTGGCTCGATAAGTTACTCGAGAACGTACGATAGCTTGGGCACGTTTGACGTCCCGGGCTTGCCGAATTACACGACCCACGGAAACTCGAATGGGTTTAACGTTGGCTGGGGAGTGAATGTACCGGATTTGCCGCATGTTTCGTTGAACTACGCGCAAGGCACGAATGATTATTCGATTTACGGGACCGATGCGAATGGGTCTTCGGACTACCATAACTTCAATGCCCACGCGATGTACCAGATAGACGGATTCAACCTGAACGGCGGATATGTCTACAATCTGACCCATGCGCAATATCCACTGATCCTGCAAACGCAACAACTAGAGAATCTGGACAACGATGGAAGCTCGTATTCGTTCGGGGCGAGCCGCAATCTGCCATTGCACGGAAGTTTTAGCGCGAACTTCAACCGGTCGGATTTCACCTCCGATTTTTCGGATGGCCGCTACACTGGCACGGTGGACACGTTCAGTTCGAGTGTGAATTTCCATCCCGAAGCGCAATTGACACTGGGCGCCGATTTCAACTACACGGACAATTTGCTGGGGACGCTGTACCAAAACATCATTTCGGCGGGTGGCATCCTGCAGCAGAGCACGCCGGGTCAATCGTCCAATTCGTGGGATGCGAGTGGGTTGGCGAGCTACAACCTGACAAAACATTGGATCTTCTATGGGACGTTTGAGCACCGCGATCAAAGCTATTTCGGCAGCGCGTACGGGTCCAATGCGCTGACGGGCTCGGTGAACTATTGGAACCGGCTGCTGGGCGGATCGTTTAGCACGGCGTTGAGCGTCACGCGCACAACGGAGGACACTTCCAACCTAAGCACGGTGGGATTGCTTTCCGTGGTGAACTACTCCCGCAGGATAGCACTTTGGGACGTGAGCGCTTCGGGGAATTACTTTCAGAACACGCAGACCTTGTTGGTGGGGTATACGACTTCGGGATGGGGCTACTCCGGGCAGTTGGGCCGAAAAATTGGGCCGGTGCACTGGAATGCCAACGCCGGCGAATCACAAAGCTTGTTGAATGTGTCATCGGGGTATGGCTACAATGCGCAGAATTACGGCACAGGATTTAACGTGAGGTGGTTTGGATTCAACGGCACGTACTCGAAATCCAGCGGAACAGGGCTGCTTGGGGTGAATGGAGTGATCACGCCGCCGCTGTCGGGTGGGACGACGCCCCTGCCGACGGACCTGATCCTGTACGGAGGTCATGCGTATGGGGGAGGAATCGGAATCAACCCCTATAAGCGGCTGACAATTACGTTCAGCTACGCCAGGGCGTTCAGCGATACGGTGAGCAACAGCATCGGATCGCAGAACAATTCGGAGAATGTGTTTGGCCGCGTACAATATCAGTACCGGCAGATGTTCTTCACGGGGGGATATAGCAGGTTCATTCAGGGATTCAGCGCTTCCGGTACTGCCCCCGCTCAGCTAAACTCGTTCTACGTTGGTGTGCAACGATGGTTCAACTTCTTCTAGATCGGGCATCAGGAAAAAGACGTGGCCCGATTCTGGAAGTGACCGTGGCTATTCTCCTGGTTGTCTCGCCGGTTTGGGCCGGGCAGAAGAACAAAAAAGCGGACAAAAAGACGCCGGTGCAGGTGAGCGTTCCAGAGCTGCTACTGGAGGGCGGGCGCAAGCTTGTGTACGAGAGGAACTTCGGCTGGGAACGCGACGTGAAGCCGAAGAAAGGGTTCTGGGCGCGGGTGGTGGACGTAGTGGCGGGACCGCCGGAGTACCACTCGATGGTGAGGCCCTACAGCGTGGTGACCGACTCGCGCGGACGGATTATTGTGACCGACCCGGATGCGTTCGGGATCCACATTTTTGATTTTGCGCAGCAAAAGTACAAGTTTATTGCGCGCCACGATAAGGGAAAAAACTCGCTGTTTGCGCCGCAATGCGTGGCGGTGGACGCCAAGGACAACATTTACGTTACGGATTCGGAGTCGGGCAAGATTTTTGTGTTCGACGCGAATGGCAAGTATGAGCGCATGATCGGCGCCTTAAAGTATGGAGAGGGAATCTTCAAGCGGCCAACGGGAATTGCGATCGACTCCGGGGCCGGGCGCATTTATGTATCGGACACCCTGCGCAACAAGATTTACGTGATGGACATGCAGGGGAGCGTGGTGCAGACAATCGGCAAGCCAGGAGGCGGCGAGGGCGAGTTTAACTTTCCGACAGAATTGCGTCTGGACGGCAACAATTTGATTGTCGTGGACGCCATGAACTTCAGGGTGCAAGTGCTGGACAAATCGGGGACATTCCAGTACGCGATCGGGAAAATCGGCGACTCGTCCGGAGCGATGTTCCGGCCGAAGGGAATTGCCGTGGATTCGGAAGGGGACCTGTACGTGGTGGACGGGCTGTGGGGCGCGATACAGGTTTTCAATCGCCAGGGTGAGCTGCTTTATTACTTCGGGAAGCGGGGAACGGCTGCCGGACAATTTCAATTGCCGACAGGACTCTTCATTGACCGGAACGACCGGATCTATGTGGCGGATTCGCTGAACCGGCGCGTGCAGGTTTATCACTACTGGGGATTGCCGAAGCCAGGCGCGGGGGGAGCGCAGTGAGAAAGACATTGTGGATCTGCGCCGCCATGCTGCTGGCCAGTACGATGACGCGAGGCCAGCAGATCACCGGAGACGTGTTGGGCGCGCATGATTTGACGCCAAGCGGGATCTCGCCGGTCAAGGGCGGGCTGTCTGCTTCGTGCCTTTACTGCCATGCGCCGCACTCGGGCGTTGGGGGAAACACGCCGCTCTGGAACCAGCAGCTCTCGACCAGCGTGTATACAACGTATACGAGTACGACAGCGGCAGAGAAAGAATCGCAGCCCCTGCTGGGAGGGTCGAGCAGCTTGTGCTTGAGCTGCCACGACGGAACCGTGGCGCCAGGCCAGACGGTGGCCTACAAGACCATACCTATGACCGGGCAGATGAATGCGGCCGACAAATTCTCGACGAATTTGGAGGGATCGCACCCATTCAGCCTGGTGTTGCCGCTGGTGGATGCGCCGGACCTTGCGGCGTCACTGGTTTCGCAGGGGAAGACGGCGGATCCAACGGGCACGATCAAGTTGATCAAAGGAAACATTGAGTGCACCACTTGCCACAACCCCCATGTGCAATCGACGGATCTGTTGTCACCGAATTTCTTGCTGATGGACAGCTCGAACGGTCATCTGTGCCTGGCGTGCCATGATCCGAATCGCGTGGTGACGGGGAAACAGAACCCCTTGGCGGGCTGGACCGTCAGCATTCATGCCACGGCCACAAACAAGATTGCTGCACAGGCAAATACGGGGAGCTATCCTTCGGTAGGGCAGAATGCGTGCATTTCCTGCCATGCCCTGCACAACGCGCTCGGCGGGACCCGGTTGCTGCGCCAGCCAAATGAAACTGATTGCGTAGCGTGCCACGGCGGAGGCACGAACATGGCGCCTGCCGCGTTGAATGTGTTTGCGGAATATGCGAATCCGAAGGTTGGCCACCCGTTTATGACGGGAACGAGCGCGCACGACGCGGCGGAGAGCAACGTGTTGAACAACAACCGGCATGCCACTTGTGCTGATTGCCACAATGGACATGCGTCCGGCCAAGTGGCGTCCTTTCCCGTGCCGCCGATGACGCGGGCATCCCAGAACGGAGTTGCAGGCGTAAGCGCGACGGACGGAATCACGGTGGTAACTCCAACGGTCAATCAGTATGAGAATTGCTTGCGTTGCCATGGAACGAGCGTGGGGAAAGTGGCCAATCCCATATTCGGGTACTTGCCGCTGCGCGCGGTAACTTCGGGAGACACGTTTAACGTGATACCGCAATTCGCGATGGCAAGCAGCTCGAGTCATCCGGTTACTCACGTTCGAATGAGCGCGCTGCCGCAGCCCAGTTTGCTGGCGAACATGCTGAACCTGGACGGGGCAACGCAGGGGCGGAGCATGGGGGTGCAGATTCTGTGCACGGATTGCCATAACAGCGACGACAATCGCGAATTCGGGGGATTGGGACCGAATGGCCCGCACGGTTCGAAGTGGACGCACATCCTGGAACGGCGTTACGAGTTTTCGCAGGCGACGGCGCCGGGGCAGTTGATCACGAATCTGATGCCGACACCGGAACTATCGATCAACGGGCCTTATGCGCTGTGCGGCAAGTGCCACAATCTGACCGCGATCGTGGCGAATACGAGCTTCAGCGAGCACGCACGGCATGTCAACGACGGATTCTCCTGCTCGGCGTGCCATACGGCGCATGGAATGGGCTCCATGAACGGAAGCATCTCCGGCGAGCGGCTGGTGAATTTTGACGTGAACGTGGTGGCCCCGAACGGCGCAACGCCGATTATGTATAGCAGGGCGACAAACTCCTGCAACCTGACCTGCCATCTACACCCACACACAGCGGTAGGCGTGACGCCCGCAGCGGCCGCGAAGCCGCACCCTTAAAAGAGCGGAAAAACTTCAAAACGAATGACGCAGCTATCGCTGGGCTGAGCGGATTTGGCTTAACAAGATGCGAAAAACGCTCATGCGTTGTCATCCCGAGCAGAGCGAGGGATCTGCTTTTCTCAAAAAACCAGCAGAAAAGAAGATTCCTCACCCCGTTCAAAAAGCGAACGGGGCTCGGAATGACAATCGCGGGTATTTCCCCGCACCCTGATTAGGGGCGAGAAGCGGGCCGCTGGGCCGGATCGCTTGCTATAGGACTCTTCAATTCGGCGGGAAAAGAGCCGGACATTGCGGAGAGGACGGGCCGAGCTTCTTCGAGAGAGATGAATTGCGCTTTGGGAGGAGCTTGGGCGTGAACGGAGCAGGGGGATAAGCAAAGGGAAAGGATTGCGCCGGCCAGGAGTTTGTGAAGTGTCATTGCCACCTTGCAAAGCTATTCGGAAATGGGAGCGTGGGAGCCGGATTTGGCCTGATCGATCATCTGCTGCACTTTGTCGCGAGCCTCGTAGTTCGGGTTAGTGTCGAGCAATTTCTGCCAGACAGCAATGGCGCCAGCCGCGTCGTTTTTGCTCTGCCACTTGACGATCCCGATGTTGAACAGGGTGTTGGCCTTGTTGGGCTCGTAGGTGAGAGCCTTGTTGAACTCGGCGAGGGCCTTGTCCGCGTTTCCGCTATACCAATAAGCGGTGGCCATGTCCGTGCGTACGGCGGCGTTGGCAGGCTGGAGCTTCAAAGAGCGCTCGTAGTAATCGATGGCCTCCGGGTAGTGCTTGACGTCGTAATAGATGTTGCCGATGCGGGCGAGCAAGTCGGGATTGCTGGGGTCAGATTTCAGGTTGTCAAGAAGAGGAGCAGCCTGCGTGTCGGCCATCTTCTTCAATTGATCGGGAGTAGGCATGGCGGCCAGAGAGCCGAGCGGAGCGACAGGTGGATTGTCGGCCGGAGCGGCGGGAGACGCGACTGCGGTTGCGGCGGGAGCAGGAACGAAGGACTTGCGGATAAACCAGCCACCGGCCAAGCCAAGCAACAGGGAGATCAGAGCGACGGCGAAGGCCTGAGTGGAGGTCCAATTCACGCTCACATTTGTTGTTTTGATCTCGGGCACGATGTGCGGCTCCTTCTGCTAAGAATGCTGATGCGAGCTAGTTCTTTACTGTGCCACCCATCCTGGCTTCGGCAATCATTCTCTCAACGATGGGGCGGCGATCGAGGTTGGGATGCACCTTGAGTAGCTCTTGCCAGGCGGCGATGGCTCCCGGCGCATCTTTCTTCCCCTTCCAGCGGATCACACCGATGTTGAATAGGGAATTGGTGTCTTTGGGATCGTACTTGAGGGCCTGATCCAGTTGCGCAAGCGCGCCATCAACGTCGCCGCTGTAGTAGAGAGACGAGGCAAGTTCGGTGCGAACGGGAACGTTTTTGGGATCGAGCTTGAGCGACTTGTCGTAGTACTGAGCGGCTTCCTGGAACTGATGCATGGAGTTGTAGATGGCGCCGAGCTGGGCGAGCAGGCCTGCATCGTTGGGAGTGGTCTTCAGCTTCTCAAGGAGCGGAGCGGCTTTGGCGTCGGCCAGGGCTTTCATTTGCTCCATAGTTGGCAAGGGATGGGGAGCGCTCGGAGCACTGGCGACGGCGGGGGGATGTGCGGGATTCGCCGCCCTGCCGGCAGGTAGAAAGTAACCTCCGGCCAACCCCAGGACCAGGCAGACAGATGCGAGGAGACCAACCTGCCCTGGGGTCCAGCCCGGCGCGGCAGAGGCTGCCATTGACACCGAGTCGTTTGCCATAATCTGGTTACTCCTTCATCCGCTCGGCCTCCCGCAGGGGATTCAGATTGTCCCCCAGGACACCGGCAATGAACTTGGCGCAAATGCAAAATGGACGCGGTCCGGCTGCAGTATTCCACTCCAAGCTACCGGTTATCAATAGTGTTTTCAATAGCTTGTCTGAGTAAGCAAAGGCCGCACAGGAATCGGCCTCGGTGGTGAAATGAGAGGGCCAAGCCGAAGTGTGCCGGAAGAAAGGGTAGAGTGTAGGGCGCACGGGGTGCCATATTCTGCATCACATCAACTTGTGACATATATCACATTACGCAGGATTCGTGGTGAGAACACACCGTGGGTAGTCTAGACGTAAGATTCGGCAGAGTTTGCGGTACAATTAAGGCGCTCATGAGTCGAAGGATTTGCACAAGACGAAAGATTGCCAATGTGGCGCGGGTGAGCCTGAGCCCGCTTTGCCTCTGCGTGTTCGCAATGTTGCTTGGCGGAAATGCGGCGGAAGCGGCGCAGGGGACTTCTGGCGAAACGAGCGGATTCTCACCTCGATTTGCCATAGCGGATTTTGACGGCGACCAGAAGCCAGATCTGGCAACGGTGCAAGTCGAGCGGGACGCTGCGAGCGGGACGCGATATTCCATCCGGCTGCAACTGAGCGCGAGCGAAGAATCGGCGATCGGGATCACCGGACCGCAGGGCGGGCTGGAGCTAGTGGCGCGGGACGTCAATGGCGATGATGCGATGGACCTGGTCGTGACCACGGCCATGGACTCCCATTTTGTTGCCGTGCTGCTCAACGACGGGCACGGGAAATTCACGCTGGCCAAACCGGGGGCATTCCCGAGCATCGAAAGTGATGAGGGAATACGGTTGGTTGCGGCGCAGGAGCCGGCCGAAGAGTGTGCCGCGCTGCAATTCACGTGGAGCACATTTGGAATTGAAGTCCTCGATGACTCTGGAACGGGTCTGGAGCAGAAGTCAAAATTCTCACTGGTTGGCGATTACAATGCGAATTTGCCGGGCGTGCGGGCCGGGAAGTCCGGGCGCTCGCCGCCTGTTTCCGTTTTTCATTCCTAAATAATTTTTTCACGCATTTGTAACAAACTCGGAACGATTGCAACCCTATCGTTCCGCTCATCCTGTGCCAAAAGGAAGCAGGAGCGGCACAAGGTTTGGCCGAACCACAGAAAAACCTGGAATCCGGGGTCAGAGTCTTCCGTGAAGTTTGAGGATGTGAGGGTAGAACGATGCAGCGTCTTATTCGGGGTGTCTGCCTGGTGCTGGTATTGGCGGCGGGAAGCGGTGGTGTCGCGCAAGCGCAACATGCGCTGACGTGGGATGAGGTGAAGGCGCGATTTGAAAACAACAATCCGACGCTGCGCGCCGGCAAGTTGGGTGTAGATGAGTCTCGCGCACAGGAGACCACCGCCTATTTGCGGCCGAATCCGAATCTGGCGCTGACCGTCGATCAGATCAATCCATTTGATGGAGGCCCGCCGCACAGCACGTTTGGATCACTGCTGATGGTGGCGGCGGCGAGTTATTTGCACGAGCGGCAACATAAGCGGGAACTTCGCTTGGAGAGCGCGAAGGGGGCGACCGAGGTTGCGGAAGACACGCAGGCGGATTTGGAACGCACGCTGCTGTTCACACTACGTATGGCGTTTGTGCAGGCGCTGCAGGGAAAGGCGGTTTTGGCGCTCGCAAAGGAAAATCTGACCTACTACGACAAAGTTCTGGAAGTGAACCGGGAACGATACAAGGCAGGAAGTATCGCGCAAATGGACCTCGACCGGCTGGAGCTTCAGCGCATACAGTACCTGGCGGATTTGCAGACAGCCGATGTAAATTTGCGAACGGCAAAGATTCAATTGCTGGCGCTGCTGAACGAGCAGACTCCACTGGATCAGTTCGATGTGGCGGGTCCGTACGAGTTTGCGGAGCAACTTGCGTCGCCAGACGAGTACCGGCGGTTCGCGATGGAATCACGGCCCGACTTGAAGGCAGCGCTTCGCGGGATCGACAAAGCGGAGACGGATCACCGCCTGGCGATGGCCAATGGATCGACGGATCCAACGATTGGATTTGATGTGGGGAGAAATCCACCCATCGACCAGTACATCGGATTCAATGTGAGCGTGCCACTGCGGATTTTCGACCGCAACCAGGGAGAAAAGCTGCGCACACAGATTGACATCGACCGCAACCGGCGCGTTGCCGATGCCGCCCGAGCCCAGGTGTACAGCGATGTGGACTCGGCGTATGCGACGGTGAACAGCACCATCGTGCTGTTGAAGCCGTACAAGGACATGTATCTGACGCAAGCAGAGCGGGTGCGGGATACGGTGTCCTTTGCCTATCAACACGGAGGTGCGTCTTTGCTGGATTTTCTGGACGCGCAAAAAGAGTACCGCGACACCGAATTGAACTACCTGAACCTGATCGGGTCGTACCTGATGGCGGCGAGCCAGATGAATCTCGCCGTGGGACGTGAGGTCATCCAATGATGCGCAGGCTTGGTGTGCCACTGACATGCGCTGCCTGCCTGTCAGTGATGCTGATGGGTTGCGGCGATAAGAAAGAGACGGAGGGCGGTGCCCCGCCGCCGGCGAAAGTGGAGAAGGAACAGGATGCCAGTCTTGTGCAGGTGGAGCATGCCGAACAGTTCCCCTTATTCACGGCGGTGGAATATCAGGCGGCGCCGACGCTGACGGTAACGGGCGTGGTGACTCCCGATGTGAGCCGGACTGTGCCGGTGATCTCGCTGGCGTCAGGACGCGTGGTGGAAATACGCGCGCATCTCGGCGACACCGTGCAGAAGGGGCAGATTCTGCTGCGGGTGCAGAGCCCGGATATTGCCGCGGCTTTTTCGGATTACCGCAAAGCAGTCACGGACGAAGCGCTGGCCAGAAGACAGTTTGAACGCGCCCAGATCCTGTACGACAAAGGGGCCATCTCTCTGAATGATTTTCAGGTGGCGCAGGATGCGGAAGAGAAGGCCAAGGTGGACGTGGAGACTACGCTGGAGCGCCTGCATGTACTGGGAGTGGAAAAGGATCACCCCAGCGGAGTGGTGGACATCAAGGCGCCGACAACCGGGGTGATCACAGACCAGCAAGTAACCAACGCTTCGGGGGTGCAAGGACTGGCGGGGAGCAATCCGTTTACGATTTCGGATTTGTCGCGGGTGTGGATCCTCTGCGATGTGTATGAGAACGATCTGGCAAACGTGCATGTGGGAGAGACGGCGGAACTCCGGCTGAATGCGTACCCCGACAAAACACTGAACGGAAGGATCAGCAACATCGGGCCGATTCTGGATCCGAACATACGCACCGCGAAAGTAAGGGTGGAAGTGGCCAATCCGCAATTGCTGATGCGGGTGGGGATGTTTGTGAGCGCTACCTTTCGCGGACAGAAGAAGGAGAAGCGGGCCGCGGTGCCAGCCGATGCCATTCTGCATTTGCATGATCGCGATTGGGTATATGTGCCGGCGGGAGAGAAGAAATTCCGGCGTGTGGAAGTGAAGGCCGGTGTGAGCCTTCCCGACAAAATGCAGGAGATTCGCACGGGAATAGAGCCGGGACAGCAAGTGGTGACGAACGCGCTGGTGTTGCAGAACACGGCGGAGCAATAGAGCGGAAACCCATGGACTCGAAAAAAAGCTCGCTGATTTCAGGGCTGGTGGACTTCGCGCTGACGAATCGCTTCATGGTGTTGGCGTTGACGCTGCTGCTGCTGGTGTGGGGCGCGGTGTCTTTCCACAATCTGCCGGTGGAGGCCTATCCGGACGTCGCGAACAACTATGTGCAGGTGATCACGCAATGGCCGGGGCGAGCCGCGGAAGAAGTAGAACAGCAGGTCACCATCCCCATTGAAATCCAGATGAACGGTCTGCCGCATCTGGCCCACCTTCGCTCCGTGTCTCTTTTCGGGCTCTCCAGCCTCATGCTCATCTTCGACGACTCCTCGGACAACGATTGGAACCGGCAGAAAGTGCTCGAGAGGCTGTCCATGGTTACCCTGCCGGCGGGACTGCAACCGCAGATGGGGACCGATTACAGTCCGGTGGGACAAATCTATTGGTACACGCTCAAGAGCACGAACCCCAAGTATGACCTGATGGAATTGAAGTCGCTGGAGGACTGGACGCTGGAGAAGCAGTTCAAGTCCGTGCCGGACGTGGTGGATGTGGTGAGCTTTGGAGGAACGACGCGGGAGTATCAGGTGCGCGTGGACCCGAGCAAGCTGGTGGCGTACGGGCTGACCATCGGGCAGGTGGAACAGCAGCTTGCCAACAACAACGTGAACGCGGGCGGGAGCTTCATCGAGTCCGGATTACAGCAAATAAATGTGCGCGCGGTCGGGTTAATCGCGAACTTGCAGGACATCGAGGGTACCGTCCTGAAAGCCCAGAATGGCGTGGCCTTGCACGTGAGGGACATCGCAACGGTGACCCAGGGGCCACGCATACGGCTGGGGCAGATCGGAAAGGCGCTGCGCCGGGATGACGGGAAGATCATCGATAACGAAGACGTGGTGGAAGGAATCGTGTTGCTGCGGAAAGGGGCGAACGCGGATACCACGATTGAGGATATCCATGCCAAGGTGAAGGAGCTGAACGAGCGGATATTGCCGCCGGGCGTGCAGATCGTTCCGTTCCTGGATCGCAGCGACCTGGTGCACTACACGACGCACACCGTGCTGCACAACCTGACCGCGGGAGTGCTGCTGGTATCCATCATCCTGTTTTTCTTCCTGGGAAATGTGCGCGGCGCGCTGATTGTGGCGCTGACCATTCCGTTCTCGCTCCTTTTCGCGTCCATCTGTCTGGACCTGAACAAGATCCCCGCAAACCTGCTTTCGCTGGGGGCCCTGGATTTCGGGATGGTGGTGGACGGGTCGGTGGTGGTGATCGAAAACATCGTGCGCCACTATAACCTGGCCGCGAACGCAGCAAAGACACCATTCGAGAGAATCCGGGGCGCGGTACACGAAGTGCTGCGGCCGGTATTCTTTGCGCGGGCGATCATCATCACGGCATACATGCCGATCTTCACTTTGCAGAGCGTGGAAGGACGGCTGTTTCGTCCGATGGCGTGGACAGTTTCGTTCGCACTGCTGGGAGCCCTGATCTTCTCGATCGCGATTGCGCCCGTGCTTGCAAAGATGGTTTTCCGGCATGGAATTACGGAGTGGCACAACCCGGTGATGGAGTTCCTGAGGAAGAGGTACCGGTCAAGCGTGAGATGGGCACTGGCGCATCGCAAGCTCACGTTGACGGCAGCCAGCGCGTGCATTGCGGCGACGTTTATTCTGTTGTTCAGCGGGATCGTGGGGTCAGAGTTTCTGCCGCACCTGGACGAAGGAGCGATCTGGGCCCGCGGTACGCTGGCGCCAAGCACGGGACCGACCGAAGGCACACGCATCATGAATCAGGCGCGGCTGATCCTGGCGGCATTTCCCGAAGTGAAGCAGGTCGTGTCCCAGGTGGGGCGTCCGGACGACGGAACGGACACAACCGGCTTCTTTAATACAGAATACTTTGTGGATCTGAAGAGGAAGGACCAGTGGCGGCCCGTCTTCCGGGAAGACAAAGACGCGCTCATTTCGGCGATGGACAAGGAACTAAGCCAGATACCCGGGGTCCTGTGGAATTTCTCGCAGCCAATCTCAGACAACATGGAAGAGGCGGTCAGCGGGGTCAAGGGCGAATTGGCCGTGAAGATGTATGGCGATGATCTGAAAGTGCTGGAGCAAAAGGGCGATGAGGTGGTGGACGTAATGCGCGGCGTGGCCGGAATTGAGGATTTGGGGCTATTCCGTGTGCTGGGGCAGCCCAATTTGGACCTCAGCGTTGACCGGCAGAAGGCGTCGCGGTACGGACTCAACGTGACGGACGTACAGGATGCGGTGGAGACGGCCATCGGGGGCAAAGCCGTGAGCCAGGTGCTGGAAGGAGAAAAACGTTACGACCTGGTGGTGAGGTACCAGGCTCCCTACCGGGACACGCGTGAGGCCATCGAAAACATCCGCATCGTGGCGCCATCGGGAGAACGCGTCAGCCTGGCGCAACTTACCAATACGCGGGTTGAGGATGGAGCTTCGGAAATTTACCGGGAAGCAAATTCCCGCTACATCGCGATCAAATACAGCGTTCGCGGGCGAGACCTGGGCGGTGCCGTGGAAGAGGCGATGGCCAAGGTCGAAAAGCAGGTAAAACTCCCCACAGGGTATCACCTGGATTGGGCGGGGGAGTATGAGAGCCAGAAGCGCTCGCAGCGGCGGTTGCTGATTGTGCTGCCGATCACGATCCTGGTTATCTACATCATTCTGTTTACGATGTTTAAGTCGGCGAAGTGGGCGGCGCTGACGCTGGCGAACGTGTCCATGGCGCCACTCGGCGGGATTCTGGCGCTGCTGATTACGGGCACGCACTTCAGCGTGTCGAGCGGCGTAGGGTTCCTGGCGCTGTTTGGAGTTTCCGTAGAGGTGGGCGTGATCATGATCGAGTACATCAATCAACTGCGCGCGCAAGGGTACTCGATCGAAGACGCGGCCGTGGAGGGGGCAATCCTGAGGTTGCGTCCGATCATGATGACGATGCTGGTGGCGATGCTGGGTCTATTACCGGCAGCACTTTCGCGCGGGATTGGCTCGGATTCGCAAAGGCCTTTTGCGATCGTGATCGTGGGCGGATTGTTTGCTGCATTATTCATCAGCATCTATTTGTTGCCGACGATGTACGTTTGGGTGGCGCGAGACACGGACATGCTGCCGCTGAGTGACACGGAATGGGAAGAAACGGCCTGAGAAATTGGACAGCATGCAGTGACGTGCGTCACAAAACGCGATGTGCGACTGCGCAAGTCGTCCTTGCCCTTATTTCATCGTAGTTTCCATTGATTTCGCCTGCGGCGCAGCCTACCATTTTCTTGAGACCTTTTTTGATTGCCCCGGAGAAACCAATGACCCGCAAAATGTCTATCGTCGACGGCAACGAGGCCGCCGCCGCCGTCGCCTACCGAATCAATGAGGTGATCGCGATCTACCCGATCACGCCGTCGTCCCCCATGGGGGAGTGGTCCGACCAGTGGAACTCTGAAAAGAAGCCCAACATTTGGGGCGCCATCCCGGATGTGATTGAAATGCAAAGCGAAGGAGGCGCGGCAGGCGCCTTACATGGCGCACTGCAGGCCGGCGCATTGGGGACCACGTTTACAGCATCGCAGGGCTTGCTATTGATGATCCCCAATATGTTCAAGATCGCAGGGGAGTTGACCGCGGCGGTGATTCATGTGGCGGCGAGGACGGTGGCGACGCACGCCCTGTCCATTTTTGGTGACCACAGCGACGTGATGGCCACGCGCACCACGGGTTTTGCTTTGCTGGCGTCGAATTCAGTGCAGGAGGCAAGTGATTTTGCCTGTATCGCGCAGGCCGCTGCGCTGGAGTCGCGCGTTCCTTTCTTACACTTTTTCGACGGATTCCGGACCTCACATGAAGTGAACATGATCGAACCCCTGAGCGATGACGATCTGCGGGCGCTGATCGATGACAAGTTCGTGCGCCAGCATCGCGAACGGGCCATGTCGCCGGATCATCCGATGCTGCGCGGGACGGCGCAGAACCCGGACGTGTTTTTCCAGGCGCGGGAAGCGTGCAATCCGTATTACCGGGCGTGTCCTCCGATTGTGCAGGATGTGATGGATCGCTTCGGGAAGCGCATTGGGCGGAAATATAACCTCTTTGACTATTACGGACCGGCGGACGCAGAGCGCGTGGTGATCCTGATGGGCTCTGGCGCGGGCGCGGCGGAAGAGGCTGTGGACGCGCTGCGGAAGTCGGGAGAAAAGGTCGGACTGTTAAAAGTGCGGTTGTACCGGCCGTTCGCGGCGTCGGCGTTCCTCAACGCGATTCCTGCCAGCACGAAAGCGATCGCGGTGTTGGATCGCACGAAAGAGCCGGGCAGCCTGGGCGAGCCGCTCTACCAGGATGTGCTGACGACATACGCGGAGCGATACGCGACGAAGCCTGGCGCGGGCATCCCGCGAATCATCGGCGGGCGTTATGGATTGTCGTCGAAGGAGTTCACACCCTCGATGGTGAAGGCGGTGTTTGACGAGTTGAAAAAGGCCGAGCCGAAGAATCACTTCACCGTGGGCATTCAGGATGATGTGACGCACACCAGCTTGAACTACGACCCGGATTATTCGACGGAAGATCCGCGGACCGTGCGCGCGCTGTTTTACGGATTGGGGTCGGACGGAACGGTGGGGGCGAACAAGAACTCCATCAAGATCATCGGAAAGGGCACAAACAATTACGCGCAGGGCTACTTCGTGTATGACTCGAAGAAAGCTGGGGCGGTGACGGTGTCGCACTTGCGATTCGGGCCGGATCCGATCCGGTCAACGTACCTGATCACGAAGGCGAATTTCGTGGCGTGCCACCAGTTCCAGTTCATGGACCGTATTGACGTGCTGGCGGCAGCGGAGCCGGGCGCGGTCTTCCTGCTGAACACGCCATTCGGACCCGACGAAATCTGGGACCACATCCCGCGGCAAGCGCAAGAAACCATTATCAAGAAGAAATTGCGGTTCTTCGTGATTGACGGCTACACCGTGGCACGGACGGCCGGGATGGGCAGCCGGATCAACACGATCATGCAGACGTGCTTTTTTGCGATCAGCGGTGTGCTTCCAAGGGAAGAGGCGATTACCGCGATCAAGAAGGCAATTTCGGATACGTATGGCAAGCGCGGCGAAGCGGTGGTGCAGAAGAACTACGCGGCGGTGGACGCGGCGCTGGCGCACATGCACGAGGTCAAAGTGCCGGGCAAGGTGACGGCGCTCTTCGACATGCTGCCGGCGGTATCGCCGCAAGCGCCGAAGTTCGTTCGCGACGTTTTGGGAACAATCGTAACTGGGAATGGCGATTCTCTGCCGGTCAGCGCGATGCCGATCGACGGAACGTTTCCGACGGGCACGGCGATGTGGGAGAAGCGCAACATCGCCCAGGAAATTCCCGTTTGGGACGAGGCCTTGTGCATCCAGTGCGGCAAATGCGTGCTGGTATGCCCGCACGCGGTGATTCGCGCGAAGGTGTATGACTCCTCGCTGTTGAAGAATGCGCCGGAGAGCTTCAAGTCCTCGAAACCGCGCTGGCGGGAATTCGAGACGCTCAAGTACACGCTGCAGGTGGCGCCGGAGGATTGCACGGGTTGCAAGTTGTGCGTGGAAGTCTGCCCGGCCAAGAGCAAGAGCGAAGTGAAGCACAAAGCGATCAACATGGAAGACCAGGCCCCCTTGCGGAAGCCGGAGAGCGTGAACTGGGAGTTCTTCCTGTCGCTGCCGGAAATCGATCGCAACAAGCTCTCGCACACGCAGGTGAAAGACTCGCAGTTGCTCGAGCCGCTGTTCGAGTTTTCGGGGGCTTGCGCGGGCTGCGGAGAGACGCCGTACATCAAGCTGCTGACGCAGCTCTTCGGAGACCGGCTGCTGATCGCGAATGCGACCGGCTGCTCCTCGATTTATGGCGGAAACCTGCCGACGACGCCGTACACGTTGAACAAGGAGGGACGCGGCCCGACGTGGTCGAACTCGCTGTTTGAAGATAACGCGGAGTTCGGGTTGGGGATGCGCCTGGCGGTGGACCAGCAGAACGTGTATGCGCGCGAGTTGCTGAAGCGATTGAGCAGCCCGCTTGGCGAAGTGCTCGTCAAAGGCCTGCTGGAGGCCGACCAAACGAAGGAACTGGGAGTTCAAGAGCAGCGCAAGCGCGTGGTGGAGCTGAAGAAAAAGTTGCAAGCGCTGAATACGCCGGAGGCGCAGGCGCTACTGCCGGTGGCCGATTGTCTGGTGCGTAAGAGCGTGTGGCTGCTGGGCGGAGACGGTTGGGCCTATGACATCGGATTTGGCGGACTGGATCACGTGCTGGGATCGGGGCGCAACGTCAATGTGCTGGTCCTGGACACGGAGGTGTATTCCAACACCGGCGGTCAGATGTCCAAGGCAACGCCGCGTGGAGCGGTGGCGAAATTCGCGATGGGCGGAAAGCGCACCGCGAAGAAAGACCTGGCGATGGAAGCGGTCAGCTACGGTTATGTTTACGTGGCGCGCGTGGCGCTGGGATCGAGCGACACGCACACGGTGAAAGCGTTCACGGAGGCGGAAGCGCACGACGGACCCTCGCTCATCATCGCGTACAGCCACTGCATTGCGCACGGTTACGACATGTCCATGGGATTGGACCAGCAGAAGAAGGCGGTGCTTTCGGGTTACTGGCCGCTGATGCGCTACAACCCGGCGCTGCGTTTGGAAGGCAAGAATCCTTTCCTGCTGGATTCCAAGGCGCCGAGCATTCCGCTGAAGCAGTATGCGTACCAGGAGGCGCGGTACACTATGCTGGTGCGGAGCGATCCGGAAGCGGCGCGTGAATTGCTAAAGCTCGCCCAGGACGACGTGGAACGCCAGTGGCGGGTGTATGCGAACCGCGCAGCCATGGCGGGGCGCTCGGAGTCGCCGCATATCGCGCCGGAAGAACCCGAATCCACGCCGGAACCCGTGAAGAAGGGAGGGGAAGAGGAATGAGCGACCTCTCCACGAAGTATCTTGGACTCAACCTGAAATCACCGTTGTTGGCTTCGGCTTCGCCGTTATCGGAATCGTTGGATAACATCAAGCGGCTGGAGGACCACGGCCTGGCGGGCGTGGTCTTGCCGTCGTTATTTGAGGAGCAGTTGGCGCTGGAAAGCCTGTCCGTGGATTCCGATCTGGCGCGGGGAACGGAGAGCTTTCCAGAATCCGCGAATTTCTTTCCGGACTTGCAGACCTACAACCTCGGCCCGGATGGGTACCTGGAGTTGATCCGGCATGCCAAGGAAGCGGTGAAAATCCCGGTGATCGCCAGCCTGAATGGCGTATCCAGCGGAGGATGGCTGGAATACGCGCGATTGATGGAAGAGGCGGGCGCCGATGCGATCGAGCTGAACATCTATTCGATTGCCACGAACCCGGCGGTGAGCGGGGCTGAGGTGGAGCAGGGCTACATTGACCTGGTGCGGCAACTGAAACGCACCTTGCGCATTCCGCTGGCGGTGAAACTCTCGCCGTTTTTCAGCGCGCCTGCGAATATGGGAGTCCGGCTGGATGAATCACGCGCGGACGGGATCGTGCTGTTCAACCGCTTCTATCAACCTGATTTTGACATCGATCAACTGGAAGTGACGCCCTCGCTGAACCTCAGCCGGCCGGAGGAATTGCTATTGCGTTTGCATTGGACGGCCATTCTGTTTGGACATGTGCGGGCAGACCTGGGGATCACCGGCGGGGTGCACAGTTCGCGGGACCTGCTGAAGTGCATCCTGGCGGGAGCCAAGGTGGTGTTCATGACGTCCGCGCTACTGCGGAACGGCGTGCAGCATGCCGCGCACGTGCTCTCCGAAGCCAACCGATGGCTCGATGACCACGAGTACAGCTCGATTCAACAGATGTGCGGGAGCATGAGCCATGGCTCCGTGCCGGATCCCACGGCGTTTGAGCGCGGGAACTATATGAAGGTGCTGAGCTCGTACACGCTGCGGGCAAACGTATTTAATGATTAGCAGACGTTTCAGACGGGATGGCCCAGGGGCCTGCGTGCTGGAGTAGCTGTTTAGGTGGCCGGAGCAGGAGAGATGACCTGGTCTGCGAGCGCGGAACTTGGGAGCAATTGGCGCATTCGGCGCGGCACATCCGGTTGCACGAGAATTTTCTTCCGGACCTTTATTTGCGGTCGGTGCGCTGGGTTGGTGAGGTGCTTGCCGACTCACCAGTGTTGGTTTGAGCGCTTGTCATTCCCTGACTGGCCAGAAGAAGCGATTCGTTGGATGCCTCACTGAGTTGGGCGTCGGGCACTCTGCTATTCCTCAGCTTCGGAGAGGACTTCTTCGGCGAGGTGGAAAGCAGCATTCGCGGCGGGCACGCCACAATAAACTGCGGTCTGCAGAAGGACCTCGCGGAGCTCTTCGCGGGTCACGCCATTCTGCAGCGCGCCGCGGATATGCATCTTCAGTTCATCGCCGCGATTCAGGGCAACCATCATGGCGATGGTAATCAGGCTGCGCGTTTTTCGCGGGAGGCCTGGACGCGTCCATATCTCGCCCCAGGCATAGCGAGTGATCAAATCCTGAAAGACGGAATTGAATTCATTCTCGGCTGCCTGGGCGCGCTCGACGTGCGCTTCACCCAGCACCGCGCGGCGGACTTTCAGGCCCTCTTTGTGGCGATTGCGCTCATCCATGCGGAGCTCCCTTACTGTGCAAGAAAATTAACCACCTGGGTGTTGAAGTCGTCCTGGGCTTCGATATTGGATAGATGCGCGGCGTTTACTTCGACGTAGCCGGCGCCGGGAATGTGTTTTGCCAGGAATTGGCCATCGGCCGGAAGTATCGCGGGGTCGTGGGCTCCGGCAAGGACGAGTGCGGGGACTTTGACATTTTGCAGATTCTGCCGCTGGTCCATATCGCGGACTGCGGCGCAGCACGCAACGTAACCTTCGGGACT
Organism: Acidobacteriota bacterium; assembly: GCA_003154775.1. Classification (GTDB taxonomy): domain Bacteria; phylum Acidobacteriota; class Terriglobia; order Acidiferrales; family UBA7541; genus Acidiferrum. The sequence goes on along the minus strand of PMES01000054.1, from coordinate 40,509 downwards.
TGCTTCCTCAAGCATGCGCAAGACCGCCGCGGTTTCCGCAGGGTGCGAAGCGCGATAGGCCGGGGTCAGCCAGCGCTCAACGATTCCCGCGGCCACCGCGCGCATTCCGCCCTTCTGAACGGCGTCAATGCGCGCATTCCAGGTTTCAGGTGTACCGATTTTTGCGGCGGTGTTACAGAGAACAATTTTGCGAAACCGGTTCGCGGCATTCGCGCCTAGAAACATGCCAATCATGCCGCCCATGGAGAGGCCGCAGAAATAGACGCGATCCAGTTGCAGGAAATCGAGGACGTGCACGACATCCCAACTCAACTTCTCGATCGTGTAAGGCCCCGGAGTGGCGCTGGATTGGCCGTGGCCGCGCGTGTCGTAGCGCAGCAAGCGGAAATGCGTGGTGAATGCGGCGACTTGCGGGTCCCACATGCGATGGGAGGTGCCGAGAGAATTGGAGAGGACAAGAACCGGGGCGTGCTCCGGGCCGGACCACTCGTAATAGAGTTGAGCATCGGCAAGTTTGGCAAAGGGCATGGAAGTGGCGCTCCTTGGTCAACGCATTGCAGGAAACTCGCGAGCTTCCGCAACGACGCGGCGGATGAATTCATCGGTGCTGCCGAGATAATTTCGCGCGTCGAAAAGGCTTTCGAGGTCGGCAGGCGTCAGATGCCCGCGCAGTCGCGATTCCTCGCGGAGGATTTCTTTCAAGTGGCGATTCTGCTCGCGAGCTTTCTTGCAGGCGGCTTCGACGAGAAGCTGAGCGGGCATTTTGCCCATACGGTCTCCGAGAGCCATGGTGACGGCCTCGGCGAAAATGAGGCCGTTGGTGAGTTCGAGATTGTGGCGCATGCGCTGGGTGTCGACTTCCAGGCCCGGCAACATCTCCGCCAGATGATGAAGCGCGCCGCCGAATAGGCGGACGATGTCCGGCAGCGTTTCCCATTCGGCGTGCCAGCCGCCGAGCCCGCGCTGCTCTTCTTGAGGCATGGCGGAGAGAAGCGTGTTGACGAGGCCGGGAATCCGCGTCGCGGCCGCGAGAACCACGGCGCAAGTGACGGGATTGCGCTTTTGAGGCATGGAGGAAGAGCCGCCGCGCCCCTCGAAAATGGGTTCGGCGAGTTCGGCGATTTCAGTTTGCGCGTGAAGAGAGATGTCACGCGCAATTTTGCCCAGCGTGCCGGTGAGGAGGCCCAAAGTAGTGGCGATTTCGGCGATGCGATCGCGATGCGTGTGCCAGGGAATGGATGGCAGGGAAAGGCGCAATTCGTCGGCCAGGGCTTTGGCGACTTCCGGACCGCGGCCGCCAAGTGCGGCAAGGGTGCCAACGGCGCCGCCGAATTGCAGCGCCAGGACGCGCGGCTTGATTTCGGCGAGCCGCTTGCGGTGGCGAGAAACTGCGTCGAGCCATCCAGCAACGATGAAGCCGAAGGTGGTGGGCAGGGCTTGCTGCATCCACGTGCGAGCGACAACAAGAGTGGCACGATGTTTTTCGGCGAGCGTGACGAGAGTGCCGCTCAAACGAGCCAGGTCCTGATCGATGAGATCGCACGCGCCGCGCACTTGCAAAATGCAACCGGTGTCGATGGCATCCTGGCTGGTGGCGCCCCAGTGAACGAAGCGCGCCGCGTCCTTGTCCCCGTGCGCGACAAGTTCGGTGAGTTTCTTGACGAGGGGGATGGCCAGATTTCCGGCGAAAGCGGCGTCTTTGGCGATGGCGGAGAGGTCGAAATTTTCCGCGCGGCACTTACCGGCGATGATTTGTGCTTGGGATTGCGGGACGATTCCGGAGGTGGCCTCGGCGCGGGCAAGAGCGGCTTCAAAATCGAGCATGCCCTGAATGCGGGCTTCGTCGGAGAAGAGTTTATCCAGCGCGGCGTAGCGAAATAGAGGGTCGAGAAGGCTCATCGGCGGCAGTGTCTCCCCAGGTCAGCACTCAAAGAATACGGTTTCGTGTTCGCCTTGCAAACGAATATCCCACTCCAGAATGTGCAGGTCGTCCGCGAGAGGCCGTGGGATCAGAGTAGCGCGGCGGCCACCGGGGACGAGATTCAAAACATGATCTGCCGGGTTCGCTGGATCATTCGGGAAATAAAGCCGCGTAACCAAGCGGCGGAGCAAACCGCGCATGAACACGGAGATTTCGAGATGTGGCGCCTGAGGACGGCCATCGGGGCCGGGAACGCTGCCAGGCTTGATGGTGATGAAGGAGAATTCGCCTCGATCGTTGGTAGGGACGCGGCCGAAACCAGAAAATCCATGAGCGGGTGATTTTTCCTCAGAATTAACCGGCGGAGCATATTTGCCGTGAGCATCGGCTTGCCAAATTTCTAGACAAGCGTCAGGAACGGGCTGACCTTCGCCATCGAGGATGCGTCCGCGAATGGTGACACGCTCGCCGCCAGATGCGCCGGGTGCGAGATCGCAGCGATTCAGCCAGGCGAGGCCAATGCTGAAATACGGGCCGACGGTTTGCGAAGGTGTGGTTTCTCCGCTCATATCATCGCTCCATGGGAGTGGCATTGCGGCCACGCAGCACAATATCAAAGCGGAAGCCGAGTGCAATCTCCGGTGTAGTTGTCGCCCAGTCGAAGATCGAGATGAGGCGCTTGCGCGCGGATTCGACCGGCACGCTGTTGTAAATCGGGTCGAATTCGAGAAGGGGATCGCCGGGAAAATACATTTGCGTGACGAGGCGTGTGGCGAACGCGGGACCAAACACGGAGAAGTGAATGTGCCGGGGGCGCCACGCATTGTAATGATTGCGCCACGGATACGCGCCGGGGCGAATGGTGACGAAACGGTAGCGGCCCTCTTCGTCGGTAAGGGTTTGCCCCATGCCGGTGAAATTGGGATCGAGCGGAGCATCGTACTGATCCACCTTGTGCAGATAACGTCCGGCGGCGTTGGCTTGCCAAATTTCCACCAGCGAATGAACAACTGGGCGGCCATCTTCATCCATGAGGCGGCCGCTGACGACGATGCGCTCGCCGAGAGGCTCGCCTTTATGCTGGCGGGTGAGATCGAAGCCCTTGGGCGGAACGACTTCTTTGGAAAAGAATGGGCCGGTAGTTTCAGAAAGGCTGTGAGGGAGTTGGATCAAGGGTTGCGTGGGAGCGCGTTTGATCGAGGAAACGTAGGGCGGATGCAAAAGCTCCGGCTGGGTACCGGGGGCGGGCCTGCGATATCGCAGCATCGGCATCACGCTCCGTTTTCTTCAGACACGTTCCAGAATCACGGCAATGCCCTGGCCGACACCGATGCACATGGTGCAGAGGGCATAGCGGCCATTGGTGCGCAGCAATTGGTACAGCGCAGTGGTCACCAGACGCCCACCGCTGGCGCCCAGGGGATGGCCGATGGCGATTGCTCCGCCATTGGGGTTGACGTGCGCGGCATCGTCAGAGAGGCCCAGTTCGCGAAGCACCGCGAGAGCTTGGGCGGCGAAAGCTTCGTTCAATTCGATCACGTCCATTTGCGAGAGATTGAGATTAGCCTTCACGAGAACTTTGCGCGTCGCAGGAACGGGCCCCATACCCATGATGCGCGGGGCGACACCGGAGGCCGCCGCGGCAATCACGCGGGCTTTGGGTGTAAGGCCGTGGCGCTTGATCGCGTCCTCGGAGGCCAACAGGAGAGCACAGGCGCCATCGTTCACGCCGGAGGCGTTGCCGGCAGTGACGGTGCCGTCGGGCTTCACAACACCCTTCAGTTTCGCGAGGGCTTCGAGGGTCGTGTCCGGGCGGGGATGCTCGTCAACGCTGACAAGCACTGGGTCACCCTTCTTTTGCGGGACGGGGACGGCGACGATCTCTTCCGCAAGGCGGCCAGCTTTCATCGCCGCGCTGGTGCGTTGCTGGCTGCGAAACGCAAAAGCATCCTGGTCGGCACGCGCAACATGATATTCCTCGGCTACAATTTCGGCGGTTTCCGGCATAGCGTCGGTGCCAAACTTGGCTTTCATGGCGGGATTCACGAAGCGCCAACCGATGGTGGTGTCTTCGATTTTCATGTTGCGGGAAAAGGCGGCATCGGCCTTGCCCATCACAAACGGGGCGCGAGACATGCTTTCCACGCCGCCCGCAAGAATAAGATCAACTTCACCGCTCTTGATGCCGCGCGAAGCAACGGCGACGGCGTCCATGCTGGAGCCGCAAAGACGATTCACGGTGGTGCCGGAAATTTCCTTGGGAAGACCGGCGAGAAGAAGAGCCATGCGCGCGACGTTGCGATTATCTTCCCCCGCTTGATTGGCGCAGCCGTAGACGACGTCATCCAGCAAGCTCCAGTCGACCTTGGGATTTCGTTCGACCAGGGATTTGATGGAAATGGCGGCAAGGTCATCGGTTCTTACGGTTGCAAGCGCGCCGCCGTATCTTCCGATGGGCGTGCGAATGGCGTCACAAATGAAGGCAAAGCTCATGGTTTTTGCGGTCTTTCCTCGTTCCCAGTCTACCGTAAACGCGCACCGGTTGACCAAATCCGGTGCTTCTTCCGGGGGCGTGCGTTAGACTCGCTTGGACCACGTCAGCCGCTGAGGATGGAAGCACACCATGCTCATAAATCGCAAAGAAATCCAGATCGAATGGGGCGACTGCGACCCCTTCGGAATTGTCTTTTTCCCCCGCTATTTCGAGTATTTCGACGCTTGCACCAATGCGCTCTTCCTTCGAGCGCTGGGCTTGCCGAAGGCAGAGATGTTGCGGCAGTTCCAGATTGCGGGGATTCCACTGGTCCAGGCGAGCGCGAATTTTTTCGCACCATCCTCGTTTGGAGATGTTGTCAGTGTGGAATCCTGCGTGACGCAGTGGGGGAAGAGCAGCTTCACTGTGCAGCACCGGCTCTTGCGCGGACAGACCCTGGCGGTGGAAGGGTTTGAAAAACGTGTGTGGACGGTGCGGCCGGGGGGCGATCCATCCAAGACGGCGAGCCAACCGATTCCCCCGGAAGTCATCGAAAAATTCTCGTAGAGTGACAAGAGGCTGTTCCGTTTACGGCAACGATTCGCACGCAAGTCGGGATCATCGGCGCGGGGCCGGCAGGCTTGACGCTGGCGCATCTGCTGCACCTCCAGGGGATCGAATCCGTTGTTCTGGAAAGCCACACGCGCGAGTACATCGAGAACCGTGTGCGTGCCGGCGTGCTGGAACAGGGAACCGCGGAGTTATTGCGCGAATCCGGCGTGGGCGAGCGGATGGACCGCGAGGGGCTTCAGCACAACGGGATTGAGCTGCGCTTTGGCGGCGCGGGACATCGCATCGATTTCAAGGAACTCACCGGGGAATCCATCACTATTTATGCGCAGCAGGAAGTGATCAAGGACCTGATCGCCGCGCGGCTTGGTTATGGCGCGCCGATTTGTTTTGAGGCGGAAGCGCTGCGGGTTGCGGACGTGCACGCACAGCCGAGGATCTTCTACCGGCAACGCGGCGTCGAACATGTGGTGGCTTGCGATTTCATCGCGGGATGCGATGGCTTCCATGGAATCTGCCGCCCAGCAATCCCCGCGGATCGCTTGCAGATTCAAGAGCGGCAATATCCTTTCGCGTGGCTGGGGATATTGGCGAGAGTGCCGCCCGCCTCCGACGAATTGATTTATACCTATCATGAACGCGGCTTTGCGCTGATGAGCATGCGCTCGCCCGAAGTATCGAGGCTGTACCTGCAGTGCGCTCCGGAAGAGGACATCCAGAACTGGCCGGATGACCGTATTTGGGAGGAACTGCGAACGCGCATGGCCACGCGTGAGGGTTTTGCGCTGAACGACGGGCCGATCTTTCAGAAGAGCATCACACCGATGCGGGGTTTTGCGGCGGAACCGATGCAGTACGAAAGACTGTTTTTGCTGGGCGATGCAGCGCACATCGTACCGCCGACGGGAGCAAAGGGGCTCAATCTGGCCATAGCGGATGTGCGGGTGATGACGCGCGGGCTGGTGGACATCTACAAAAATGGAAAGCGGGACGGATTGGCGAACTACACGGAGCGGTGCCTCAAGCGCGTCTGGAAAGTGCAGCGATTCTCAGCGTGGATGACGGCGATGCTGCACCGGTTTGAGAATGAGGGCGCCTTTTCCCACAACATCCACCTCGCGGAACTTGATTACGTGACGACTTCGCGGGCTGCTTCCACCGCACTGGCCGAAAACTATGTAGGCTTGCCATTCGATACGCCGGGGCTGTTCTAGCCTTTCGCGGCAGGTTCCGAATATTCGCCGCGCGGGATTTTCCAAACATACTCTCCAGTATTCAAGTCAATAGCGCTGAACGTGACACGGGGATTTGCCCCAAGCGCGCCCGGGGGGAGGAAAGACGTGATGCAAACTCCCAAGGAGAAAAGTTCTGTGTGAGGAAGTCTTAATGAAAGAAAAGAAGTGAGATGTGCCGAATTGGAGAGTTGCTGCCGAGTTGAACGAAATTTGTACCCGGTAGCATATGGGGAGATAGAACCGTGTGGAACGGAATCGGAAGCAACTGCGCCGCCAGAGCCGTGAGGCTGAACAAAAAGAGAGGGATGGCGAATTGAGAACGGCCGAAAGTGCCGATAGAAGAAAGTGTTGGAAGAAAAGTGTGCTGGAACGCCGCTTGCTCGGTAAGACCAGTTGCACACCTCTGCGCGTGGGCTAGCCGAGCGTAACGCTAGAGGACTCGACGTTTGCGCAGCCTGAAGTGAGAAACGCTGTGTCCTTCCAAGAAGTGATTCAAATTGGGGCGCAGCCGCCTGGCCCGTAATCTTTCGAGCGCTGGCCGCAGAGCCTTTCTTGACAGCCTTGCTCCCAGCCCCCAAACTCGATGCATCCCCTTCCAGAAAGTTCGTTTGTGTGAACCATCATGCGCCTTCTTGTCGCTGAGGCTGATTTGTCTCTGGCGGAGCTTCTTCAGTCCCGGTTTCAGCAGGAACACTTCACCGTGCAAGTCGCTTCCGCAAGCAATCAGATTTCCGAATTATCGGAGAAGTCTCCCATTGATCTCATAATCCTGGACCTGAATCTCCCTGGAATCCCGGGGCTGGAGTTTCTTCACACCATTCACCGCCGCTGGCCGGAGGCGCCCGTGATTCTTGTTTCCCAGGCTACTTCGGTGGAAGAGCGCGTTCGCGGCCTCAATGCCGGCGCCGACGACTTCCTCGTTAAGCCGTTCGCCGTTGCGGAACTTGTCGCCCGCGTGCACGCCGTGCTCCGGCGCCGCAATCGTCCCGTTACGGACACTTTCCGCTTCGAGGATCTCGAGGTGAATCGTGTCTCTCACAAAGTCAGCCGCAATGGACGTGCCATTGAGCTGAGTCCCAAGGAATATGCGCTCCTGGAATATCTTCTCCGCCATTCCGGCCGCCCTGTCTCGCGCAATTCCATCATCGAAGAAGTTTGGTGCATGCACTCCGATTCCATTACGAACGTCGTCGATGTCTACATCAATTACCTGCGCAAGAAAATTGACGCGGGCTCCGATCGCCCGCTCATTCGCACCATTCGCGGTGTTGGCTATCAAATTGGTGGAAATCACCTGCCCAAATAGTCTCGCCCCCCAGCAGCCTCACCCAAAGAAAATGGGCGCCCCAGCTTGGCCGGGACGCCCAATGAAGCAGAAGGGAACTCGGTTTTTCTAGCGCATCCCCGGGCTGTTCCCGGCGTTCGCGGACCGCGCATTCGGATCCAGACTCAGCATGCCCTCGGTGGCCGAAACCGCCACCAACGAGCCGTCACGCCGCGTCCGAATCACGGGGAAGTAACCTTGCGACAGCGGATCGTCCAGGTGCTGCCAGGATTTTCCGCCGTCGAATGACGCCAGCAGGCCCTGCTTCTGCAGTGACACCACCAACGCTTTCTCCGTCCCCGCCACCGACTGGAAGGACAATTCACGAACGTCCGAGCGGTTCCAGGTGCGCCCGGCATCGCGCGAGCCATACAAGCCCATGTTCGACGTGATGAAGAGCGTGCTGTCATCCACGCGGTGAAGTTTCAGGTTACCCGCCGCGGCAAACGCGAGTTCCTTGGCATCCCAAGTCTCGCCCTTGTCGCTCGAGTACAGCAGATTCCGTTCGACGATCGCCCAGACCTGAATGCCATCGGCGGCAACTTCCACTGATTGCGCCGGCTGGCGCGCCAGCGGATCCTTGCTGGCCGGCTTCCACGTTGCACCATGGTCCTTGGAGACGAGCACGCCGCCGGCCGTCGCTGCGTACCAGGCATCCCTGCCGAACGCCATGCCATTCACCAGAAAAGCTGTCAGTTGAGGGGCAGCATTCTTCGGTGCCGCTGCCTTAGGAGTCACGCCCTTCTTGCCCTTGGTCGTTTTTACGGCCGGAGCAGAAGTTGTATCCGGCACGTACAGCCCCGCACGCACCCACTTGTGAGCTGCGTCGTCATACTTCATCCATCCGCCGTTGGTCAATGCCGCCCACCAACCGGTAGGTGCAGCATAGACGTGACGCACTTCCGTGCGCTTTAGCCCAGGCCCGAGCGTTGTCCAGGAGTTGCCGCCGTCCTTGGTCGCCAGGAACGCATCGTTATCAAACGTCAGCACTACCAAGGCGCGTTCCGGATGATCGCGGTCCAACGCCACATCCGAAATGTGCTGGTGCTGGAAGCCGTTGTTCGCCGAAGTGAAAGACGCACCGCCGTCCGTGCTGATCTCGACGCCTTCGCGCTCCGTTCCAATGATAATTTTCTGCGGGTTCTTCTGGTCAATGATCAGTGCGTTGATGATCCAGTCGCCCGGGGTCACACGTTTGAAATCCTTGTCATTCACGGTCTTCCAGAGACCGCTGGTCGTCCCCGCGTACAGAATGCTTGCATTCGTGGGGTCCATGCGGATCAACTGCGTACGGCGGAACACCGAAGGAATGCCCTGATATTTCACCCACTGCTGCCCGCCATTCATGCTGTGATAGATCCCCGAACACGCCGTGGCATGCACGCTTTCCACATTCGCGGGATCGACGATGATGCTCATCACATCGGAGTCATCGATCATGCCCTTCACCACCGGAAACCAGTCTTTGCCGCCATTCGTGGTCTTCCAAGGCAGGTGATAAGTTCCAGCATAGATGACGTTGGTATCCTTCGGATCGAAGGCCACCGAATCAAAATTCCGCAGGTCCGAATGATTGACAGGGGTAATACGTTCCCAGGTGGCGCCTTCGTCGCTCGAGCGGTACACGCCGCTGAGCGCGCCGGCCAGCAACAGCTTCGGATCCGTCGGCGCTTGCGCCAGCGCTCTCACGGTCTCGTGCGCCAGTCCAATAATGTTCCAGGAATGCCCGCCGTCGCCGCTGCGGTACACGCCGCCGCCGCCCGAATACAGCGTCCAGGTGCTCGCGTAGAGTCGTTTCGCATCGCGCGGGTCCACGATGATGTGCGTAATTACGTCATCTTGCCCGGTGCCGATGCGGCTCAGTAGTTGCCAGTGCGCGCCCTCGTCGCTCGACGTGAACACGTGACCGTCCGCTGTTCCCAGATAAAGGTTGTCGATGTTATTTGGATCCGCAGCGAGTGAAATGACCGTTCCGCCGGGAGGCCCCACTTGCCTCCAAGTCTGCGCCTTCGCAGGAACGGCGAAAATCAGCGTAAGCGTGGCTAACCCCAAAAGCACACGTTTCATTTGCATGCGATTCTCCCAGAGCGCCGGTGCGCCCACAAGAGGTTAGTGTAGGCAAGAAGTTCGGAGAGGCATGCTGGCCTAAGGTACAGATTCCGGGCAAGATGTTTATAGTACTAGGACTTCCTGGCCCAACTGGGCCTACTTACTCCTCTCCTCAGCACCTGTGGCAACTTAATTCCACCTTTGGGGTTTGTACCCCATGGAGACCCACTGAGCGTCATAATTACATACGGGTTTCCGGGACCCATCTGCCAATTTTGGGTTCCTTATCAGGGGAGAAAGTTATGAAGGCCAACCTTACCGCCAAGAGCACCATTGCATTCCTGTTGTGTCTGGCCGCTTCCTTGTTTTTGTTGTCGCCCGACGTCAAGGCGCAAGGTCCGGAGAACAATGCCACGGTCACTTCAGGCGATGTCGGGCCAAGCGCCGATGACACTCAGGATCCTCCATCACGCGTTGCCCGCATCAGTTTCACAGATGGTTCTGTCTCGCTGCAGCCCGGCGGGACCGGCGATTGGGGCACTGCCACCAAGAATCGCCCCATGACCATCGGCGATAAACTCTGGGTGGATCAAAACTCCCGCGCGGAATTGCAAGCAGGACAAGCTGCCCTCCATCTAGGCAGCATGACCGCGATCTCTTTCCTGAATCTCGATCAGAACATCACCCAAATACGCCTCGCCGAAGGCAAGCTCAACTTCCGCGTACGTGAAATCCTTCAGGGCGATAACTACGAGGTGGACACGCCCAATCTTGCCTTTACCGTTCGCGAGGCAGGCGACTTCCGCATCGACGTCAACGAGAACGGCGACTATACCAGCGTTACCGCGATCCGCGGCCAGGGTGAAATTGCCGCTGGCGGGCAGACCTATCCCGTTCACGCCGGTGAGCGCGCCGATATCACGGGTGCGGATAACAACATAAAATTCTCGACTGCCGCTGCAGCAGGGCCCGATGATATGGATCGCTGGGCACAGGATCGTGACCTGAAGGAAGACAACTCCCCTTCGGCCCAGCATGTATCCCGCGACACGGTCGGCTACAGCGACCTGGACGATAATGGCACCTGGAGCGAACAGCCCGACTACGGCTCGGTCTGGACACCTAACAATGTCGATCCCGAGTGGGCACCTTACAGCAATGGCTACTGGAACTATGTTGGCCCATGGGGCTGGACTTGGATCGGCTATGAGCCTTGGGGTTTTGCTCCGTTCCACTATGGCCGCTGGAACCGGTTCGGCGGTTCCTGGGGTTGGTGCCCCGGCTCGATGTATGGGCGGCCCTTTTATGGTCCGGCCTTTGTCGGGTTCCTCGGCGGCGGGTTCGGCTTTGGGTTTGGGTTTGGCGGCGGTTATGGTTGGTTCCCCCTGGGCTGGGGTGAGCCGTTCCGTCCCTGGTATCACGCTGGCGGCAACTACTGGCGCAACGTGAATATCCACAACACCTTCATGCGCAATGCCAACGTGAACAACTTCCGCAACTTTAGCAACTATCGCTATGCGCACAATGTGAATGCGGTCACCACCGCCTCACACAGCGCCTTCGTGAATGGCCAGGCCATCAATCGCGGCGCAACGCATCTCTCGGCATCTGCTCTTAGTGGCGCCCGAGTGACCAACGGCATCAATGCATCTCCCACCCGCGCAAGTTACCTGGGCGCTTCCAGTTCCCATGGCCGCGTCGCCACACCTTCTGCCAGTGTGCAGAATCGCAGCGTGATGGCACGCACCGCTCCTGCGGCATCTGCTTCTCATCTGCCCGCGCGCACCATGAACAGTTCGGCTCTCAGGCCGGGCAACTCCACAGCGGCCAGCACAGCGCGGTCCGCAGGCACTTCGTCAGGATTGAGCACTAACCGTCAGTCGCAGCTCTCCGCCAATCATCCGCCCTCTGCCGGTTCGCAGGGTTCCAGGCCGTCGGCTTCGGTGAATTCATCGGCCCGCTCAAACACTTCCTCGCGCGCTTGGAGCGCGCAGGGCAACTCAACCGACTCAGGCCGGGCCCCACAAGGTTTCGGCAGCACGAATCGGCCCGCGAATTCCGTGTCGGCGGCGGCTCGCCCGAACTCCAACAACCGTCCACCCTGGGCTGGCTCTGGCGCGGCCCCCAATTCGGCCTCCCGGAACTCCGCGAATCGTCCGCCCAGCGCGATGAACGGCAACCGTGGCTACTCTGCGCCACGCTCCAACGCCGCTCCGCGAAGCTACGCGCCTCCACACGGTTCTTCGGCGCCGCATAGCTCCTCTGCTCCGCACTCTTCCGGTGGCAGCAGTTCTCATGGCGGTGGCGGCAGCAGCTCACATGGTGGCGGCGGGGGCGGATCCCACGGCGGCCATCGCTGAGTGGGATTGTCTTAATCCGTCGAAGCTCCGTTACCTCTTCTCAAAGAAAGGCCCGTGCCGGGATACTGGACGGGCCTTCCGTATTTCTGCTCCTCCGGCGACTTGTACTTTTCGCATCCCCACTGCGTGCTCCTGCAACTCCCTGAGACCTGACCGTGTTACACATAGTAGCGTCAGAAAGTCTGGGACGTGACACTGCGCGCAGCTAGAAAGGCCGCGAAGCATCTGATCACGAAACCGGCACCAGCCCGTCGCTCCTCCACGGTCCATCCTCACGCGGAGGGTTCTGGCATCAGGTTAATGAGGGTGGCAAGCGCTCCAGGAGAGAAGAAAGCACCATGAAAACACGCTCACTTTATTGCCTCACGCTGTTTACTTTGATTCTCGGAGTAGCGTTAGCTGTTCCGACGCGTGCGGCCGCCGACGATGACGATCCGCCGGGCCGCGTCGCGCGTCTTAGCGTTACTCAAGGCCAGGTCTCCTTTAGTCCTGCTGGAACCGATGACTGGGTTTCTGCTGTCACGAATCGCCCCATCACCACAGGCGACAAGTTCTGGACCGATAAGGACGCTCGCGCCGAGTTGCACGTCGATTCCGCTGCCTTTCGCCTTGCCGGCGAAACCGGCTTCTCTTTCCTCAATCTGAATGACCAGACCATTCAGGTTCGCATTACCGAGGGCACCGTCAGCATCCGTGTGCGGCGCTTGGGGGACGGTGAAAACATCGAAGTCGACACACCCAATCTTGCCCTCTCCATTCTTCGTCCTGGCCGCTACCGCATCAATGTCAACGAAGCCGGCGACACCACTATCGTCAGCGTTCGCGATGGGGAAGGAGAAGTCAACGGCGGTGGCTCCGCTTACACCGTCCACCCGGGCGAGCAAGGCTCCTTTTCCGGCACGGACACTCTCGATGCGGACATCGAGGGCGTTGCCGATGCGGATGATTTCGATAACTGGTGCGATGAGCGCGATCTCCACGAAGACCACGTCGTTGCTCCCCGCTACGTCTCCGACGATGTCATCGGCTACGAAGATTTGGACGACAACGGCGGCTGGCGCCCGGTTCCCGACTACGGCACCGTTTGGTTTCCACATGTGACCATCGTCGGCTGGGCCCCCTATCGCTACGGCCACTGGGCTTACATCTCTCCTTGGGGCTGGACTTGGGTTGATGATGCGTCCTGGGGCTTTGCTCCCTTCCATTATGGCCGTTGGGTTTTTGTGGCAGGCGCCTGGGGTTGGGTACCCGCGCCGCCGCGTGTCGTCGGTATTGCTTATGTCCGCCCGGTTTACGCTCCCGCTCTTGTCGCTTGGGTCGGGGGACCCCACTTTGGTGTCGGCGTTGGCGGTGGTATCGGTGTCGGCGGCTTTGCTGCTGGTGTGAACGTAGGCTGGTTCCCGCTGGGCCCGCGTGAAGTCTTCGTGCCCTCCTATGCCGTCAGCCGCGCATACGTGAACAGAGTGAACATCTCAAACACAACCATGAATGAGACCGTGGTCAACAACTACTACAACACGACCGTCGTCAACAGGAACGTCAACGTCAACAACAACGTGAGATATGTGAACCAGGGCGTTCCGGGTGCCGTCACTGCCACATCGCCACGCGCGTTCACCTCTGCCCAGCCCGTTTCGCGCAATCTCGTTGCCGTTGACCAAAGGGAAGTGGCTTCCGCCCCCGTGGGTTTCTCTGCTCCCTCCGTGGCGCCACCCAAGCAGGCCGTGATGGGTTCGGGTGCAGCGACAAACGTGCGCCCGCCCGCTGCTCTCGCGGGCCGCTCGGTTGTGGCTAAGACCACTCCTCCTCCGCCTCCGCCTTCTTTTGAAAAGCAGCAGGCTGCCATTCAAGCGAATCATGGACAGCCCATCTCGATGGCACAATCGCGGCAGATTCAGCCGGCGCGTACCACCGCAACCGTGGCGCCCGTCAAGATCGCTCCGCCGTCCACCCCGGCCACACCTCGCGTGAATGCGCTTCAGGGACAGAACAATCCCAACCGCCCGTCCAATGCCGCTGGCGCGCAAACCAATCAAGCCGGGAAGCCAGCCAACACCCGCGCCTACAACGATCGGCCGCCCGCCTCGCGGCCCGCTACTGTCGAGAATTCTGAACTCGAACAGAAGCACCAGCAGGAACTTGAGCAGCTTCATCAGAAGCAGGACCAGGAACGCCAGCAGCTCGAGCAGCAGCAGTACCAGGCGCAGCAGAAGCTCCAGCAGCAGAATGTCGACGCCAGCAAACAGCAGGAGCTAAACCAGCAACATCAACAGCAGTTGGAGCAGTTGGCGCAGAAGCATAGTGAGGAGAAGCAAAAGCTGAATCAAAAGCAGAAGGCTGAGCATGCCAAGGCAGCCTCGTCATCGAAGTCCAAAAACGACGATAAGTCGCATCACTGACGCTTCTCTTCACCAATCCATTCTTCTACCGGGGCGCATTCATTTGCGCCCCGTTTTGTTGCTGCTACCCATCTCATGCCTGGCGCTCGTCAGGGCACGGCTTCACATGCTGTTGTTTGAGTATTTCTCTTTAGGAGGCCGGGGCTTCAGCCCCGGCGCAAAGCCCCTGGCGCGCGTGGGCTTTAGCCCCTCTTCTCCCACACCATCCACCACCCCAAATCTGTCATTTCGACCGGAGGGACGGCGCTTTTTGCCGGCCCGCAGTGGAGATACGGTTCTCCATCGCACGTTTTTTGTGCGATGAAATCCCTCTTCAACTTCGGATTTCAGGCTTAGCGTTCCGAGCTTCCAAAGGGCTGCGCGGATTCCGCCGAATCGCCCTGCTCTTTCCGGTGACTCTTCACTTCGCGCAACGCGTAGATCGCTTTGTTCTGTGATTCGTAATAGGTGCGGGAACTGATCTCTCCCAGCAGGCCCATGGAGATGAACTGAATCCCGCTGACAAACAGGGCAATCGCCAGCAGCAGCAGCGGCCCGTGCTGCGTCATGATGTTCTCGTTGAAGAAAATCTTCTTCACGACCAGGACGGATCCGAGGATGAATCCTGAGCCCGTCCCCGCCAACCCCAGCATCCCAAAAAACTGCAGCGGCCGCGTCGAATAATCCAGCAGGAATTTCACCATGATCAAGTCAAAAAAGACGCGGATGCTCCGCCCTATCCCGTAGTTCGACCGCCCGCTCTTGCGCTGCGGATTGGATATCGGCACTTCCGTGATGCGCGCGCCCGACGAACTCGCCAGCGCAGGTATAAACCGGTGGAGTTCCCCATAGAGCTGGATTTCCTGCAAAATCTCGCGGCGGTAGGCCTTGAATGTCGTGCCGAAATCGTGCAGCTCGATTCCGGAAAGTTTGGCCATCAACCAGTTCGCGATGCGGCTCGGCACTTGCCGCGTCAGCCAGTGGTCGTTGCGGGAGCGCCTCCAGCCGCTGACCAGGTCGTAGCCTTCCTCAATTTTCTCCAGGAATCGCGGAATCTCCGCGGGATCGTGTTGCTGGTCTCCGTCCATGGAGATCACGATGTCGCCCCGCGCAAAATCGAATCCCGCCTTCAGCGCCGGCGTTTGTCCAAAGTTGCGCCGCAGCCGCACCACATTCACGCGCCGGTCGTGCTCGTAAATCTCCGAGAGCACCTTGTACGAGCTATCATTGCTTCCATCATCCACAAACACCATCTCGTACGGCTCGCCGATCGAATCCATCACATCCGTCAGCTTCATGTACAAATCCGGAATGTTTTCCTGTTCGTTGTAGAACGGAACCACAATCGAGTAGCGGATCGGCGACTCAATTCCCATAAGGCTGTTTCTTTGCCTTTCTCAAATGACTTGCCCGGCGCCCCTCACGCCGTGCTGGCTGGAACCCTGCCTTCTGTCAGGCTCAGCTTTATCCCAGCGCACCGCTAAAACCGTAGTTTATCAGGCGTATCCCTCGCTTGGCGACAATTTTTCTGATCTGTGGGTCGGTCAGAATGTCCAGCTCGGTCTTCCTCGAATCCTGCAGCCGGGTGGCGGTTTTCCGCAGCTCCTCGTCCGCATAGCCCGGGTGGCACATCAGTTCCGTCGTGCCCTCCGGCAAACTCTCCAAAAACTCTTCGACCCCTTCGCGGGTCAATTCGCCCGTCTGTGCGATCCCGCAGAAGTAGTCGCTCGTGGCGACCCCTTCGCGGTTTGCCAATCCCCGGGCATCCCGCGCCAGCAGCTTCAGCCCGCGCGCCTGTATCCCCTGTTTCAAAACCACGCTCGCGTTGTGTGATGCCCCTGCCGATAACGCCGAGCGCAAGCTCGATTCCTCATGCGCCACGCGAATTGCCCTGATCCCATGCTTCTTTGCCAGGCGCAACGCCAGTTCAAATAGCCCCGGCAGCATTTGCACGTGCTTGTGCCCGTCCAGGTGTGTGGGAGAAATCCCGGCCTCTCGAATCTTCCGGATCTGTGCGTTCCATTCCCGCTCGATTTCATCCAATCGCAAGCCGCGGCGCGCAATTATCAGCAACAAGCCTTCTGGCCCGGCATCGAGCTCGCCCGCGCTGTTCAAAAGCCCCGGCACTTGATCAGCAGGAGCGGCTGGCGGGCCATCGCTCAGGTTCAGATGCACGCCAATTCCCAGTTCCGGATTATTTCGTGCCGCCGCAATCCCGGAGTCGAACGCCCGCCCGTTGGCCAGCAGCGTTGTGCTGGTCACCAGACCCTTGCGGTGGGCCTCCACGATCCCCCGGTTCACCCCTTCCGTCCATCCCAGGTCATCCGCATTGACGATCAGATTCCGCACTTTTGCCTTTCGTTTACCCTGAACCTCGCAGGGCCTGTCCCAAGGGTCAAAGCGCCTGTCCTTTCGGACAGCTACTCTTACGCTTCCGTACCATTGACCCTTCTTTCTTGTAACTCTAGCATGATCAACAAGACAGTTTGTGGAACAGCGTTGCTCTCGGTCGCGCTGCGGCTTTTGCTTCGTCGCGACCTGCGCTTGTTCCATGCGGCTTTCATCGCAGCAGGCCAGCACGCTCTGTTTCTCCGCTGGCTCTCGAGGCCATGATGCATGTCAAGTTGCAGGAATTGAAACAGGTAGGAATACGCTACGGCGAAAAGCGGCGTGGACGCCGCATGAACTCCCGCGTCCCCATCCGCCTGGAGTGGGATGCTTCCGCTGGCAATCGCCAGCGCATCGAGGCCTTTACCCGGGTCGTGAATCCTTACGGTTGCATGGTCATGATTTCGGAGTCGCTTGAGCTGGATCATCGCCTGGCCCTCACCAACGTCGCTACCGGCGCCAGCAACGCCGCCGTGATTGTCTGGAAAGGGAATCAACAACCCGACGGCTGGGAATACGGCATCGAGCTCGTTGCGCCGGACATGGACTTCTGGGGGTTGGAGCTGTGACGCATTTGCCAAAATCGACGCCGCCCGCGGCCGCTGCTGCCGCCCCGAACGTCAAGCGCAGCGCCAACGGGGTGCGCCTGCAAACCAATGAAGAACGCCGCCGCGCTCAGCGTGTGCACCTCAGGATGCCCGTCGTCGTGTATATCGAGGGCAAAGCCAATCCCATTCACGGCACCACGCACACCGTCAGCGCCAGCGGGGCGATGATTATTCTGCCCCAAGGCCTGCCCACCGGCACCAAAATTTCCATCGAGAATCCCAAGACCCAGAAAAAGGTGGAAGCCCACGTGGTGCGCCCCCCTGTAATGAACGCCGAAGGCTCCCTCGTTCCCATCGAGTTCACCACGCCTTCCCCGCAATTCTGGAATGTCTTCTTCCCGCCCAACCCCAACAACTGACGCCTCCGACATTCGCGCAGGGCATCCCGTAGCCCAAACAAAAGAAGGGCGCGCCATTTGCCTGGCGCGCCCTTCTTCAACTCGATGATATGCGTTGTCTGGTTGACCACCTGCTCCGACTCACGTCGGGGAGTGGCTTTTCTCTTCTCGTGCCATGGCGAGCGATCCGACCTGGCTCACTGCACCGTAATCTGTACAGTTCCGGACGAGGACGAATAGTTTGTGTCGCCCGGATAACTTGCCGTGATCGTCCTCGTGGTTCCACCACCGCCACCGCTGCTGCTTCCTCCGCCGCAGCCGGCAATGCCCACAACCAGCAGCGCGAACGCCACCAGTCCGGCATACGCATAGGCGCGTCGCCGCCCCTCCGGCATCCAGCGGAAGCCCAGCGCGAACAGCAGCAGGCCCACCAGCGCCATAATCACCGGCATCACCGGCAGACCCGGCCCCTTAGGCCCGCCCACCGGCGGCGGGTACAGCCCCGAAATCGCCGTCGACAGCGTCGCCGTGCAATAGGCAGGCGTGCCTGTGCTGACCGAGTAAGCCGTGGGCACGCAGTTCGCGGAACCCAGGCTGGCGCTTCCGTTCGTGAAGGAAACCGTGCCCGTCGGCCCGGCGCCGTTGCTGTTCGTCTGCACCTGCGCCGTCAACGTTACCGTCGCCCCCGACGTGACCGGGGACGGGCCACCAACTAGCGTTTGCGTCGTCGCCTTCGTAATCGTCACGGACAGCGTGTTGCTAGTGCTCCCCTGAAAGTTGGTATCACCAGAGGTAAACTGCGCCACGAGGCTGTGGCTTCCCCCAGGCAACTGGATGGGCTGGTCCTCTGCGATACTCTGATTGTTCAGTTTTGCGATGTTTGTCGCATTGAGTGTACCCGCAATGGGCCAATCATCTAGCGCGTTGTTGTTATCCGTCAAAGCGACTGTGCCCGTGGGGCAAGGGGTGGCCGGTGTCGTGGCCGTGCCGCCGGTCAGGCAGCTCGTTCCGCTGGAATTTGTCACCGCAATCTGCACGATATAGCTACTGCCGTATGACACGTTCCCCGACGTGTTCAGAATCGGGTTATTATTCGCGTCAAACGTCACGAAATTCAGAGCCGTCTTGCTCGTCTGATTTGCCCCGCTCACGGCCAGGGCGAGGGGTGGTGTGGACGTGCTCGCGCCATGAGTTACATCTCCACCATAGTAGCCCTCAATGTATGCCGTGCCAGGAGGCAGTAGGTTTGTACTCACCGTAACGCTCCCCCCTGACAGCGTAAATGGTCCCGCAGTGTTCGCTGCAACCGACCCGAGAATCGTGCTTCCATTACTAGCCAGCGCGGTCAGGGAAACATTTCCTGCCGCCCCCGCCGGCGTGACAGTAATCGGTATGCTGAAACTCTGACCCGAGGTGAGGGTTGCGGGGCTTGGAGCACCTAGCGTCGTAGTTGTTGGCGTACGAACTGCCGTGCTCCAATTGGTGAGCAGGTTGGCCACGTTGATCGAACCTAGCCCCGTCGCCAGGTCGTACCCAGTCTCGGACTGGAACG
This sequence comes from Acidobacteriota bacterium, assembly GCA_003154775.1. GTDB lineage: Bacteria > Acidobacteriota > Terriglobia > Acidiferrales > UBA7541 > Acidiferrum. Next base: position 21,313 of record PMES01000054.1, on the reverse strand, counting down.
CAGGACTCCCGTGGTCCGCGCTCACGCCAGAAATAATGAGTCCATAACCGCTGCCTGGATTGCTGCAGTTCGGCGACCCTGCGACGCAGGCAATGGAGTTGTTTCCCGTGGTGATGTCGAAGAACACGCATGTCGCCGGAATTGTCTCTGTCGTCGGATTTGTGAACAAACTCGACTTACAGGTCGAGTAGGTCTCCTTTGTTGCCGCCAGAGCGTATAGCACGTAGTTCGCGTTTCCCTGACGTCCCCCCGTCTGCTGGTTCACCAACGCTATGATGGCTGCAAACGATGGCGTGCCCCCGGATGTGCCGCCGACGCCGGTGAAATTATGCGTCCCGGAAGTCGGGCTCGTCGATGAGTCGCAAGGCGCGTTATTCGGATTTGCGTCCGATTCGCATATGATATAAAAGCTTGAGTTGATACCATCGCCCGCAAACAGCGAAATGTCCGGCAGATCTCGCAACGAGTCGCTCGGTGTCACACCGTTCTGAAACGCCGGTTTTGGATAACCGAGATTCGGGAAAGCACCACTTCCCGTGTTGCAAGTGATATTCCCGCTGCTGTCCGATGTCGCCGACACGCAATTACTCGGACCGCCGGCGCCAGCGCTGAGATCCGCACCGCTCGAATCCACGGTCGTGCACGTTGGAAAGTTTGCCGCGCACGTCGAGTCATCCCACGGCACCTCGGCGATATAGCCCAGTGCCGAGAGCTGGGTGGTGGCATTGTTTGTCGGGCTCCAGTAGTTGCTCAGATTATTGAGCTGATCGAAATCCGTCCCCCCGACCGCCACGTTATACGGCGTCGAGGCAGTACCGCTTACCGCTAATCCATTTGTTGCCGCGTTCTCTGTAAACGAAGAGTCACAGCCTGCTGAACCGCTGTCGCCTGCGGCGACGACGACCGTGATCCCCTCGGCCGCCGCCTGCTGCCACAGTGCGTTGTAAAATGCGTTTCCCGCGGTCAAGATGAATGGTTCGCACTCTCCATAACTCTCGCTCATTACGGGCGCCAAATTGTTGTCAATAATGTACAGCGCCGATAGGTCGACGCCACCTACGACCTGCGTCAGACTTGATTGTGTCGATTGCGACGTAACAAAAACAATATTTGCCGCAGGTGCCACCGCTCCCGCCCATTCCACGTCCAAGTCCGACTCTTCTTCATCCCCGCTGGCAAGCTGCAACCCGGGATCCGGCCCATTCACAATAATCTTCGGGTCGTTCGCGGGCAGCCCGAACATGCTCCGGAAATCCCTCACGTCCTGAATATTGATATTCGACTGCCCCACAATCGCGATACTCTGCCCGGTGCCATCTGCTCCGGCGGGAATGTTGTAAATCTTCGCGAAGTCCGCTGGCCCTACTCCATAAAACGTGCCATTCAAATCCGTATAGGTAAATAGGGGTTTCACATCTCCGGTAGCGAGGTTTCGTTGAAAACTTCCGACCCGCCGGTGCTGTGCATGTATCGGGAAATTGTGCAGCGCCACCACTCCCTTGACCACCGGGGCCAGCGCCTCTGGGATCGCCGGATCGCTCGCGTTCGCGAAGTGCTCTTCGCCCTTCACCACATACTTATGAATCTGGGTGTGAAATGCGTTGCGCACCTGCCCCACGTTTCCGCTGAACTCGATCACCGTGCGCCCCGCGGCCACTCTTGCCACCTGAAACCCTTGCCGCGTCAGCCAGTCCGTCACCGCCTGCACATCCGTGTCCGCCGGACCATACTGCTTCCCAAACAGTTCCGGGGTCAGCCAGGTGTGATAGCTTCCCGATCCCTTAGTCTGCTGCGCGTCCATCAATTGGCGCAGAGAGGCTTCCTGCGCGTCGCTGCGCTGCAGTAAAAGCAGCATGCGCGTCATTGGCTGCGAATCCGGCAGCGCTCCCTGGTCGTTCGCGGCCCGCGCTAGCGGGTGCACATTCCCCTGCAACGTCACCGTCCGCGTGTCATCCACGGCTTCCACCACGCGCGCCGGCACATTCGCTGTCTGTGCCCACGCCGCCTGTCCTGCCAGCAGCAGGGCCACGGCACACAAAATCATCCAGCTATTCGTCTTTAGAATCTTCATAATTTTCTTAAACTCCCCAGCGTCTTTTTCGCAATCTTCCCGGGCTCTTTTGGCAGGAATGGCGTGCCTCCGCCCCTTACGCAGCCACGCATCATGCTGTCTCTTTCAGATGCTCCAGGACAGGAAACGGTTTGCTCCCCTTATGCGCCGTAAGTCCCTCTTTATATAACACCTTTCCGGCTAATTTAGTTGCACCTGGAAATCGGCCGGGTGCGAAATTCCGCTGCTCGAGGCCGCCGTAATCTCCAAATTGGTCACTCCCAGCACTTCCTGGTTGATCGTCGGGGAAACCGACGGCAGCGTGTTGGCGTCGCCGAAATAGTGCGCCGCCATGGGATGAGACCCGACCGCCAGCGTATCCGTAGTAAACGTCGCGTTCCCCCCAATCACACCCACCAGGCCGCTATAGGGTTGGCCGTTATCATAGACTTGCACTTGGCCCAAGGGGTTCGCGCTGGCATTGACGGACACGATCAGGGCCAATGGCTGTTGATATGCGATCCGCAAGCTTGAGCTCGAAAGCGTCGTCGTGGTCGGCACCTTCGCGCCCCCGCCGCCCCCGCCGCCGCTCCCTCCTCCGCACCCCAGCGCCGCCAGGCTCACCAGGCAAACCGTCCAGCCGCTGGCAAAGGCCAGCCGCCGGGCGCCCTTTCTTCCATCCGTGCCCCACACCGCCAGCCCCAGTATGCCCATCCCCACCAGCAGCCCAAACGCCATCCATCCGTTCCCAATCGCTGTTCCCGCGCCCGACACAGTTCGCAAAGCCGCCCCAGCCGTCGTCGTGGTGGGAGTCAGTTGCAGTTGCGTTGTCGCCGTGGTTTGCCCCGCGGCAATCGTGACGCTCGACGAAGAAAACGAGCACGCGTATCCCGCGGGCAAAACTGTCGTCCCTGCGGGGCACGTCAAATTGATCGTTCCCGTAAAGCCGCCCGACGCCGTGATCGTCACCGTCGCCGTCCCCGCGCTGCCTGCCACAAACGCCACCGGGTTCGGCGATACGTTCACGCTGAAGTCTCCCGTCGTCATCGGTTGGCTCGTCGAGTCCGCCGCCTGCCAGTTGTTGTCCCCGCGATAGTGCGCTTTCAGGCTGTGTACTCCGGGAGCGAATGCCTTGCGTATCGCGAACACGCTGATATTCCCCGCGCCCACCGTCAGGTTCTGCGCGGTGATGAGCTGCGCGGCCCCGCCATTCAACGAATCCCAAAACTCCACCACTCCCGTGGGGTAGGCCAGGGCCACATTCCCGGGAATTCCGGCCACGCTGACGTTGACGCTGACTTCCTGATTCGCATTCGCCGCACTTGGCGCGCTCAACGTCACCACCGGCGTGCCTTTGCTCACGCTAAACGCCAGCGGCGGCGCGCTCGCCGAGGCCCCATAGTTTGCGTCCCCCGAATACTCCGCATAGAGCGTCACATTGCCCGCTTGTGGCCACGGAATGGTGATTTGCGCGGTACCGTCGTTCCCCAACGCCACCGCCGTGCTTCGCGGTCCCACTGCATCCCACAGCGTCACGGCACCCGTCACTCCACTAGCGCCTGAAGGCGTGACCGCAACGCGAAAGCTGCCTGTGCTTCCCAGTGTTGTGGGCAGGGAATTAGCCGTCAGCGTCGTCGTGCTTGTCTTCGTCCCTCCATTCGCGCTTACATTTACGGGAAAGCGCGCTTCGTTCTGGTCGCCGCTCGGCACGCTCGCATAGTTGGCGTCGCCGCTTCCATCGTAGCTGGCGCCAAACTTGTGCGTCCCCGCCGTCAGGTTGCTCACAATCATCGAAGCTTGCGCCTGCGTCCCGAAAAATCCGCCTGTCTGCAGCGGCACGGTAGTGCCAATCGGTGCGCCATTATCAGTGAACTGAATCGTACCCGTCGCTGCCTGCGTCCCAGATCCCGCTACAACCGCGTGAATCCCCACGGACTGCCCCACGGCCACGTTCGCGGAATTTGCGCCCAGCACGACATACGGCGTCCCTTTCCCGATCGTGAAGTTCGCCGGAGCAGACGCGCTTCCCGCGAAGCTGTTGTCTCCCGCATACGTTGCCGTCAACGCGTGCGTCCCCACTCCAAAGGAATATCCACCGCCATTTCCAGTGGGAATGTAGGCGCTGCCATCGGGTGTAAGCGCGTACGTGCCGATCAGCGTCGCTCCATCCTGCAATGTGACCATACCCGTCGCCTTGCCAAAGCCCGAGGCGCCCGCCACCCTCACGCGCACCGTCACCGCCGCACCGTAAGCCGCACTTCCTCCCTGCACACCGTTCATGCTGATCGTTGTAGTGCTAGGTTCCGGCTGTACATTCAACAGCAGCACCGGCGAATCGCTTGCCGCAAACGTCGCATCACCGGCGTAATGCGCGGAAAGCTTGTACTGTCCTCCTGGCAGATCGCTAACCGCAGCCGTGAACGCGCCATTCGTCAGCGGCAAGCTGTCCGCGTCGCCGTACAGGTCCGTCTTCAGCGAGACCGCTCCTGTCGGCGTACCGTTTCCGTTCGCAGGCGCCACCGCTCCGCTCACGTTCACGCTTGTGCCGTGCACGAAGCTGGCGCTCGACGCCTGCATGCTCGTTTGCGATCCCGCGAACGACGCATTCTTCCAATTGCTCGCCAGGTTCGCCGCATTCACCGAACCCAGCCCTGTCGCCATGTCGTAGCCCGCTCCGGCCGTCTGCCCGGTCAGGAAACCATTCACTCCATTCTGCGCCGAAGAACATCCCGGCGAATCGCCCGCGCAGGGCACGGCGTTGCTCCCGGCCGTCACGTCATAAAATACGCAGGAATTCTGCGCCGTAGGATTTGTCTGCTGCGAAGCGTCGCAACTTTGGTTCTGCGTCAACTGGTACAGAACGTAGTTCACCTGCCCCTGCAAAACTCCATTCTGCTGTTCCACCAGCGCCAGGATCCCCGCCATCGCCGGCGTCGCTGCCGATGTGCCGCCCACCAGCGTCAATCCCACCAGATTATTTTGCGCATCGATTTGGCACGCGGGTCCCGCCCCAACGTGGCTGGTGCAATACACAATGTTGTCGTGCCCCCACCCCGCCGCCAGCGCCACATCCGGCACATCGCGCGCGCCATCCGCGGGAACGCCCGTGCCCGTTTGCCACGGCGGTTTTGCGTACACCGTACTCGCCCCGCCGCCTCCCGCCAGCAGGCTGAAATTGCCGTTCCCATACAAGCAGTTCGTTGCGCTGGCCGCCTGCCCGGGATCGCAACTGTCGTTCCACGCCGCTTCCGGGATGTATCCGATCGCGGAGGAAAAATCGCCGGCGTCAGTCGTATTCCAATAGGTTGCTTCGTTTCCCTGATCCGCGAATTGCGTGCCGCCCACCGCAACGTTGTACGGCGTCGCCGCCGCGCCATTCACCGCGAACCCCTGGCTCGCTGGCATCCCAAAGTTCGGATTGTCGCAGCCCGCCGCGCCATTATCGCCCGCGGCCACCACCACGGTGATACCTTCGGCGGCGGCTTGCTGCCACAGCGCGTTGTAAAATGCATTGCCGGTCGGGCCCAGCGCGGCTTCGCAGCCTCCATACGTGTACGTCAGGATCGGCGCGACTTCGTTGTCAATCGCGTAGGCCGCGGCCAAATCCACGCCGCTGGTTGTGTCCGTGCTCCCCGCGATCACCACATTGATCGTCGCGCCCGGTGCAACGGCCCCGGCCCATTCCGTGTCCAACAACGCCTCTTCCGCATCCGTCGGATCGCTGAAGCCCGGGTCCGGTCCCACAACCACGATGTTTGGATCGTTTGCGCTCAGCTTGAAGATCTGTCGGAATGTCTGCACATCCGTCAATTCAAACTGCGACTGTGCGGTCACCGCTATCGCCACTCCCGCGCCGTCAATCCCGCTGCTCAGCAGCGGCTTCGTGTTGTAAATCGCCGCAAAATCTCCCGGCGCAACGTAGTACGCATTCGTCGTCCCGGCGTAAGTGAGTTGTGGCCGCAGCCCTCGATGCAGCGTCACCGGGCCGCTGCCCGTCGTGCCGGCAACAACCCGTCGCGGTGGCCGTTTCCCAAAGCTATTCAGCGACACCACTCCGCCGGAAATCTCCGCCAGCGCATTGGGAATGGCAATGTCCGTGGCATTCGCCACATACTGCTGCTCTCCCACCTTGTAGTAGTGCAGCTCCGTGTGAAACGCTTGCTCCACCTGTTGCGAAGTGCCGCTGAACTCCACCCACCTCTTGCTCTTCGCAATTTGTGCAATCGTGAACCCGCGCCCCTGCAGCCATTGCTTCACCTTCTCCACGTCCGCGTCGGCCACGCCAAACTTCGCGGCAAACTCGTTCGCGCTCAGCCAGTCGTGGTATTGCGGCGACTTGCGATTCTGCTGCTCGTCCAGCAACTGCTTCAGTTGGTTTTGCTGCTCCGCCGGCGGCCACAATACCAGTAGCATTCGCTGCATCGTTCTGCTGGACTCAACCGGCCCCACATCGTTCGCCGCCGTCGCCAGCAGCGGCTTGGTGTGCTCGATCCGCACGTAGTCCGCGTCATCAATGGCTTGTGATAGCTGTTCGCGAACCTGCGCATTCGCCGGCGAGCCTAATAGGTTGATTGCGATGATCAGAACGAAGAGCGCAAGACCCTGCCTGAGAGAGCACAACTTGACCCACCTTAACGGACCTGTCATGCGCGCTTCCACCGGGACGGCGGGGGCGACCCCAGCGGCATCATCGCGCTGCAATCCCGAGAATTATTCCTCTGAGCGAAATTTACCCCACAAGTCTACACAGCGCGCCCAAGCCTGACAATCCTTAGCTCTCTGACCGTGCCCTGGGTTCGTTCTTGCCTTTGTAGCGGCCGCCTGGCGTTTACCCCGACCTGGTCGGGGAGGCGGCCGCCTTTGCTCGTGGCACAGACACTCCTGTCTGTGCTCTTGGGTTTCTCTTTTCCGTTGTAGCGCAGCGCAAGACCGCGCGCTTTACCAGCCCGCCGCCAGCTGGCGCGAGCCCCGCAGCTTTTCTCTTGGGTTCGCCCTGTTATGCCACTCGACGACGTACTTGAGGGTGCCCCATCCTTCGCGCTGTTTGCGAAGGGTGGGTTCTTACGCTCTAACGCCACTACCTCTCTTTTCTTTTTCTTGTGTTCCTCTTCTCTGCCTTCTCTGAGTCGGCGTCTATCCCGGCCGGGTCTGGGTGTTCTCTGCGTAATCTTTATCTCTTCCCCCGCCCCGATTAATTCATCAACCCATCTCCACGTTTCCGCCGGAAAGAATCACACCGATTCGCGGCGACCTTCCATGCGCGCCGGTTGGCAAGCCCAGAGCCGCCACCCCGCCTTCGCGCAGCAGGGGAGCAAGAGCCACGGCGCTCGATGGTTCGATCACGATCTTCATGCGTTGCCACACCAGCCGCATCGCTGTGCGGATCTCCTCTTCGCTCACCAACAAAATCCCATCTACATACTTTCGCAGAATCGCGAACGTGCGTGGCGCCAGTGAAGCGCGCAGGCCGTCCGCAATCGTGTCGCTTGTCTCCTGCGTCTGCAGCACGCCGGTTTGCAGCGAACGGTACGCATCATCCGCGCGTTCCGGCTCGCACCCCAATACCCGCACCGTGGCGCGCATTCCTTTCGCTCCCAAACATGTTCCGCTCAGCAGCCCCCCGCCGCTGACCGGTGCCAGCACGGCATCCAACTCCGTCACCTCTTCCAACAATTCCTTTGCGGCTGTGGCCTGCCCGGCGATGATCCGGTCGTCATCGTAGGGATGGATCAGCACCGCGCCCGTCTCCGCCTGAATCCGCACCGCCGTTTCCGCCCGCGCCGAAACCTTCGGCTCGCAATAGGTGATCTTCCCGCCGTACGCTTCCACCGCGCGGCACTTCACCGCCGGTGCGTTCTTTGGCATCACAATCCACGCCGGCACGCCGCGCCATCCCGCCGCCCGCGCCACCGCCGCCGCGTGGTTGCCGCTGGAATGCGTCACCACTCCCCGCTTTGCTTCACCCTCACTTAGCGAAAAGATGGCGTTGCTGGCCCCACGAATTTTGAACGACCCCGTTTTTTGCAGATTCTCGCACTTGAAGAATAGCAAAGCCCCCGCCAGTTCGTTCAGCGAGGTGCTCGTCAAGACCGGTGTGCGATGGATGAGCGGCTGGATGCGCTCGTGGGCCTCGACGATCGCCTCCCAGGTGATGGCAGTCACCTCATTCTGCGCACTTAGGTTGGAAGCAGCCATAGCCTCAGTCTAGTCTAGCCGGTACTCCTAGCGCGAGAGTTCCCCCTCGAATGAACCCCTCTTCCCCTTGACCTCTGCTACCTCTCTGTTAACCTTAGCATTACAGTTAGTGCGCCGCCGCGAACCGCCCACCCCTCGCCCGGCGCGGAGTGATCATGGCCCCTTCGGAACGCCGTCAACTTGAGCGCTTTGTCTTTCGTGTACCCTTGCGCTTCCGCTCCCTGGGCCTGGCTGCGGACAAGACCGAGCATTTTACCGAAGCCATCAATCTTTCGCGCGGCGGCTTTTTCTTCGTCACTTCCGCACCACTACAAGTCGGCATGCCGATTGAAGCGACACTGAAGATGCCCGCTGAGGTTACCGGCAACCAGCCTGATGAGACCCACTGCCGGGCTCGCCTGGTGCACGCGCGTCCCGATGCCTATAGCGATGGACGCATGGGCTTTGGCGCGGAAATTGAAATGTTTCTGGATACCGATAAGCCGCGGCCCGCAAACCCCGATCAATCCAAGCCGAAGACTTAGCTCTGATTCCTACTTCGCGACCGTGATCGTCGTTTTCGCCGCTCCCACGTTTTCAAATTTGTCGTAAGCGCGCACCGCGATAGTGTGTTCACCCGGGGAGAGGCCTCGCACGGTGAATTCGTACGATTCCGTCTTGCTGTCGCTGATGCCCGCCGCCGGCGCTAGCAACACCCAATCGCCTCCGTCCACGCTGTATTGTGCTCTTTCGACGCTGCTCGTCGCATCGCTGGCCGTGAACCGGAAATCATACGAAACGCCCTGCGCAGGGTCCGTGTTCATTCCTGTCGGACTCGCCTGCGGCTTCTCAATGCTGGGCGGCGTGTTGTCCACTTCAAATCGTTCGCTCTCCCGCTCCGTCTTCAGTGCCGCGGCTGGCGGATTGGACGGCGCATCGCTCGCCATAATTTTCAGGTAATACGCCCCATCCGGCATGGTCGTCGTATCCCAGGAATAGAATTTCTGGTCCAGATTGTCTTTCAGAAGCTTCCAGTCGTGCTCACTTTCGCCACGAAAATAGACGGCGTAGCGCAAATCGTCGTCATTGTCGTCGTGGGCGCTCCACAGTACAGACTGGTATCCCTTCTGCTGCGTCCCTTGCGGCGGCTGGTCAAACTTGGTTGTGTTCGTCGTCGTAATAATCACCACGCCGCTGGGGTTGGGTGCTGACGGCTGCTTCAGAATAACGTTGCCGGGCTGCCCCGTAATAATCTGCTGCGCTTGCACGCGCACCCCCGGGTCCTGCAGCGCAATGCCATCAATCACCGGCGCAACGTTTTTCGGCTGGTACGCCACGCTCACCCAATCGATCCCATCGCTGGGGCGGCCATCGTGAATCACTACTTTCCACTGCAGGAATCGCGCCGCGGGCGCTTCCACGGGCGTTGCGGACGCCGTGTACGGCCCAAACCAACGCGACCATTCTTTCCCCGGGTCTTCCGTGTTTCCGCTGCGCACGAAAAATTCCAGCCGCGGCTCGCCCGCATTCTTTCCACCCTTACTCGTCGCAGCGCCGGCGCTAGCTGGTGGCCCCCACCACTCAATCCGCCCCCACTGCGAAAAGAGTTTCGCGTCAAACGACTGCGACTCAAACGTGCCTTCCGGCTCGTACTCGGGGCCCAGCGAAAACACCTTGCCGGGATTCGCGGTGCACAGAAACACCTTCCCGCCGGACGAGCGCGAAATCCCCGTGATCTGCGCCGAACCCGATTTCGCCAGTTGTGCATACACCCCGCGCCCGTCAATCACCAGCAGCGAACCGGTGTTGCCCGTTCCCGCAAGCAATCGTCCATCCGAATTCAGCCCCAGCGCGTAGACCACGTCGTCCCGCGAACTCCAGATCTCTTCGGGCGCGCCATCGGTTGCGATCTTGTAGATGCTGCTCGAAATGGCTTGGGGAAACGCCAGGAAGGGCACTCCTCCTTGGCCGCCCATCTGTGAAACCGAAGTGGTGATGGTCGTCGTTCCCTGGGGCGTCGCGATCACCGCCGAAGGAGCTTGCATGGCCGATTTCTGTTTCTCCCCAATCGCTGCCACATAAACGATTCCGTCGGGCGCCACCGTCAGCGAAGTCACCTCGCGCTTCGATGTCTCGTAAATCACGAACCCTTGCGCCACGGCCTCGTCCGCCGATTTTTTCTTCCCGCTTTTCTCCGCGCTTCGCGATATCCGCAGCACCCGCCCATTGGGCTCCGTCCCGGCGAGCAGATTGTTCTTCGCATCAAACGCGAGCACCTTGATGTGCGCCTCGTCGCTCGCGTAGAAAAGTTCTCCCTTGCCCTCCGCCGCTACCGCGAAAATCTGCCCTTTATCGCCCGTCGCCACATACAGCGTTCCATCGCTCCCGAACGCCAGGTCCCAGATGTATTTCGTCTTGGGGTCGAAGAAGACCGACTTCTCACCGCCCGGCGTAACGCGATAGACCTTTCCGTCCGGCGACGTCGCCACATACAAGTTGCCCTTCGCGTCAAACGTAATCGCCTGCACCAGCAGGTCCGTGGACTCGAACACCGTCTTAGGCTTCCCGTTTCCCTCAAATCGAAATACCTTCGCGGGTGATCCTCCGCCCGCATACAACACACCCGCGGGATCCGTCCGCAGCGACCACAGATACGAAGCATCCGCATCGGAAATCAGCGTGAATTTCGGCGCAAGTTCCAGGTGCCCATCGCTCCGCACGGCTACGCCCTTCGCCGTGCCTTTCAGGAATTCTTCATACGTGGATTGGTGCCAACGGCGCGTGTGGTCCGCCACGGCGGACGCCGCCACCAGGCAAACCAGCGAGGACAGCAAGATCAGGCGTTGCATAAGTTTCGACATTGACAGTTTCACCGGATTTGAAGATTCAAGGAGATCAGCCCGGAAACAGGGCCGCCAAGCGCAATCGAAGACTCGCTGGAAAGGGATTCGCGAAGCACCTGCACCGTGCCCGGCGCCGGACGCCCGTCAATCATGTTGATCTGCGACAGCGGCACATTCGGCAATTCCTTGTCGTCCCACACCAGCGTCGGCGCCGGAACAAACAGCCCCACATACAGCCGGTCATTGCGCCGTTCGCGATTCATCAGGGTGATCAGTTGATCGAGCCCCTCCGGCCCCGCCGCGCCGGGCATCCCGGGAAAATTGAAGCCGCGCGACGCGCGATTCATCCAGTCCGCATCGCTCACCAGCACCCGCAGCGTCGCGCCCCGCGCAATCTGGTCCGGCACATGCACCGTCGCTTCTTCGATGCGTGCCGGCCCGCGATACGGCTGCAAAAGCACGCGAACTTTCAGATTGTCCCCCGGTGCCGCTTCGCCTTTTTCCAGCCACGCGCTGTCAATCGTGTACGACTTCCGCCCCGGCTGGCTTTCCACGCGCAGCGCAATGTGCTCCACAGTGGGAATTTCGTAATTATTGCTGAAGAGCCGCCCGAACATGTTCTGCACCACTAACGCAATCGGCAGGCTGTCCGGCATCAGCGAATCGCCCGGCGCAAACGTGTTTTCCACCTGCACCGGCACGTGCCCCTGCAGCCGGATTTCGCCCGTCAGCCGCAGCGTCGTTCCCTCGCCATACAGCGAATTCTGGCTGATTCCGTTGAACGTCGTCAGCGCCACCAGCAGCGGCGTCAGCTTCGGATGATTCACCAGCTCAAAGTGCAGCTTCTTCTCCGCGCTTCCCGTCACAAACGTCAAATCCAGCGGAATCATCGCCGGCGGCGCGCCTAGCCTTCCCGTCACCGACGTCAGGTGATCTCCCGTAATCGTCCCGATCGGCCCGCCTACATTCACAATCTTCGTGGACGCCAGTTCCGACGACAGCGTCGTCACCACGCGGCTCCGCGCCATCGGCATCTGAACGTCGCCCAGGTTCATGAACGGGTGCCCGCACAAAAACACCCGGTCGCCCTGCACCGCCGTCACCGTGCACGCCGCATTGATGGACGCATCGCCTTGCACCAGCACCATGCCCGCCATGTCCCCGGCCACCAGATGTCCATCCTCCGGCCGCGCTTCGGCCGTGCCGCCCTGTGCCGCCACAAATCCATAACTCTGCAGTTGCGGCGCAAACTGCTGCAGCGCCGCCGGCTGGAATCCAGAGAACACCAGCGGCGTCTCGATGGGTTCCAGCGACGATCCGCTCGACAGCGTGTTGCGCGCCAGCGCGTTGTTCGGCAACGAAAATTGCTGCGGGTTTGCCTGCGCCACGGCGCTTTCCGTCGGTGGCCGCAGCACATCTTCAATCGGCGTCACACCCGCAATCGCTTCCTTGGTGAAAATTCCCAGCTTCAGCGAGAGCGCTCCCGCTAGCTTCCCCTCCAGATACACCGGGCTCCCGCTCATCCCGGCCACCACGCCGGTATGCTCCACCTTCGGCCCCTTAAGTTGCACCAGGATGATGGACTGTTTCGGCCCCAGAAAATTCGGCAGCACGCCAAGCACTTCCAGGTCAAACTTCTCGATTTGATCGCCCGCGAAAATCGTATAGGCATAACCCTGCATCCCCGCGCGGACCTGGAATAACGGCATGATTTCCGTGGAATCCGGGGGAGCAGAGGATACCGCAAGCGCGCCAAGGAGGAGCGCCGACACAGCCAACTTTGCTAACCGCTGGAAAAAGCGTGCCATAGTGAAGATAGACGTGACCCCCGACGTGAAGGATGCATGATACTGGCTGGGGAGGGGGTACGCAATTGAACCGCCAGAGTGGCCGGGCTAGCCGCAAAGGCTTAGCCTTCCTAGGACTCGCCCTCGCCCTTCTTGCGGTATCCCACTGCAACGCGATATTGTGAACAGACCAACCTGAGGAGGCACCATGGCAGAACCCACCAAAGAAGAATTGCTCGCGCGCATCGCCGAACTTGAGAAACAAACCACAGGCCGCAAAAAGGGCGCCATCGAATTTCGCGTTGGCGAAAAGGGCGGCGTGAGCGTCTACGGCCTCGGCCGCTTCCCGGTCACGCTCTATTACGAGCAGTGGGTGCGCCTCCTCGATGCCTCCAATGATCTGCGCGCTTTCCTCGAGGAAAACAAGCACCGCCTCAAGCTCAAGGATCAGTAGGAATAACTGGCGTGGGTAGCGTCAGTCGTGGTGGTGCATCGCGAAAATCTTCTCGCTCGAACTCTCTTACGGTTACACGTGCACCATCCACCCAAAAATCACCGGGTGGAATCGCCCGTCTTCGGCGCCGTCATGTGCATAGGCGCGGAATCCCCGTGGTGCCTGTGCGCCATGTCCTGCACGGCGCCTTTCTCGTTCGCTTTTGAGTCGTCCCTATCCACGCCCGGCATGGTCGCATGCTCCATCCCCTGCGCTTCCTGGCCCGGCTCGGCAGAAACGCCCTCCACCACGGGAGCGCGGTGATTCGGAATCGCGGCCAGCAATACCCCCACAAGAAACAGCGCGCCCAAGCCAATGGCGAGTTTGGTGGCCAATTGCATCAAAGTACGGCGAGAAAACATGTCTTCTCCAAGGTCAATCGCGATGCGCAATTTGTACTACTCCATGATACGAATGCCTCCCACGAATTGTTTCTCCCCATTCCCCCCGCGTTCCTCAATAAAACTGTCCCGTCGTACAGGCAATCCCGGCTCCTTTCACGTCCCTGTAGCTCAGGCCTTCAGGCCTGAGGCCTTTTCCTGGGGTCGGCCCCTTCGTGTAGGATTTGAGCACCGCTGGACCCCATCTCGGCAGCGTGTAACTACATTTGTCATCCCGAGCGGAGCGACCCGATTTTTGCTTCCGCGCCGCACTTTGGCGCGTCGGGTCGCGGAGTCGAGGGATCCCTCCGCCGCTTTTCCTGTGCGCGCCCCACTGCTTTTCTCACGTCGCTCTCCACTCAACCTCCGCGCTCCCGCGGCCACAAATCTCCCCGTGATAAACTGAATCCAGGACACCGCATCGTGAGAACAGAGACCATTCATCCCGCCAAAGCCCTCACCGGCACGCTCGAACTTCCCGGCGACAAATCCATCTCCCATCGCTACGCCATGCTCGCCGCCCTTGCCGAAGGCGCCAGCGAACTCCGCCACTTTGCCGCCGCCCGCGATTGTCACAGCACGCTCGGCTGCATGAAGTCGCTCGGCGCGGATGTGAATGTGGATGGCACCACCGTCAAAATCACCGGGCGTGGCCTCCGAGGCTTGAAAAGCTCTTGGCGCACCCTCGACGCGGAAAATTCCGGCACCACCATCCGCCTGCTCTCCGGAATCCTCAGCGGACAGGACTTCACCTCCAGGATTACCGGCGATGCCTCGCTCCAAAAGCGCCCCATGAAGCGCGTCGTCACCCCGCTGCTCCAAATGGGCGCCGAAATTCAAGCGCGTGATGGCAATTTTCCCCCGCTCGAAATTCGCGGCGGTCATCTTCACGGCATCCACTACGAGATGCCCATGGCCAGCGCCCAGGTGAAGTCCGCCGTGCTGCTCGCCGGCCTCTACGCCAGCGGCGAAACGCTCGTCACGGAGCCTGCCAAGACGCGCGATCATACCGAACTCGCCCTGGAACTCTTCGGCGCGCGCGTCGAAAAACGCGGCCGCACGACCGCAATTCACGGCATGGCGGACGGCCCCGGCAAAGGCGCGTTGCAGTCCAAGTCCCTCGATGTCCCGGGAGATATCTCCTCGGCCGTTTTCTTCATCGCCGCCGCATCGCTGCTGCCCGAATCGAATCTATTCATCGCCAATGTGGGCTTGAATCCCACCCGTTCTGCCATTCTCGATTTCTTTCAGTCCATGGGCGCTTCGCTCACCGTCCTCAATCTGCAAAGCGCTCAGGGTGAACTGGTCGGCGATTTAAGCGTGAAGGGCGCGCCCCTGAAAGGCGGCCACATTTTCGGTGAACTCGTGCCCCTGCTGATCGACGAACTGCCCATGCTCGCCGCTCTCGGGCCTTTCACCGAGGAAGGCATCGAGATTCGCGATGCCTCCGAATTGCGCGTAAAAGAAAGCGACCGCATTGCCGCGCTCGCCGAAAATCTTCGCAAAATGGGCGCGAAGGTCGAAGAACTCCCCGATGGCTTGCGCGTGGAAGGCCGCCACTCCGGCAAAGTGCATGGCGCGGAAATCGAGCCGCACGGCGATCATCGCATCGCCATGGCTTTTGCCGTTGCCGCTCTCGCCGCCGAAGGCGAAACTCTCATCCGCGACGCCGATTGCGCCGCAGTCTCCTATCCCCGCTTCTTCGATGAATTGCGCCGCTTGGCCGGGGCCTAACCTTCAGCCCTGGCGTCCCTACTGCTCGGTCGCCGGTGGAATCGGTGTCGCGGGCGGAGCTGGCACTGCGGGCCTTGCTGGGACGGCTGGAACCGCAACCGCCGTCCGCCGCAACGCGATATTCCCGTAGCTGGTCTTCAATGTGATCTTTGGCCCGCGCCCGCTGCCATACTTTCCGGCCAAATGAGAGTCGCCCGACTCCGACTTCGTCGGCGCCAACGCCGCAAACTCCGAACCGATATCGCAATTCCGGCAATCTGCTACGACTTCAAAGCTCGAGCTGCCCGGCAGCGACAGCGAGATCTCTCCAGAGGAATTGGTGATGCTCACGTCTTCCTTAGGCACCGACGTGAATCGCACGCTGATCGCCGCATTGCGGTTATCGATGTTAACTTTGCCGCCGGGATTTTCCACGCTGATCTCAGTGTCCCGCGTGCGCAGGCTGAGGTTACCCGGCACGTCCACCACGTCCAGATTGCCCGATCCTGTCTCCAGATGTCCGGCCAAAGCGGACAGCGTCAAGTCCGTCTTCGCGGAAATCATCCGCACGCCCTTGGTCACCTTGTCTGCGCGCACCGGACCGTAGAAATCGCCGTCAACCGTAAGGCTCCCCGCCGCATTGGTCACGTCAATTTCGCCGCCCTTGCCGGACACCTTCACGTCGCCCTTGGTGTCGTTTACCTTGACGTCGCCCTTGTGCATCTCGATCAGGACGTCGCCCACTATGTTGCGGATCTCCACATCGCCATTCTGGTTCGTCACTCCAATATCCGCGGTCATATCCGAAACCGTAACGTCGCCCTTATCCGTCTTCACCGTCAGCGGCGATTTCTTCGGCACCGACACTTCCAAATTCACACCGATTCGCGAATCGGATAAGTCATACCCGCTAGGCCGCACTTCGTAGGTGTCGCCATTCTTCACGATCTCAACGGACACCGGTTTGGCGATCCGGTCGGCTTCTTGCTCGCTCCACGTTTTGACACCCTTCTTTGCCGACACGCGAATCTGCGCATCATCCGACGACCGCACGCTAATATCTCCGCGGCCGTTGTGCACGAAAACGCGCGCATTCGCGGGAATCGTCTTTGGTCCAACGTCCACGTCGTAGTTGAAGTTGTCTCCAACGTCGTCCATTATCCCTTCGCCAATCTTCTGCTTTCCGTACTCCACGCCTGCTACGATCCCGAGCAGCGCCAGCATCCCCACCACCAGTAGCACTTCGCCCCCCGTGATTGCCGCGCCACCTACTGTGCCACCCATCCGAGGCCCGATCGTGCGCTCGTACAGCTTCACCGCTCCCCAGAAAATTATGATCAGCGGCCACCAGTGCCCAAAGAAATGCCGCAGTTCCAGATGTCCGTAGGTGTGCAGCAGCAGAATCACTCCCGCGAAGATCAGAACGAGGCCAGAGAATAAACCGCTGCTACGCGTCTGGGTGCGTGCCATAAGTGATTATTGCCTCTCCGAAGGTGACACCGGCGGCGGAACGCCTGCCGGCGGCGATGGTGGTACCCCGGGCATCGCTGTACTCGCTTGTGCTTCAACGTGGCCATCACGCGGCGCGAACGCCGAACCCAGGTGCAACAATCCGATCACCACGAGGATCAGCGGCCACGTATTGCCAAAGTCGAAGTAACCGCCGTGCAACTGGTGCAGCAGGAATAGCACACCAACCGTTATCAGAACCGCAGGACCCGTCAGACTGCGGATCGCGCAGCTTTGGCAATGGCATCGGACCTGGTTGCTCATCGTCTTACTCCTCTCCGTTCCTGATCCTCACTGCTGCCCGCGCATGCGCTTTCGCAGCAACAGGAAACCTATCCCGATCAATACCAGCGGCCAAAAGATCTCACGAATCCGAAAGCGCTCAAAGAATCCAAAGTTCCGCAGAAGGATCAGGACGCCGACGCCGATCAGAATGATCGGGCCCATGGGTTGGCGCGCGCTCCACGCCTCAATTGGATCTTTCAGGGCCTCTCCGGTCTGGCGGACCTTCGCCGTACGCAAAGCATCAATGGCCATGTAGAAGATGAACGCCACCAAGCCGAAAACCCAGAAGCCGTCCATTCCTTCGCCAAAAGCCCCCGTGATGCCAAGAATCAAGGCGCCGAAGACGACGATGTGAATCATCGCCTTGTTGTACTCGCCGTTGTAGATTGCGCCGAGACCCGGAATAAATCCAAGTATGAATGCAAGCACGGGACTCACCGACCCGGGTTTTCCCGCAACGGGAGCCGGTGGGGCTGCCCCCTGAGCCTCCGGCGCTCCTTGGGCCAAAACCGGTTCCGCAGGGTGCGGGGCCGGCAGCCCCATCACTTGCGCCAGGCACTCCTCGCAATACAGCACATCACGCACCGGCCGCACGCACGCCGCGCACATTGGCTTGCCGCAATTCCGGCAATAGCCTGAAGCATCCACTTCCGGATGCACGGCACATTTCATCGAAAGCTCCTCTCCAACAGCACGGGACACTCTGCCGCCAGCAGTTCCACCCGGCGGGCCAGCTCATTCGCGCGATTCTGCTGCCGCGGTTGCGCCGGTTTCTGATCGTCTGTCTGCCCGGGTTCTTTCTCCGGGTTCGACTTCGGCAACGATTCATCCGGCGCGGCCTGCAAGTCGTTCTGTCCCTCACGGAGGCGGGACTGTATCTCGTACACCACGCGCAGGTCGCTCACATATTTCACGCTCCGCGCATACACCAGATGTACTTGCCGGTCCGCATTGTGATACACCGCCGCCGGTTGCAGATCCGCCAGCTTCGGCTTGCGGAAGGAGAATCCTGTTGCGTACACCAGGACGATGCACGAGGCAAACACGCTTGCCACTCCATACGCAAACTTCGGCGACGCCAATCCGCGCAGGAAATTCCGCAATGCCTGCCACGTGGAAACCGTTTCGCGCGGCCCCAGTGTCTTGTCTAGAATCTCGTACACCAGCCGCGGCGGCACTTCCACTTCTGCCATCTCATGCATTTCGCCGACAAGCCCGCGTACGCTCGCCAACAGCGGCGCACACTCCGGGCATGTCGCCGCGTGCGCATCAAACGCAGCGCGTTCTGGGCCCGCCAGCAGCCCGTCGAGATAGTCGCTCAATCGCGCTTCGATCTGTTCACATGTCCAGGTCATAGCTTGACCCCCCGCGGCGGAGTTGCCTCCACCGTTATATCCACTGCAAATCCTTGTGTGAATTTCCGCTTCATGCCGGCCGTACTCCCATCTGCTGCAAGATCCGTGCCAACTCAATCCTTCCGCGGTTGATCCGCGACTTCACCGTGCCCTCGGGCACCGCCAGCACCTGCTGAATCTCCGCATACTCCAATTGCTGCAGGTCGCGCAAGATCACCGCCTCGCGCAGCTCCGGCGAAAGCCGCGTCAGCGCACTCTGCACCTGGCCGCGCAGCTCCCCCAGAAGCGCCTGCTGATCCGGGCGGCGTGCCGACGATTCCTTGTTTTCTACCACTGGCATCGCGTCGTCCAGCGAATCCGTAATGCGGTCGCGCTTCGTGCGCCGGTAATGGTCAATCAGCAGGTTGCGCGTCACGCTGGTCATCCAGGTTACGAAGCCTCCGTGTGCCGACCGGTAACTCACCAATGTCCGATACACTCGAAGGAAAACTTCTTGCGACAGGTCCTCGGCTTCCGTGCGGTTCCCTACAAATCGATAGCAGATATTGTAGATGCGCCGCGTATGCCGACGCACAAGTTCCTCCCAGGCCGAGCCATCGCCCTGGAGGCATTGCTGGACCAGTTGGGCATCCTGCTCCAAGCTTCCCTTAGCCCCATTTTCCCGATTCCTGCACTCACGAAAACCGCAGGTGATCTCACTCGGCCTGCCATATAGTGGAACGCAAATTGCCTCTGAAATGTTCCCTGATGACAGGGCGTGGAACCCACCGGATAGCGGCATCTTACCACTCCCACCACCCCTGACAAGACTTTGCGATTCAATTGCTTATGCGCACTTGACGCCACCCTCTTGCCCCCAGTACTCTTCACCCTCATGGGTGCTAAGTCGAGGAAGTGGTGGCTGCTGGGCCTGGGTGGACTCCTGCTCGGGTTCCTCCTCTACCATTCTCGCCACCTTCTGAACTTCAGCGAGTTCAGCGGCGCAAAGCTCTGGCACGCCATCCGCGGCGCAAATTACACGTATCTACTGATTTCGGTCGTGGCCATCTACCTGTGCTATGCCGTTCGTGCCCTGCGTTGGCAGAGATTCCAAGCCCACGTTGGCCAGGCTCGCTTCTGGAATATTTACGCCATGAACCTCGCGGGATTCAGCGCCCTCTTCCTGCTGGGCCGCGCCGCCGAGCCTCTCCGTCCGGTGCTCATCTCCCGCAAGGACAAAATCCCCCTGGCCGATACCTTTGGCATCTACGCCTTGGAGCGCATTCTGGACGCTGCCAGCACCGCTGTCCTCGCTGCCATTGGCCTCCTCGTCTTCGAGTCCTCCGGCCACTCGTCCGCCGAAGGCACCGCCCAGGCCTTTGAGAAAGGCGCGCGCACGGCTGGCACCGTGTTTTCCCTCTTCGCCTTAATCGCCATCTCCGCGCTGGTCTATCTTCGCCTATATGGCACTGCTGTCCTGGAGCGCCGCATGCAAGGCTGGCTCGCGGCTCACGGTTGGCGCGCCGGCTTCGCGCGCATCGTTCTCGGTTTCTCCCGCGGCGTGCAGACCGTTCGCACCTGGGGCGATCTCGTGGCGGCGGTATTCCTCTCCGCGCTGCACTGGTGGCTCGTTGTGGTGATTTATTTCCTGGTCATCAAGAGCTTCGGTGGGAAGCTCGGCACGCTCACGTTTACCGATGCCATGCTGGTCCTTGTGTTCACCATGGTGGGTTCCGCTATACAGCTTCCCGGCGTGGGCGGCGGTGCGCAAGCGCTCTCCATCGTTGCATTCACTCATTTGTATGGAGTAGAACAGGAAGCAGCAGTTGCTTGTGCGATGGTGCTGTGGCTGGTCACGTTTGCTTCGTGTACGCTGGCCGGTGTGCCCATCCTGTTCCGCGAAGGATGGTCGCTCGGTGATTTGCGCCGCATGAGCCAGCGCGAGGACGAGCAGATCGACGCCGAAATCGCAGCTCGCTGAATTTGTAATGGCCGGTCTTTAGACCGGTTCTTGGGTTTGACTTTGTAGCGGCCGCCTGGTGTTTACCCCGACCTGGTCGGGGAGGCGGGCGCCTTTGGCCCAGTGGTAAGACGAGGAGAATCTTCCGAGTGAAATGTCCTTTCTGCGCAAACATTGACGACAAGGTGATCGATTCCCGCGAAGGACGCACCGGCGACACCATCCGGCGCCGCCGCGAATGCCTGAAATGTTCCCGCCGCTTCACCACCTACGAGCGCATCGACGAAATTCCCTACATGGTGATCAAGAAGGACGGCCGCCGCGAACGCTTCGAGCGCCAGAAAATTCTGCAGGGTTTGCTGAAGGCTTGCGAAAAGCGCCCCGTGCCCACTCCCAGACTCGAAGCCATCATGGATGAAATCGAGGGCGTGGTCCACGAAGCCACCGAAAGGGAACTGACCACCACGGAAATCGGCGAAATGATCATGCACCGCCTCAAGAAGCTGGACAAAGTCGCCTACGTGCGATTCGCCAGCGTGTATATGGATTTCAAGGACGTCCAGGAATTCATGTCCGAACTAAAGAACCTCCTCAAAGACCGCGCCCTGCCCAAAAAGTAGCCTCGAACGCCGGGAACGCCAATCTCCCGATTGGTGCCTTAGAGTACGCCAAGCACACCAAGGCCACCAAAAACGCCATTCAGGCGAATGGCGTTCCCAGGTCAGCTCGTGAGAATGGTTTTCCGTAAATGCCGCCCCCTTTCCGTATTCGTCCGGTGAACCCAT
>PMES01000131.1:9873-10098 GCA_003154775.1 Acidobacteriota bacterium | reverse complement strand
TGTTGAACACGTAATCGCCTTCAGCCCGCAGCGAGAGCCGCGCGTGGAGGCGGTAATCCACACCGCCCCCGGCCGTAATCGCCAGAGCGTCCTTGCTATTGCCCGCTGTCTGCGGTTGCAAATGGCCTCCCCCAAACAGAGCGTGTGCCCAAGGCTCCCAGCGCGCCCGCCGCGAGCCAATGCGTATGCCCCCGCCACCCGCGAAATACTTCACATGCTCCCGGT
>PMES01000131.1:0-9824 GCA_003154775.1 Acidobacteriota bacterium | reverse complement strand
CGGCGCATACAAATTCACTTGCGCCGCCGAACTCGCAGCAAAGTCGGCCGCCACATTCGTCGTGTCCTGGGCCGCGGCCACCCGCAAGCTCGCTTCCTGCGCCCCAGCAGCCCACGCCCCAGCAAGCAGCACCAACACTCCAATCAGCGGCTTCTTCATACACTCCCCCCTCTTGCTCTCTTGTTCGCGCCAACTCCCGCCAGCTTGCGCTCATTTAGGATATCTAGCCTTGGCGCGCCTGCAAGAACTTTGTTTCTGCAGAAGTGCCGAGGCGTATACCGGCGCGCCCAAGGTACACAATTATATCGCATTGCGCAGAGCATGAGAAAAGAGAAAGGGTCAAAAGCTTCGTCAGTCGCAATATTAGTAAGACCATATATGTATAATAGACAAGGATATAAGGCTTAAGGAAATCACAAGCTGTGCTTAGCGGATAGGCTGGGCGTACCTGGACATTCTTTGCACTCTCCGCCCGCGTTCTTTGCGACACCTCCCACAGCAATTTCTTCAGCGAATTATTCGTCCGCAAGCAGTGCCAATGGTCCCGCGGAAACGCACAGGAGGGCTGAGCCCACTGAAGATCTCCATTCTATAGAAAAGCAGTTGATCGTTGCGCTTACGCAACAGTACCTATCGAACGTCGGGTTAATGAAAATCAAAAGGCACGCAATCGATTCTAGTGCAATGCGATTAACTGGCGGGCGTTATCTTGCTCCTGCAATTCTCCCGACAGCTCTGGATTGCTCACAGATATTCTCACCCGAACACCCATCGTTGTGGATTTCTTCTCGATTCTGAGTGCGCCTGAGCCATCAATCCGTGCATGGATGACTAGTTGTTCGATTTCCAATCTTGAATTGCCACGAGTCCAAGAGGCATATTTTGACCCGGCTGGAGGATGCCGGAGAGGAGAATCAGGCGGCCCGTAATGTGAAACGAACGAACGTAACAAGTCATCCAGGCACTCAGCCTCAAACATGTAATCAAACGAGACAAGCTTTTGGTCCTGAAAGGTCGCACTCATTGCAACCGCGAGTTGGTCAACCATTGATGGAGTGACGGGCTGTCCGTGCGCGAAAACTCCTTCCTCGACCGCGCAATCAATCCATCGGTTCCATTCTCGTTTCAGAGCATGCGCATCTACCTCGCCGGACCTCCGTCTACGGCATTGAGCAGCAGGAAAGATACGCTTGAATTGCTTAACGCTCTCGCCGAGGCGCGGAGCGCCTTCGAGCAAGAATTGAGGGGGCCCAGCAGTCACAGGCTGCGTAAAGCTCCCAAAGCAAAAAACCAGCAAAAGGAGAGCCGAAGTGCTTGATGCGTGGCTACGCGCTGGACTGCAAAAGAGCATGCTTGGGGCGGGCATGAAAGAGTGCCCCCACTCCTAGACGGATCGCGAGCAAAGAGAAAGTGGAAGGTTCAAGCACGGCAATCACCCTCACCTCTCAGGATCATTGTTGCACTTCAACATCCACAGGAGCAGACGCGTCTCTAGCGTTGAAAAGCATGGGGTTTAGAAATCGCTCTTGTGGAGAGTTTCTTCCTGAAATCCCAATTTGAGACTTCTAGTTCCAGGCCGGGAATAGTCTCCCGAAAAGGTAGTGTTCGGCGCGTCCATCGAGTATCTATCCAAAGGGAATGGAGTTAAAGCAAGGCAACATCTCACTGGTGATTGAGTTGCATATGGAATGTCACAGCGAGCGTGACGCATCGCGGCAAAATAAAGAACTTTAGAGAGCTTAGATTCTCCTTGATGATTTGAAGCTAATGTATGCCCTGCAAAACTGAACTTTTGAGACTGGAGAGAGGCAAAGCCATAAAGCACGGTCGGCTCGGCCTCTGGCCCTTCGCCATACAAGTTTATCTAATCGGTTGTGTTTTGCAGTTTACTATCGGGAATCCAGTCTTTAGTCAGTCCCCACCGAACGCGACTTCGATTGACTCGTCTCATGCATTTCCGACGCCAATAAAAGCCAGGCACGATTCCCCAGGTGTGATAATCCAGCCGGGTAAGGTGATTAGGACTGAGGTTGATCTGGCCTTGGTAAATGTCACCATCACCGACCCTTTTGATCGAATGGTAGTCGGCCTCGACCAGGATAACTTTCGTGTCTACGAGGATGGCGTGGAGCAGGAAATCATTACCTTTTCTTCAGAAGATGTTCCCATATCACTCGGTGTAATTCTTGATTTGAGTGGGAGCATGACGAACAAGATTGGCAAAGCCCGTGCGGCCATCATGGAGTTTTTCAAAACCGCTAACAAAAATGATGACTTCTTCCTAGTCGGCTTCAATGCTCAGGCCGAATTGATGAGTTCGTTCACGGATAACCCGGAATACATTCAGAGCGGCGTTTTGTTCGCAGCCCCCGGGGGGCGAACCGCGTTGCTAGACGCCGTTTACCTCGGACTCACTTACATGAGGAACTCGAAACATACGAAGCGGGCCTTACTCATTTTTTCAGATGGTGGTGACAATCATAGCCGACACTCACGAGGAGAGATCAAACGACTTGTTAGGGAAGCAGATGTCCAACTGCATGCCATCGGCTTTTACAACCCACTTGGCTATCCATATCAGACACTCGAGGAAATACACGGGCCGTCGCTGCTGGAGGAGATTACTGAAATGACGGGGGGGCAAGTATCTCCTGGCCAACATCTTGAAGACCTACCCGCCATCGCAGCCAAGATCGGCGCGGAACTACGGAATCAGTACGTCCTGGGGTACACGCCTAGCAATCATGTTTACGACGGACAGTGGAGAAAAATCAAAGTCAAACTTCGGCCACCTCGGGGGGTCCCGCCACTTCTGGTCCACGCCAAAACCGGATATTACGCAAAGGCCCAGTAGCTTCGTGAATGGCAATGGCTTTATCCCAGTTCGACGTGGCCGTGTTCAAGAGTTCGTGAACAAGATCACTCCCGGCCGTAGTGGGAAGATGGTCGAAAATATCCTGCACACTCTGACCGGGAATCTCCGTCACGCGAGTAAATGGGACGAGGATATCAAGCCCATCAACATGTCTGACCTGACCATGCCGCCGAAGGAAAAGACCAGGCGCAGCACAGTCATCGAAGAAGCGGAAGTAATTCGCACCGGCCTCGGAGTGCATGCGAGCCATCCGCAAGTTCCTCATTCGCTGAGCTATCCCTTTGCCAGAGACCAAGCGCCTGCCTTCTGCCGGCGGAACCAGTTCCAAGGAGCGCGAACTATTTTCCGGAGCCGGATCCCCTCAGAGGTGTTGGCTGACGCAGGACTACAACCCTCGAAAGAAGTTTTGGAAATGGTAAATCCATCGAATTTGCCAACTTCATCAGCGTCTCAATGGTTGGCACGCTCAGCCCCGATTCAAGTCGGGAAAGAGTCGAGCAAGAGATCCCTGCCCGTTCGGACACTGCGTCTCTGGTTAGTCCTCGTTGTTCACGTAAAGCTCGTAGATGGATGCCGCGAAACATTGTCGGTTCCCCCTTCTCTGTCAAATTGCGACCACCTCTGGGTTGTAAGTAGGACGGTTGACTCGGCTGTTCGCTCAGAGCATCGACTGTACGACAAGAGCTGGAGCTTGCAGTTTGTCCGGCAAACCGCAGAGGAAGTCAATACTCCACCGCTTCTCTTTACCACTACTGTATCTATATGTCCAGTCATTAAAGTCTGTATATATTTGTTAATTTACAACAACGTGTGACTTCCCACATTGTATAGCCAGCAAGAAACGAGTCCGAAGCTCTGCATCTACCCAAATTGCTTGTGCAAAGTCCTTCGTCATCACCCAGAGACTGCTCTGCTTGATGCTGCCTTGTTGAACAAGACTGGTTCGCCCTGGACCTTAACGTGCTCACTAATTGACTAGGGGATTGGATTAATGAAAGTTAATACAGGGTCGCCGGAAAGAGAAAAGATTCGCCGACTCAGATTAAGGGCGGGAATGAGCCAGGAAAGCCTAGCCCAGCGGGTCGGGGTGACCACGCATACGATCTGGCGATTGGAAAATGGTCCTACCTTTAATCCCCGTTTCGAAACCTTACGGGCCTTGGCAAAAGCACTAGGTATACCTCTAAAGGAACTCTTGGATGTCTAGAATCGGGGCGAGCCTTCCGCTAGTACAAGAATCCCCGGTTACCGCAATGAGCCGCGCCGGCACAATATGGTCCACATGCCGGGTCACGCCTTCCGACCTGAAGTTCGCGCTACAGGATTCCACCTCGCAATTGCCGCGGAGCGCCAGGATTCGATTCCCTCTCCAACCCTTCCGCGGCGGCCGCTTCCCCGGCCACTTCCGGTGCACGCTATTCCAGGGTACCTGCTTTTCCCGTGTGCTGAACCGAGCCTTGCAGTACAGGCACCGGCGGCGACGATATCCTCTGCCAGTCGGTCCTCAATGACTCGAAGCTCGAACAGCGAGCGCAGGAGTTTGGCTGCGGTTTGAGTTTGGAAGCACAGTTCACAGACTGGCTGTCAGCATTTGCGACCACGCGATGCCGGTTTATCGTCGCCGACGTGGTAGCGGACAAGTTGTACGCAGAAAAAGTCGCGGAGGGGAATTTCAGCTTCCTGCGAACGAATGCTGCTTATAAACGCTGCACGGACATCGCTTACAAACGTTGAAAATGGGTCCAAAAACACCTGAACAGATAGCCCAGAACCTACGTCCAACTATCTCATCCGCGTCGGGCCGCTCTGTTTGCAAGCAAAATTCCGAAGTGATCTTACGCAGCCACCCTCAGGCTGCCGCCAAACCACTCGTAGGATAGAACTTCGTAAGGGACACATCGTGTCTCAGGACGCACGCACGAGAAGAGCCTTGGCGCGATTGTGGCCTACCGTCCTGCATGTGAGCCAACTTAGAGCTCAAGAAAGCCGCGCCACGTTACGCTGCTGTGGACATTGCAGTTTCGCTCGGTTTCACCCCCTCTCCCAGGTTCAAAAACTTGACCCCTTGTGGCACGATCGAAGGCGGTGCCTCCTCACTGGTTGCAAGCACCATTGCTCGATCCAATGTGACGCCGGGAGCGCTTGCCGCCACTGTTCTCGGGAGGAAGTTGCGGTCCCTCATCGAGTTCGTTTTGCAGCTTCCTCTCGAGTCCAACGAGGTCTAGCCGCCACTGCCCCACCAACATCTTCGTCCTGGCCGCGTTATAGCCAAGAAGCCGTGCTAGTTCGCAGATCGTTGCGCACAGTTCAGCGTTCCCTGGGGATTGAATGACCGCGCCTGCCTGCTCCTCCAGAAGGTTCTTGTTCTGCGGATAGAACTCACCCGCGATCTCTGGGGCACGTTCCCCTTCGCTTTCCCGAACAACGAATGGTACGCGCTGTTCACCAGCACACGCAGCCGGCGCTTCGAGATGGAGCTTTGCTGGCTCATTTATCGTGGTGACCAGGCTGTTCAGTGTTGTCCCGCCAATCTCAAGGCGCAGAATGGGGACAACTGAACTTTCCCACTCTCCGAATTGCCCGGGATGCCAGCGAAGCTCCGGGGTGACCTTCAGAATGGCTTTGACCCATTTCAATCGCCCGCCGTTCCAGCCGTGCAGTTGCGCCACGGCGTTCGACAAATTGGGGACCGAGGTCTTGCTCCCCGTGTGAAGCCGGCAGATGGTGCCCAAGCCAGGGAATTGTTCCAGGATGAAATAAAGATCTGCCGAGGGCCCACATTTGCCACTCTCTAGTTCGGGGCAGCCTTCACCACAACCTTCGATTGGCTGCCCTTTCATCGGCCCATCCACATACTTGTGATTACCCGGCCATGATTCCCCCTCCGGGTGCTCTGTTGTCCTTCGGATTGCCTGCATTTCGTAACGCGGCGTGTTGCCGTTGGCGATCTGCACAAGCTCTCCGTGACATAAACGGCCTTTCCGCGTCCACAGAGCATATTCCGATGGGCATACCTCTCTGGGGTCATCATGAAGGAAGATTACTGCCAATTCAGTCGGCTTCTCCCCGAAGACTTCTGCGATGTCTGGCGCGGGTTCCCAAAAGACCGATTGCCCCTGCATGGTTTTCCGCTTGAAAACGAAATGAAAAAGGGCTCGCAGACTACTATTTTGATCATCGGGCGCCGGCCCCTCCCCGATGGCAACTTTAATTGTCACCGGGAGTTTCTCGAGAGCCTCGCCGTTCTCGTCATGCGTTAATCCGAGAATTCCCATGGCGTCTCTCCTTTTTTTGTATGGTTTGGATTGTCTCTGCGTCAGATGTTTCCAGCGTGGCCTTTGACGAAATTACGTGCCGCTCAGAATAATGAGAGCTGTTCGTCTGGTGTTGCCGAGGTTAGCCGCCGTGGGCTTCTCTTGCGGGGTGACTCCATTACAGTTCTCAGTGCAGACCATTGATCGACCGTAGTGAAATTGGACGTAGTTGGAGGGGTTTCTAAGACCGCGGGTTCGAGCCGCTCGCTGGGACAATTGATTTCGCTCTATTGTTCGCTGTTGTTCACGAAGTTCCCGCGCGCGAGGCCCTCTTTGCTGGACTCGCTTCCGCGCTCAAAGCGCGGGCAAATCTCCTCGTTGCGGAACCCAAGGGCCACGTCTCCGCCGAGGACTTTGCGCGCACCCTTTCCGTTGCCAAAGAACATGGATTCGCTGAGGCGGGCACTCCGCAGATCTCTCGAAGTTATGCCGTTTTGCTCAAGAGGACGCCCGCAAATTGACCTGCCCCAAGAGGAATCTTCGTCTATACGCCCGAAGCACGCCAACTCCGCCTGCCCTTTTTTCCCACCTACCCGAAGCCCCGACAGGGCTTGTTGTTGTTGCATGCTAAGACGAAGCAGCACAGCGTGTTACAAGGGAGTAGGCCACTTATTTGGCAAGACGTTCGGCCGATGCTAGAGTCCGCCCCACCATGGGAGTCGCACTTCAGGCCAGAATTAGCCCTCTACGGAACGTGTGTCAGCGCAAAGTCCTCAAAACCAATTCTAAAGGCGTCAAGACCGAATGCGTTTTCACTGATGGTACGACCATCGTGGTCTCGAATTTCTTGGCGTCCTTTATTCGTGCGGGAGACGACCTACTCTTTCCTCTTGAACTTGAGGCGGCTGATTCGAGCACCGAGATTTACATCCGCAACACATATCCCGGCGTCAAAAGGCGCGATCTCTTTCAAACTCGGATTGGCTACGCGTCCCAGCCACGAAAGGACAAGCGGAATAATCTCTTCGTTTCCGCCGAAGTTCTGAACCCACGGCTTGGGATCTCAGCCATCTACCTGCCGAGCGAGGCACTGAGGGACCATTTCTACGTTGGCAATCGCCACCGCGCTTGGGACCGGCAACCCTCTTTGTACGAACTCTTAAGAGTCAACCGAAACGCATCCCCGGCAGAACTCCGCCTCGCCTTCAAACTTCGCACTCTTGAACTCCGCACGGCACAGGCACCCCGCAACAATCTTGCGGCATTGGAACGCGCTTTCAACATCCTTGCACGTCCAGAGCTGCGCGCTTGTTACGACGCTCTCCTGGGTGATCCCGCGTCCCCCATGCTTTTTCCCTACGGCGGATTTGGTTCGCTGCTCGCTGCTGGCAATATCTCACGCGACGGATCGACGTTTTACGTCTCGCGCATCCAATCGTTTCTCCCGGAGCAGGAAACCAAGCACTTCCGCGCGCCTTTGAGAAAAGTTGCGTTTTACAACGATCATGCAATCTATCGGGATTCGCGTCGTAAATTGGAAGTACCCTTCGACCAACTATTGTTACCGTTGTTGTGGGATTCGAGTTGGAACCAGTGGAAACACTTACTGGGCGCCAAGATCGCTGTTAAGGCGACCTTTGTTCAGAGCGGGAAGTATCAACACCGTGCCGGCGCATGGCACCTGGCTCAGTGGGAAACCGCAGTTCCGAGCCGCATCGAAGTCGCGCTGCCCTCTAACATCGCTGAACAGATCGCCGATGCTCGCAAGATCCACCACCGCTTCGGTCAGTTTGCCGAGGTGCTTGATCTGATTCGCGCGCGCATCGACTCTGCGCCCGTCGAGAGAGCCGATCTACAAAGGCTCTGCGCTGGGTTAGGCATGCCTGGCGACTTCGATGTCGCGCTGATTACCTGGAAGCCGGACTACGACGCCTTCTACTACAAGCAGCTCTGCAAGCGTTCTCGTAGTCTCTACCTGTTTCGGTCGGAGTACATCTTTGACCTTGAACGCGGGGTGGTGATTGAGACACCGGAACTCGGCCACGCGACCTATGTCTTTGCCAAACCCGAAAGCATGCCTGCGTTCCTCGCCGATTATGCGGGCATCACCAAGGAAGACATTCTCACTAACCGAAGCAATGTGGCCGAACGTCTGGGCTACCTAGGGCGGGTCGTGCATGGTGCCAATCCGCGCGGCTGGCTCAAGAAGATTAAGGCACACGTCGGTGAAACGCCAGATTTTGCTCAGTTGTGACGCCAGTCGTAAAGCACAATACCCAGCTCGAGCAAAGCAAGAGTCTTCCTTAGCGGCTTCCCGCCGCCGATACGGTTTCATTGCTAGCCGGATGTCTGTTGGTGGGTCGGCCGTCGGCCTTCCCTCGCCTCTGAATGCGGCGCCACGTCGCGGGGTCAATCCTCAACGGTGTGGTGTGGCCTGTCGCCAAGTTCACGAAGCCCCCATGATGTTCGATCGTACCGTAGCGGAACAAGTGCGCCAGCAAACTCAGGGAGTGATTGGCCAGAGTGGTGTTAACAAAGGGTTCTTGCCTCTCCAGAGCCTCTGCAGCGCTGCAGCTAGGTAGGCTGCGCTCCTCAAGTTCAGTGTCCACCACTTCCGGATAGAGGTCCGCGACAGTTCGTAGCCGATATCCCGTTCGCCGGTTTTCGTAGTTCAATGGCTCACCGAGTATGAACTGCCCACTGTCGGCGTTGTTCCCAATGTCAAGCCAGTAGCCAACCGTGCTCGAACGGGTGGCGCTACTTTGAATCACTGACCGGGCGGCCCGTGTATCAACGCAACCGATAACGATATCCGCGCGCATGAGCGGCCGATTCTCGGCCAGGTGCTCCGGAACAGCTTCCCAATCTAATTCCCAGAACACGTTCAGCCGGTTCACTAGCACCACGGATTTGCATAACCCTATCTCCGATTTGCTGAAGGGCTGCCGCACGCAGTTTGTTGCTGAAATCTTTTCTCCATCCAAAACCGTTACGTGCAGGCCTCCGGGATGGCCGCGCACGATGAGCGCCTGGTGGAGATAAGGCAGGCCAGAGGCGAGAACGCTACCAGCCCCGCCACAACCGACGACGACCACCCGCACCTGCCGTTGCAGCAGCGCGGCGTGGATAGTATGCACTCCCATCGTTTCAGAACTCCTTATCGGATTCTATGAATTCAAAAAGTGTTTCCTTTGCATCCGTCAGCATGTCGGTCGGGAAGGTGTTGTCCTTTTTATCCTTCAAACTCTTCCAGAGCCCAACGAATCCGCGCCGATGTTTGGTGAGGCGAACGGCCCCGGAGGGATGAGTAAATTCCGAGCCGAAGTAGGCCTCCTCCCATGCCGAAATCGAATTCGCCGCCAACTGGCCAGGAATCCTCATCGTCCCCGCACATACGCTTCCTCTTGAATCAGTGTTCCAGTAGGGTGCGGTCTTGAGCTGTGTCTCTGCTCTTGGGCGCGTGTTTTCAGCGAGCGCCCTGACAAATAGTTCGCGCCCGCGAACCTTGAAAACCAACGGAGGGTGTGGATAAAGGTGGCCGTTAAGGTCTCTGGCACATTTCTCTTGCCCGCCAAAGAACATCACTCGGGACTGTGCCCTCGCCCACCAGACAATCCTGTCCGGAGTTCTCATTAGGACGCACTCCGGCAGAACTTCGGTTGGAGTCGCGGTTCCTAGCCTGGAAAATTCATGAT
>PMES01000125.1 GCA_003154775.1 Acidobacteriota bacterium | reverse complement strand
GCGTGGATTCAGACGAAGTAGGCGTGGCTTCAGGCGGGGGGTTGGTCAACTACGTGACCAAGCGCCCCGCGGGTGTTCGGACCTTGAACCTTGCCACCGATCAGCGTGGAACCCTCTACGCCGGTGTTGATCTTGGGGGCTTCCTGGGCGCGCAGCAGCAATTTGGCATTCGCACGAATTTGGCCGGCGAAGACATACGATCCTATGTGCACGGCGCGGATGGAACGCGGGAATTCGGCGCGGTCGCGGCGGACTGGAAAATCACTTCCAACACGTTTCTGAAAGGCGATTTCGAATACCAGCACCTGGTGGAGCGATCCGTGGGAGGCTATCAGTTGCTCGGGGGCACCACCGTGCCGGTGGATGTTTCGCCCGACGTGATGCTCGGCTATCAGTGGTGGGCCAAGCCGAACACCTTTGACGTGTTCAATACGAGTCTTCGTCTGGACCACAAGCTATCCACGAACTGGAGGTTTTTCGTTGCCGCGGGCCTTAGCCATTCGCTGATTGACGACAACATTGCCTGGCCGTACGGCTGCTACTACGCGGCTTCCTGCGCAAACAGCAGCACACCGTATTTCTTCAGCCCCACGGGGGACTATGACGTTTACGACTATCGAAGCCCCGGCGAATTGCGGATCAACGATCAATTTGAGGCCATTTTGCAGGGGCAGGTGAAAACCGGGCCGGTGACCCACGATGTCGCCATCGGGACAAGCTTGCAGCGGCGCAGCG
Source organism: Acidobacteriota bacterium (assembly GCA_003154775.1). Classification (GTDB taxonomy): domain Bacteria; phylum Acidobacteriota; class Terriglobia; order Acidiferrales; family UBA7541; genus Acidiferrum. The sequence goes on along the minus strand of PMES01000125.1, from coordinate 15,296 downwards.
TGAATCTCGGGTTGACCAATCCGGCAGTGGCTGCGGACACGGGCATCGTCTACAGCTACGTCGGAACTGAAAATATCTATCAGCCCGAACAAGTCTTTCAGCCGGCGCCTCCCACCGATCCATCGACGCCCGGCCCTGCGCTGCTCGCGGAAGATACACACCAGTACGCGCTGGTCGTCGCGGACCATATCCATCTACCCGGGCGCATCGACCTAAGCGTCGGCGGTCAATACGACACTCTTCACGACCACAACTTCTCCAACTTAAACGCAGACGGCACCGCTTTGACGCTGCTTAAAACGGAAAACGGCATCTGGCTTCCACAATATTCGGCTTCGTGGCGCCCTGTGAAGGACGTCCTTCTCTATGGCAATTACAGTGTCGCGCTCTCGCTGGGGTTGCAGGCGCCTTTTTGGGCGACAGTCAATCCCAACGCGTTCTTGCCGCCCTTCTTCACCCGGCAAGTCGAGGCCGGCATCAAGTATCAGCCTGGAGCACGCATTCTGTTGACCGCCGCGGTATTCCGCATGCGCGCGCCATTTTTCTATCCGAAGGTGTGGGACAGTGGAGCCGACATCGACTTTGTCTCTGATGGCCATGAAACGCATCGCGGCTTAGAGCTGAATGCTCAAGGCAAAGTGAAAGAGTGGCTGCGGCTCACAGGAAGTGCGACGCTCTTGCGCGCCGTGTCTTCGGGGAGCAGCACGCCGGAGTTCAACGACAAGCAAGTCATCAACGTGCCGCGCTTCCGCACGTCCGTGTTCGCGGACATCGACGTTCCCTTCATCACCGGGCTGCATCTTTTGCCAGGATGGAGCTACACCGGGCCGAAGGAAGCGACGCGGGACGATGCGGTCAGTGTGCCGGGCTACAATTTATTCAACATCGGCGCGCGGTATACGCCGAGCGGAGAATGGAAAAAAGTGACGTTTCGTCTTTTTGCCGACAACGTCCTGAACAAACGCTACTGGAAAGACACGGGCGCGAGTTACGGCGATACGTTTTTGCATCTCGGCGCACCCACGACCGTGCGGCTCTCCGTGCAATACAATTTTTGAGGACAAGGCAAACGGCCCCGGCGTGCGAGGTTTGAGCAGGGAGCAAAATGGAAATCGAGTCGCGGGTGGCGGCATGAGCGGTGAGGTGAAAGCGCACGGCCTCCAGGGAAACCTCGTCGAGCCAGACTGGCCGGTCCTGAAGCTGGATGAATTGGATGGGCTGCTGCGGCGCTTCCCGCAAGCGCAAGAAGCGGAGCGCATCCTATCGTTCAGCCCACGTCCCTTTTCGGCGGCCAGCGTTGTGGAGACGCCGCTTGGGAACGTGTTTGTGAAACGTCATCATCGCGCGGTTCGTGACAGGAATTCACTACTCGAAGAACATCGCTGGCTGGACTATTTGAGCCGCCGCGACACCCTGGTGAAGAAGCCACTTGAAGATGGGTCCGGGGAAACCGCTGTGGAGATTGGCGATTGGACCTACGAAGTCCATCCTGTTGGTGACGGCCTGGACCTGTATGAGACCGCGCAATCGTGGACACCGTTTCTGAGCATGGGCCACGCGCGCCATGCGGGACGTGCTCTTGCCAGATTGCACGCGGCTTCCGCGGGTTATGATGCGCCCGCGCGCAAGGCGGGGACGTTGGTCACCAGCTTTAAGGTTTTTTCGTGCGATGACCCGTGGCCCGAACTTGCGCGTTACATTGAGGAACGCCCCGCGCTCCACTCCTATCTGGCGAAACGGGATTGGGTGGCGGAAACGCAGGAGACTTTTCTCCCTCTTCACAATCGATTGAGGAAATTCCTGCCCGTGTTTCAGCCCTTGTGGACGCACAACGATTTTCACGGCTCGAATCTTTTTTGGAGCAATTCGTCCTCCGAAGCGGAAGTTACGGACATTATCGACGTGGGTCTTGCGGATCGCACCAACGCGCTTCACGACGTCGCCACCGCGATCGAGCGGAACGGCGTGGAATGGCTGGAGATACACAACACTTCGCGCGATCCATTGCACCTGGAACAAATCGAGGCGCTGTTGAGCGGCTACGAAGAAACGCATCCATTGTCGCGGGACGAGGCAGAAGCGGTGGTGGCTTTGCTGCCGCTCGTGCATGCGGAGTTCGCGCTCTCCGAGGCGGACTATTTTCTGCGAGTATTGAAATCACCGGAGAAAGCAGACCTTGCGTATATCGGATATTTCCTGGGGCACGCTCGCTGGTTCAACAGCAATCCTGGGAAGCGGCTCCTGAGCCACCTGCAGAGTTGGGCGGTATCGCATCAAGGCCATGCAGCGGCCAGCCTGGCGGTTTCCGAAGAGTCGAGGAAATGATGTCTCCTCTCGAAATTGCAGCCGTGCTTACGAGTGTAATCGGCATTTGGCTGGCGACGCGGCGCAAGCTTTCGTCCTGGCCGGTGATTCTTGTGTCCTGCGTTTTGTACGCGCTGGTTTTTCGGAGGGAGAAGCTTTATTCGGACATGTTGCTGCAATTTGTCTATTTTGCCTTTGCGATCTACGGTTGGTGGCACTGGTGGCGCGGCGTAAAGGAAGAAGGCATCGTCAAAGTGGAAGGGCTCTCCGGGCGAGGGCTCGCGGCGGGAGTTGTCGTTGGCGCGGCGGGTAGTTTCGTGCTGGGCTTTTTGATGGCGCGCTACACGGATGCGGCGCTGCCGCACATTGACGCCGCGCTGACGAGCTTCAGCCTGGTCGCGCAATGGTGGTCAACGCGCAAACACATTGCCAATTGGTGGCTCTGGATTGTGGTCGACGCCATGGAAATAGGCGTCTTCCTTTATAAGCGTCTCTATCTCACGTCCGTGCTGTTCGCGTTCCTCATCTTTCTGGCTGTGCTGGGGTTGCGCGCCTGGAACAAAGCGATCCGCGAGCAAGAATCCGGTGGGCAGGACCCGATTGTTGCTCCAAATTCAAATCTGGCCGCGTCGAAATCCAATCCCGGTTGAGTTTATCGATCCCACTTGCAACCCTATTGCCGCGGCTCTGACAACAAAATCCAGCGCCTAAGTTTCACCGAAAGTGCCGAAGCGTTCCGCGAGTATTGCTCTCGCCTGATTGATGTTTTCCGGGAAGGAGATCAGCTTGCGAAGATTTCGCAGGCGCGATTGAGAGGCCGCGGGCTGGCTATTCCACCAGTTGAAGATTCAAGGCAATGCGCACACCGTTGACCAGCACCTGGCCCTTGTCAATGAGCGCCTGGTTGGTGATTTCATTATTGACAAATTGCCGCGCCAGAGTCGCGGGAAGAATGAACTCGATGGCTTCAGAGCGTTCCTTGGTGCTCATGCCGGAAGTGAGCGGGTTGATGACGGAGAAATCGTACACGGCGATGGCGTTATCGTCGGGCACCTTTTCCAGGATGTCCTTCAGTTTGGGAGCGAGAAAAAGATCGAAGGTCTGGGCGGCGCGCTTATAAATGGAAGATTTCTCGATATCAAAGCGCAGGTTGTTGCGCAGGGTCATCTGAAGAGCGAGTTGCTTGCCGATAATCACGAAAGCCGGCGGGTCGTAATCCACAAACTGGAATTTGGCCTGCCCTTCCTTTGAGAGGGCGTCGAGTTGCGCCTGATATTGCGACTGCAAACGATCCACATCCGCTTGTGTGGCAATGGGTCTGGCTTGAGAGAGGTCAGACTTGGCAGCCGCGCTCGAAGCAGAGTCGGAGGATGCTGCTGCCGTGACAGAAGGGATCGCGTTGGGAATTGCGCGATTCAAACGGCTAAGGGTGGTTGAAGAGCCCACCGTGGATGGGGAGTCGCTCTTCGATGGTTTAGTGCGGGGCAGCGTGGAAACGACGTAGGGATCCTTCTCCAACAGCGACAATCCGAATTCCTGCCCACCGAGAAAAATCATGGACCGATTGAGGACATCCTGGCGCGCCGTGTCGTTGGTAGCCTGTGCCAGAACGAATGCGTCCGAGCGATCCACCACGATGACGAGGAGTTCCTTGCCCTCGTAGTCGTAGCTCTTCTCCGCTGCGCGGGTGTGGTAGGACACCTCGAAGCCGATGGCGTCGCAGGCAACGTCCGGCGGGATGCCTTGCGTGACAGTCTGCAAGATGGGAAGCAGGACGTCCTGAAAGGTGCGGGCGGCGCGTTCATTGCGCGTGAATTGCGTCGCACTATACGCAGCCTCGTAATTGCCGGTGATCTTCAGGACGGTGCGGTCGCGAAACTTCACGAATTCCAGGCCGCGCGAATCCGTTTCCGCCTGCTTGGCCGGCTCGATACCGACGTACCGGCTCAAGTAGAAAGGAAAAGGAAAGTGCATTTTGGCGATGGCTTGATTGAGGCTCTTGAGCTGCGAAAAATACTGTTTCTCCAGCGCTTTCAGGTCCGGATCCAGAATTTCATTGGGGCTGACCTGGGCGGAGACAAGCGGCGCACTCGCCAGAAGAACGGCAGTGGTCACGATAAACAGCAGGATACGGGTGGCCGTAATAGGGCGCATGAATTTCATCTTGCGATTTTATCATCCACTACTTGGCAGTGTATTGCGACCCCGGGCGCCCGGGCCTTTGATAGGGCGGCTGAGCGATCGCGCGGGTGAAGGCGATCACCGCCTGGATTTCGCCAGCGGAAAGGGTTTTGCCGTAGGGCGGCATCATGGCCGACTTGCCCAGCGCGCTTCCGCCAAGGGTGATGATGTTCTGCATGAACTCATCGCTCTCGCCGTTTAACTTCTCGCCGTCGTTCAGGAGCGGGGGCACTGGCGTGAGGTTGCCGCGGTTGGAAGGGCCAGCGGGCGTAGCATCGGCGTGGCACCACACACAATACAGGTAGAAGATGCGTTTGCCTTGGGCTTCCTGATAGCCGAGATTGACCAGCTTCGTACTGTCGTTCCAATCCGGTTCGGAGTCATAGGTGCCAAAGGCTTCCACGGGCTTCACAACTTCCGCGCCTTTCTTGCAAGCGGAAAGACCCAGCGCAACAAAGAGAAGCGGCATGGCCAGCAGGATTCTGGATTTCATCGGCCGGCTCCCTGCCCCGCGAGACTTGCGTTCGCGGCGCTTGTTGAACTTTGCGGTTTGATCGCGGCCTTCAGCGTCATCAGGTACGCGGTGAGGGCGCGAATTTCGTCTTCGGTGAGATTTCGCCGCGGCTCAATCGTATCCGGTTGGAGCGCTTGCGGATTCCGCAGCCACGCTTCGGTCCATGCAGGCGTGAGCCAGTTGCCGGCGTTGTTCAAGTTTGGCCCGACGTAGCCACCGGTGCCGCCGATGGTGTGGCACGACTGGCACTGATACTTCACTTCGTAGAGTTGCTTCCCCATGCTGACCAGGGCCGGAGTGAATTGCCGCGCATCCACGCTTTGCGGATTGACGTCCGGCTTCTGAACCGCCAGCGCGAGGTATTCCGCGACGATGTTCACTTCCTTATCCGTCATGTTGAATTGCGGCATACGCAAGATCAGGGTTGGGCGGATGGTCTGCGGGTTCCTCAGGAATTCAGTAATCCACTTTTTCTGGGCGCGGCTGCCTTCATAGGAAAGATCCGGGGCCAACGTGCCACCATAGCCGTTGAAACGGTGGCAGGCGTAGCATTTGTAGCGCTCGTAGACTTCGGCGAAATCGCCGACGGCGCGGTAGGAGGCCGCGACCTTCGGCACCGTGAGATGCTGCAGCGCGCTGGTGGGCTTGGGCCCGGTCTGGCTGAGCAGCGCCGTCGTCACCGCGTCCAAGTCCGCCGGATTCCAGGTGTATTGCGGCATACGCGAGGCCGGGTTCACGGAAACGGGATCCTGCAGCTTGGCCTGAATGTAGGAGAGCAGGTTATGTGTGATTTTCGCCTTGCCGAACTCAAGTTCGGAGGCGTTCTTCGAGCCAAGCGCCGTGAGGTCGGGGCCAAAATCTTTCTGCGGAGTCACGCCCGCAATGCTGTGGCAACTGGCGCATCCTTTTTCGAGGAAGAGGCGCTTGCCATTCTTGATTTCGTCGCCGGTCGCGGCTTCCAGCTTGGGTACCGTGGTGAGCAGATCCGAATCCGTCAGTTGGTTCATGACGTATTGCGAGACCTTGTAGAGGTCTTCATCCGTCCAGCCGTAGCGCGGCATATTGTTTTGCGCCAGGTAGCCCTGCGGGTTGCGCAACCAGGAGACGAGCCACGCTTCGTTGACCTTGCTGCCCACTTTGGTCAATTCGGGGCCGATGTTTCCGCCGATTAGTTTCGTTTCGCCCGCGCGGGTCACGGCCAGCGGATGGCAGGTGGTGCACATCATCTGGCGGAAGCGCAGTTCGCCTTGCGGCAATAAATCGGGCTTCTTGTTCCAAGCCGCTACGACGGCTGGATTGATCTTGTAGCTTTCTATTGGCTGGGCATTCTGTGCGCTCAGGAAGGCGGTGAGCGCAACGATTTCTTCATCCTTCAACCGGAATTTCGGCATGCGGGACTCGTCGCCGTTTTCGTAGCCGTTCACGGTGACGTTGCCGTCCTTGTCGAGTACGGTGCGGGGCTCTTTCAGCCATTTGTAGATCCACTCGCGGGAAACTTTGTAGCCGACGCTGGAAAGTTCGGGGCCAAGCATCGGGCGCTCCACGTCATTCAGCTTGTGGCAAGCCTGGCAATTCAAGCGGGAGAGCAATTCCCTGCCGCGGGTGAGCTGCGGCGTTTCATTCAGGTCGGCGTGATGACAACTTCCACAGGAGGCTTGCAGGAAGTGTGCCGGAAGAATGGGCTGCTCCCACGCCAGTGTGGTTTCATGCGCTTCGGCAATTTCCGTGGCGGGGCCCTGTCCGCGATGGCAAATGGTGCAGCCCCACTCGCGCACGTTGTGCGGAATCGGTGGGTGAGCGCGGAATGGCTGCGGCACGGAAGCATCCGCAAGAGATGGCTGCGTCATGCCCTGGTGGCAGGTGGTGCAGCGATCGACCACGTTCATGCCCGGAATCCAGACCTGATCGATGTTGGGGCTGTAGTCGGCGAGGAGTTTCTTGGTGTCCGGGCGGCCTTGCGCGTAACGCACAAAGGAACGCTTGTATTTCTTCCACTCGGCGCGAAAGTCCTTGACGGGGGAAATCGCCAGCACGAGCAGGCAGATCACGGTAGCGACAGCAAAGGCGAGCCGCATGCGGTAGGTCAGCTTACCCATGTCTTCAGACGGCATGTGTCCCCCAAGGCCATACCCAGGACCAGCCCGGGCCGCGGAAAAATGTTCCGACAACGGTCAAGCAGAGAGCGGTGGCGATGAACCAGGTCATCACCCACCAGGAGAGGGGCTTCAGCCGGAGACTCCCCATCCACCCGGAGGTGGCCTTCGAAAAGTAGGAAGCCACGAGAAGCGCGGCGACAAAAACGGTGGGCAGGATGATGGTCCACGCATCCACGACGGCGAGCAGGATCAACAATCCAAGCGTCACGGCCGCGACGACCGCGAGGCGCTTCGACGCTTTTTCTCCCCACAGGGGCTTCCCTTCCACGTTGACGTGGAAATACGGAATCATGATCAACGCGACGAGCACGAGCGTGGGGATCAGGATGCCCGCGACGAACGGAGGGAAGTAGTGCAGCAATTCCTGCAGGCCGAGGAAGTACCACGGCGCCTTGGCCGGATTTGGCGTGAGCAGCGGATTGGCCAGTTGTTCGAGCGGGGCATCCCAGAAGAGCGCGAGCACAACCATGGCGATGATCAACACCTCGAAAACGATGGCTTCCCGCACCAGCAGGTGGGGATAGGTCATGAGTTCGGGGCCGCGGTCGTCCTTGACCTTTGCGGAAGTGTTGCGTGTGATGAAGACAATCCGGCGCGGTTCTTTCTTTGCGTCGGAACTGAATCCCGATTCGATTTTAGTTTTTTCCATCATCGTCTTTTGACCGAACCGTCAGGCCGCCATCCTTCTGCACGCGCCAGAAATGCACGCCGATGAGAAGGAAGGCCAGCAACGGGAGAATGACTACGTGAAGCACGTAAAAGCGCAACAGGGCGTTTTCACCGACGATATTTCCGCCCAGGGCCACGAAGCGGACCTTGCTGCCGATGACCGGCATCGCTGAAACGATGTTCGTGCCAACCGTGACGGCCCAGAAGGCCAGTTGATCCCACGGGAGCAGATAGCCGGTATAGCTCAGGAACAGCGTGATCAGCAGGAGCACCACGCCGATCACCCAGTTGAACTCGTGGGGCGGTTTGTAGCCGCCGCGATAGAAGACGTGGAACATATGGCAAAAGACCAGGAGCACCATCAGGTGAGCAGCGATGCGGTGCATGTTGCGGAGAAAAACGCCGTTCGAGACGACGAAGCGCAGGTCTTTCATGTCCCGGTAGGCGTTCGGCGCGGCGGGGTGGTAATAGAACATCAAAAGGACACCGGTAATCACCAGGAGCAGAAAGAGGAGGAAGGAGAGAGAGCCAAGATAATAGGCCGCGCGCACGCGAAGCGACTTTTCGCGAACCTTGACCGGCAGCCAGTGCAGGAAAAGATTGCCAAAGACGGCCACGCTGCGCGTGCGGTTGGTAATGGCGGGGCCGCGGCGGAAGATGGACTTCCACACCCGCGTGGTCCGGAGGTTTTCAAGAGCTGCATGGAAAGTCGTGGCCATGATTATCCTCAGACGTTCAGAACCTGGTCGGGTTTGATGATTTCCAGCTTATTCACCAGCAATTCACCATCGGCGGCCAGGTTGATCGAATAATGCGGTAGCGGGCGCGGCGCCGGGCCTGCGATTACCTTCCCATCCGGCTGAAATTTGCTCCCGTGGCACGGGCAGGCAATCATGTCCGCTTCCGGCTTCCATTGAGTGATGCAGCCGAGATGCGTGCACACGGCCGATACCGCATAAAATCCCGCCGCCGTCCGCACGATGTACACCAACTGGTCCTGAAGGAACGTGACTGAGTTCTCCGGATACAAATCCGGATTCCCCGCGCGAAACGTCATCGGCGGTTCGAACAACACGTTCGGCGAAAAATACTGGTAGGTGAGCGCGGCGCCGCCGAGGCCCGCGACGCCGAGCGCGCCCATGGTGACTTCGCTGAGAAAGTCGCGGCGAGATAGTTCCGTTGGGCCAGGCGAAGCGTGCGCGGAATCGGGCGCGGGAGTGGATTTGGTGTCACTCATGGTCGTAGCACAATCTCCTCGACAGGAATGAAGCTGGGGTCCTCATCAAAAACCTCGAAGGCTTCCATGGAAATGGTGTGCGCGGGGCAACGCTCGGCGCAGAGGCCGCAGCGGATGCAGATGGTTTCGTCCTTGACCATCACGGAACCTTCCAACTGATCGAGTTCTTCCGGTGCGACATGCTGAAGATCGATCGAGCGGAGTTCCTGTTCCTTGCGCAGGCGTTCTTTGTCCTCGTCGGTGAACGCAAAATTCTTCAGCGGCACCAGCGAGAGGCAATTCTCCGGGCAAACGTCCACGCAACCGCCGCAGAGAATGCATTCGGTGCCGGTGGTTTCGGTGCCCTCGAAAATCGTGTTGATCCAGCAGCGCAGGCAGCGGCTGGCTTCGTTGCGCGCCTGGGCTTCGGTGTAGCCCGTTTCGACTTCGGCAACGCCGGTGCGCCGGTCGATCGGGAGCACGGGCACGTTGAGCCGCGAGTATTCGTCGTAGTGCGCGGCCATTTCGTGGTGGTCAAGAACGGTCACCTGCACGTAGCGAGACTTGGGTTTCCATTCTGGCCCGCGCAAATACTTGTCGATCTCAACAGCGGTCTTCTTGCCGTCAGCCACGGCGTTGATGATCAGGCGCGGTCCAAAAGCGATGTCACCCGCGGCGAAAATGCCGGGCGCCGTGGTCATCAGCGTATCGGGATCGATTTTCAAAGTGCCCTGACGCGTGGTTTCCACGCCGTCGGCTGGGGTCAGGAAAGAAACGTCGGAAGATTGACCGATGGCGAGAATCACGGTGTCGCAGGGGATCACGAATTCCGTGCCCGCCGCAAACTTAGGATTGAAGCGCTTGTTTTCGTCGAAGACAGAGAGGCAACGCGTCACTTCGAGCCCCGTCAGCCTTCCATTCGCGCCGATGAATTGTTTCGGGCCGAGCGAGGGAAACAGTTTCATCCCTTCCAGTACGCCTTCTTCGATTTCTTCCTCGGACGCCGGCATTTCGGCGCGCGATTCCAAGCAAACGAGTTGCACCTCGCGCGCGCCCATGCGCAATGCCGCTCGCGAAACGTCCATGAACTCCTTCATGGCGACGTCCATTTCGCTGGGAGTCAATTCATTGGGCAAGCCCTCCGTGGCCATCTTCTGCTGCTCGCGCATCGCCGAGCGCGCCACGTCAATCGCAACGTTACCGCCGCCAATCACTACAACCTTTTTGCCCACTTCAAAGCGGTAGCCCAGGTTGACGTTGAGGAGAAAATCGATGCCTTTAACCACCCCGTCCAGTTCGTGCCCAGGCAGATTCAGGTCGCGGCTGCGATGCAAACCAAAAGCCATGAGCACGGCCTTGTAGCCCTGGCGGCGCAAATCTTCCAAAGAGAAGTCGCGGCCCAAGCGCATGTTCAATTTCAGTTGGGGCCCGAGATCCAGGATTTCGCGGATCTGCGCCTGCAAGACGTCGCGCGGCAGGCGATATTCCGGTATGCCCAGATGCATCATGCCGCCGGGCACGGCCGCCGCCTCAAAAACCGTTACGGGATAGCCGAGCAGGGCAAGATCGTGCGCGGCGGACATGCCAGCCGGCCCCGACCCGATGACGGCTACCTTTTCGACGTTGTTCGGGCGGGATCTGTTGGAGAAAACGTCAATCGGATTCCGCGATTCGGGCCCGTGGCGCTCGGTGACGAACCGCTTCAGAGCACGAATGGAAATGGGCAGGTCAAATTCTCCGCGGCGACAGGCTGGTTCACAGGGATGACCGCAGACGCGGCCGCAAATCGAGGCAAAAGGGTTGGGCATCCGGGCGTAACGGTAGGCATCTTCGTATTTTCCCTCGGCAATCAGCGACACATAACGCCCCGCCTGGGTATGCACGGGACACGCCTGCATGCAGGGAAAATTCGATTCCAGCCAATCCAAATCAACTAGTTTTGTGCGCGTCGTCACCTGGTCGGCACCGGATGCCCTTGGTTTCTGCTTTCTTACTTTTTGACCGTGAGGTCGGCGGTCGCGCCGCTTGCGGTCACTTCCACGGCCTGCGTGGTGGGTTTGCCGTTTTCGCTCCAGGTCTTCAGCGTGTACTTGCCGGCCGGCACGTTCTTGATTTCATAGTTGCCGCTCTTGTCCGTCACCGCAAAATAGGGCGTGGACACAATAACCACGTAGCCATTCATTTCCGGATGCACGTTGCAAAGCAAGGAAGCCACACCCAGATCGCTGAATTGGAAGCTCTTCTTTTCGCCCTTCGGCCAGGTGCCGAGGTTATGGGAGAGCTTCTTGTTTCCGCTGATGCTGGGCCAATAGACGTTGTGGCCGACAGGGTCGCTGTTGAGGAAGTCCACGGTGGTTCCCTGAAGCACAACGACCACGTGGGGAGAAAACGACATCTTGACCTGATCGATCAGCGGATGCTGAGCCGGCGGATCAAACTTTTTGTCTGGGATCGTGTCGACGTAAACGGCGATGCTTTCCGCCGACTTCAATCCCTCGACGCTGACCTTGCCCTTGATTTCGCCCGCCAAGCTTGCACCCGCCAGGAGTAGTGCTGCACCACAGACTGCAACTGCTTGAACCGCAAATAAGCGTAACCTCATCATTGTTCCTTTCATTCCCTTGAGATTTCTCCGAGAAATTTGTTGGTTTGGCCGGCCCCGGCTAGAAGACGTAGTCTATGCCAGTTATGAAGGTATTGGGGCGGTAAAAGAGCGGGTTGCCGCTGGCATCGTTGCCGTAGGAAGCCGGCTGCCAGGCGCGATCGTATTCGCCGACGATCTTGATGTTGGCACGCAGCAGAATCTGGTAGCCTGGCCGGAAGGCGTTGCGGGTCTGGTACCTGGAAACTCCGATGGCGAAATCGGAAGGCGAGTTCACGAAATCGTAGCGCATCGTGGCGATCAGCCAGGGATAGATCCAGTAGTTGCCGCCAACGAAGCCGCCGGTGAAGGTGACCGCTGGGGCGCTCGCGATAGTCCCCGCTTCGGTATCCACCGTGTGGTTGTTGTCATGTCCAACGAGACCTACGGCAAAGAGTTCCAGCTTGCGATACTTGAAGCGAAGATCGCCACCGGCGCGGTAGAAGGGCTCGTTGATGGTGCCTGTGAACGCGTAAGTCGTGCTTCCGAAATTCTGCTGATTTGTGCCGTGGTAATAGAAGGCGCCGACGCGGATGGAAGTATGGTCTCGCGGGCCCGTCGGTCCCGCAGCCTGGATTCCGTGACGGCTTTCCGGATCGCGCTCGAGGTTGAACTTGTAGTAGGCGCGCAGGTAAACGTCTTTCGTATTCCGCGTCACCAGATCCGTCGTGGTGCCATAAGCGGAACCCGTGCCATCGGTGTAGGCGACGGACCAGTTAAAGTTTCCGTTGTCGGCGTAGCCGCCGAATTCAATTCCCCGTTGTGGCGTGCCAAGGATAAACGGGTTATTCGCAGTCTGACACTGCGTGACGGCGCCCCCACATACCGGACCAGGCGCCACGGCGGCTTCACTGAATACATCGTAGCCGGAAAGATAAGGCGACCTCGCTTGCGTGAAGGGAAGGTCGAGTTCAAACTGCCCGAATCGGACGTTCAGAAAATTCGTCGGCAAGTGAAAGATGTGGCCGAGGTCGTTGTATTTCAGGTAGCCATCACCCAGCCCGCCATTCGCGCCGGAAGCTCCCGCGGAGATGTCATCATCAATCCAGAAGGAGAGATTCGGCCCAAAACTTCCGGCGCTGATGATCGTAAAGGTGTTGGGAACAAACAAGTCGGTGCGCGGAATATATCCTCCGCCGGCCACCACGGGTGCGGGCTGTTTCGCGTTCCAGTTGAAGTTGCCTTCGTAGCGGAAGGCGATGGGCAGTGAGCCCGGAATTTCCCCTGGATAGACTGCTTCGGGGAACGCTTCCTTTTGTGCTTTGGCGCCGAGCAGTACGGGATCCTGTTTCACGAATACGTCATCGTCCTTGGGAAACTTGAACCCGTTCTTCTTGAACGCCTCACCAAAGTCGTTCAATTCCGGATAGTTGTTGTGGCAGGTGGTGCAGGACGTCTGGTATTTCCGAGAAAATGCAGGTATGGCCTGGGACTTCGGCGCGGACGCTAAAACCATCCAGATCACAGCCCCAGCCATGACCAGACCGGTCAAAACGCTAGCGTCCACCCTCCAACTCTTGCGACTCATGGGCACCCCTTCCCACATTCATTAATTTGTGCGACAAACACGAAAAATCACAGACGGATACACATGGACCCTGTGTTGCAGGTTCCTACAATGATGGACGGGGTCACACCTGTTCCGTGACGCGGGTCACATCTTATTGTGACACTTGCCACGGCAATTACAAGCGCTCCGCGGGATCTCCCCTGTGGATTGCGGGAGAAACTTGTTCGGGAAGGGGCTCATTGAAAAGGTCGGAGGCGATGTGGTCTCCGAATTCCCAGGGTTTAGAAGGGCCAAGGTTCGAGAGCATGATGATGCAGACCCGCTCTCTTGGATAGCGTTGGATGCTGCTGGAAAAGCCCAGCACGCCGCCACCGTGGTACCACAGCAACTTTCCAAACTTTTCTTCGGAGATGACCGCTCCGTACCCATAATGCTGCCCTTGATGCGTGGCCGGCGTCAGAAGCCAAAGGCGTCGTCACACCAGCAACATGAATCTGCGGAAAAGGGAAAACTCAAAAGCTCGCTTCATCACGTGGGCTGGATGATCAGACGAAATTCCTCACGACTTCCAGTCGTAGGGGAGGCATTTCTCTTGACATCCTCTTTTATAGAACGCGTCAACCGGAGACGTACTAGCCCGGCACATGCACGGTTTTGCGACTAACCATGAGTTGAGCCTAGGCTGGCAAGAGAACTCCCCGACCATTGTGATAGGCTCTTTAAGTTACGAACGAGGTGCCCTGATCTGACTCCTCGGCTGAGCGATTTAGGGGAAAGAGCAGATGAGCTACGTAGAATCGAACTTGGTTCCCGGTGAAACGGTGATTTACCAGACTCGGCTCCATTGGATCGTGATGCTGTGGCACATTGTCCTGGGATGCTTGCTGCTCGGTCTGCCCGGAGTGCTTCTGCTTTATTACGCACTCAGCCAGACCGGAATTGAGAGCAAGACTTTGCACGTCATGCAAGGCGGGGGCGTTGCGTTGCTCGTTTGCGGCATCTTGGCGATTCTAATGGGCATGGTGCGGCGGAACGCGACGGAAATGGCGGTGACGAACCGACGTGTGGTGATCAAGACGGGCCTGGTCAGCCGGAAGACGATCGAAATGCTGCTAAACAAAGTGGAGAGCATCGAAGTGAGCGAGACGGCTTTCGGCAGGATGCTGGGTTATGGAACGATTGTGGTGATCGGGACGGGCGGGACTCCCGAGCCATTTCACAAAGTTGCGCATCCGCTGGAATTTCGCAGCCAGGTGCAACAACAGATTGAGAAGCTGCACTAGGAAGACGCAGCGCCATGTGGGACGCATCGACTGTCCTGGAGCCGGGTCCACAGGGCAGACGGCGCCGTGCAGCATGGATAGTTTGGTCCCGGGATTAGCCCTCAAATGCCATTTGTCTGATAATGCGACCACACGTCCAACTGTGTCTGGCGGGACGAGGGCTGGGTGAGGTCGTGGTCTGTTGATGGCGCCATGGCGGCGAGGACGCGAATTTGGATCGTGCAGGCCCCCCCCCTACGACATACGCCAAGGGGCGCGCCCGAAAAAAATCTGGAATTTTGAAAAATAGTCGAACGGATTTTGCCCCCCAAACCCCTCTATACAAGTGAGCGGGAACTTTCCCAACAAACTCTGACCGATCCGCACCAGCTAACCGTCCGGCGCGACGGCGTGCCACTCGAAGGCCCTGAGCCGGGCGCGAACGCAGAAACCCTCGGGGTGGAGTGTGCCCTCCGCATGCGCCTACGGACGATTGGGGCACAAAACGCCAGGGCGTTGGCCTTATGAACATCTCAGAACGCGATATCCCAGCCCTCCAGGCCCTCGGCTATACCGAGATCGAAGCCCGCTTCCTGTATGTTGTTGCCACGCACTCCGGCTACTTCGTCCCGCGTCAATATCTCGACTTCAGCGGTGCTAAGACGAAGCGAGGCATACGCACGATCCCAATCGGCGCAGACACGGTGGGAATTCTAACTGTCCTGCGTCCGGTGGCGGTCGACGCCAAAACCCTTGTATTTGCCAAAAGCGATGGGACGCCATTAGAGGGGTGGAATCTCTTGCGCAAGCACCTGAAAGCCTTGGGGTGAACCCCTAGGATGG
>PMES01000094.1 GCA_003154775.1 Acidobacteriota bacterium | reverse complement strand
CATCCTAGGGGTTCACCCCAATCTCAGGGTCCAACTGGGGTCCAAAACTCTGATGTTTTGCACGGTTTTCGGGGGTCTCATTGGTATAAGGGCAACCGAATCAGTGGGACTTAGAGTGTGATCGTCGAGCTCATAACCCGAAGGTCCCCAATCATAGGCTGCTATTAGTGCGATACGGCCAATTTTCTGAGACTTCGGTCTGATAACGATATCCACGTCATGGTCCAGGGCTGTGACAAAATTCATAAGCCGTTCGACAGAAAAACCGTCCAATTGGTAATTGGAGAGAGCCGACACCTTCGGTTGATTCACCTTCAGGCGCCGTGCCGCTGCCATTTGCGATAGTTTCCGGCCCTGAATTATCTGGTTCATGGCAACTGCGAGTCGAGCCTTCGTCTGTTTCTCATCGGCGTTGGTAATACCAAGATCGGCGAAGACATTGCCGGAACTTGGAACCACCTTGGGCCTATTTTTTCTCGTTGGCATATCGTACCTCATAGTCCTCCCTGGCCTCGTTGAGCCGCCTACCAATCAGTTCGACATCTTTCCGTGCCGTCTTTACGCCGCTGTCGTGCCCGACTTCAAAGTTCGAGCCCGTCATATTCGACTGGGTAACGATCACGGACTGACTGAAAACACGGCGAAATGTTCTTTGCTATCCCCAAAAACCTAACAGCCGTTACAGCGTTTGATGCTCCTATTGAGCGGGCGCGAGACCTTGGCTGGCCCCGCTCAAATTGCACCTGTACGGACAACCTGCTTTTGAGGTTTTTCTTTTTTGGGGCCTCCTAGTATATGAGGGGAGTCCTCCCCGAATTTTCCCTAAGAGCTTGGCAAGCCCGAATTCAGCCGGGCGTGGACGTGGTTCACGTGCGGGACAAGATCGACCCAAAGCAAAAAGACGAACGAGGAGTTTCCATGTCCGTCTACATGCACTCCGGGCACTACCGGCCGCAGGGCACGTTCAAGAGCGTGAAATACGGCCCGCAGGACGTCCACGCCCAATGCCCGCGTTGCAACAAGTTGCTGCACGGCAATTTGGCGGCATACGCGATCGCGCTCGAAAAGCGGTATGGCTTTGGCATTCTTCAGACCCTCGACCGGCGATCACGGCTCTACTTCGAGTACACCATACCGGTTCTCGAAAAACTGACGGCCGCGCGCGCTCTCGGGCCGAAGGAATATTTCATTCTCTACGAGCTCCTCCGGCCGAAGGAAGAGAAGGAAATCGCCAAAGTGGCGTAGGCACTCCAGTCGCTCAACTTCATTTACTCTTGCGTTTCTTACTCTCCTCCAAAGTTTGCCGTATCCTGGTCGATAGCACGCTATTCCTCGTGAATGGCCTCATGACCTCGAAAAACTTGTTGCCGGCATCCGGCACGACAAAGATCGGGCGCCCCTGCGCAGTCGCCGCGCAAAAGTGACCGACGACTCCGCCCGCCATCTTTCCCACACAGAGCAAGCACTGCAGTCCGTGCACATAAAACGCGAACAGGTGGAAGCTTTCACTCTTGAACTTCCGCGGCGGCGTCATCGCTATGAGCGGGGTCGTGTTGGCGTCGAGATAGATTATGAGGCACATATGCTTCGGAAACGGAGCCGTACCGACCACGAACTGCCGCAAGGCGTCTTTGTAGGGACCGAGATCGATCTGATTCACCGGGCCGTTGACCATCGGCCACGTGCAAGCAGCCGATTTCCAGAACAAACCGGCGGCGAAATGGACGAGTTTATCTATTCTGAATTCCGGCAGAGCCTCACAGGCAAAAACCTTAAAGTCCGGTTCATTGAATAGCGTAGGTGCACGGTAGACCATATCGCGGAGAGGAAAGCTTGATAGGGTGGCAAGCTTGTCGACCACCCACATTTCTCCGCCTTCATTAAGGAGATGTTCGCAATCGCTACAGAGGTTACGGCCGGTTATCTGGCGCGAGCTTTGAAAGATCTTCTTGGAAGTCATCACCATCGGTTCGTCGACCGGCAGGCCCTGCGCATGCAGCGGTTTGTAAGTCGCCGCGGGCATGAAGTGAGAGATGACAAGCTCCTTCGGAAGGAGGCAAAGAGAACAGGTCTCAGGAGGTGGAGAGCTTATCTCCAAGTTTATCCACACCTTTTCTTGACGGGTTATGGCGGCGCGGTACGATTGAGGAAAGTAAAGCCAGCCAGTCGAAACCCCACCAATAATTCTCAATGTTACGCTTTTTCGCCCGCGTATGGGCCAAGCTCAAATACCGTTTTGACCTCGAATCCGAGGCCGCGGTGACCGAAATAAACGCTTCCCTCGCGGAAAACCTTGCGAAAGAGCGGAGGCAGACCGTCGCGAAGCTCCGCGCCGAAGCCGACACCATCGAGAAGCGGATTGAGGACTACTGCGCGAAGGGGGAAGTTTTTCCCCTTCCTAGAACGTAAACATGGCCGTCCAGAACGAGCGCTCACCGAGCAGGGGACGGAAACGCCTTCCGAATCGAGTTCATCCCGTGACAGCGAACAATGCGGTGGTCGTTTTCAGGGTCGGATTGATGAAAGGCAACACCCTCGAGTGTGGCCATCCAAGATGTCTTGGAACTTCCCGGACGCCTATAAACTAAAACCTTCCATAAACCTCCCCCGCTCACCCCGCCGAAACTCTGAGGGATATTTGGCAAAGACAAATCCATCTCCAAATCTAGGTAGTCCCAGCCATCCTTTTCGTGGCTTTGGGAAATAATGTTCTGTGGCATTCCGATGATCTGAAGATCAGCAAAGGTCTCCGTGTACTGCCCTTTCTCCTTAGGCGTCCCCATCAGCAGGTGAAGTTCACGGGCGTGTACTTCCTGCTCCGTCTTTATCTTGCTGAATCCATCTATGGGATAAAACACCTTTACGGCATTGATTCTCCCTAGAAAGGCAGGCGGCACTCTCAGAAAAACCAGGTCAGGTCCCCACTCATTCCATTGAGGCGGTGCGGCAGGTCCGATTGGGACGATGGCTTCTCGCGGAATGAAAAACTTATGTTCCCTGTCCGGTCTTAGTGTGATGCCTACTCCAACTGGTTTGGCTCCTTTGACTGCTTTGTCGAGAATCTCGTCCCACACGTGCTTTGCTGTCAGGATGTAGTGGGAAACTTTGTCAGTGACTAGCGTACCTGTCCCAGCAAATTGCAGTTTCTCTGCGGGGCCGGACCCGGTTACCGAGAGCAAGGCAACAGTGAAGCTCCCCACGTCCAAAACGATTCGCTCTCGCAATTCCGAAGGATCGGCGCGAAGCTCAGACTCAATTTCTTCAAGGTCACGCATATTGATGGCGCGGATTGTCTCGCGGACTTTAGACTCCAGTCAAGAACAATAGCGAATATAAAGCGAATATGCTATCGTGCTGTCGTGGACGAACCGCGAGGAACCACGATTATTGCTGCGTGTGCGTCAATCCTAGCGGCGCGAAAATTGGCCACTGCGCCGCGGAATTCCCCAGCATATGTGGCCGCGATCGCGGATGCCGTCAGGGATGCAAAGCGGATCGTTGAAAAGATTGAACAAGAAAATAGGCGAAGATAGTGCTCTAAAATTGCGGAGAAAGAGAGCGCTATCAGAAAGACGGAGTGTCGTGGCCACGTCTGCGGAAAAACTATTCAGTGAAACATTCGGCAGAAATCTCAACACATGGAGCACCGTTGGCACGTTCAGACAGACGCTTCAGGCAGGTTTAGTCGGAGGTGCAGAGGCAAAAGCGCGGCAAGCAGCCGAGCTTTACGACTTATTGACGACCAGCCCAGAGTACAGCGTGCTGTTGACGAACGTAGACGATTTTAGGAAGGCCTTGCCCAAAGACGAGTTCGTAGGGTTGAGCGCCAAACAGAGCATGGAGACAACAATTAACTCCCTTGATGCCGCAACAATCCTTTTCGCGCACTCGATGGTGGATGGCGCTGCATTTGACTATTGCCGTGTTACGGCGCTCCACGCTCCGCAGGACTCCCAAGCAGACGATCGCACTTCCGAAAAAAACGCCTGCCTCGTGAGTCGGTGCTGCGGCCAAGCGGTTCGCGGATAGATAGTTCTCCAGATTTGAGCCAGACTCCCCCCACCGCGCTGCGCGGTGCAGAAGTTGCAAATGCCCTTCCTTGGTGGGCTCACGAGAGCTCAACAGTCCCGCTGTGCAGTAGATCTTAGGGTATCCAGAATCGTTTAGAATCGTTTCACAAATCATTTCACTGATGGTTCCACAATTCGTGTGAACAATATGAAAATAAAGCACAAGACAGACACCGTTCCTCGTATATAATCGTTTCATGGCAAGCGACGTCGTAAGCGAGCTGAACCGTGGGGTCTTACCTGCGGCGGACCTCCGAGAGCGGCTGGGTGTGTCGCCCGCGACACTCATGCGCATGGTGAGAGAGGCTGGGCCGGAGATCCTGCGCATAGGTCGAGGTAGGGCGACGCAATATGGCTTGCGTCAGGTATGGCCGAACCTGGACGGCTCACGGTTTCCGTTATTCCGAATAAGCGAATCGGGCACGGCGGTCTCCGTGGGGGAACTCATAACGCTTACTGCACATCAGACAGCCTGGATGCCTATGGCCATGGTCGTGAGTGGGCTTCCCGCCGAATTGGCTGACGCTCGGCCTTCTGGTTTCTTGGGCCGACATTTCGCGGCCGCCAATGCCGATCTCAAGCTACCACCTCGATTATCGGACTGGTCCGATCATCACATTTTGCTCGCGATGTCTCGGCGGGGAGAAGATTTACCGGGTGATTTGATTGTAGGCGAAGAATCCTTTGCTCGATGGCAGGAACTCAGGCCTGTTTCGAGAAGCCGGAACGATTACCCGGCTCTTGCAGAGGCAACCATCGCAGGTCATCCGCCGGGCTCCTCGGCAGGCGGGGAGCGGCCGAAATTCGGAGTGCTGGTTGACGACCACCATATGCTTGTCAAGTTTGCTGGACGCGGAGGAATGGGCGATGCCGTCGCTAGGCGCTGGTGCGATCTGCTGATCTTAGAAGGGATGGCGTTGCAAATTGTAGCGTCGCACGGAATACCGGCTGCACCTACCAAAGTCATCGAAACACCCGACTATTGGTTTCTCGAAAGCGAGCGATTTGATCGCGTGGGGGTACGCGGGAGGATCGCAGTCTTAAGTCTTGCGGCTGTTCACGACGATCTCGCTGACTCGTGGGCGCGCGCTGCCGCTGCACTGAAAGATGCACGACGCTTGAGCGATGAAGATACCCGACGGCTTTGTTGGGTTGACGCTTTTGGAGCGCTCATCGCAAATACGGATCGGCATCAGTACAACATTCTTTTCTTTACAGAAGGTTCTCATTTGCGCCTGGCTCCGGCATTCGATCAAGTCTCAATGTTGTACGCGCCTACTGCCGATGGCCAAGTTCCACCCCGCCACTTTATGCTGCCGCACGCGACTGCGAATACATTGGAAGTTTGGGAGGATGCACGCGAGGCAGCGCGGCAATTTTGGGAACAGGGAAGTGAGGATATGCAGCTGTCGGATGATGCTCGAATGTTCTGTGCAAGCAACATGAAGCTCTTTGCGCAATAGGCTGTTCGCCTGCCTGCCAAGTAGGCGCGCTTCGGTACGAACGCACTCGGTTCGCTCTGTGTGGCGTTACTGGTTTGGTAAGATAGGCAGGAAATTTTGGAGGACAACATATGAGCGAGGAGAAGCGGGCCGAACTGCGGCAAAAAGTTAGGGAACTGCGCGGTCTCGTCACGGGAGAAAAGGCTCAGCAAATATGTGCGGACATGGAGCGACTGATCGAACAGTTGTCATTCATTACGACTACGACTGTCATTGGTTCCATTCCGCCTAAGCCTTGGATCGTATACGGATTAAATACCAGCGGAGAACGTGCGGCTTGCGTTTTTCTTGCGCCGAATCCCGGTGCTGCGGAACGTACAGCCCAAGAGCGCCTTAAGTTGGCAGGCTACGACTGGGATAAATCAATTGTCGAGGTCCGCGAACCCGTAACCCTCAAGCTTGTCTAACCTTCGGTAACAGTCGACAGCGCCACCCTGGCTCGTGAGCAGGGTCGCGCCGCCTAACCGGTACGTGCGAACGACTCCAAAAAGACGCATCTTTTTGCCAATTCCCAATCTATGGTGGGTCGATCGGAGTCAGTTTTTGCTTATTGACCTGTCGGTAGAATTCGAGTCCATCTTTCAAGAGTGCGTCAACGGTTGCAGAGCGTACCGATATTCAAGCCTTCCCCCGGGCTGGGGGCGTCCCATGTACTAAGGTATTGCGGAGGTCCACAGCCGCAAGCAGCTTGCTCTTCAGAGCTTCGGACAGTTGACTCAAGGGCGCCATCTTAAGGGCCGTTCGGAGTGGATGGGAGGTCTTGTACCGGTCTCTGGGAGGTTCGACAAACCTATTCGCGTACCATTCTAAAGCACTGACGGCCCCGACGATGGCGAGTTCAGGCTCACCACTGTTCGCCACACGCTTCATCGCCTGTAATTGAAGTATGAAACGGTCTATCTCTCGGATGCTGGTCTTGAGTGCCTCGACGATCTTTGCCCGCTCAACGGGCAAGATGGATGTATGCGTTCTTAGCAGGCCGCGCGTCAGAGGCACGGGCGGCCTCCCATACGCAATCCGTCCCGGGGCCGTCATTACAAAGTATCCGTACAGGAAATTTGGGACGGGAATATCGTCGAGAGCTAGGACAGAATAGTTTGAAATGAATCGCCTCAGCGCTATTGGAAATTCGTCCAACATTTTCTTAGGCAGTTCCGCTTCGAAGGAATGAGAAGTCACGACCGTACCTTTGTAGCCGTATCCTCGACCATCCTGAAGGGCCGGATTAATGACCTCGTCTCGCAATCCGTCCGCCTTAAGGCACGCCAAATAATTTTTGTAGTACAAAGTTCGTCGGCCCCATAGAGGAATAAACCCAATTACTTGGGTCCCCAACGGGCTCGAAGCGGTTTTGTTGTCGCAATCTCCGTTTGGCTCCAGAAGAAGTTGACTTCTGCCTTGATCGTCTATCGTCGCTTCGACCAGGCGGAATTCCAATCGCATTATGACCGTCTCAGTATCTGCCTTGACCGCGTACTCGCCCGCCTCAACACAAATTGGGAACGGTAGCTGGGCAAAGCAACACACATAGGGAGGTCCCAGCTCTTCCAGCCGATCAGCAGCGCCGCACAGTAACTCAGGCGTAGCGGCATTGACACCCAAGAGGAAGGTCAGTATCGAATCGCGTTGCCCATGGTCAGGAGAATTCACCCGCTGAAGTTCCTCAAATGTCCACATTAGGTTCGCCACCTCGGACAATTGCACCGAATGGAACTATAACGCACCTGAATTCGATTCCGTGTGGCATCCGAGAAGCTCATAGCGGCCAACCTGAAGCGCCTGCCTAGTAGTTCTTTCCTTATGCGCAGTTGCTGCCAAAGCAGGCGAACTGCATCGGGTACAACGGTCTAGGGAACTGTTGTTTTCGGGTCTCCTGACCAGCATTATTTGGTTCCCCGCCAAAAAACCCGGCGATGCTATTTCATAAGGGGCATGGGTTTGTTTGATTGCATATCGACCCAAATGTTGTCTTCGTACCGGAGATCGCTCCCTACAAGCCGACTTGCCGTTACTAATCTGTCTGTTGCCTCACATCGCCTGCGAGCAGCGCACAACTCGGGACTAGCCAAAGCATTCAATCGAGTTGCTAATAGCTATGAAGCGAAAGCACCCTTAGAGAACTTTTGCAATCTCATGCGAACACAGGATGACTTGCATGCAGGCACGAAGTGATTGCAAGGATGCGTACAGATGACAGCTCCGGCATAGTCGATCTACTCGCAGCTCTATTCGCCGGTGGCTTCATCTCGCCCTCGTCCGCCTGAGATACCAAAGGCACCCTTCAAAAAGTCGAAGGTCGCCGACCAGTGGGTCGCGCCTAATGCCATGCAGACAGCCAAGAGAACAATTACAATCAGAGCCAAAGCACCTATCCATGTGGGATATTTCTTCTCTTGAACTGGAACGCTGGAGCCAACGGCTTCTTCAATTGAATCCAGTTCCACGCTCCGGTCGTCTCCATTCGCTAATGCCTCTGGGCTCTGGTCTTTCCTGGATTGAATCAATGGAGTATTCCGTGGTCCGCCCACTTGGGTGACCAGCGGCGGGAAACTAAGCCCTTGCCCCTCCTGCGAGCCTATTCCTCGCTGGTCCGCGCAGAAGTTGGAGATGACTTTCTTAACGCTCTCCGCTCGGTCCTGAGCTAGGCCGACATTTGATTCATATTGCATGCGCAAATTTGAACCAAGACGAACCCGGTCTGTTCTGCCCACAACAAAGACCATCTCTTTTTCTTTGCAGACCACCTCGAACAGCGTGTCACGTGTAATTGGTTCTCTGCTGGCATCGACAAACCGCAGCGATTGAGCGAATTTACAGTGCGTTCCCTCAAGATCGGCACAGCCCGGTGCGAAATTCATGATCAGACCGATGAGCTTGAATGTGTGAGTACCAGTCACGGTCCCTGGCCGGGGCTTAAGCGGTACGTCGATTTTGAACTGCTCGCCGATATTGAAGTTATTGGTAACCGTGGGCGTCAGTCCCATCATGAGCATAGCGCTCCCGGCAAACGCTGGCACAAAGCTCTTTAATCGGACGCCGACGACCAATAACGCTGCTCCTGCCACAAGCAGCACGACAACTCGCAGGATGGGAGTGTAGTCCACACTGGAAACCATAGGAAGCGCTGCAGAGGGGTGGCCGGGGTCGCCTATGATAGATATCGGCGAGGATGCGGAAGGGGGCATCACGCAATTCACCGTTATGGTCTTTTCAACGCCTTTGGGAACCTGGATCGCGTGATAACCGAAACAGCATATCAGAATGATCCCGAGTACGAACATCCCAATCTGGCCCACAGAGAAAATGCGTATATCGTTCGCAATCACGCTTGGATTACGGTATTTTCCTTCTGCGGCGTTGTTGAGATTACCGCTCAAGTTAAAGAGTACCGCGATTCCGAACATGACCGAAAAGATCAACGCGATCCAGGATGCGTAAGCCAACCCCCGAGAAATTGCATCTAGATCTTTTGAAAACAACACGGTCGCGGTAACGACTCCCGCCGCCACCGTAATTAGCTGCTTAGTTGAATCCGCTGTAAAGTCGAACGATTGTTTCCGCCATTCCTGAACAGGTCGTGCCCCTGGGTCCATATCGTCACCTGATTATGGGCAAAATGGAATGAAGTCTGGAAAGCGTTCGCAGAAGGACATGAACAGAGTTCTCGTGTGGTCTAGGGTGATTTCGCCCCTTCTTCCACCAAGCTGATGATCAAATATGTACTGAACGAGTGAGGCTGTATTCCGTTCGATTTCAGCCCTTCTCTCTGGAATCTCTCCTTCTTCGTTGAGCCTGGTAAGGGTGGGAAGAGACTTCTCCAAAATCTGATCAATAGCCCCTTGAGAGATGGTTACGCCTAGCTCCCGTGCTCTGCGTTGCGCGGCGGCTAACACCACGGAACCCACGTCTCCGGGGGGCAACATCGTTCGCATCTGATTCATTGGCTCGTTCCAGAATGCCTCGAGAGTAACATGTTTCGCTGGGGAATTCGAGGTTAAGGCTAGGCCAGAGTTAACAATTGATTACCAAACGATGGCCACCCAGTTGCGCGAGACCGCGCGGAAGATCTCATAGCTTGAAACGGAGCGCCGCCCATTGTGTGCAGGGGTATCTCGCTCTGCCACTTCGTTCCAACCCAGATTCCATGCCGTCCCGAGGGCTCTCGATGAAAACCAAGTCGTTGCTGTAGACGTAGAAGGAACGCAATACTTCGAACGATTCAGAGACTCAGGCAAATCGCCGTGCTTGAGAGTATTGAGACAGATGGAACGACTGCTCCACGCGGATGACTTGCTGATAGGTAATGAAAAACGCGCTGCTGGTCACGAGATCTGACAGGAGGATCATGCTTTTCGCCGCGGCAACTGGAGGCCGCTCCCATGGCGAAGAGCAAACGCAAGCGCGTTCCGAAGACGGTCTTGAAACTGCCCGATCTTGAGCAGTCGAAATCCGCGGTCCTGAACAGCCTGACATCAGCCAGTTCGAAGCGCTCGTATGACCATGCCATTCGGGAGTTCATTGACTGGTACTGCTCCGAGCCCCGGCTCGCTTTCAACAAGACCGTAGTCACGCGGCACCGGATTTCACTGGAAGAGCACCACTACGCTCCCTCGACGATAAGCCTGAGATTGGCAGCGGTGCGCCGGTTGGCGTATGAGGCCACCGACTGCGGCCTGCTCAGCCCCGATCTCGCCGCTGGAATACGCCGCGTCAAGGGGGTGAAGCGGCTGGGAGTACGTGTTGGAAACTGGCTGACGGCGGAAGAAGGCAAGAGGTTGCTGGCAACGGAGCCTGGTGCCACGCCGCGCAGCCAGCGCGATCGTGCCCTGCTTGCCCTTCTCGTCGGCTGCGGCCTGCGACGGGCTGAGTTGACGGCTCTGCGACTGGAGGACTTCCAGCTTCGCGAGGGCCATTGGGTAATTGCTGACCTGACCGGCAAAGGCGGGCACATTCGAACGATCCCCGTTCCTGACTGGGTCAAGGCGGCGGTCGACACCTGGGTCCTTTCGGCAGGAATCAGTGGTGGTCCTCTCCTTCGTTCGATCAACAAGGCAGGTCGAATTTGGGGAAACGGCTTCACGCCAAAAGTGATCTGGGCAGTCGTCAAGCGGGACGCCAAGAACTGTGGCCTTCCCTCGGTAGCGCCACATGGCCTGAGGAGGACCTGCGCGAGGTTGTGCCACCAGGCAGGCGGCGAACTCGAGCAGATCCAATTCCTGTTAGGCCACGTTTCCATACAGACAACGGAGCGTTACCTTGGCTGCAAGCAGCGGTTCCAGAATGCCGTAAATGATCATATTGGTCTGGAACCCGATGCCCCAGCCTGACGTCCAGCAGGAAACTGTCACCGCTGGCCGACTTAGCAGTAGAGATTCACGGATAAGCGCCGCAAATACAAACGAAATGTGACTTTCGCCGCCGTCGGCAAGCCGTCCGGATATCTTGCGCCTGAAAAATCTAGGCAAAGCAGCGCATCTACATCGAGCCCCAAGCCTTGCAAACAGAAAAATCCGAAGCACCAATCAAAAGGGCCGCGTTTGTGAGACTATTGGGTAACAGGAACCCCAATGACGTCCGAGCTGAATCTTCTCTTGGCGATGTCATTCGTCGGCTTCCTCGCGTTCGCGGCCTTTGCTGCCATGCGCAGCGGTCAGCGGCGGCAATTTGTTGTTCTGCTCATCTGTGCGTTCCTATTCGGGATCATTCTTCATCAGCTCTTCGGATTTCCAATTCCTCGGCCGGATGTCGCAGCAAAAGGTGGCGAAGAGCAGCCGCTAGTTGTGACGGCTGCGCTTTACCTTTGCATGGTCGCGGGCATGCTTGCCCAATACCTCTACATCCGCTTCCTGCGCCCCAAGAGCAACCGGAAGAAATGGGACTGGGGAAACTTCCTTGCGCCAGTCTTGGCCTCACCCATCGTCTTTATCCCCCTACAAGGCGCACTTCAAAGCGCCGGGGTTAACCTCACGGCTCAGTCCGAACCCCGTATCATGCTCTTACTCGTAGCCTTTGAGAACGGCTTCTTCTGGAAGGACTTTTTCGACCGGCAGCGCCAGGAGATTGTCAAGAACGATGAATACACGGTCAAGAAACACGACTAGGCTGGCAACGAGGGTGGCTCTTCGCATTCTCTTGCTTGCTGCCATGTTCGTGCCTGACCTCAGCGCAGCCGAGAACCCGGTTGGGCCTGTTCCCCCCGGAATCAAAGCCACCCGGCAGGACCGCGGAGTTTGGCGCTTCGACCGCGAAGCAATCACCTACCCGCCTGCATTCTGGCAGCAGCTTCTCGATCTTTTCAAACTCAAACCCGCCGCCAAACCCGCCTTTGGTCGAAGCGTCGCTTTTCTCGCTGGCGTCTCAAAGTACTACCACCAAAGTCCTCAGTTGCCCTTCGTCGACTCCGATCTGACCGAGTTGCGAAACTTCCTCCTCACCGACGGAGGGTTCGACACCGTTTACGAGGCGCGCGGTGATATTGTGAGCCGCTCCCTAATCGAAGACTACCTGATCAACAAATTCAGCGTCGAAAGCAATCTGCTGCGTAAGGACGACCGGCTTCTCTTCTACTACTCGGGCCATGGATCCGACAAAGATGGCCGGATCGGTTTTCTCGAGTTCTCCAACTCAAAGCCCGGCAATTTCGCCGGCGAAGATGTTCTCGAGGTCGATCAGTTTGCGCAGTGGTCGCGCGTGATCGTTGCCAAACACCTCGTTATCATTCTCGACGCATGCGCTTCGGGCTTAGCCCTCCGTGCCAACATCTCTG
>PMES01000063.1:12682-38068 GCA_003154775.1 Acidobacteriota bacterium | reverse complement strand
TGGGTTCACCGGACGAATACGAAATAAGCACGCCCTGAAATTCCTCGAGAAGCGGTCCAAGGAATTGAGCCTTCCGGGAATCTCGATACTCAAAATAAACTGCGTCCATACTTGCAAACACCCAAACATAGCCCTTGCAACCTCTCAACTTCACCTCAGTCTCGTCAATATGAAGGAGCGATCCTTTTAACAGATGGGCAAGGATTCTGCCGTAGATCGGTTGAAGCGTTTCACGCAACGATGACTTAAAGCGGAAAATTGTGGGTTGTGGGACGTCAAGATCAAAGATGTCGTTTAATGCCCGCCGGACCCTAAGCATATTCTGTCCGCAGACCAAGTTGTTATATACACACCAGGTCGCAAGTCCCTGTCCGTACTTTGGTGCCCATCCGGAGGGAACACCCTCTGGAACAAAGAGATCGCCGCACTTCATGCACTTGTAGTTCCACGAGAGATAAACTGTGATCCATTTCTTTACACCACCGCTGAAAAACTTCAGATCGATCACCCTTCTCTTGACTGGACGCAACTGAGAAATCTTCCTGCTCCCGCACGAAACGCACTTCTTAGCCTCGATTTGAAGAACTTTATTGGGCTTTATACGCGACCGCCTCGGCGTTGCTTTCGTAAGAACTCTCTTGGCTGCTTTGCTTGCTCGGGCGAAAATTTTATGACGCTGGTAGTCGAAGTATGCGGATCGATTGACAACATCAAGGCCGGGCAGTGCCCACTCGATTTTCCGGAATCTGTGAGACCTGCGACTCGATGTTCTCAAATCCGCTGTATTGATTGCTGCACCTCGCGCATGACCAAGCGGCGTTGGCGCGTCCGACGAGATCAAACCGCCGATAGACTCAACGACGTGTTTCAATGCACGGCAATCGTCGTGGTTGTATTGAAGCAGTTGAGCTTTGATATCGGGGGCGTTAGTCTTGTTCCAATTCTTCCGCCAAACTATGGCTTGCAGCCCTGTGGCGTTTTCATGAGTCCACTCAAACCCAAGAAAGCGGCCAATATCTTTAAGGCCATTGGAGTAGATCGGAAAATAGACGTGAGGATGTATGAGCGATAGCACATTTGTTGCTCGCTCGAGAATCGCATCGATCTTCGCGTGGAGGGACTCTGGCAACCGCGTCTTCATCCGGTTCAAGGCGACTGTTTCATATCTCCCATAATGCAGGATTCGAAAATCAGCCCACTGGCAGACCGCTTCGACAAACTGGGAGAATATGTCCGGCTCTTGTGATTCGTCATCTGCCCAAAACGAGTGGAAGATCTCTCTTCCCTCGGAGACAACCAAAGCGCCGATGAGGTAATAAGACTCGTTGTCAGGCAGTCCTTCGATATCCAGATATATTTGAGTCTCTGACTTAGGAAAACGAGGAGTTCCGTGGATATAAACAGTGTTCTCCCGAATGGCGAGCGCCTGCAACGCAAAGTGGTGCGGCGTCGCAGGATTCTTTGCTCTCTTGGGCGCTCTGCGGGGCCTGAAAGTGTAGGAAAGCTGCGTGACGGTGAATATCCCCTTGCTGCGATGGCTCTGGCGTTCGGTGTCTGTGATGCCTGAGAGCAGGCTGAGCTCGTCTTTCTCAACCGCCTTCTGTCGGCATTGGTTTTGAAACTCGCACTCGGGACAATGTCGGTTGAGAATCAATTCCGGAGGCGAATTGCTGGATAGGAGAACGCCGACCTTCTCAGTCAATTTCCGCACCTCGCTGAGCATAGCGCCGGTGTTGACTCTGACTGTAGCGCGGTCGTCTCCGTGGATAATCTTGCCCAGGCCGACCTCGCAGCCCAGCATATTGGATAAGACGAACGCATCGAATGCTAGCAGCAGCTTGGCGTCTTTGTGCAGTTTGTTCGTGAAGATGAATCGAATGGGGATGAACAGCCCCAACTTGTCTCGCCCCTCCGACGTCAGCTGCTCCACAGCATGAATGGTCGATTCCAGATTCTGTGCCCGTGCTGCGATCTCTACAGCGAACCTCCATTTCGCGGACTGTACATCTTCCCTATCGATCGGATTGGTAACACATTCATTCTGTGCAGTTTCTTGTGTGAGGCGTTTAATCTCCTCGCTACGATAAGAAGCTTGTTGGGCCTGAACCCAGTCCGCATAGCCATTTCCGTTTGCCGTTTTGCCGAGTGACCGAAGAAAGCATTTGGTTTGACACTTGAGGTACGCTTCGAAGAGATGGGAAGTGATGGGCATGTTGATTCAACCATCGGATCTGCGATTTTCCAACAATTATTTTTCGGTCGGTTTGAAAGGCTCAACTGTACTCTCGTTCCACGCAAACTAACAGGATCAGTCCAATGAAGACGAGAAAAAACATAGGTCGCCGAAAACCGAAGTCATTCGAAAGAAGAAGCCGGAAGAGTCGTCAGCATTTTGCGAATCCCAGCTCCCGACAGCCGACTTGGCATGGCGCGTCAGCCGAGATTGCAAAGCCTCCGCATGAATACCTGGAGAGCCGCACGGGCCTTTGGGGCGCCTAGCTCAAAATGGCTTAAGAGGCCGAACCCCTTGGTGCCACCCTTGAGGCTTATTGCCGCCTTTTGCCGCCGCGAGACATCGCTAAGTTGTTCGAGGAAATTCTTGCATGAGGCGCACGGATATTCATTAGCGGTTTATTGGCAGTTTTCGCGAACCTCATCACCATCTGCTATGTAGCAGTCCTGTTCGTTTCAACATCAGTAGCTTCGGTTTCACGAAACCGAGCGAGTCGAAAGATCCCTCTCGCTGGCTTGTATACCTCCTGCGGTCGCCAGGCGGGCAATTTCTCAGTATAAATCCTGATGGTGTTTTCTGACTCGTGTGGCAGCAGCCCGCGAAGTCTTTCAACAAGCGACGCGAATCCGATGCCAGCAGGACGAGTAGCCAATATCTCAAGTGCCGTTTGTACAATGCGGTCTTGTGTTGGCTTCTGATTGGACCGATCGGGCTGCGCTCTGGTACGCGCGCGGCTTCCTAGAAAGGCATCGATATCCTTTTCCCTGGAAAGAAAGAACTCCAACACATCAAGATCTTTGTATCTGCACGTCTCAGAAACACTTAGAAGAACGAGATACTCGTCAACCGCGGAGGCCGTTGTTGTCCCTTCAATAACGTCCCGAAGCGCGGCAAATGCCTTCATCGCATGTTCCGCATTATTGTTGTTCCACGGCACGCCATCATAGCCAAGGAAAGTGAAGAGCTTCTCCCGATTCTTCTCAAAGCGCTGCTTGCACTTCGCGGCCACTTCGCTTTGCCACTGCCGATTGAAAAGCCACTTGTAAAACCGCTCCACGTCACAAAGATGCTTATTGAGGAAGTATTTCTTCAGACCATGGCGATCAATGGTATCCACAATCTGCTTGAGCAAGTCGCCGAACTGCTGCACTATCTGCCGCAGCTCATCGTCGTACGGATTCTTCAACATGTCATCGTTCAGATCGCGCATGAGATGAATCAAGCACTTTTGCTGCGGGCAGTCCATCGAGTCGTATGCAGGATAGAAGTCAGAGACCAAGACTCCTTTGAACCCCTTCAAGAGCGTCTGCATTGTCTCCGCCTCGCGGCTCTCGCTGTAAAAGTAGACGACGTCGTCAAAATTGCAGAACACCCACACGTAACCTCGTTTGCCCTGCGTTACTATCGGAGTCTCGTCAGCGTGAACTAGCGTTCCCTCAACGATCCTCCGGAGCAGCGTCTGCCGCGTCTCTTCGTACAGTCTTGCCGCCGCGCTCTTCTGATGACCCACCGAACTGCGGGGCAAAGTGAGACCAAACAGACGGTTCACATGACGCGTTGTCACACGCTGTGGGACGCATAGTTCCACAATTTCGTAAATCAGGAACGCGATCAGATTCCACCCGTACTTCCCGCGACGCCACGTCCGCTCCGGAGAAGAAAGTTCCGCGCCGCAGCGAAGGCAGTCATAGTAGTGGAAGCGATATTTGACGATCCATCTTTTGACGCTTGTCTTTCCGATGTGAAGGTCATACACGATCTTCGACTTTTCCGGTCCTGCTTTTAGTTTCTTACTGCCACACTGGGGGCACCGAGGAGGAGTGGAACAGAGAACTACTCCGTTGATGCGGGGCCGGACAGTGCGAGGCACAGTGCGCGAGGCATTGGATCTTCTGCGCCAGTCGCTGTTTCTTACGTAGACTCTGTCGCGTTGATAATCCCAGTGCGCTGCCTCATTAATCTCCTCCAGGACCGGAAGAGAACTGGTGAACTTGCGCCACTTCGAAACGTTCTGGACGTCTTCTGAGTGTACGCAGACCTCATTCGCGTCACCGCTCACGGAGCAACGGCCTTCTGCAAAGACCGCGACCCGTTCAACGGCCCGGGTAACGACTTCCAAAGCTTCACAGTCCTCTCGATTGTACGTGATCAATACCTGCTTGATGGAGGTATCCCGCGTTTCCTCCCATTGTTGTCGCCAGACGAGGGACTGGAGCCCCGACGCAACCGGGTGCGACCACTGGAACCCAAGGTATCGCGCGACTTCTTTGAGGCGATTGGAATATGTTGGAAAATAGATCTGCGAATAGGTGATCCCCAAGAGATTCATCGCGCGGGTAATGAGTGTGGCGATGTAGGAGGATTCGGGAGTCGAGTCGGAATATCGGCGCGCAAGTCGCTTGAGAAAGGTTGTTTCATAGGCTCCATAGTGAATCAAGACAGGATTGTCGATGCGCTCTAGCACACTAAGCAGGGAGCGCCAGATTCCTTCCTCATCGCTAACATCATCCGCCCAGAAGCTGTATTGGAGAGGCCCCGCGGGTATTCGGAGGCCTATGAGATAATAGAAATCACGATCCGGCATTCCTTCGACATCAAGATAAACTGGTGTTCCCTTGATTGCTAACTCGGGCTTCCCGACTATGTGAATCTTGTGGTCTCGAATTGCGAGAGCCTTGAGAGCATGGTGATACTTCTCTTTGCGTGATGCCAGACGTTTGGGGCGGCGGCGCGGGCGAAAAGTGTAAGCAAGTTGAGTGACGGTAAATATGCCCTTCGCGTTCAGTTTCGCTCGTTCTGTGACGCTGAGGCTATCCAAGAGGCTAAGGTCATCCTTCTCGGCCACTCTCTTCCTGCAATATGTTTCGAACTCGCACTCCGAGCAGTGCTTAATCAGGACGGGATCTGGTGGGATGCTCTCGCTGAGCAATGCGCGGAGCTTCCCCACGAGTAACTGCACTTCGTGAATCAAGGTATCAAGCCTGAGACCAAGGATTGTATGTTGCAGTCCGTGAATGATCGTTCCCTTGGTTGGCATCTGACCGGAAGCCTTCCAGAGGACGAGGGCGTCAAATGCCAGCATGAGCTTGTAATGCTTTGAGATCTTCTCAAATGGGACGAACCGGATCGGCATGTAGGCGCTGTGCCCCTTCTGGGTCGGTACTTCCCGCCGTTCGAGAGCATGAACGTGGGATTCGGCATCCTCTGCGGTTATTAGCGGTTGAAGGATGAGCGGGTACTTGGCGCTTCTTAGATCTTCCGGGCGCGGGGTGCCAACGAAGCAATCGGCCCCAGAGACTGATCGGAGGTAGTCTCGGCAGTCTTTCTGATAGCTTTCAGCGATGTGCCCTTGCCAGGCACCGATTGGATGCGAAGGTTCACCAGTCCTCGCAGAAGTGAAGGTGAAGTGAGCCTTCGTCCTGCACTTGAGGAAAGCGTCGAAATGCCGGTCAGAAATCAACACCCCATGATTGCAGTTTAGCTCTTTTTCGGCTCTCCGCAGGAATTTGACATCCCCGAGGCTGAACTATAGCGGTGTTGACGCCGATGCCGAGCGCAAGGGCCAACACCGCGACAACTGCAAAGCCGGAATTACTGCGCAGCACACACATTCCATAACGGATGTCGTTACGGTTCGCCGGACGGGTCTGCTCTCTCAACCCTCCCTGCGCTAGCCTCAGGAATTTTCGAGGGCATCAAGGGGCAGCTAAGAGTACCCTCCCTTTCCTTTCAATACCCTAGAGAGGCTAGAAGGCTAGGCTGCACCGCAAAACTCCTTTGTTTTCTCGCACGTGGTGGATTCGAATTCCATCTCGTCCACTATCTTTTCAATTGCTTCGCTGCTTCTTCGTTAACTGCAATAAGTTGCGGCGTTTATTCGTTTATTCCAAGAGGGGTCTTTGGTACCCACCATTGTTCCAACAAGAGGCATCGTTCGCTAGGTTCTGCTAGGTTCCCAATCTGTAGCGGGTCGCCCTTCGCGTGTTATATGCTCCGGAACCATGCCAGTTAAAAGACGCTTACTCAAACCAGATGCCGAGTTTGCACAGCAGCCCGTTGTCGCTAGCAGCCCGCGGCTGCTAACGATCCCAAGTGCTGCTGCTTATTTATCGTGCTCCGTTTGGTCCATACGGAACCTGATTTGGAAGAGGGCGATTCCACATATTCAGATCGGGAAACGATTCCTGCTGGATAGGGCGGACCTCGACAGCTACGTTGAGAAGAACAAGGTGCGAAGTTAAATCGAACCGAGGAATCTGCCGGGACTCTTCTCTTCCCGCGTACCAGATGTTTGCTGATAAGAAAGTTGTAGCACTTTGAGCACAGCGCAACAGGACCGATGCACAGGCAAACAGGCGGTAGAGGATGTTTCGCGCTATGTACCCGGCGTGTACCTCAATGCGCCGTGCGGGGATTCTGCCCATTCTGACGTTTCTGCCGTCTTGATAGATCAGCAACTTACGTCTTATGAATGGAGCTTACGGGTTCGAATCCAACCCAATACGAGTAGGTAATTTAGAGAACAGAGCGGCGGCCATCCTGACAACGTTTGGAAACTAAGCTACAGTTTATCAACGTATTGTGGCCTTGGTTGAAACATGTCCCAACACTTGATATCCGCGAACAAGGTACGAAGATTAATTGTTCTGTGGACTTCCACCGTAGTTAATAAAAGCCAACTCGCCGACTGCCTTAGGATTTCTCGGGGGACCGCACGCAAATATATCGTGGCCTTCGAACGCTCCGCGCTCACGGGCAATGACATTGAACGGCTAAGCAACGCAGAGCTCTTGGTAGCCCTACTGCAGAGATCGAGTCCACGCACGGAACTCACACGGTCAGACAGATATAATGCGCTGGCCATACAACTCGAGAGCATTCACACGAGATTGAAAGCTGAGCCGTTATCTTTGATTGATGTTTGGAGCGAATACGCAGCTACTGCACCGACGCCATACAAATATTCTCAGTTTGTCAACCGATACAGCCTGTGGTGTAAAGAACGCCATCTCAAAAGAGCTGCACTCAATACCCGGCTCTCAATTGTGGTCAACCACAACGATTTGCAAAGTTTCAGAAAGTGGAAATTATCTAATAATCGACAATTGTGGGAGCGAGCCGTGGCCATTCTGGCGATCAGCAATGGTGACAATGTTGCCAGTATCAGCCGCAAGATTGAAAGATCACCTCAGACGATCAAGAAATGGTGCGAGATATATGCGGCTGGAGGCTTTGATCAGCTGTCCCTGCCCCGGACGAAAGCCCAGTCCACGAAATCAATCGACGATCTCAAAGCGAAGAAGGGCAGGCTCATAAAGCTGATACACGAATCCCCGCGTCTTCACGATATAAACCGAGCATCATGGAGCTTGAGTGCGTTGGCCACAGTTTACGAGAGACTTTATGGAGCGTCCATATCCAAAAGTTCGATATCCGAATACTTCCAAGCTGCGGGATACAAATTTAAGAAGGCCAAGAAAGTGCTCACCAGCAGTGACCCAGAATATCGGGAGAAACTAAGTAAAATTACACAAATACTTTCCGAGCTTACGCCCAACGAGAAATTTTTCTCAATTGACGAGTTTGGTCCCTTCTCGGTAAGGGTCCGCGGAGGCGTCGCTCTCGTGCCTGGCGATGAAATACGGACAATACCGCAAAGACAGAAGAGCAAAGGTAGCCTTATATGCACCGCAGCGCTTGAGCTTTCCACGAATCAGGTCACTCACTTTTATTCATCCCAGAAGAACACACGCGAAATGATCAAGCTGCTGACAATCCTGATACAAAAGTACAAGTGCGAACGGAAGATATACTTTTCATGGGACACAGCTTCTTGGCATGCCTCAAAGGCACTCTACGAGAAGGTTGAAGAAGTGAACAGCGAGAAATATCGCAGCAACAATATGACTCCCTTAGTCGAGCTTGTGCCTTTGCCGACAGGGGCCCAATTCCTGAATGTAATTGAATCGGTATTTAGCGGGATGTCTAAAGCAATCCTCCACAATAGTGATTATCAGTCGGTTGACGAATGCACTATGACGATTGATAGATATTTTTATGAACGAAACATAGCCTTCACTGTAAATCCCAGACGCGCTGGCAAGAAGATCTGGGGCAAAGAGAGGACCGAGGCCGTCTTTAAGGAGGAGAATAATTGCAAAGACCCAAACTGGCGATAGCCGTTTTAGCAGGACGGGGAATCCAGCTTAGAGTCATGGTTCACCCGCACTTCTCTCGACGTCTTCGCCCGGCGCCACGCCAACCTAAGTAGCCCTTCCGATGTCGTCTCCCTCGAAAGCAGGAATTTGAGAATGTTGACGTTGTTGAACTCGCAGGTTCGAACACGTTTGCCAGTACGAGGTACTCCTGCAGGCTCCGTTCCGTAAAGCAACCATCGGCCTGCCTACGGTACTTGGCGAATCGTTTGATGGCATGCGCGGCGTTGGTAGGGGTTCACTCCATGAATGCCGTTGCCGCGCGACAACTGCAAAGCGGGGATTGC
The DNA here is from genome assembly GCA_003154775.1 of Acidobacteriota bacterium. Classification (GTDB taxonomy): domain Bacteria; phylum Acidobacteriota; class Terriglobia; order Acidiferrales; family UBA7541; genus Acidiferrum. Next base: position 29,333 of record PMES01000063.1, on the reverse strand, counting down.
TGCGCAGCACACACATGCCATAACGGATGTCTTTAGGTTCGTCGGATGAGTCTGCTCTCTCAACCACCCGTTCTAACCCCAGGAATTTTCGGGGGCATTAAGGGGGCACTAACAATTCCTTCTCTCTCCTTTCAATACCTTTGAAGGCCAGGCTGCACCGCAAAACTCCTTTGTTTCCTCACCCGTGGTGGATTCGAATCCCATCGGCTCCACCAACTCTCTCCTATTCTCAAACGAGATCCACGCGAAGGCCAATCCCGTGTAGCGGCCGCCTGGCGTCTACCCCGACCCGGTCGGGGAGGCGGGCGCTTCGTCTGTGACAGAGCCAGTTGATCGTCCGCGCTTCCAGGGCGAACTCGCAGCAGGGTCTTTTCGTCTCTTTTTGTGGCGACTCCTCCATGTCTCCTGGTTTCCAAACGGCCCTACCCTTTCAACCCCTGCCAACACCTACTCCCACTTCCGTGGTGCAGACCAGAGATGATTGGCTGGGCAGAAAAAAGGGGCGGGAGTTTTCCACTGAGAGATTACCGCCCCAAGCCCTACTCAGGGTCTCCGCATGGCTCACAAGTACCTGGTTCTAAGCCACTTAGAATTATTTTTCCATGTGACTCCAGTCACATTCTTTCGCCCTGTGGAAACCTTATCTTCAGGTAGACAAATTCATCGGTGATTCAGTATCCTGCTGCTTCCGAAGCCTCCGCTGAAATCTGTCCAAGGAGTTGTCCTGATGTCCGCCGAACCTGTTAGTCAACATTTCCGCGGCGTGTTGTGCCGTCACTGCGGAAAGCCCGTGCGCATCCCCAGCATCGTAAGCAAGAAGGATAACGCTTACCTGGGTAAGCACGAGGAGAATGATTCGCAGTTCCTGCTCGTCTCTCGGGTCTTCGTTCTGCGCTGCCGTTCCTGCGAAAGGGAATCAATCTACGCCATCAATCAGATCGTGGATTGCGCCTTGCCGCAGCCCATAGTTGCCGCAGCCCGTCACAACGAAGCCGCCCTCTAGTCTCTTCCGTTCGTGAAGTTCCTGGAAATCTCAGCGCCTGCTCGCGCTCCCGGGGCCAATTCTCCTTTGGCCCATACAAATCCGGTGCGCCTGTTGCGTCTTTGTGCTCACGCGCGTCAGGCCTTCCTGACCACTTCCACCGAGCACCGCGCGTGCATGGCCACCGATTCGCTCACGCTGCCCAGCACAATGCGGTCAAATCCGCACCGCCCGTGGGATCCCATCACAATCAGGTCAGCCTCCCACGAATCGGTCGCCGCCAGGATCGCGCGCGAAGGCGTGTCCTTCGCTTCGGTCACTTGCCGCGAGACTCGCAGTCCCGCCTTGCTCAGCAGGTCAGCTCCGCCCGTGGCGGACTCCGTCGCGTGCAACTCGCTTGCTTTGGCCAGCTCCGTCAATTGTTCCGGCGCATAGTACGGATACTCGCCGATAAGGACCGGGAATTCCGGGCAAGAGATGATCAGGAACTCCGAGCCTCCCGGCCACGGACGCTCGGCCACCGCATGCAACGCCATCTGCGCATACTCCGAACCATCGCTTGGAATCAGCACGCGCATTCCCGCGCGCTCCGCGTGGCTCTTCTCCTTCGCCCTTACGATCTCCACCGAACAAGTCGCGTGGCGCATCACCGCCTGCGCCGTGCTCCCCAGCAGCAGCCGGCTGAACGCCCCCCGCCCGTGCGATCCCAGCATGATCAAGTCGGCTTTCCACTCGCTCGCAGTTTTCGGAAGGCCGTGCCGTGGATTGCTGACCAACGCGTTGGTGCTTACCGCCCAACCCGCTTCTCTCAATGGCTGCGCGCTCTCTTCCAGCCCCTCGCTTGTTCTCTGCTTCACTTCTTCGAGCAGCAACGGCGCCCGCGTGAAAAAGTACGCGTCCACCGCCGTCACCAGGCACATCTCCGTCCCCTTCGGCCACGGTCGCGCCGCCGCTTCCTGGATCACCGCATCCGACGAGGCAGACCCATCGACCGCAATCAGGATTCTCATCGCGCCCTCCTGCGGCCCGGTTTATCCAGCCTGCTCCAGGCCACTCACTTTCGCGGCAAGCCTCAACCCATACTACTCCCCCGGCTCTCCCGCACGTCGCCGTTTCTTTCTCCCGCCTTGGCTTGGCGTGGGGAATTCTCTCGGAAAGATCGCCGGGCGTACCAGTTCGTGCGTTAGCCCGCTTCTCAAGAAGTGGTTATCATTGCGTGGCTATCGTCTTCTGACGCCAATCGCTGGAAATCCCTCGTGGAAGGCGGTGCGATTGGCCACAAGCGCATTGACAATTTCGCGCCCGTAACCGCTTTTCGTATCCGCCTGAACATCCTCGCCTCATCGGCGGAAGCACATATCAGGGAGTTCCAGATCTTTAGCGCCGGAAGTGATCCAGGGACGCCTTAAACAAGGAGTGGGATCCCGCTCCGCGCCTGATTTCTGCGATGTCGGAACGATCTCCCGCCAGCCTAGTAGGTACCAAGCGAGACGCGCAGCACTTGCGGCGCGGAAGTGAAGTTCAGTCCCCAGTCCGTCTGATCCCCGTTCCAGATGCGCACCGGTTTAAATTTTCCGTCTTCGTAAGTTCCTTCTTCCACCCGCAGGAACTGCCGCTGCTTCCCTGATGTGGCATCCGCCATGTGGAAGTCAACGCGGCAGAAGAATCCCGCCACCAGGAATTCGTCAACTCCAAGCTGTGCAATCAAGGCGCGTCCCGTAGGTTCGGGATTGCCCGGCGGATTTTCGCCCGGACCAAATTGTCCCAGCCCGTACGACACCGTAACCTTCCATGGCCCAAACTCCAGCGATTCCGACGGCTTCCCCTTCTTTTCCACAACAGCTTGCAATTTCCCCGCAAAGTTCAGCCGGGCAATCTCGCGGTCCATCGGCCCGATCAGCTTGTAATTCAGTGCAAAAGGTTCGAGTCCTTCTTCAGCGATCCGCGGAGCTCCGAGCGGCGTGTTCGAGTATCCCGTGTAGTCCATGCCGAAAGGAGAAAATCCGATTGCCTGGTGGCCGAGCGCGGCGAAGAAGTATCGTGAATACGCCGGGCTGTTGCCCGTCCCCGGCACGAACAGCGCATTATCCGGGCGATGATAGAGCTCCAACACCTTTAAACCCCTTTAAATCTCTTAAAGTGACCAATAACGCACAGACGCGGCATTGTGAATCGATCTAGGATGAGGTTGTTCGAGGAAACATAGACTAACGAGGTGAATTTATGCGCGGATTTACATTTCTGATCTTAGCTGCTGTTGCTGGATGTTGCTTAACGGCGACCGTCCCCAAAGCGGAGGCTCAAGTCAGCGTCAACATCGGGGTAGCCCCTGACTGTCCCTACGGTTACTATGACGCCGCTCCCTATGACTGTGCTCCCACTGGCTACTACGGTCCAGAATGGTTTATTGAGGGCACCTTCGTTGGCGCTGGCCCATGGTTTCATGGCCCTACCGAATTCCGGGGCAAGGTAAATAACAGTCTCCATCCACAGAACGGCTATAAGGGCCCAAAGCCAAACCGTGGCGAGAAAGCCGAGCCATCAAAGCGTGTCGATAGTGCCCACTTCAAAGGAAACGAAGAGCGGGATGGGCGTGGCCACGTAACTACCCCCAAGAAGTAATCCACATCCAGCCGAGTCGCTTCGCTCCCAAGGTCGCGGACGTAAACTTCTGAACGGGGAAGAAGGCGTCCGCGAACCCTCTGGCGGGCAGGATGCGCACGGTCAAGCGTTCAAAGAATGCAGGAGGAGGTTTGAGTAGCTATTTTAATTTCGCGTACCCACAACGTGGGCACACAAATACCACCCCCGATGCATTGCACCAACCTCTTCGTCTGCGTTTAACCGGAATTAACTTTTTGGCGTTCTGCCGGATAAAACGATACTGCCATTTGCGTCCAACCGAGCACAATTGTTTCTCCGAGAGGGTCATCGGCTCCGGACCGCCCTTCGAGAAGTCCTGCAAACCCGTTGTCGCCACTTCTGGAAGCGGATTTTTCACAGAGCGCTGCCTTCGGGGCCTTTCCTGGGATCGATTCCTGGGTCGCCACAACCGGCGGCTCTACCCTGCGGGGATCGTGAGAGCCGCCATCCGCTGCACCATCGCCGGCCACGCGCTGGAATTATTCACTTGCGCGCCCAGCATCAAGTACGGCGCGCCATCCACGAACAAGCCATAGCGCCCGTCTTTCTGCACAATTTTGGGAAGCGGCTGATCCTTGGACTGTGCGTGGAGCACGCGCACCGCACCACCTGTCATCAGTGTGACCAGACAGAAAGCCACGCGCAGAACATTCTTGAGGCTGTGATTATTCATCAGAATTGCCTCCGTTGTTTCATTACCAGCAGCCAATCGAAGCCAGTATAGCCCTTGCGCAATGAATAGATCCTGAAAGTTGCCGGAGAATCCGCCAGCATCCGCTCAAACGTCTTCATTGCGCATAATCTCGGCCCATCGGAATCCGCCTCACTTCCACCATCCACATTAGTTGAGTTGCGCCTCCACTCTCAGGCACAATCACATTTCGGGCGGAAATTGGAGTTCCCCATGGCGGGCGTGAAAATCCTCAACATCGAAGCTGGCATGCCCACGGTTGAAGAAGCGCGCCAGATTCTCCTCGCCGAATTGAAGCAAGCCAAACAGAGCGGCGTCGCCGCCGTGAAGATCATTCACGGTTACGGCTCCACGGGGAAGGGAGGTGCGCTACGCGGCGCTCTTCGCACTTCGTTGCTGCGCCGCAAGAAAGAAGGCATGGTCACCCGCGTCATCTTCGGCGAAAAGTGGAGCGTCTTTGAGGACGACGCGCGCTACGCCATCGAACATTGCCCGGACTTGCGCAACGACCGCGACCTCAATCACAGCAATGAAGGCATCACCATCGCCGTGCTGGTATAGTGATGTGTACTACAAGTTTGTTGCACTTTTCTTTAGGGGGTCAGGGCTTCAGCCCTGACATACGGCCTGCAAAATGAATTGGGCTTTAGCCCCTGAAGACTCTGTGCATCTTCGCATTATTTTCGGTGCACAATACTTGCTGCGCGGCCCGACAACATTTTATTTCTGCAACTCGAATCCCATGACCACTCCACCAACCGCTTTCGCCGATTCCTCTTCGTCCTTTAGCCACATCCCTCGCCGTATATTCTTCGCGGCGCTTGCCCTGTTCCTGCTCGTCTATCTCGGCGACTTCTTATGGTTTCAAGTTCGCGTGCATTACCCCGCCGCGGGCCCCACCACCAGCAGCGTCCACCGCTATCGACTTCTCGCCATTCCACTCAAAAACAACAAAGTCGAATACCAGCTTGACTCCCAGAAGCCCGAAGAGGACCTCCCCTGCGTGCGTTCCCTCTTTTCCCACGCCGGAATCCGCCCGTGCTGGTACGTCACCCGCCACGCCAAAGATCCCATCTCCATGTAGCCTCCTCAGCGTCTTCGTCGTGCCCGCAGCAGCGTGGCCTGGTGACAAAAAGCGAAGCAGATTCTGGGTGCCCCACCCTCGTAGTTGGAGGGTGGGCTCTTGGGTTTCTCTTCTCTTCAAACTTACAACTCATGACTTAATACTTAGAACCTTATGGGTGGGTCTTGGGATTCTCTTTCTTCCTCTCATTCCGGGACGATGTCGATTCCAATCAACCCCACTTCACCCTTCGTGTAGAACGACCAACTGCTCCACGGCCAATCCCTCGGATGCCTTGCTAATCCGCGCGTCACCGGGTTGCTGTGCATGTAGTCCAACTTCTCTCGCTTCTTCCCGTTCGTGTACACATTGAAGTCGTAAAACCGCGGCTGCCAGAAGCAACGTGGGTTTTCCCCCGGCTCCGGAAATGCCAGCCGCAGTTGTTTCTCGGATGCGTTTCGCCGCTCCTTGCGCATCTTCTGCGACACTCGCTGCTTCAGCATCTGCAACACCGTCGAAGGCGTGCCTTTCTTCGGTTCGCTGATCAATACGTGCACGTGCTCCGGCATCACCACATAGCCCACTAGCAGAAACCCATACTCCGAGCGAACGCGCGCAAGCTCCCGCACAAACAGATTTCGCGCACGCATCGTCCTAAGCAGCGGCAGGCGGCGATAACAACTGAACGTGAGAAAGTGCAGATGGCTGCGGCCGTAGTAGCGCTTCAATCCTTTGGGCATCAGAAAACCCAAGACCCACCCTCCCACCACGAGGGTGGGGCACCCACTGCATCATAACGCTTCGTTTAACTATAAAGGTGGTATCCTTACCCTGATGATGCCACGCGCAGGGGAAAAAACGAGCCGAGCATCAGCGACCGGGCCACCCGCCGTTGAGATAACTTCGGGTGACCTGCCCTTTGCGCCTTGGGCAAAGGGTGGGTCCGCTCTCCGACTCAAACCTTGAACTTTCAACCTCAAACCGTTCTCCCGCTTCCTCTTCTCTCGAAACCTAAAACTGACAACCGATAACTTAAAACTGTCTTCCTCACCCCGCCGCGGCCAGCGCTTCCCTCTTCCTTGCTTCGTCCCACAGCGCGATGTACGGCTTGAGCTCCGTCATCATCCGCGCGAACTGGTTGAAGTCCAGCGATTGCGCCCCATCGCTCATGGCCTTTTCCGGCGCGGGATGCGTTTCCACGATCAATCCATCCGCGCCGATCGCCACGCCCGCCCGCGCCAACGCCGGCACCAGGCTGCGTTTCCCCGTCGCGTGGCTGGGATCGAGGATCACCGGCAGGTGCGTCAATTCGTTCAGCACCGGGATCGCCGAAATGTCGCAGGTATTCCGCGTCGCCGTCTCGAACGTGCGGATGCCGCGCTCGCACAGAATCACCTCCGGATTCCCGTGCGCCACGATATACTCCGCGCTCATCAGCAATTCCTTGATCGTGCTGCTCAACCCCCGCTTCAACAGCACCGGCCGCCCGCACTTTCCCAGCGCCTTCAGCAGCATGAAGTTCTGCATGTTTCGCGCGCCCACCTGCATCACGTCCGCGTACTTGGCCACCAGCTCGACGTCGCGATCCCCCATCACCTCGGTGACGATCGCCAGCCCCGTCGCCTTCTTCGCCTTTTGCAGCAGCTTCAATCCTTCCTCTTCCATCCCCTGGAAATCGTATGGCGACGTTCGCGGCTTGAACGCGCCCCCGCGCAGCAGTTTCGCCCCGGCCTTCGCCACCGCTTCCGCCGTGCGCATGATCTGTTCCTCGCTCTCCACCGAACACGGCCCGGCGATCACGATGAACTCGTCGCCGCCAATCTCCGTTCCATTTACGCGGATGCGCGTCTTCCCGCGGCGGAACTCCTTGCTCACGAACTTGTACGGCGCCGTGATGCGCATGACGCTATCCACTTGCGGCAGCGCCTCCACCGATTCCATGCACGGGGTCACGTCGCCCACGCCCACCACGCCGATCACCACGCGCTCCTCGCCTTCGATCGAGTGCACCTTGTACCCGAAGTGCTTCACAATCGCGCAGACTTCATCGATCTCTTCCCGCCTCGAGTGCAGCTTCATCGAAATAATCATCGTCGTTTCCCTTTTTCCTTTGGCCGGCCGCAGCCAGCCCGAATTCTCCGCCCTAAAACAAAAAAGCCCACTCTTTGCGAGTGGGCCGCAACTTCAAATTTTCGCAGAATCTAGACGATGGCCCACTCCTCCCGGATGCTCCGGTACGTAAATCGCCAATAATACGAGTAGGTCTTCCGATTCATGCTCGCCAGTTTATCGGTTCTGTCCAAAAACGCAAGCCACAATTCGCTTATTCCCGCCATTAGGCCGCGCAATACCTCAAGGCCGCAGCACGGCAGCCAGATCAATATAAAAGGATCGCAATGCGATAACGCGTGAATCCCGCCGCTCCTCCCGTATCGCAAGCGCCCACAGCCGCGCCGCGATATTTCCCGCCTTGCACACGCTGCTCAATGTCCGCGGGCAAGTGGTTCAGGTCGGAAGTTTCGTAACGCACGACGCTCACCGGCCTTTGTCCCGCCCAGCCGCGATCCATCTCGCAGGTCTTGCGCGCATCATCGGTAACATTCAGCAGCCGCACACCGCGCGCGGCCAACTGCGAGCTGACCTGGAGCTCCTGCGCATCCAGTCCCAGAAGCGCCACTGCCGCCGAGAAGTCCTCTGCGGCAAACAGTTGCCCCCCGCTTTGCACCACCGCAATGCCTACGGAATTCAGTTCGCGGTCGAGAAAATTGGCGCGGTGCGGCGGCGAGTTCATCCACTGCGTGTGCAGCCCCAGAACTGTTGGTCCTTCGGCGACATTCTCCGCGATCAGGCTGAAGCGTGCGCCCGTCTGCATCGCTCGCTGCTGCAGCGGCAACTCGCCGGGGAACTGGTGCGAGAGCGTATTCTGCTGCGCCATGCGTTGCGCATGCTGGCGAGCGGCTGCGGCCAGCGCCGCATCCCACTGCAGCGGCGGCAAACCCGCGGCGGCGCGGCTGTGGTTTGCTGCGTCAAGCAACATACTTTCCGGCGAACCGTATTGGGGCGAAGCGGCGGCGTGCGAGATCGGCGTCAGCAACAACGCCGCCAAGACAACGGCGGCAACGATGGCGAGGCAGCGCAAGAAGGTGGACATCGGAAATGCTCCTGCATCCATTAAACACGGTGTTCTTGAAATGGATGCGCGAAGCAAGGTACAGATGGCGCAAGAGGAAGCTGGCCGGCCGGACAGGCCCCCCTGAAGATGTTTGCCTGGTTGAGCGCGATTAGCCGCGGACGCGCACGGCGCTGAAGCTCAATACCACATGGCCGCCGGAAGTGGGCCGGCCAAAGCTGAGCATCGGCCGGAAGCGATAGAAGAACAGCAACTGATCCAAGTGGTGGCGCACTTCCTGGCTGTCCGGGCCATCCATGATTTCGTACTTCATCATGCGGCCGTCGGAATCCACCACCACGTCCACGATCAGGTCATTCTGCAAAAGTACATCGGGATTCTGCATTTCGGGCGAAGCCGAGCTGGGCATGTCCGAGGGCAAAATCAGGCCCGCGGGCTGCAACAGGGAAGTCGGAATATCGTTGGGATCGGCCTGCACTACAATGCCCGGCACGATCATGTGCAGCACAAACACAAAGATGACGATCGCGGAGAACAATCCGCCTGTTGCCGGCACGGTGAATGGACGGAACACGTTGTCCTGCAGAATTTCAATGCGATCCTTCACAAGCTGCCAACGCTCTGCCCAATTGCGCGGGCCGCGTCCTTGGGCTGCCGCCACCTTGATGCGCACGGAGAGATCCGCCGGGGGCAAGGCGCGCGGCATACGCGAAAGCATCACCGCCAGCTTGCGGTAACGCTGCAATTCCTCGCGGCACGAAGCGCACTCTTCGAGGTGCTGGCGGACGGCGTCCCGCTGCCGGGCACGCGAAGCCGAAGCCAGGGTGTCATCCAGATACCCGGCCAGTTTGGAATGTACCTTCTCGCACGTCATGATTGTTCCTCACGCGTTTGACTTGGACGCGTTATTTCACCTGCCGACGGACTAGCTGGGGCACGTACGTAGGCCATTTGTAAACCGATTTGCGAGCCGAAGTGGGCGGTGCTGGCCGCTTCGCGGTGGGGCATCTCGTGGGGCCGCGCAAACCCTTTTTCAACCAGCAGGGGCTCCAGCAATTCCTTCAATGTGCGCCGGCCTCGCAGGATGCGAGACTTCACCGTGCCCACGCTGCAATCGAGCACCTCGGCCACTTCTTCGTAGCTCAAACCTTCCAGATCCCTGAGGATCACCGCGCCGCGGAAGACTTCGGGGATTTGCTGCAGCGCGTCCTGCACCGCGGCCTGAATTTCGTGCGTGGCCATCTGCTCGTAGGGCGATGCGGTGCCGTCTTGCACTTCGACCGGGGCAAAGCCCTCTTCGGGTTGCGCATCAATGGAGACGTTCTTCTGGAGGTGGCGCTTGAACCAGCGGCGGTTGTTGAGCGCCTCGCGAACGGCGATGCGGTAAAGCCAGGTCTTCAGCGAACTGCCGCGGCGGAAACTCCGTATGCCCCGAAACGCCTTCAAGAAAACTTCCTGTACGGTGTCGGCGGCGTCGGCCGTATCTCCCAACATGCTCAGGCTGAGGCTGTACACGGGACCGTGGTAGTGCGTCACGAGCCAGTCGAATGCCGTCTCCGAGCCAGCTTGCAGCTCGGTGACAAGTCCGGCTTCATCGTGGCCCCACGAGAGCGTACCGACCCAATCGGACACGTTCTGCCTTTCTAGCTCGTCCTCCAGCCGAATGCGCTGGAAGGCGAACTGGCCCACGCTGGCCTCGGCCAGAGTGGACGGCCCATGAATCTCTTCCCTGCAACGGGCCTCTTGGCACTTCGGATTGGGAGCACCTTCCCCAATCCACGTCCGCTCAATGTATTAGACACCGAAGAGCGGCGGAATGTTTCTTGGCCCGGAGTGCCGCCCTCGAGAAAGCGGCGGGTACAAAGGGCGCGTCCAGCCGAGAACTGGCCCAAATGTGAATTGTGGCACCAGGGAAAGCGGAGCGCAATGGGCCAGCCGTAAGGGGTGGGCGCAAATGATGCAAGATAGAGAGTGCGTAAGTTACAGAGCAGACGAGAGTTAGAGGGTGTGCATACCACCCCCGGGTGTTTTTGTGAAGTATGTGAAAAGAAAGAGGTTGCGGGCGCAAGTGTGCGCAAGCATGTCAAAAGAAAGGAGATAGGAAACGGGAAAATCGAAAAGCGAAAATCGAAAAACGAAAGGCGAAAAGCGGAGAGTCCGCAGCGTGCAAACCGCTCCCCTAGCGGGTCCTTTCGAGGCTGAGAGCAGGCAGGGCAAGCGGGGCAAGCGAGAGGCGAGCGCAAAACTCTTTCGGGATGGAGGGTTCGTTGTACTCGGGCTGGCTGGAGCAAAACGTTCACGACGCATAATAGCACGGATTCGTTACCATGTCAATAACTATTTACTTGGTATGTATTCGAATGCGTGTGCCATTTTGGGAAAAGGCCACGGAAAAGAGCGGGCCTACGCAACAATTTAGAAAGAACGACAGTCAAAACCTCCTCGGGCAAGACCGGCACGTAGGGCACTCAGCCTCGGCTTAGGTGTTTAAGCCTGTGCCTTCCGCCAGCCCGTTTGCGACTCTTCTAGGATCGAGGGCCTACGGCTTATCTAATTGCATCGGCTTGAATAGCTCAATGTTGCCGCAATAATCACAAATATAGGCCTCCACAAAAAGGGGGCTGCCTTGTCTCCATGATTGAGAATCGCTTCCTTTTATTACGGCGGACCCAGCTTCTAGTGCCACGACCTGTGTCTGAAATCCCGAAGAGTTTTTGGGGAGCTGGTAGAACCCCTTTCCGCACATTCTACAAGGTCTGGGCGTATCCTCGGTCAGCATTTGACCGCCGCGCTTCATTACGCCCAGGTGGCCATCAACAACTTGCATCAACTCCAGCGCGCTTGGAAGGACCTTGCCTTGATCGTCCTGAAGGCATTTGTCGAGAATCTTGTTTATTGCAAAAATGTTCGGGTCGTTTGGGAATTTCAGGGTCAGATCGAACTCAGGTCTCCTATGCCACTCCCTAGGTAATTTTAGACGTCCCGCGATCATGCACCAGAGAAGCTTTCCGAGCATGTAGACGTCAAATTGACCGCCGACTTCCTCAAGGCGCTCTTCAGTCTCTGCCCATGGCGGCATGTAATCACGTGGACCGACGCTTTCTTTAGTAAACGTCAGGCGCTCCGGTAGATTTGGGAGGAAGGCGATTCCAAAATCTCCAAGAATCAAGTTTCCGTTACTGCCGATGAATACATTTGCTGGCTTTATATCCCGGTGAACCACACCGTCTTTGTGGAGTTGGGATACGGTTTCAACAAGAGTGCGGAAAGCGACTAGACAGGGCAGCGAGTTCCCGCGGAAAGATAGCACATGTTGTTCCAGCGTCCCTTGTGGAAAGAACTCCGTGACGATCCACTTTTCAGATTCGTCGAATGCCAAGAGCCTTGGAAGGCCCGACCGGTTGTCGCCGAGCATAGTGATCTCAATATGGAGACGCGCGCGCGCTTGCTCTTCTGCCTGTACACCAGCGGCTCGTGCCGAATAGATTTTCAAAGCGCCAAGTTCCGAGATATTCTCGTTTCGCCCATAACCAAAAGTAGCCTCCGTGAATTGTTGTGCTCTGAGATCATTGAAACCTTGGCCCGATAACTCTTTGATTGTTTCGAGGTGTTTCTGCCGTTCCCGTGCTCTCGCCGGAGTCCGAACCAAAAACACCTCGCTCTGGCCGCCCTTTCCCAGTGACTGTAATCTTTCCCACTCTTCATGCTTGCCCATTGCCTTCCTCCGATGTCGAGCAACAACTCAATGCTTCCATTGGGCGTCAACCAATCCAATCGGGTCTTCCAACATCATAAACATGAAAAGCCAACCCAACTCCGGAAGCAAATCAGGCAGCGAGCCTTTAGAGAGGCTCATGTACCTTTCAAAACTACCATTTGCCAAGAAATAGCTGTGGAGAGTGTTTCTGGCCGCATGCAAGTACCTCGCAACAAAACTCTCGTCGTCGACCTGCTCGTCCAAAAACCGTGCGGGTCCGTGACTTATTGAATTGGGAACTTCCTTCCGACCCAGAACAACTTTCTTCTTTCTCCGTGAGGTCAACCAAATATCGTCAATCACAGCTTGGAAAATCTGATCGTAGAGATATCCCCCGGTTTCCCGAATGAATGTTAGGAATGGCTCAGGAATGGTCTGTAAGATCTTGCTCAGCCTTTGCTCGTAATGGCTCTTTTTGAGGAGCCGATTGAAAACCGTTTGCCTTTCCTGAAGATTTCCCGGCGTTGTCATAAGACTTGCGAATTTATCGTGCAGATTGAAGAATAGGGTCTTCCGAACATAGGCGTCTCTGTCTGATACGATCAGGGTCGTCTCGATCAACATTCGCTCGATTGTCATATGTCTTTTTTCCAGGAGAAGCGGACTAACGTAACCGGTCCGGCTGTCCACATGAGCAGTAAGCTCAAATAGATAAGCGTAGAGGTGGTCGACGCGTTCTATTGTCCAGTGGATCAGGGCAGTAATCTCCTCAGGTGAAAAGGTCCGGGGGCACACCCAGCGGCTTAATAGCGAGGCCTTGTCATGAGGCCTCCCAGCTACGTAATTCAATAGTTCCCTCGTAGGCGTTTTTTCGTTGAACACCGATCCCCATCTTGCAAAATCGAGAATTTCCCGTGGGAATCGTCCCAACGACTCAACTGGCCTTGGAAGCTGGAAGACAACTTCGCAATTCAGCCGAGGACAGAGGAGTCCATAGCAATTCGGAAACATGAAATGCAAAACTATTTCCAAGGCGTTCACACCGAAGTCCTCACCCAAAGTAGAGTGCGCCTCAGACATCATCCTTGCGATTGTCGAACCTAGGGGCTTGATTTCTGCCCACTCGAAAATATCCAGGGGGGCGAGTACTCTGACGAAGCCATGAAGTAGAGACAGAAGCTCGGATATGGCTATCACATGTACTCGCCCCTCTGAGTACTTCTCAAGAAACGCAGGAATTACCCGCTTAGCCATCAACCCTGGAAAAGTGGGTACGTCAGATAATGTTACGAGGCCCCGAAGGGCCCTGAGAGCTTGCATAGAATCATCCTCCAGGAACCGAGCTAGGAAAGCCCCTGGGTCCTGAACGGAAGAGTGCAACTCCTGTCTTGGAATCTCTGGCAGATTTCCTAGGTCAAACTCCGCTTTTTCAGGCTCAAAATTTCCTCGATCATATGTTGCGTGAAGCGTGTACAAGCCTTTGAACTTGCGAGGCTCAACGAGAAAATCTTTTTCTGAGTCAACTACCGTATATCCGGCCCTCTTGCAAACCTGGATCACTCCTGGCGCGGCAGGAGCGTTTTTTGGGCACAGTTTCCTCCAGCCAGCATCTTCAAGTGTAAGAACTGTCAAGGGCCACCTCGAGATATCCAGTGAACCGACCGAGGATTCGGGAGCAGGGCGGTGAACGGGCGGCGGGTGAGCGCGACTTGTGTCCGTCTTCCCGCTCGAAAAACTGTCGCACGAAGAATACCACCGTCGGAATTCATCACGAAGCTGAATCCCAAGCGGTTCATGGAAGGCTGGGTCTTGGCGCCTCTGGCGCTAGGCAAAGAAAAGAGAAGCCGCACGCGCTACTCGACGAGGCGGTCGGCCCAGGCACTGGCGACCACGCAAATATCGCGGAAGGCGCGGGCCTTGTAGGGAGATTTCGCGCCAGATTCCTTCAGGATGGTCGCCTGGTTCCGGCGCACCTCGCGGTAAATCCCGGCCATCTGTTGGACTGTCGGTTGCCTTCCGCGCCGCTTGAAGGTCTGGCAAAGCTCTGCGAACACGCCGGCGACCTTTCCTTCATGAATCTTCGCATCCGTGCCATTCAGGTCGCTGAGCGATTTCTCCATGCGGTAGCTGTTGGACTCGAACACGTACCAGCTTTCTTTCTTCTTGTGTTTCTGCTGCGCCACTGTCAGGCCCAACTCGAACGGCATGTTGAACCGGGGCGTGCAGGGCTTCTTGCGGTCCAGTTCCACGCGGGAAAGATCGTGGATGGAGTATTCACAATCTCCAATCAATTTCAGAATCTTGTCCAAGCGGCGCGAACTATCTGGAATTTCGAGTGTTGCCCGCGGGACCAGGCCAAAAGCGCTCACACCTGCAACGTAGGCGATGAACAGCCGCTCAAACTTCTTGTCGTAGGGAATGTTCAGGAAAACTTCAGTGCGCGGCTTTTTTCGTTTTGCCACGCGTTTGCTTCTTTCGGCTAGCGCTCTTCAGCTTGAACTTGCCATTCGTCCCTGCCTTATGGCCCGCTCTTGCACAGAAATCCACCGTAATTGTCTTCGGGCCGGCGACCCGCCTCGCAATTGTCTTTGGGCCGGCGACCCGCATCAGGCGCTTGAAGCGTGAGTCCGAAACGCCCAGGGCCGCCGCGGTGTCTTCGGCCGTCGCAAACCGTGAATCAAGAATGACGCTCATCGCGCTTCACCTGGAACCTAATGATACACGCGTGGCCGCCATCTGTCCATTAACTCTTCAAGTAAGTGTCCTGGGCGGGTAGATCGAGACTGGCGGCGTTGCAATCAGGCCATTGATCCGCGTTTGGGAGCAGGAGATTACGGAACGGGCGGAGCCTCGCGGGCGTTGCCGGGAGATTTTGCCGGGGTGTGGCGCGATTGAATGCTGTGTCGCGCCTACGGCGCTCGGGATTTTTGTGCGCTGCGTACCCAGGGCTCACCCTTCGACTCTGCTCAGGGCAGGCGCCCTGGGCTAACGTGTTTCGCGCCTCTGGCGTTTGGCGAGTAGGACGGGGGAGACGAGTGCCAAAAGGAATGAGGTGCGCGTCTTGCGTTGGATTAGCGCCGGAGGCGCGGCAGAAATTAGCCCAGCCCGTGAGGGCTGGGAAAGATTGCGGGGTAATCTGGAGCGCCGTAGGTGCGGCACGCGTATTGCCAGCTTACAAATGGTGTTCCACCCGTCCTCGCACCAGTTTCGAAACTAGTACCCACTAAATAATAGTAGACAAACGGTAAATAATGTGCTATGCTTGGCCTGTTATGCTGCGGGGACGCTGCTCTTGTGCCATTTCGGGCCGTCCCGGAGCGTCATCCGGGACGCAAACAACGCGTCCCACACCCTTACTCCGCGTCGCAAAATCCCGTAAGTCCTTTGTTTCCCCTACATCCAAGAAATTCGCCCGTAAGTCCTTTGTTTCCCCTACTTACGCAAAAACAGGGGGGTGGGGGGTGTTAACTAGCGCGTCACGTGCAATTGTCGGCGCGCCGACATTCCCGTTTTTGCCCGCAAGAAGAAGGAGGTTGCAAACGCAGGAGTTCAGCGGGGAAAGAGAGATCCCTCGCCCGGCTCGGGATGACGAAATCGAGAAAGTCAACCGGCGGGCATGCGAGGGAAATTGTAAGTATTCAGTTATCAGTTATAAGTTTGGGAGAAGAGAATCCCGCACGCCCAGGAAGGGCCGAGGCGGTTCAGGTCCCGGCGCGCGAAAAGATAGGTCACGCTTGCCGAGGCAGCCACGGCAATGACATTCTGAAGACGGAGTGTAGGAACTCATTCAGGAGGATTGTGCCGGCCGGGACGTTCGAGTCCGCACGCCATTGACATGGAGATAATGTCCCAGAACCCGTATTTTTCCGTGGTGAAGAAACAGTTGAATTCCTATGACGGTTCAAGCAACCAGTACTACATCGTTGAGTTTCCACGCCCCGCTGTGGCCGTGCTCGTCACGCGAGGTACAGACGTGCTGCTGATACGGCAGTACCGGCCCATTGTGGATGAATACGTGTGGGCGATTCCCTCTGGCGGCGTAAGCCTGGAAGAGACACCGGCGGAAGCAGCAGCGAGAGAATTGGAGGAAGAAACCGGCTTCCGGGCGTCGTCCCTGGTTCCCTGGATGAATTGCTATGCCTCGTATGGTTGCAGCAACCAGCGCTTTGAGATCTTCTGGACGAGTGACGCGGTCGAGACCGAGCGGGGATTCGATCCCGCGGAAGTTATAAGTATCCGGTGGTTCAATCGAACGGAGTTGCGGGACTTGGTTCTCACTAATGGGGTCGTGGACAACCTATCGCTCTCACCGTTGTTGCTGTTTCTTTTTAGGGTTAGCGAGAGTGGGGGAGAAGTTATCAGTAATCAGTTGTAAGTTTTCGGAGAAGAGAAACCCAAGAGCTACCCACCACACGTCCAGAGAGATCCCTCGACCCCGGCGAAGC
>PMES01000063.1:0-12622 GCA_003154775.1 Acidobacteriota bacterium | reverse complement strand
TCGGCACAGTGCGTCAAGGCTGCGGAGGATGCGGCAGCTATTTTGGTTGGGCGGCGGGTGGAGAGAAGGCGTCGGCCAGGGAGATGAGTTTGAGTTGGGCGCGCAATTGATCAAGCGGCGCGGCGGAGGTGATGGTGATTTCGACGGGCTGGCCGGGGATCAGGTCGAAATAATTGTCGGAGGGCGTGGCGTCGAGAGCGCCGAAGGAGATGTAGACGCTGCGGGCGAGTGCGGGGGAAGAGAGCCGCAAGCGGTAAGCGTCGCCGGATTTGGCGAGATCCACGGAGATTTGCGGCTGGGGCAGAATGACGAGTTTCGCCGGGACGAAGTAGAGAACATTGCTGGAGACGGATTTGCCGTCAACGAGGAGATCGGCAACGGCGAAAATATTGGCCGCGTCGGCGCCATTGGCATTCACAAATTCCGCGAGGGGCCGCTGGATATAGATTTTGCTGGAGAGTTCAGGAACCTGGATCTCCTGCGTGGAGTCCGAGAGCGATTTTCCCGCCAGGGTGAAGAGGCGCAGGCGCAAGCGCGCGGCGGTGGGCGCGGTCTTATCGGAGATCACATAGACGTTGAAGTTGCCGTCCTCGACGTGCGGAGAGACGAGGAGCGGGCTATAGAAGCGGCGGGCGTAATACTGCAGGGCCTTCCAGCGGCCGAAATAATCAATGCTGGACCACGAAGCTACCGGCCAACAATCGTTGAGCTGCCAAAAGATGGAGCCCATGGCGCGCGGGCGGATGCGGCGCAGATGCTCCGCGCCGACTTTTATGCCTTCGGCCTGAAGAACCTGGCTGGCGTAGAGGAACGAGGGGAAATCGCGCGGCTCGGAATAATACTTGAGCATGTAATCGTGAATGATCGAATTGCCTTCGGTGTTTTTCTGATGGGCGAGCATGACGGGAGTGAAGATGCCGGTGCGATCTTCGGGCTGAGTGAAGGCTTCGATGGTGCGCATTTCGGGGAAGGACTGAAAGCCGTACTCGGTCATGAAGCGGGGGAAGTGCAGTTCGTATTCGGAGAAGGGAACGCGGCCGTGCCAGACGCTCCAATCGTGGAAATCGCCGGATTGGAAGCTGGGGGAAGTTTCCTCGTAATCGGAGCTGGGAGAACTGGGCCAGTAAGGCGTTTCGGGAGCCAGGCGGTTGGCGGTGCGCGCGAGGATGCCGCTGAAGACGGTGAGATAGTCCTGCCACATCTGATAGCGGGCGGCGGGGGAGAGCAGGTCGCGGCCATTCCAATGAATGGCGCCTTCGGTCTCGTTGTTGCCACACCAGATGATGATGCTGGGATGTTCGCGCAGACGGCGGACCTGAAATTCGGCTTCGATTTCGATGTTTTGCTTGAAGGCGTAGGTGCCGGGCTGCCAATCGTTGCCGAACATGAAATCCTGCCAGATCATGATGCCTAATTCGTCGCAGAGGTCATAGAACTCCTGAGTTTCGTAATAGCCGCCGCCCCAGAGGCGAATCATGTTCATGTTGGCATCGCGTGCGGATTGCAGGATGCGGCGGTACTGTTCGGAGGTGACGCGCGTGGGGAAGCTGTCGAAGGGGATGACATCAGCACCCTTGCCGAAGACGGGGATGCCGTTGACGATGAACTCGAAGGAACGGCCCCACTGATCGAGATCGCGGCGAAGAACGATGGAGCGGAGGCCGGTGCGCGCGGAAGCCTGGTCTTCGGCGCGATTGCCGATTTGGACCTGGGCGTTGAATTGATAGAGAGGTTGCGCGCCGTAGCCGGCGGGGAACCAGAGCTGCGGGGAAGCTATCTCGAGCGGAAGGTCGACGTGATTGAGGCCGGGGTGGAGTTCGACAGCGCGTGAGAGCTCGACTTTCTTGCCGGCGTGGGTGTAGTCAAGGGTGACCTTGGCGGTGGCGACCTCGGTAGCGGTGACTTCGACTTGAGCGGAGAGGTGGGCGACTTTAGCGGTGACGTCGAGCTGCGCGATGTGGAGGTTGGAGATGCGGGCGGCGTCCCATGCTTCCAAGCGAACGGGGCGCCAGATGCCGCTGGTGACGAAGCGAGGTCCCCAATCCCAACCATACTCATAGGCGGCCTTGCGGAGGTAGGTTTTCTCGGCGGTGTGGGTCTGCTCTCGCCATTTATCCGTGGCTGCAATTTTGGCGGCAGCCTTGATGGGAGAAGGAAAAACGATGCGAAGCTGGTTGGCGCCCGGCTGCAAGAGCGACTTCACAGGGACGCGCCACTCGCGAAACATATTGTCGGCGGTGAGGACGAGCTTGTCGTTCAAATAGACTTCGGCATAGGCGTCGAGGCCCTCGAAAACGAGATCAATGTTCTTGCGGGCGAGCAAATCGGCCGGAGCCTGGAGCGTGGTGCGATATTCCCAGTCGGCATCCTCGATCCATTGGAGCTTGGCTTCGTTTTCGCGATAGTAGGGATCGGGAATCAGATTGTTGTGAAGCAGATCCAGGTGGACGCTGCCAGGAACCTGCGCGGGACGCCAAACAGAATTATCGGATGCGGCGGCGCCAGGGAGTTGACGGAATTCCCAACCGGAATTGAGAGGAACGACCTGCTTTTGGAGAGAAGTTTGTGCGAGAGCGAGAACGGGAAAGAGCAGAGCGAACAACAAAGCAAAACGGAAGCAATCAAGGCGCATGTTGAACTCCGATGGATGGTGAATGAAGCATGGTCAAAATCCGGAGGAAAAATCCGGGGAAAAGCCGCTTGGCTCCTGGCAGAAAGCCGTAGGGTCTGCGCTACAGTGGCCGATCTAAAGATTGGCCACTCCATGCGAAGGCCTAGGAGCGAAGCTACAGTGTACTGCAAATTGCGAGACATATCAGCGCGAGCGAAAAAAGAAATCGCGGCGAGGGATGGCGGCGAATAAAACGTTGCGCGAGGCGAAACGGGTTTTTGAGGGTGCGCGAAGGGGAAGTTGGATAGAATCCGGGAGGAAACAGGACTGGAGAGAACTGTTCGATCGGAAGGAAAGAGGAGGGCGCATGCGGGCAGCGATGTTGTCGTTTGGCGTTGTGGCGATGATGGGTGCGAGCGTGATGGCGCAGGGGCAGAAGGCCGCGCCGCCGGCGAATACAGCGGAGAAGGTGATCATTGACACGGATATTGGGGACGACATCGACGATGCGTTCGCCATCGCGTTGGCTGTGCGGAGCCCGGAGTTGGAAATTCTGGGGGTGACCACGACGTTTGGAGATACCGAGGCGCGCGCCAGGATTGCGGATCGCGTGCTGGGAGAGGCCGGGCGGGCGGAGATACCGGTGCTGGCCGGCGCAGCGACAAAGACCAGCAATGTGATGTCGCAGAGACGCTACGGGCAGAGCGGACAATTCGCAAAGGCTTCCCGCGCGAACGCGGTGGATTTTATTCTCGAGCAGATTCGGAAATATCCCGGGCAGATTACGCTGGTGGGGATCGGGCCGCTGATGAATGTAGGGGCGTTGATTGACAAGGATGCGGCTACATTCCGGAAGCTGAAGCGCGTGGTGATTATGGGCGGGTCAATCGAATGCGGCTATGGGGAGCTGTGGTTTTGCCCGGAGCGCGGACCAGACGCGGAATGGAACATCGTCAACGACATTGATTCGGCGAAGAAGTTGTTTCAGTCGGGTGTGCCGCTGTACGTGATGCCGCTGGATTCCACGCAATTGAAATTGGACGAAACGAAGCGGGCGTACTTGTTCCGGCAGGGCACGCGGCTGACGGACGCGCTGACGCTGCTGTATCACGAGTGGGGGCAACAAACGCCGACATTATTTGATCCGGTGACCATCGCGTTTATCGTGAACCCGAAGATTTGCCCGGTGGAACCAATGCACATACGGGTGGACGACAAGGGATTTACGAGGAGAGAGGCCGGGGAGCCGAATGCGCAGGTGTGCCTGAAGTCGGACGAAGGAGCATTTTTTCGATTGTTGATCGGGCGAATTGCGCCGCAGTGAAGCGAGGAACGGCACCAGCAAATGGCCCTAGCCCCTTTGAGGATCGGTTCAAGGAAAAACCCAAGAGCACAGACAGGAGTGTCTCTGCCACCGGCCAAGGGCGCCCGCCTCAGAAGGCGGCCGCTACAAAACCCAAGAGAAAACCTCAGGTAGGAGGGGATGAGGTGGGGTTGTGGAAAGCCTCAGGCCTGAAGGCCTGAGCTACAGGTGCGGCTCGCTGACTATGATTGACAGTGGGCCGATTGAGGGTGGGTTATTTGTTGGCGGAAGAGGCGGAGGCTGCGCCGGCGGCGGAGGAGGCGGCGAGCTTGAGGACGAGCACTTGGCCATTGGAATGGAAGGAGCCGCCGGTGGCGGTCTTGGCTTCCTGCATGGGATTTTTGGGTAGGAAGTGGGTGAGTTCGGAAACGAGGCCGGTGGAGGATAAGGTTTTCTCGAGGTAGTCGCGCTCGAGGTCGATATCGGGATCGATTTTGTGGGTGAGGCCGTTATTCCGTTGATCCCTCTCGAAGCCGACATCGTGGGTGGCGGCGCCGACCCAAAGCATTTGGCCATTGACAGTGAAGGACGCTTTCCAGATGCGCAGGTGATTGCGAGAGGCCACGACGGAGATGGGTTCGGCGTGGGCCCAGCCATAGTCCTGCGGGCGGCCGAAGAGATAAAGCTGGCTCATGGGCATGGTGAGGTAGGACTCTTTTGAGAAACTGGCGATGGCGCCGAGAAGGATGGTGGATTTCACGTCGGCATCCACTTTGACCCAGCCAGCGGTGGTGAAGACTTTTTTCATGGCGTCTTCGTTGCCGATGATTAGGAAGTTGACCATATCACCGGGATTGCCTTGCTTATCAGCGATGCGGCGGGGGATTTTGGCGAAGAGATCGTTATCAATGCCGGGGATGGATTGGACCAAGCGAGCGACTTCGCGGGGCGCCGAAGTGTCCGCGGCGTAGACTGCGACTTTCACGTTATAGGAGCCTGTGCCGGTATCGCTGGTGGCCTGATTGATTCCGAGAGACAATTTGCCGGAGATGGGGGAGACGACGTCTTTGCGCGTGCTGATCAGGAAGGGTTGCGCGACATCGGCATCACCGACTCTGCCGATGAGCGCGCCACGGCCTGCGTCATTATAAGGAAGAATGCGAATGAGGTCTTTGAAGGCGCGGGCGAGGCCATCGGGACCATTATCGGCCTTGGCGTCTGAATAGCGCAGGTGGCCATCGGCCGTGAAGATGATGCGCTGGCCGGCCTGAAGGTTGATGCCGGTGTCGGTCCAGATTTTTGCGCCATCGAGGGTGAATTCCTTGGAGAGAAGCTGCTTCGCGGCGGGAGTGGCGAAAGCGCGGGTCTGGGCCGCAGGCTGCTGCGCGGAAAGGCGAGAGGGCGAAACAAGGGTTAGAGCGAGAGACACAAAGGAAGACAGTGAAGCACGGCTCACATGCACGAACAAGGCAAACTCCTAGCGTCGCGACAGCTATCTTCATAAGTAACAAAAGAGGGAAGTGGGACGCAAGCTTCTGCTGCGAACTCGGGGAAGAGCCGGACAACGGACGAGTGGGCAGAAGCCATCTACCAGGGGTGGGATTCAGTGAAAAGGCGAGGAAAGAGTGAGGACGATTCCTTGACTCATGGGAGGGGGGCTTGTACATTGACAGAAGGCGGAGGCAGTGCGATTCGTGAATGTCCGTATCCAAAAGAGATACCGCCATAAATGCCTCATGAGTCGGCCAGGATGCGCCCGCTGAAGTTCCGAACTGCTGCGCCTTGCCTAATCAGATGATTAAGGGAAATGCCGCAAGAATTTGCGCCGGGCTTTTGGTGCTTGGGGTGTGTGTGGGAGTAGCGGAGGCGCAGGGAGCGCCGCAGAAAACCAGGGGTGTCGCACCGCGCACGAATGTGCGGGTGGACGGCAGCGAGGCGATGTTCACGACGATGTGCGCGCTGTACGCTGCGGGCTACGAAGGGGAAGTGAACGAGGACAACTGGTCGACGTTTCGCACGCGGATCCGGGAGCGGGTGCGCCGACAACAGGGACCGGCAGTGGAAGCAGTGCGCGAGTTTTACAAAAAGCATCAATTGCGGGACCCCGGGGCGATGCTCTCGCGGTACGTGTGGTTCGGCCTGGTTGCAGGTCCCGCGCCGAAATTCGAGCCGGTGCTGCGGCGCGACGAATTACCACCGGACATGCTGTCACTCGAAGGCTTCAGCGATATTCTTTCCAACTACTATACGGAACAGAAGATTGGGGAGATGTGGCAACAGGTCCAGCCGGAGTACGACCGGGAAATCGAGCGGCTGCACGACCCGGTGTCGCAGATCGTGCTGGTGGCGGCGGCGTACCTGCGAGAAATGCTGGACCCAAGCAAGCCGGGAACGTTCACGATCGTCGTGGAGCCGCTGGTGGGCCGGATCACCAACGTGCGAAATTACGGGGACAACTACGCCATCATTCTAAGCGGGAGCGAAGAGATACCGGCGGACGTGGTGCGTCATGCGTTTCTACATTTTCTACTGGACCCGCTGCCGCTGATGTACCCGCACGTAGCGGTGGTAAAGCGGCCGGTGTTTGAGATAGCGGCGAAGGCTCCGCGACTGGCGCCGGACCTGAAGGACGATTTTTCCTCGTGGTTTTCCGAATGCCTGGTGCGCGCGGCGGAGTTGAAAGTGAAGCGGATGTCTCCGGGGGAACGAGAGGCGGCGTTAACGGCAAACGACACCAGCGGGTACGTGCTGGTCCGTCCGATTTTCAAGGCGCTGACGGGATTTGAAAACTCCGAGCCGTCGATGCGGATCTATTTTCCGGATCTGGTTCGCAGCATCGATGTGAAAGCAGAAGAGCAGAGAGTGGCGGGGATTACCTTTGCACCGGCGGAAACGCAGGCGGAAGCGGCGGCCATGAGCAGCGAAGAAGTGGCGAGCAAGCGCCGGGCGAGAGTCACGACGATTCCGGATGATCAGGAAGCGCTGGCGCAACTGACGGAAGGGGAGCGGCGGATCGCGGAGCGGAATGCGCGTGCCGCGGAGGGTGCGTTCAAGAGCGTGCTGGCAAAATACCCGGATCAGCCGCGTGCCTGGTACGGACTGGGTTTGGTGGCACTGATGCTGGACCAAAATGTTCCGCAAGCGAAGGACATTTTCGGAAGGCTGACGTCCGGAGAACACGCGGCGACGCAGGACCCCATGGTGCTGGCGTGGTCGCACGTGTATCTTGGGCAGATTTACGAAGATGAAGGGCAGTTGGAGAGGTCGAAAACGGAATACCAGGCGGCCCTCGCGGTGCAAGGGGCTCCGTCCAAGGCGCAGCAGGCGGCCCAAAAAGGGCTGGGCGAACTGGATCTGAGAAAACCGGCAGAGCGGCCCTGAACAAAAAGCTAAACAAGAAAGAAGGAGAACGGAGTATGAAACGCATGAAGATGGAGTTGGCAGGAGCGATGATACTGGGAATTCTGCTGTTTGGAGGAAAGGATGCGCTGGCGCAGTCGCAGGGTACGCAGCAACCGCCCGCGCAGGGGGAGAAGGCGCCAGCACCGACAACGCCAGCACCGTTGACGCTGAATGCAGCGCCACCCCCGGTAAGCGCGGAAGAGGATGCGGCGATGAAGGCGTTCCGCGACGCACCCTTGACCGACGTGGCGAAGAAAGACCAGATGGGCGAGGCTTTGGTGCTGAAGTATCCGCAGAGCCGCTACCGGGTGGAAGTGTATGGCTGGCTGGTGAAGGGCTACCTGGGGACAGGTGATGTTGACAAGATGGAAGTGACGGGAGAAAAGGAACTGGCGATCCAGCCGGATGACGCCACGACGCTGGCGATCATGGGCTGGATGCTGCCGCGCGCAATTAGCGGGAGCATGCCGGTGGCGGACCGGGAGAAGCGACTGGATAAGTCGGAACAATACTCGAAGAAGGCGTTGGAACTAATCCCGACGCTGCAAAAGCCCGTAGGCCTCACCGATGAACAGTTCACCGCGGCGAAGAATCAGACGAGCGCGTTGGCATACAGCGGGCTGGGGACTGTGGCGTTTCGCCGGGGGAAGTTCAATGATGCAATTCCGAACCTGGAACAGGCCGTGAAGCTTGATCCGACCCCCGATCCAGTGAATTACTATTTGCTGGGGATCTCGAATGAGAAGGCTTCGCATTTCGACGACGCGATCGCGGCGTTCACGAAATGCGCCAGCTTCCCGGGAGGGCTGCAGCCGACGTGCAAGTCCGGGATTGAGGAAGTGAAGAAGCTTTCGCTGACACAATTAAACGTGCCGAGGTAAGAGCGCCCCCGCCGCGGCACGTTGGGAGTCAAGGTGATGAACCGCGGGGATGATGAACAGTTACAGGAACGGCTGGGCTACGCGTTTCGTGATCCTGGAGTGCTGGGCCGCGCTCTGACGCACAGTTCGGCGGTGCCGGAGTTGCGCAGCGCCCGAGGGGAGGAAATTTCCTTCAGCGGGTCGGCGGTGCAAGATAACGAGCGGCTGGAGTTCCTGGGAGACGCGGTGCTGGAACTGTTGACGAGCGAATACCTGCTGGCGAATTTTCCGGAATGGACGGAGGGGCAACTCTCCAAGAGCCGCGCGCGGATCGTGAATGCGCACTCGCTGGAAGCGGCGGCGCGGGGCTTGGGGATAGGGGAGCACCTGCGGCTGGGACGCGGCGAGGAAAAGACCGGGGGGCGGGGAAAGCCGGCGCTGCTGGCGGACGCATTTGAGGCGGTGGTGGCGGCGATGTACCTGGACGGCGGGCTGGAACCGGTGAGGGAATTGCTGAAGAGGACGGTGTTCTTGCTGGCGCTGGAGAGCGGAGAACGCATTTCCGAATCCGACCGGAAGAGCGCGCTGCAGGAATATTTGCAGGGCAGGGGCGAACCGCCCGCGGAATACCGATTGGCTGGGGAAACAGGGCCGGATCACCAGAAGACGTTCCAGGTGCAGGTGTGGGTCCAGGGCGAATGCCTGGCCAGCGCGGAAGGCAGCACGAAGAAGGAAGCGGAACAGCGGGCGGCACGCAGCGCGCTGGAGAGGCTGCAGCAAGTGGAAGCGAATGCCAGCGAAGAGGTGGAACCGCATGCCGGATGAAACGCTCCCGCCGGAGAACGCGGCTCCGGTGACCCCAGGGGAAACGGAACCGGAAGAGACGCACGAAGCGCCGGCGAATCAGACGACAATTTCGGAATACCTTGAATCCCTGCTGGTAACGGTCATCCTGGCATTATTTGGGACGAGTTTCGTGGTGCAAGCCTTTAAGATTCCTTCACAATCGATGGAACGGACGCTTTTGGTGGGCGATCACCTGCTGGTGAACAAGTTCATCTTCGGAGGGCGGGGGCAGTGGTACGACAAATTTCTGCCGTACCGGCCGCTGGAGCGCGGGGACATCATCGTTTTCAAATATCCTTATCAGGACCATCCGCACTTTGTGAAGCGCGTGATCGGGTTGCCGGGAGATCACCTGAAACTGGTGGAGCAGCAGGTGTACATCAACGGGAAACCGCTGTATGAGCCGTATGTGGTGCACGATCCGGCGACCGGCTATACCGATCCGCTGAATTACTCGTTTCCGCCGGTGGGCAATCAGATATTCGTGTCGCAGGTGCAGCCGGAATGGGCGCATGAAATCCGCAAATACATCCAGGGAGACGAGCTCGTTGTGCCGCCGGGGCGGTATTTTGCGATGGGGGACAATCGGGATCACAGCCTGGACAGCCGGTACTGGGGATTTGTGGATCGCGATGCGATCATGGGGCGGCCGTTCCTGATTTACTGGTCGGTGGACGCCAACAGCAGCGATTACAACGAGACGTCGTTTGGGCAGAGAATCATCGGTATTCTGGATACCTTGCTGCACCTGCCGGCGCGAACGCGTTGGAGCCGGATGCTGCGTACCGTGCATTAAACGCGGGGAATTGCGAGAGCCCAAACTGGAATGGGCGTCTTGCGGCAGGTGAGTTCGGATGTGAACGGCCACGCATAGTCCAGCTTGAAGCGCAGCGGCGGCCCTACACTTTTTCGTGGTTGTCTGAGAAACTCCCATCGGCATGAGTCGAATCCGGAAATACGGAAGAACCGCGGCAGTGGTGGTAGTGCTGCTGGTTGCGGCGCAGGCAGGGGTGTCGCTCCTGGCGCGCACGCAGCGCATGCACGGCTACCTGATTGCGCATCTGGAGAGGGCGTTCGGGAGGCCGGTGGAGGTCAGGCGATTTTCCGTGCGGATTCTGCCGATTCCCGAAGTGGATGCGGTCGGAGTCACGATTGGAGAGGACCCTGCGTTCGGCCACGAGTACTTCATGCGCGCGGAGAACATGGCGGCGAGCTTGCGCTGGATGGGGCTGCTGCGGGGGCACTTTGAATTTGGGACGATGTCGCTGACGAGGCCGAGCCTGATCCTGGTGCGGAATGCGCAAGGACGGTGGAACCTGGAGGACTGGCTGCCGCCGGTGAAGGCGAAGCCGGGGAATGCCGGGACATTTTACGGGCCGCAGCAGCCGGCGGAATCCACGCATCACCTGGAAAAAATCGAATTCGACGAAGGCCGCGTGAATTTCAAGGAAGGCGAGGAGAAAAGGCCGTTCGCGTTCACCGGCGTATCCGGGAGCGTGGAGCAAGTCTCGCCAGGGCGCTGGGAATTACGCCTGGAGGCGCAACCCTGGCGAAGCGGGGTGACGCTGCAATCCACGGGGATCCTGCAAGTGCGGGGAGACGTGGCGGGCACTTCGGCGCGGCTGCAGCCGGCGCGGATCCAACTGCACTGGGGCCGAGCGTCGATTGCGGATTTATTCCGGCTGGCCACGGGGAATGATCCCGGTGTGCGCGGGGAATTCGCGGTGGACGGAAATGCCAACGTGGGCAAGGAAAATCCGGGCGATGCGGCAGCGGGGGAATGGCAATTTGAGCTGCAAGCGCGCACAACCCAGATTCACCGGTGGGACCTGACGGAGCGCAACGACAATCCACGCGTCAACGTGAGCTTGAAGGGGAAGTGGAATCTGGTGGCGGGAACGGGGCACGCGGACGAGATGAGCATTGAGCTGCCGGGTTCCAGCCTGCATGGCTCCGCGATGTTGCAGATTGCCGGGCCGCTGGAGTGGGGCGCGCGAATTGACCGGGCGGGCGTGCAGGCGTCGGACTTGCTGGCGTGGTACCGCGCGTTTCAACCGGGCGTGGCGGAAGAGGTGGCGGCGGAGCAGTTCTTCAGCGGGGGAGGCTCTATACATGGATGGCCGTTGCAATGGGAGGGGGCGCGGATCGCCAGCGACGGCGGGAGCTTGCGGCTGCCTGGATTCCAACAACCTGTGCGAATTGGAGAAGTGCGCGGGGAGATGCGCGGTGAAAAATTTAGCGTTGAGCCAGTGCGCGTGGCGCTGGGGCCGCCAGCGAAGGAAGCCGCGCCCCCGGTAAAGTCGGAGAAGCCCGCGGCAAAGGGACGAACAGCGGCGGAGCCGGCAAATTCGGTCGAGCTGCGATTTGTGCACGATTTCGCGGCGGGCCACGGTGATCTGCGGATCGAGGGAAGGCTCGACAAAGTGCAGGATTTTTTCAAGGCAGCCGCGGCCATGGGGCACACGTTGAATCACGGTTGGGAACTGAGCGGCGGCGTCGCCACAGCGATGGACTTGAATTGGGAGCAGGGATTTCTGGCGAGGCAGTGGAACGGCACGGTGGAGTTGAAGAAAGCGGAGCTGCAGGCGGCGGGATTGAATCAGCCGCTGAAATTGGACGACGTGTTGCTTGAGTGGAAAGACGGGCTGCGAGGGGCGACGATCTCGCTAGCGGAGGGGTTTGGGGCGAGCTGGTCCGGCGGAATCAAGGAAGCGGCGGCGCTGAACGCTTCGGGCGGGAGCGACTGGGGATTCCGGTTGCACGCGGATCACCTGGACGCCACGGAATTGGATCGCTGGTTTGGACCCAGGGCGCGGCCGAACTGGCTACAGCGGCTGCTGCCGTCGCTGCTGGGAAACAACAACGCTGGAGCAAAACCCAGCGAGCTGTTGCGGCGAATTTCGGCGGAAGGCGAGCTGAGCGCGGACAGCGTGACGATTGAAAAAGTGAAATTGGGAAAGGCCAAGGCAAAACTGGCGTTTCACGACCTGCATTTGGAGGTGAGCGAGACGGAGGCGCAGTGGGCCGGAGGCACGGTGCACGGCGGGATGACGGCGGTTTTTTCGGCATCGCCGAAATATGAGATTGCCGCGGGATTTGACGGCGTGAACCTGGCGCAGGTGCCCTGGGCGGCGCACTGGACAGAACGCTGGGCGGGCACGGCGAAGGGAACGCTGCAATTAACGACGAAGGGAGTGGGCCGAGAGGAGTTGCTGCAAGAACTTGAGGGAAGCGGAGAAATGAAGTTGAAGGGCGTGGAATTTCGCGGCTGGGACGTGGCCAGCAGCATCGAAGCGGGGACCCCCCGCGCGGGCGTGTCGCGATGGATGAGTGGAGAAGGGGAGTTCGCGGTGAAGGACCGCGCTGTGAATTTCGAGGGGATTCGCCTGGAGGGCCCGAAGGGGGAAATGGAGCTTGCGGGGACGCTCAGCTTTGGGCAGGAGGCGAAAATCACTATAGCGGAGGGCGATTTGCGGGAGCGCAACGCCAAAGGAAGCGCGGCGGGACGTAGTTTTGAAATAAGCGGACCTGTGGATGCGCCGCGAATCCGCATTGAGCCGGCGGCGGCGCAGACGAAGCCCTAACCCGCTTTATTCGCGA
>PMES01000050.1 GCA_003154775.1 Acidobacteriota bacterium | reverse complement strand
TTTTCTCATATACATTTCCCTCTGCCTCTTTGGCTAGTGTCTCTCAAGATATCGAAATCCTAACCCGCCCAAAGGAGTCTTGTTCCAAAAAGAAACGCCGAGACGAATTGCGGCCCAGCCTGGGTCGTCCTAACTATAGCTCAATAAGCGCGCGCTGGGGGAGGCTGACGTGGGGTATATTGGCTCCGTAACAAATGCAGCTCGGGGGACTGGGTTGGGAGGGGGGATTCAGATGAGGATGAATCGAGTTGGACTTGGCATTGCGCTCATCGCTGTTATGAGTTTTGGCGGGGTATGGGTTGGGCTCGGACGGGCTGCCGGTCCTTCCGGCTACCAAGTCATCAAAAGCGTTCCCGTAGCCGGCGACGGGTTCTGGGACTACGTCACCGTGGATAGCGCCGCACGCCGCATTTACATTTCGCATGGCACCAAAGTCGTCGTGCTGGACGCGGATTCGTTCGCTGCGGTCGGAGAAATTCCGGACACCCAGGGAGTCCACGGCATAGCGATCGCGGCCGAC
This sequence comes from Acidobacteriota bacterium, assembly GCA_003154775.1. Lineage (GTDB taxonomy): Bacteria > Acidobacteriota > Terriglobia > Acidiferrales > UBA7541 > Acidiferrum. Next base: position 12,012 of record PMES01000050.1, on the reverse strand, counting down.
CTCGGCAAAGGCTTCACCAGCAACGGTCGCGCGAACACGGTCACCATTTTTGACCTGAAATCGCTGAAAACGCTGGGTACGGTGAACGCAGGACAAAATCCCGATGCCATCGTCTACGACAGCGTGACCAAGCGCGTCTTCACCTTGAATGGCGGGAGCAAGGACGCCACCGCCATCAACGCCGCCGATGGCTCCGTTGCCGGCACTTTGGAACTCGCGGGACGCCCCGAATTTGCCGCGGTGGATGGCACGGGGAAAATCTTCGTGAATATTGAAGACACTTCGGAACTCGTGGAAATTGACGCGCAAGCCATCAAGATGCTGCATCGCTGGCCCCTGAAGCCCTGTGAAAGTCCTTCGGGCCTGGCCATGGATCAAAAGAATCGCCGCCTGTTCGTGGGTTGCCACAACAGGATGATGGCGGTGGTGAACGCGGACACGGGAAAAGTGATTGCCACCCCCGCCATTGGCGAAGGCGTGGATGCGAACAGCTACGATCCGGGAACGGGCTTGGCCTTCTCTTCCAACGGAGAGGGCACGCTTACCGTTGTGAAACAGGATGGACCGGACAACTATTCTGTGCTGGAGAATGTTCCCACCAAGAAGAGCGCCCGCACGATGGGTCTCGATCTAAAGACCCACAACGTGGTCTTGCCTGCGGCGGATATGGAACCGCCGAAAGAAGGAGAGCGGCGCCCGACAATGAAGCCGGGCACTTTTGTCCTGATTGTGGTTGGCAAGTAAGAGGGGCTAAATCTCAGGGCACGACGCGATAGTTGTGAATGCCGGCTCCGAACGAGAAGCTGGCTCCGGCCACCTGCGGCAACCACCAGAAACGCCGGAACAAGCCATGATTGCTGATCATCATGCGGTGCCCCAGATAGTCCATGACAGCGGGGCTCACTTGCGTGGCGGCGTACATCGCGCCGGAGTGTGCAAACGGACGCATCAGGGGATCACTTTCCGTGCCGAAGCCGCCGGAAACGGCGCGCCGCGTGGACCACGCATCGAAGGCGGCGGCGCTGTGCCCTGTCGCCATCAGGGCATACCATATCTTGCGCTGCCGGGGAGATTCGACTGGTTGAATCACAGCGGGCTTGATGGGCGCGTTCAAGAGTGATTCACTTCCCGGAGTTATGCCCACTGCGGCGGAAGATGAGGAAGCATCTGCATCATTGCCTGCTGAAGCAGACAGATTGGGCGCGGGCGCATCCGGGAGCTTCGACTTAGTTGTGGAATCTGGTTGCGGTGCACTGGAATTGCTGGCGACCAAGGTGGGTGAATCCGCGACAGCACGAGGGCTATCAACCGGCAGCGCGGTACAGCAAAAAATCACGAGCGCGGATAGTACCAAGATGCACCTCAGAAGTCGCAGGCCGGGGGTGGGTTCCTGGTACGCTGCAACTCCTGTCCACTCTACTGTACCAAAGGACAGGTGTCACTGGCCCATTGGTCACAATTTTCCGTGGTACTTTCCCGGGGCAGGGTTCTGGAGCGTTGGTACCGGCCGGTTCGAGACTCCCTCGCGATTCGGAGAAAAGACCTGCTATAATCCGGCCCAAGAAGCCGTGGTCCTTAGGTTTGGGGGAAAATGGCTGCTTCGGAATCATCGGCGAAACGCGCACGCATCCCGCAACGTGGCCCGCAGCCACCTCGATACATCGTCATTGAAGGCCCTCTACGTGTTGGCAAGACCACGCTGGCTCGGCTGCTCGCCGAACGGCTTCACGCGCGCCGCATTTACGATTGCGAAGATAATCCCTTTCTGGCTGATTTCTATGCCGGCCTTCCCGGGGCCGCTTTCCGCACGCAATTGTATTTCCTGATGGAACGGCAGAAGCGCATTCGTGAAGGCCTTTCCGGCGATGCGCCCGGCCTTGTCGTGAGCGATTTCTTGATGGAAAAAGACCGCATCTTCGCGAACCTGAGCCTGGATGACGAGGAGCTCAAGCTTTACGAGCGCTATTACGAAGCGCTCACGGTCGAACTCCCGCAACCCGATTTGGTGATTTATCTCCAGGCCAAGCCGGAAGTGCTGCTTGGCCGCATTGCCAAAAAGAAGGCGCACGAGGAGCGCCAGATTTCGACAGAGTACGTTCAGGAAGTGGCGCGCGCCTACGAGCACTTCTTTTTCCGCTATGAGGGCGCGGATCTCCTGGTCATCGAAACCTCGGAAATCGATTTCGTTGAGAAGAACGAGGATTTGCAGCAGCTCCTGCGGCGCTTGCAGGAGCCAGTCAAAGGCACACAGTATTTCCTCCCGCTCGGCGGCACCGACTGAATACGGCTTTCACGCCGCACTCGTAGTTTCTTTTCCACTTCAATTCGCATAGAGTGCAATCCGGAGCGTTTGGCATTTCGCTTGGGAGGATGATCATGGATCGCTGGACACGACGCAAGTTTTTTCTGACAACGCTGGCGGGGAGCGCGTTCGCCGGCGCAAGTAAACTCTTTGGCAAAACACTGGAAGCGCCCGATGGAAGTCGCCCCGATCTTCGACTTCTCGACGCGGCGCCAGTTGCCGGCACGCGTCCGCTCATCATTTCTTCGGCCAACGGGTTGAACGCTCTCGACAAGGGCATGCAAATCCTAAAGGGCGGCGGCGATACGCTGGACGCGGCTGTCGCCGCTGTAACTGTCGTGGAAGACGATCCCAACGATGACAGCGTAGGCTACGGCGGCCTGCCCAACGAGGAAGGTGAAGTTGAACTGGACGCCAGCGTGATGCACGGCCCGACGCGCCGCGCCGGCAGTGTGGCCTCCGTGCGCCGCATCAAGAATGTCTCGCGGCTGGCCAAAACAGTGATGGAACGCACCAACCACGTGATGATCGTAGGAGACGGTGCGCGGCGCTTTGGCGTCGCCGAAGGTTTCGAGGAGATGAATCTCCTGACCGAGCACTCGCGCAAAATCTGGCTGGCCTGGAAAGCCAAAACGAGTTTTAACTGGCGGCCCGGCACGGACAGCCCGGAATGGAAAGAGCATGTTGCGGCGCTGTTCGATCACGATGCGGAAAAAATCGCTTATGCGATGCGCGTCATCACATGCCCGCCAACTGGCACGATCAACTGCCTGGCGGTGAATGCCAAGGGTGAAGTCAGCGGCACCACGACCACTTCCGGGCTGGCGTGGAAAATTCCCGGGCGTGTCGGCGATTCGCCGGTGATCGGCGCGGGGCTCTACGTGGATGGGGATGTTGGCGGCGCCGGCTCCACGGGGAAAGGCGAGGAGAACATCAGGATTTCCGGTGGACATACCATCGTCGAAATGATGCGCAAGGGCATGAAGCCTGACGATGCCTGCCTGGAAGCGCTGGGGCGCGTCGTGCGCAACTACAACCGCGATAAGACGAAGCTCGCCACTTTCAATCTGCGTTTCTATGCCGTTAATAAATACGGCGAATATGGCAGCGCGTCGCTCTGGAAGAAGAGCAACGTGGAGGGCAAGGAGGCGATGTTTGCCATCCATGACGGCACGCAAGCCCGCCTGGTGCCCTGCAAAGCTTTCTTCGACGAAATTGGTCACGAAGAATAATGCGCCGGTAATCTGCCCGCCCTATACTTGGCGAATATGGACCAGGCAAATGTTTTGATTGTTGGAGGCGGTGTTGTCGGTTGCGCAATCGCGGAAGCGCTCTCGCGCCGGTGGCAGGATGTTTTTCTTGTTGAGCAATATCCAAAACTTGGGATGGCCACGAGCACGCGCAATAGCGGGGTGATCCATTCCGGAATTTACTATCCAAGGGATTCCTGGAAAGCGCGCCACTGCGTCGAAGGCAATTGCCTGAGCAAGGAATTTTGCGCCAGGCACAACGTGCCTTACCGCACCACGAGAAAGCTTGTCGTCGCGAAAAATGCTTCCGAAGAGAAAGAGCTTCTCGCCCTGATGAAAAAGGGCGAGGGCAACGGCGTAGAGGGCCTGCGAATTATCGACGGGATGGACATGCGCGCGATCGAGCCTCACGTCAGAGGCCATGCGGCGCTTCTTGTGCCTTCCACGGGTATTTGCTCCGCCGAAGACCTGGTGCATGCGTTCGCGCGCGTCGCCGAAGAGCACGGAGCAAACCTTGTCAACCACGCCAAGGTCATTTCCCTAGAGCCGGTGAAGGACGCCGTTCGCGTGCGCTTGCGCATCGGCGATGAGGAGCAGTCCGAAACGGAAACTATTGAGGCGCGCTGCGTTATCAATTCCGCGGGACTCTACTCCGACGAAGTTGCGCAGCTTCTCGGTCCGCGTCCCTGGAGAATTTATCCGGTGCGCGGCGAATATTGCGAAATTCGCGGCCCTCGAGCGGGGCTGATCCAGAGCCTGGTCTATCCGCTGCCCCATCACGACGGGCTCTCCCTCGGCTTGCACTTCACGAAAACACTTTGGGGAACGGTGCTCGTTGGGCCGACGGCCGCCTACGTCGAGGCCAAGGACAACTACGAACGGGATCGCATGGCCATTCCTGAGTTTGTGTCCGATGCGAAGACCATGCTGCCGGAACTTGAGGAGAGTGATTTGCAGCTCGGCTACACGGGCCTGCGCCCGAAACTCGTTCCGCCGGGCAGCCAGGGGATTGCCGATTTTGTGATTGAACCGGATAAGGAAGTGCCGCGGGTGATTCAACTGGTTGGAATCGAATCGCCCGGACTGACCGCCGCGCCGGCCATCGCCCAACACGTCGCCCGGTTAGTGGATGAAATCTTGGGTTGAGTTTTGATTCCTTCTGCTCAGTTAAGTCCCTACCAATTCAATAAACTTTTTCTTCCCCACCCGCAGTACCCAAGCATTGCCCTTGAGAAGATTTACCACGTGCTTCACGTCCTTCACAACGCCGCCGTCCAACTCCACGGCCCCCTGCTTGATTAATCTTTCGGCGTCACTCCGAGAAGATGCCATCTTGGTTTGTTTCAACACCTCTAGAAGTGGATATTGTCCTGCGGCTAGTGATATCTTCTTCAGTTCTTCGGGCGCTTGGCGAAATTGAAAGACACGCTGGAAGTTTGCGAATGCGCTTCGAGCGGCTGCGGCACCATGGAAATCTTCGACGATAGTCGATGCCAAGTGGATCTTTTCATCCATGGGTCGGATGAGTCCTGCCTCGACAGCATTCTTGCGGTCACGAATTGCTTCTGCAGGTGAATCGGTCGCAAGTTCCCAATACGACCACATCAGCTCGTCCGGAATCGACATCAACTTCCCGAACATCTCCCCGGGTGCCTCGGTAATCCCGACATAATTCCCCAGGCTCTTGCTCATTTTCCGCTGGCCGTCGAGGCCCACCAGAATTGGCATCATCATGCACACCTGCGACTCCTGGCCATACTCGCGTTGAATTTCGCGCCCCATCAGCAAATTGAATTTCTGTTCGGTAGCGCCCAGTTCGACATCGGCTTCAAGCGCGACAGAATCATACGCCTGAAAAAGTGGATATAAGAGTTCGTGCATGGATATTGATGCTTGCCGCTTCAAAGGCGAGACTTTCTTCGCGCTGGGCATGGAAAATGATTGGCGCGTGAGTTGGGTAGTGTATTCCTCAGGTGACTGAAAAACCGATTGGATCCTAGCACTTTCTTGTGCAGCCGCTAGCCGCGACCGAAAGTCCTCGCGTTCGAGCATGCGCGCCAAGGGGTATGCAGAGAGCTTGATTATGTCTTGTGGTGTGAGTTTGCCGAGCCACTTGCTGTTGTACTTGACTTGGGTCTTTTGGGGGTCAAGGATTTTGAACACTTGTTCGAGATACGTTTCCGCGTTGGCCTTGACCTGCTCGCCGGAAAGCGGCGGGCGCGTTTCGGATTGGCCGGTGGGATCGCCGATCATGGCGGTAAAGTCCCCGATAAGGAAAATGGCGGTGTGGCCCATTTCCTGGAAGTGCTTCAGCTTGCGGATCACCACGGTGTGGCCCAGGTGAATGTCCGGCGCCGTGGGATCGACGCCCAGCTTCACGCGCAGGGGCTTGCCGGTCTTGAGCGACTTTTCCAGCTTCGCGCGCAACTCCGCTTCGGGCACGACCTCCGCCACGCCCTTTTTCAAGTACGCGAGCTGTTCTTCCACTGGTCTGAAATTGGCTTGTGTCATCTCGATTTGCCGCTCTAGGCCGTGCGAATCACGCGCCGCCCCACGATCTTGAACTTCCCCTCGAGGATAATCTTCACGGCCTCGGTGTAAATCCGATGCTCTTCTTTCAGTATGCGCTCGGACAGCGCGTGCTCGTCATCCGTATCCTGCACGGGCACGACCGCCTGCACGATGATCGGCCCCGCGTCTAGATTCTCGTCCACAAAATGCACCGTGCATCCTGCAACCTTCACGCCGTAGTCCAGCGCCTGCTTCTGCGATTCCAGTCCCGGAAACGACGGCAGCAGCGAGGGGTGAATGTTCAGAATCCGCTGTGGGAACTCCGCAACAAAATAGGGCGACAACAATCGCATGTAGCCCGCCAGGCAGATCAGATCCACCTCATATTCGTGCAGGACCGCGGCCACCTGGCGATCATAGGCTTCCCGCTCCAGCCCTTTCGAGGGGATCAGCCGGGTTTCAATTCCCCGGGCCTTCGCGCGTTCCAATCCGCGCGCGTCCGGCTTGTTGCTGATGACAATGGCGATTTCGGCGTTGGGAATGCGCCCGGTGGCAACACTCTCCGCCAGCGCCTCGAAATTCGAGCCGCGGCCACTCAAGAGCACGCCGATGCGCTTCGTCATAAATAAAAAAGTTAACACACCCGGACACGGGGGCCAAATACCTGACCCGCCGTGTCGCCGGAGCGACGAGGGGCATTAAGTCAGGCCCAAGCGGTGCACCAGCGTTTCGATGATCACGCGCACATGCTCGAGGGCGATTTCCCCCAGACTCTGTTTCTGCGGCGCCATGACGTCACGCAAGATGATCCACAGCCCCGGGCGGTACACCTCTTCATCGCCGGGGCAGATCGCACCCGTCAGTTGCACAATCTCGAAATGTGGAATTTGCGTGAGGTCGAGATCCACCAGCAGCGAGGAATTGGGCAGCGGCGGTGGATTCGCGATCAGCTCCGTCAATACCCCGCGCGCATCATCCACCAGATCGCGGAAACCCTGCGACACCAGTAGCGCATCGATCTCTCGCGGGGTCGGCTGCACGATCTGGTGCAGGTCGTAGTCCGGCAAAGGCTGCTCCAGCGGTATCTCAATCGCCACCGAAGGCTGATTTTTGTCAGGTGAGATGCGCAGGGACATGGGACCTTCCGCCGGACATTCTTTCACGGATCGCCGAAAAAGGCACTCGTGGCGGGACAATCCCGTTTACCTTGAGCCGCGACACGGGGTGTCACCACCTCCGCTAGCGATCCTCACTTAGGGTACGGGCTGCCCGATAAGATCGCGAACGCGCGGTAAATCTGCTCCGCGAGCATCACTCGCGCCAGCTCATGCGAATACGTCATCGCGCTGAGGGACACTTTCTGCTTCACGCGTTCCCGCAGTTCAATCGGGAATCCATCCGCATCACCGCACACGAAAACGATCTCCCGCGTCCCGCGATCGCGCTGCTCCCCCAGCCATTTCGCGAACGACTCCGAATCGTAGGATTTTCCCCCGACATCCAGAAGCACCGCCGTGGCGGCGCGATCGGCATCCAACTTCTTTAGTGCCGCTGTAGCATCACGCGCATCGGTCACTTCGATGGGGCAGGACCTTCCGATGCGTTTCACATACTCGTCGAGTAGCGCGCAGAGCTCTGCCCGCCGCGTTTTCCCCAACAGCAAAAGCCGAATCTTCATGCCGCGAGTCTACCGCGTCGCCAGCCATGCTTGTGATTTTTCTGTTTTTCGCGGAACTACACCCAACCGTATTTCTTTCTTTTTTCCAGCAGCGTCTTGCGGCTGATCCCCAGAATCTTTGCCGACCGCCCGATCTGATTGCGCGTCGCCTTCAAAGTGGCCTCGATGGCTTCACGCTCAACGTCTTCCAGCGAACGCGAGCCAGCTTCCGGGCGGTTTCCGTCCAGATTGGCGCGCATATGGGCAGGCAGATGCTCCGCTTCAAGCATCTCTCCCTGCCCGCAAATCACGGCTCCCTTGAGGGTGTCGCGCAATTCCCGCACGTTGCCCGGCCAGCGGTACCTTTCCAGGATCCCCTTGGCCGGTTCGCTTAACCGAATTTTTGGTCTCCCGTGGGTCGCGCCAATCCCCGCCAAAAGATGCTCCGCCAGAGCCAAAATGTCCGCGCGGCGTTCCCGCAGCGGTGGCATCCAGATTTTGACCAGGTCCAGCCGGTAATACAGATCTTCGCGGAACCGCCCCTGTTTTACCGCCAAGGCCAAATCAGCGGTGGTCAGCGCGATGATGCGCGCCTCAACACGAAGGCGTTCCTTACCGCCCAGGCGCTCGAAGACCCGCTCTTCCATCGCACGCAAGAGGCGCGCTTGCGTGCCGGCTGTCAGCGCCGCCACTTCATCAAGGACGATGGTGCTTTTGGCGTCCAGTTCGAAGCGCCCAGGCTTCCGCTCCGCCGCGCCGGGAAACGCGCCGCGCTCGTGCCCGAAGAGTTCGCTCTCCAGCAGTGGAGGCGGCAAGCTTTCGCACTCGATTTTTATGTAAGGAGTGTCGCGCCGGGGCCCAAGTTCGTGGATGAGGCGCGCAAGGTAATCCTTTCCGGTGCCGCGCTCTCCGGTGATGAGGACCGTCGCAGGAACGGGAGCAACGCGCTCCGCTAGTTCGAAGAGACGCTGCGAGGCCGGATCCTTGCAAATCCAGGGCAATCGCTCGCTTGCCATAACCAATGGGCTTCTCCAGCCGCCAGCGTTACTCGCAGGCGACATTCTGACCTGGTTTCAGCCCACTCGCTTTGAAAGCTCTCTTCGGCCTGTCTCCGGCTCGTCCGGAATCGCCAGCATCGGCGCCGACCGCCACAATCTTTCCAGATCGTAGTAACGCCGTGCTTGCTCCCCGAAGACGTGGACGATGAAGCTTCCAAAATCCAAGAGCGCCCATTCCGACGACCGCTGGCCTTCGCGGTGCTCCGGCGAGCGCTTCAAATCCTTGTACAGCACCTCTTCAATTCCGGTGCAGATGGCCTGCAATTGCGGCCGGCTGTACCCCGTACAAATCAGGAAGTATCGCGTGAACGCCCCCACGCCGTTCAGGTCCAGCACGGTGATCCCGCCCGCTTTCTTTTCTTGCGCCGCCTCGACGGCCTTGCGCACTCCCTGGGGTAACGATTCCAGTTTCACCGGTACAAACCCTGCTTCAAAATGTATTCCTCCACACGCCCTGAGACAAGCCCATGAATCGACTGCCCCCGGTTCGCCTTCCGTCTTATGTCTGTGGCACTGACGTCGCTGGACACATTCTCCAATAGATAGACGGTTGTCCGCTCCAATTGGGCTACCACGGGTGAGCCATTAGCCACCACTTCGTCCTCTTTCTCCCGCTCAGCATCCGGCCGCCCGTGCAATTCCGGCGGAATCACCAGCCTGAGCGCTTCCAAACGGATGCCCGGGCGGTTGGCGATCACGAAATCGCACAGTCCCAGCAGAGTCTCATATTCCTTCCACATCGGGATATCCAAAAACGCGTCCGCCCCGATGATGAAGAAAATCCGGTCCTCCTGCCCGTGGTACGCATGCCGGAAATAGCGCACCGTATCCACGGAGTAGTGCAACTGTGTCCCGCTGAAGTCCTCCCCTGCCTCCGCCAGCGATGGCACAAAGTGGGGGTGCTCCGTGCACGCCAGCGCCACCATCGCAAACCGGTGCGGGAACGGGGCCAGGTGCTGCTTCAGCTTGTGCGGCGGGCGGCTCGCCGGGATGAAGTGCATCTCGTCGAAATTGAAGCGCCGGTCCGCTGCTCGCGCCACCACCAGATGGCCTGCATGAATGGGGTCAAAGGAGCCGCCAAAAAGAGCGATGCGCCGTGGGTGATGTTTTGCCGCTGTGCGGTGCGCCTGCGCCGTCGTCAAACCGTGCCCTCCGCCGTCCCCACACCAACCCCCTGTTCACTGGGAAACCACAAGTCGAGCCATGCTACGAACCGGTCTGTCGGGCGTCCCAGAGTCCCACGATTCTCTCACGAAATCTTCCCGATGGGTGGGCCACCTTCGTCAGGTTCCGAATCATCTGGGTCTTCAGAAGCTCCAATATCCACATAATCCACACCTGCTTCGGGGGCTGTGTCCACATCCTCCAATTCTTCCTTTGGAATCTTATCCAGTGCATCCGCCATCGCCCGCACCAGTTCTTTCACGCCCTCGCCCGTTGGCGCCGAAATGGCGTGAAATTCCAGGGCCTTTTCTCCGCAAAACTTCTGCAACTCCTCCAACTTAGCCCGGTCGGTCGTCGCGTCCAGCTTCGTGGCGACCACAATCATGGGCTTTTCCATCATGGCGTCGCTGAACGCCGCCAGTTCGCCTTCAATAATTTCAAACGCCTTGACTGGGTCCATTTCCGCGGTGTCGCTGGTATCGATCAGGTGGGCCAGCAGCCGCGTACGCTCCACATGCCGCAGGAAGCGAATGCCCAGTCCGGCTCCCTCGCTCGCCCCTTCGATCAACCCTGGGAGATCGGCAACCACGAACGTCCGCCCAAGCTCGCTGCCGTGGCCACCCGTTCCCCCGTCCGCGTTCACCACGCCAAGATTCGGTTGCAGCGTTGTGAACGGGTAATTCGCAATTTTCGGCCGGGCGGCGCTGATCACCGAAATCAACGTGGACTTGCCCGCGTTCGGGAATCCTACCAGGCCTACATCCGCCAGGAGTTTCAGCTCCAGCCGTAGCCGGCGCTCTTCGCCTGGTTGCCCTTCTTCCTTCTCACGGGGGGCCTGATGCCAAGGCTTCGCAAAGTGCTGGTTGCCGCGCCCGCCTTTTCCTCCCTGGGCCACGAGGATTCTCTGCCCGGGCTTCTTCAAATCCGCGAGCAGCCCCTCACCTTCTTCGTCAAAGACCAGTGTGCCCACCGGCACTTTCAGGATGGTATCTCCGCCGGATTGCCCCGAGCAGTTGGAACCCTCGCCGTGCCGCCCGCGGTCGGCTTTGAATTCCCGGTTGTAGCGGTAGCGCAGCAGGGTGTTGTCGTTCGGGTTCGCTTCCACATAAATGCTGCCGCCGTTCCCGCCGTCACCGCCCGAAGGTCCTCCGCGCGGCACGTACTTCTCCCTGCGGAACGCCACGCACCCGTTCCCGCCGTCTCCGGCCTTCACATAAATTTTGGCTTCATCTACGAACATAAACCTTCATCTCTGCGAACAGCGCGCTTCGGCAGCTCCAAAAGAAAAAACGGCCCCGACAAGAGTCGGGGCCGCCCGGAACTCTGCGATCCTAATTCGCGGCCTTGGCGGCTTCCGCGGGCGTCACGCTGATAAAGCGGCCCCGGTTGCCCTTGTCCTCGAACTTGACGTACCCCGTCACCACCGCGAACAGCGTGTCGTCCTTGCCCTTCATCACGTTCTCGCCGGGCTGGTGCTTCGTGCCGCGCTGACGAATCAGAATCGTGCCCGCGTTCACCAGTTGTCCGCCGAAGCGCTTTACGCCCAGCCTCTGCCCGTGCGAATCGCGGCCGTTTGTGGATGATCCGCCGCCCTTCTTATGTGCCATGACGCAATCCCTTTCGTTTTAGCTTGCCGGCCCCGGCAATGCGGCGCCGTTCGATTTACAGCTTGATCTCGCTGACCTCTACGGCCGTGAAGTTCTGCCGGTGGCCGCGCTGAATCTTGTACTGGTTGGTCTTCTTGAACTTCAGCACGGTGAGCTTCTTCCCCCGGCCCTGCGACACGATTTTCCCGGTCACCGAGGCGTTGGACGCGTCCGACCCCGCCAGGACCTTTTTGTCATCGGTATGAACGGCCAGCACGGTCCCGAACTTCACCTGCTCGCCCACTTCACCGCTGACCCGCTCGATGCGGATGGTGTCGCCGGGTGCGACACGATACTGCTTTCCCCCGGTCTGTATGACGGCGTACATCTGCCCTCCAAAGGCTATAGACAAACCACTATTATACGGGTCCCCACGCACCAGCGTCAACGCGCCTATTTCGTCGGCACTGTCCAGCATTTCTGT
>PMES01000120.1 GCA_003154775.1 Acidobacteriota bacterium | reverse complement strand
TATTTTTGCTCCGGCGTTTACACGCCTACAAGCCGAAGGGTTCCTGGAGGTGGATGGTCGCAAGATCGTTGTGAAAGACCTCGAAGGTCTGAAGCACGAACAGTCCACGAGCGAATAACCTCAGACTCTTCCGGTTTTTGCCGGTCTGGGTGACTTTAGTCACTGCCTCCTTGTGACGCACAACCCAGACTGGTGTTGGTGCGGAGGCAGCCATGAATATAAGCAGCGACACCAAAGTGAAGGATATTGCGCTCTCGAACCCATCCGCGAGGCAGCTCCTAGAAGATGCCCAGGTTGACTACTGTTGCGGGGGAGGGGAGTCTCTCCAGGAAGCCTGTCTTCACGCCGGTGTAAGTGCCGAAGAAATTCTAAAACGATTGCACGAAAACAGTCAGCGTGTGAGTCCTGCCGAAGGGAATTGGACCTCAGCGGCACTAAGCGATCTTACGGCGCACATCAAAAATCAACATCACAAGTATGTTCGTGAGGCGATTCCCCGCATTAACGCACTGCTCGACAAAGTGAAAACAAAGCACGGGGAGCACTACCCCGAACTTGCCGAAATCGAAATCAGCTTTCATGCCGTCGGCAAGGAAATGATCATGCACATGCAAAAGGAAGAGCAGATCTTGTTTCCGTTCATCGAAGCACTTGACCGAGCGGCGAACGGAAAGGGCAGCCTGGAACCACCGTTCTTTCAGACCGTTCGAAATCCAATTCACGCCATGATGAAAGAGCACGATGCTGCGGGAGATTTGGTGAAGCAAATCCGCAAGGCTAGCACGGAGTACGCGGCCCCAGCCGACGTCTGCACGAGTTACAAAGCGCTGTACCAGGAATTGGGCAAATTTGAGCGCGATCTGCATCAACATGTTCATTTGGAGAACAACATTCTCTTTCCACGCGCAGTGGATTTGGAGGCTGCGGTCATCTGACCCTAATCAACTGCATGGCTACCTTATCCGCTGCAATCACCAACTCTGTTTCCCGGTCTCCGGCACTGGCAGCCGCTCAGACCATGGAAATCATTAGAAAACGAGAAGAGGCGCTCTCCCGGATACTCATGGCCTTCGTCACGACGGGGCTCCTCTTTATGGTTTTTCCCGGCACATTTTTGGGTGTCTGGAATCTGCTGCAAATCAGCGGCAAAGAAAGCGTGGCATCGATCTCGCCCGCTTGGCTGCAAGCGCACGGCCACGCACAAGTCTTCGGTTGGGTTGGAAGTTTCATTCTAGGCATTGGGTTCTATTCGATTCCCAAGCTGCGCGGTTCAAAGAACATAGGAATGTGGGCGGCCTGGCTCTGTTGGGTGATGTGGACCGTGGGTGCGGCGTTACGCTGGAGCGCCAATGTGTATTCGTGGGAGTGGCGAATCTTGCTGCCAGTCTCCGCGCTACTGGAACTCGCGGCTTTCCTCATTTTCGCCCGTTCCGTGTCTCAACATCGGCCCGAAGATAGCGGCAAAGAAAAAATGGAACCGTGGGTGTGGGTCGTTGTGAGTGCAAGCATCGGGCTGCTGCTCGTTTTGCTATCCAATGTGGTGGGCTGTTTTTACCTGGCCTTTCGAGCCACAACTCCCACGCTGCCGCATGCGTGGGACCAACGCTATCTCGCGCTGATGGCCTGGGGATTTCTGGTGCCCTTTGTATGGGGCTTCAGCGCGAAATGGATGTCCGTATTCCTTGGCTTGAAACCATTGCGACAGTGGGTGCTATTCGGTGCAGTCCTTGTGAATCTCCTGGGCGTCACGCTTGCGGTTGTGGGCGCGATCTTACCGGCTTCTGGTCTCTTTTTGCTGGGAGCCACGCTAGCGATAGCGGCCCTCCGAATCTTTGAGCCTTCGGTGAAGGAAGCGAAAACTCGTGGTGTCCATTCGAGCTTTCCCTTCTTTGTTCGAATGGCTTATGGATGGCTTCTCGTGGCAGGGGCGTTGGGTCTGGCGGCAGTCCGGTGGGACAACTCCGGGGGAATCTGGGGCGCATCGCGTCATGCACTAACCGTCGGATTTATATCCGTGATGATCTTGAGCGTGGGGCAGCGCATCCTGCCAGCCTTTGCCGGCATGAGACTCTTGTGGAGCACGAAACTCATGTTTGGAGGATTGGCACTCGTCACTTTGGGTTGCACGTTGCGGGTGTCTTGCGAGGTCATCGCGTACCAGGGTTACGCGAACTGGGCGTGGTCGGTCTTGCCGGTCTCGGCGTTGTGCGAGCTCGCGGGGCTAACAATCTATGCCATAAATATTCTCGGAACTTTCATGTTAGTGCCGAGCCACGCCTGCAAACAGCCCTTGGTTGTCGGCCTGCCGGTAGAGATTGGCTCGAACTAATGCCCGTTCCACATTCGTTCCCCTGCGTCACGCAGCGCTCGAAGGTCGATTTCGGCATTTTTGAGACGTGAAGTGCAATGCATCTCGAATACTGGGAGAAACCGAGTCAAGCGCCGAGGTCAGACATGGTGACCTGGATTGGGAGCCTCTGCATTCTCCGGAGCCGGAAGCGCAATCGTATACATTGCAGAGCATGAGGTCTGAAAATGAGGTTTGGTCTGATCCGAATTAGACAACACAATGGCCTCGATGGAATCCTGCGTGAGCGCGCCAATGCGTTCTCCAGCCATAAGGACTGGAAACCTGGAAATCCTGGTAGGAATTGAAGGGGGTATATCATGATCGACACGTCTGCTGACTCTACGAGGCTCTCTCCGTGGTGGAGACACTCGGCCATCCTCGTAATGATCGTTGGCTTCTCGGTTCTATCCTTTGTCACGGTCCTGACCTACACGAACGCTCCACCCATCCCCGAGCAGGCCGCGGATGGAACCGGAACTGTGGTGTTTACCGGAGCCGACATCCAAATGGGCCAGGAGGTGTTCCTCAAGTACGGTCTCATGGAGCACGGGACCCTGTGGGGCCATGGGGCTTACCTAGGTCCTGATTACAGTGCGGAGTACCTGCATAGGCTCAGCGAGGTAACCCGGGACACGATCGCGACCGAGAAGTACGGCAAACTCTTTGCGCAGCTTTCCCCGGATGAGCAGAGCGTCGCATCTGCGCGGACCATGACGGTGCTCAAGGAAAACCGGTACGAACCAGCTTCGCGAACTCTCCGGCTCTCTTCCGGCGAGGTGGCTGCCTACCGCACACAGCTTCGCGAATGGAGCGACTACTTCACCAGGAAGGGCGCCGCTCCCGGGCTACCCGCCAACTACATTAAGAACCCCCGGGAGTTGAAAGCTCTGACCGCCTACTTCGCTTGGGCGGCCTGGGCCACAACGGCGAATCGCCCAGGGAAAGATTACTCCTACACCAACAATTGGCCCTACGAGCCCATCGCGGGAAACCGTCCTTCCACCGAGGCCTATGTTTGGAGCGCCTTGAGTCTCATCACCCTGCTGTCAGGGCTGGGTTTGATCCTCTTCGTCGTCGGCAAGTTCGACTACTTGGGGTGGAAGGGCGAGGGCCCTGGCTCCCATATTACGCACTCTGCTCCCCCTGCTTTGAAGCTCACGCCCAGCCAGTGGGCTACGGGATGGTTCTTCGGCGTCGTGGCCCTCTTGTTTCTGGTGCAATCATTCCTGGGAGGCGTGCTCGCCCACTATCGGGTGGAGACAGGAGCCTTTTACGGGCTGGACATTGCTCGCTGGCTGCCGTACACCCTGGCGCGCACCTGGCACCTCCAACTCGCCATCTTCTGGATCGCCACGGCCTGGGTGGGCGGCGGCCTTTTCCTGGCTTCGTGGGTCGGTGGCGAAGAGCCCAGACACCAGAAGACTGGCGTCTACGCACTCCTCGGGGCGCTGGTGGTGGTCGTCGTCGGCAGCCTGGTAGGCGAGTTCCTCGGCATCAACGACAAGCTGGGCCAGCTCTGGTTCTGGTTCGGTCNNGGCTGTTTCTGATGTTTCGGGCTCTTCGGCCCGCCTTCAAAAGCCCCGACAAGCGCGAACTGTCCTCACTCTTTCTGTACGCGGCCGTGGCCATCCCTTTCTTCTACCTGCCCGCCCTCTTATATGGCCCCCACACCAACTTCGCTGTCATTGACAACTGGCGCTTCTGGATCATCCACCTTTGGGTGGAGGGATTCTTCGAACTCTTCGCCACGGTGCTGGTGGCCATCATGTTCCACCAGATGGGCGTGGTCAGCACCAAGACCGCCACGCGCCTGATCTACCTGGATGCCATCCTGTATCTCAGCGCCGGGATCATCGGCACAGGCCACCATTGGTACTTCACGGGCCAGGGAACGCTCAACATGGGCCTGGCGTCCTGCTTCTCCGCTATGGAGGTTGTGCCTCTAACGCTTCTGACTCTGGACGCCTGGGACTTCATCAAGCTGAGGAAAGCGCAGTGTTCCACCTGCGGCCAGGATCTGGCCTGGAGCCAGAAGTGGTCCATCTACTTCCTCATGGCCGTAGGTGTCTGGAACTTCGTCGGCGCGGGGGTCTTCGGTTTCCTGATCAACCTGCCGATCGTGTCCTACTTCGAGGTGGGCACGTCGCTCACCGCCAATCACGCACACGCCGCAATGTTTGGTGTGTTTGGGATGTTGGCCTTAGGAGTCCTGGTCTTCTGCTTGAGAGCCATGCAATCCGACGGCACCTGGAAGGAGATGGAGAAGTTCATCCGAGTGGGCTTCTGGGGTGCTAATGTGGGCCTCGCGCTCATGATCATCCTGGATCTGTTCCCCGGAGGAGTAATCCAGCTCTGGGATTCCATCGCCAACGGGTATTGGCACGCGCGCCGCCTGACATTCCTGATGGGCGGCACCTACCACAAGCTGGAATGGCTGCGCATGGTGGGAGATGTGGTCTTCCTCTTAGCCGGCGCCCTGCCCATCACGCTCGGCGTGTTGCGCAGTTTGTGGAAAAGGGATCTCTCTCCCACGCCGTAAAGGCTGCACCCCACCGGATCCCCGCTAACAGCGTCTGGTGGAAGGTACGGACCACTGCGCGACTGCCACTCTTGGATCACACCTCCGTGACCTGCGTCACAGACGCCCCCTGACTTGCAGTTGACAATTATTTGCAAGTATAATTGCAAATCATTTGCAGATAGAAAAGTGCCCGTACCTACACCAACTCGAACACCGCTCCTGCGATTTCTCGCGGTGGTGTTTTTGCTAGGCCTCCTTACCAGGGTCACCGCTGCGGCTGACACTCCTTGCCTCTCCGGGACGGTGACCGATCCGAGCGGGTCTGCGATTGCGGGCGCCACGGTTTTGCTTCGCGGGCTTGATTCCGGCAAGGAGCAAACAGCCTCGACGACTCTCGAGGGCTATTACTTTTTCATTGGACTTTCGGGCCGGTACGAACTGAAGATCTCGGCCCCCTCCTTCCAACCATTCCACCAGGTGGGACTGGTCCTGGGGGCCACGAATCCCACGCGCGTGGACGCAAAGCTTTCTTTGGAATCGCGCGCGGAGAGTATCACCGTCGTGGAGGAGGGCTTTATGCCCGATCCTTCCTCCACAGAGTTAGGCCAGGAACTGGCAGAAAAGAAAATTTCTTCGATTCCGCTGAACGGGCGCAATTTTGCGGACCTGATGAGCCTGCAACCCGGGATCGTGCCCACGAGCAGCGCCCAGCCCAATGCGGTGGTGATGTCCGGCGTGACGAGCACGCCACCTTCGGGGGACCTGGCTGCGGGTAATGTTTCCGTGAGCGGCCAAAGGGAAACTTCGAACGGGTTTGCGGTGAATGACAGCGACGTCGAGGAAGACGTGAACATGGGTACGGCGATTGTGCCGAACCTGGATTCGATTCAGGAGCTTCGCGTGCTGACCGGAAATTTCGATGCGCAGTACGGCAATTACAGCGGTGGGCAGGTACTGCTGACGACAAAGTCTGGCACGAATTCATTCCACGGGAGCGCGTTTGAGTTTTTGCGCAACACCAATCTGGACGCGAAGAGTTATTTTTCAACGGACCGCGCAGCCTTCGATCGCAACCAATTCGGCGGCACGTTGGGTGGTCCGGTGCGCAAACAAGCCATCCATTTCTTTGCCGATTATCAGGGAACGCGCATGGCCGAGGGGATCGAAACCGGGCGAATCTCTGTTCCCTCTGAACTGGAGCGCACGGGTGATTTCTCCGACCGGGCAAGTTCCCTCTCGGGAAGCGTGAGCGGCCCGTATCTTGCGGGGCAGCTTGCGCAGAAGCTGGGCTACGCGGTGAGTTCCGGCGAGCGGTACTACTTTTCGGGCTGCACGAGCGCTACGCAGTGTGTTTTTCCCAATGCGCAGATACCGCAGAGCGCGTGGTCGGCACCGGCGTTGGCGCTGCTGCAATACATCCCGCAAGCGAATCAAGGCGCGACGATCTTCTCGTCATCGTCGGAAAACGAGGCGCTGCGAGACGACAAAGGCGCGATGCGGATGGACGCCACGACGCGCTGGGGAATATTTTCTGCGTATTACTTTGCGGATGACTACCGGCTGGACAATCCGTACCCGACGGGGCAGGGCGGGGCGAACGTGCCGGGGTTTAACGCCATTTCCGAAGGAAGAGCGCAACTCCTGAGCCTGGGCTTCACTAAGATATTCAGCGCGAATGCGATCAATGAGTTCCACTTCAGCTATATGCGCAACGCCGAGAATATTGGCGCGCCGGTGGGCGGCGTGGGGCCGTCGCTGGCGTCGCAGGGATTTCTTACCGGGGAGGGCACGGTGGGGATCGTGCCGCTCAACGCTTCGATTGAGGGCATCGAGAACACTTCGCTGAACAATCTGACGTTTGGCGTGGACGTTACCGGCCTGACGCAGGCAAGCAATACGTATCAGTGGTCCGACAATTTCACGAGAGTGATTGGGCGGCACACGTGGAAATTCGGCGCCTCGTTCCACCTCGACCAGATCAACACGAATCCGGATACGGCTTCGAACGGGTCGTTTGCGTTTCGCGGCACGGAGACGGGGCTGGACTTCGCAGATTTTCTGCTGGGGGTTGCGAGCAGCTACTCGCAAGCGGACTCCAAGAGTTTTTACCCGCGGAATAAGTATGCGGGACTATTCGCACAAGACGCCTGGCGCATTACGCCGAATCTCACGTGGAACTACGGGTTGCGGTGGGATGTGTTGCCGGCGTGGCGGGAGAAATACAATCAGTTTCCGGGACTCGAACTTGGCGAGCAGTCGCTGACGTTTCCCGGCGCTCCCGAGGGCCTGGTCTATCCGGGCGATCCTGGGGTTCCGTCGACGCTGGCTCCGACAAAATATTCCAATTTTGCGCCGCGGCTCGGTGTAGCGTACTCGCCCCAGTTTCAGAATGGATTCCTGCACAAGCTGTTCGGCGCGGGCCACGAGACGCGGCTTGTGGCCGGATACGGCATCTTCTACACCGCGTTTGAAGGTTTGTCCGCCGGCATTATGAGCGCCAATCCGCCGTACGGCTACGATTACACGAGTCTCGCGCCTGTGCTGTTCTCCCCACCGTTCGTTTCCGCCGCTAGCGGGGACGCATTTGTTCAGCCGTTTCCTTCACCGATTCCGGCGTACGGCGCTTCGCCGAGCCAGCCAAATACTGGCGTGAATTGGTCCAAGTATCTTCCGATCACAGGGGTTCCGGCGTTCGATCGGCAGAACGTTCCACCGTATGCGGAGACGTATACGCTCTCGGTGGAACGCCAGCTCGGCAAGGATACTCTGCTGACCATGAGCTACGTGGGTTCGCAAGCGCACCACCTTCTTGTCATTACTCCGGCGAACCCTGGAAACGCGGCGCTGTGCCTGAGCGTCAGCGAACTTTCCCAGGTCGCGCCCGGCAGCCCAACGTGCGGCCCGTTCAGCGAAGGAGGACTCTTCACAAAAGCCGACGGCGAAGTGGTACAAGTTCGCGGGCCGTTCAGCTCGCAGTTTGACGCGGTTACTTATCAGAAGACCATCGGTAGTTCGAATTACAATTCGATGGAAGTTAATCTTCGCCACCACAGCAAGTCATTGGAAATTCTGGCGGGTTACACCTACAGCAAATCGCTCGATGATTCTTCGAGCCTATCCGAGGAAATCAATCCCATCGATCCGGGGTTAAGCAAAGCGCTCTCGGCGTTCGACCTGCGTCACAATTTCGTTTTGTCCTACAACTACAGCTTACCCAGCCACGTATTCGGCCGCGAAAATCGCTGGACCGAGGGTTGGTCGCTTTCGGGCGTGACACGCGTGGCGACAGGGCTACCCGTAACCTTTTACAACAATAATGACACTTCGCTCCTCGGAAGCATTCCGAACGGGATCAACAACAATGGCCTGGATACACCCGACCGCGCCTCGGGCAATTTGCACATCAACAACAACCCGCGCAACGGACTCACTGCCTTCAACACGTCACTTTTCTCGCTTCCGGCTCTAGGGCAATTCGGCACGGCGGCGCGGCGATTCTTCTCCGGCCCCGGAATGCTGAACTTTGACGTGGCGCTGCAAAAGAATCTGCGGCTCACGGAGTCGAAATCGCTGCAATTCCGAATGGAAACCTTCAATGCATTCAACCATGGGCAGTTCTTCGGTGCCGCGTCGGTGGATGGCAACATAAGCGATTCCACGTTCGGACAGGTGGTCAACAGCATGCCGCCGCGACTTGTGCAACTCGCGGCAAAGTTTGTCTTTTGACGACAGAGGCCTCATGCGAATGCAAAGGCACGTGGCATACCAGCGGGTTGTGCACTGAAGCACGTCGGAGGCGGCCCTCTAAGGTCTTGTGACGCATGCACCATCCCTCATCGTCGTCAGGGAGGATAAGTACTCGAGGAACCACAAGCGGTTATGAGCAAGAAAGTGGGGTAGTGGAAACGCTTCCGCCTTAGAAAGCTAGCAAACCGTCCCACCTGATTCCGAAGAAGACCCCACTGGGATGAAAGTCCTTCTAGCCTTTGTGGCACTGTTGAGTTTTGGTCGTGGCGGTAGTGGAAGTTCAAATAACGGAGGTGATTGTCGTGAAAAGCGAGCAAAGCATCGGGTTACTGAACAAATCCGTGGCGGATGAACTGGCGGCAGTCCACCAGTACATGTACTTCCACTTCCACTTGGACGATTTGGGCTTCACGCCCCTGGCGAGCCTGTTCAAGCGTACTGCGATCATGGAAATGGGCCACGTGGAGGCGCTGGCCGAGCGGATTCTCTTCCTGAAGGGTGATGTCCAGATGGCGGCAGCTGAGTCGGTCGAGACTATCACCGACCCCGCAAAAATGTTGGCCAAGGCGATCGAAATGGAACAGGGGAGCGCCCGCGATTACAACGGCGCCGCGCAGAACTGCGGCGCCAATGCCGACGCCGTATCGAAGCAGCTTTTCGAGCGCCTGGTAGCCGATGAAGAGGGACACCAGAACGAATTTGAGCGGCAACTGGAAAACATCAAACGCTTCGGTCTCAGCTATCTCGCGCTGCAATCCTTTGGCGCCGCCGCCGCGCCGGAAACTGCGGAAAAGTGAGAGAGAAATCAGAGCCGCACCGGATTCTCGGCTTAATCAATCAGGTCAATCGGCGGGTCCGGTTTCGGGAAGTCACATTGGGTTTTAGCTGGTGAGCGCAAATCTTCTATTTTCCGCCCTCAACGAGTGTCCCTGGTAACTTTATACAGTAGTGCTCGCTGGCACCTTTTGTCGGGGTTTTTAGCTCACTCCCTTCGGAGCCTTACGCGGACCGTCCCATATCGAAAAATCTTGACTCTAAGACAAGGGGAAAATGCCTCCCTCCGCGGTTATTCTGAAGGACCCAACCACTGGCATTCCACAGAAATATGAGGGTGTGGCACTTGAATATTTGCTCCCCGCCTTCACTCGTTATCGCTCGGAGGGAATCAGAAAACGCGCCGAGGAAGCGATGACTCGCAAGGAGAGGCCCAGATCAGTTCGATCAGATGCGAACGTGAAAAATGCATGTGAATTGGTAACAGTACCCGCTGTCATAAAAACGTAATACTAATCGCGATGAATGCTGGCAAAAGTCGAACAAACGGTGAACAAAGAAGGAGAAAGTGATTCGTCGGGTTTAGTCGCAACTTGCTGATTTCCTTCGATTAGTGCCAACTCCGGCAAGTTCTGATGAAGTTGGTCGCTCGGCTGTTAACTACACAGCCGAACACCATAAGCCCTTGTTTTGGCGTCGATTAACTATCAAGCTGTCTCCTCCAGTTGTTCCCCAGGTGTGCCCCATACGCTTCACGCATACAGCGGTTGAACCCCTAGAGTGAAACGACTCTCGGGGTACGCTCGCCATTTCCCACAACGTCTCTGGCCCACTAACTTCCGAGGACGCGCCCATACGGGAGTTGATGAGTTCGGTGCAGGAATCTGCTTTCAAAGGGTTGGGACGCCCGTCTGTCATGGAAGGCTAATAAACCACCTTGCTAGTTTACGGACGAGAGCCTGCAAAACCGAAAAAGGGATAAGAGGACCTGGAGGGGTGGGGCGGAGCAGGGCAACCTGCAAAGGAGTAAGGAGTTAGCGGGACGGGTATGAAGACATGTGTAAAACAGCAGTTTGGCACCAGGGAATCTAGCTTGCAAATCACGGCAGCATGCTTGAAAATTAGGTAAGGTCCTCTATTCGCAGGGCGGAGAGAGGGCTCCCCGAAAACGCTCATTCTCGGGAGGCACGGAAATGTTGTCTGACGTACATCCCATCTTCCGCCGACTCGCCCGGCCAGTAGCGCTCACTCTAGCGCTGCTCTCGCTCGCGTTCCTCCTGCAGGTAACGCCACACTCCCATGCCAATGGCCAGGACGAAGCCGCCTGCCGCCTCTGCCAAGTCGCCCATCTTGGCGTCACCCCGGCTGTGGCGGTTGTTTCCTTCAGCACTCCAATCGTTTCCTTGAGTGAAGTCGTAATCTGTTCGGAGGTCAGCTTCGCGGAGCCGCCCTCCGGGCATTCCTCTTCCCGCGCCCCGCCCCTTTCCTTCGCGTCCTAAATCCCAATCAGTGCAGTGCCTTGTCGCGCGGCTCCATTTAGCCGCGCACCCGCTGTTTTTCCAGCGGCCTTTATCAACACAAGCACGTCACGCGGACGTTCCCATAAGGAATCGGAGGAAGAATGCGATACGGATTTCGAGTAGCTGTTTTATTTGTAGTCCAGTTGGTTTTTGTTGTTGCGGCGGTATTCGCGCAGACGGGTAACTCTGGATCCATAGAAGGGACAGTTCTGGATCCTTCGGGGAAGACGGTGGCGAACGCCACGGTGGAAATCACCAATGTGGTCAGCGGTCTTGCGCGCACCACGAACACAGCTAAAGACGGCACTTTCCGTTTCACCAACGTGCCGTTTAATCCGTATCACCTGAGCGTGAACGCCACTGGATTTGCGCCAGCTTCGCAGGACGTTGAAGTACGCTCCTTCGTGGCCGCCAAGGTGGATATCTCGCTGACGATCGGAACCGCCAGCACCACCGTACTCGTGGAATCGAACGGCGCGGACCTGGTGGAAACCGATTCGACCTTTCATACGGATCTCAGTCGTGAATTGTTCGAGAACGTGCCCCTGGAGAGTTCGACCTCTTCGGTCAGTTCGCTCGTGACGCTGACGACCCCGGGGGTTGCGGCCGACTCGAATGGCCTGTTCCACGGTCTGGGTGATCACGCGGAGAACTCCTTTTCCGTGGATGGGCAGCCGATTACGGATCAGCAGAGCAAGGTGTTTTCCAACCAGATTCCGTCGGAGTCGATTCAGTCGCTGGAAGTGATCTCCGGCGCTCCGCCGGCGGAATTTGGGGACAAAACGAGCCTGGTCATCAAAGTGACGACGCGTTCCGGTTTGGGAGTCGATCAGCCGCACGGCAGCGTAACCACGTCGTACGGCAGCTTCGGTACACCGAGCTTCTCCGCGGATCTCGCCTATGGCGGCAAAAACTGGGGGAATTTTATCGCGCTCAGTGGACTGCAATCCGGCCGCTTCCTCGATCCCCCGGAACACACGGTCATGCACGATAAAGGGAA